>NZ_JBHTLN010000002.1:0-663956 GCF_042678905.1 Methylophilus flavus
TAAAACATTTAATAGACTGCCATGAAATCTGTATTGGGGAACTGCTTGCTACCAATGATTCACGCCGCTGGGTCAGTATTGGTCTGCGTTGTACGGCTGTTGTTGCGTCTTCTCCCTCGTCTACAAGCATCATAAGCATCCAAAACAAGCATGTCATTGACCCAAGTGGGCTAATCAGAATCAGATGACCTTTATTTATCGCAAAAATGCAAGGCGGGCCACAGGTGGGGCTGCAAGTTATGGCTTTAAATTTAAAAGGAATTTTGGTATAATGCTGTGGATTGATGGGCTTTGCGCCCATTTTTCGTTTCTGGTCGATATGTTTGGGAAATAAGGGTCGCCATGCAGGATTTGCATTCGGTTGTTGAAAAGACAGTTACCCAATTGGGATATGAGTTGGTTGATTTTGAAATATCCAACCGCGGTAAATTGCTACGCGTGTTTATCGATAAGCTGGCGCCTACGGATATTAAAGACAGTGTGAACATTGATGACTGCGTGCTGGTAAGCAACCAGTTGGGTAATGTGTTAACCGTCGAACTGGATATCGATTATGACAGGCTGGAAGTGTCGTCTGCTGGCCTGGATCGTGTATTGCGCAAAGAAAGTGATTTTGTCCGCTTTGCAGGTGAACGAGTGCAGATCAAGTTGCGAATCGGGATTAAGGATGACGGCCCTAAATCCACACCAACGACGCTGCCAAGAAAAACCTTTTTAGGTATTCTGCAAGGCGTTGAAGAGGGCAAGGTAAAGATTGAGTGTGATGGCTGGAATTACAGTTTATCGCTGGATAATATAGACAAGGCTCGTTTGAGCCCGGTTTTTGATTAATTCGTTTAGTTAATTCGTACGGTGCGTTGGAGATTGCGATGAGTCGTGAAATATTGTTGTTGGTTGATGCTCTGGCACATGAAAAGAATGTCAGTAAAGAAGTGATTTTTACGGCATTGGAGCTGGCATTGGCTTCAGCAACTAAAAAGAACCATGAAGAAGGTGCCGACATTCGTGTGGAAATTGACCGCGAAAGTGGTGATTACAGCACTTTCAGACGCTGGCAATATGTCGAGTACGACTTGCTCGAAAGCTCCACCTATCAATTTGATGAAGAAGACGCACGTGCGGAAGGCCGCCAGATTGGCGATTATGCCGAAGAACCATTAGAGTCTATCTCTTTTGGCCGTATTGGCGCACAAGCTGCCAAACAAGTGATTCTGCAAAAAGTACGTGAAGCTGAACGTGAACAAATGATCCAGGACTTTTTGGGTCGTGGCGAAAGCCTGGTCACTGGTGTGATCAAGCGTATGGAAAAGGGCAACGCGATTATCGAGGTGGGCCGTATTGAGTGCCTGTTACCACGTGAAGCGATGATTCAGAAAGAAAACCTGCGTGTGGGTGACCGTGTACGTGCCTACTTGTCACGCGTAGACCGTGGTGGCCGTGGCCCACAGTTGATTTTGTCGCGTATTGCACCTGATTTCCTCAAACGTTTGTTTGAGCTGGAAGTGCCTGAAATTGAAGAAGGTTTGCTGGAGATTCGCTCTGCAGCGCGTGATCCTGGTTTGCGTTCCAAGATCGCAGTGAAAACCAATGACCAGCGCCTGGACCCGGTAGGTACCTGTGTCGGTATGCGTGGTTCACGTGTACAGGCAGTGACTTCCGAATTGGGTGGCGAGCGTGTTGATATCGTGTTGTGGAGCATGGACCCGGCGCAGTTTGTGATTAACGCACTGGCCCCGGCTGAAGTGAGCTCTATCGTTGTCGATGAAGATGCACATAGCATGGATGTAGTGGTGAGCGAGGAGCAATTAGCCGTGGCGATTGGCCGTAATGGGCAAAATGTGCGCCTGGCTTCTGAGCTGACTGGCTGGAGTCTGAATATCCTGACTGAAGAAGCCGCCGCACAGAAAAATCAGGACGAATACGCAAAAATCAGCCAGCTGTTTATTGAGAAGCTGGACGTGGATGAAGAAGTGGCCGATATCCTGGTGCAAGAAGGCTTTAGTACGCTGGAAGAAATTGCCTATGTGCCGATTTCGGAGATGGCTGAGATTGAAGCCTTTGATGAAGACACAGTGAATGAGTTACGTTCACGCGCACGCGCTGCTTTACTGACCGAGGCGATAGCCAAAGAAGAGAAAGTGGAAGAAGACACGCATGATTTGATGACGCTTGAAGGCATGGATGCGGATACAGCACACAAGCTTTCAGCGAATAACATCCATTCAAGCGAAGACCTGGCTGAACTGGCAGTGGATGAGCTGGTTGAGCTGACTGGAATAGATGATGAGCGTGCCAAGGCATTGATTATGACCGCGCGCGCGCCCTGGTTTAAATAACCTGGCGCTAAAGCAGCCCAGGTTTTAAATAGTCTGGGTTTGTTACCTGAGTTTAAGTAATTTGCGGTTTCTTGTAACCCGCCAGGCAAGAATCATGCGTACACCTTAAATTAGAATATAAAGTAATTGAACTGGAGCAGTACATGGCACTTTCAACCGTCGCACAATTTGCCGCAGAGCTGGGTCTTCCAACGACCCTGCTCATCGAGCAACTGAAAGGCGCAGGCGTCAATAAAACGTCTGTGGATGATTTTTTGGAAGAAGGTGACAAGGCTGCACTGCTGGATTACTTGCGTAAAGAGCATGGCGCCGCCAATGCCCCAAAAGGCAAAATCACCCTGATGCGCAAGCAGAACACCGAGATCAAAAAAACGGATAGTTCAGGCAAGGCACGCACCATTCAGGTTGAAGTGCGCAAAAAACGTGTATTGGAGCGCCCTGAAGAAGGTGGTTACGAGTCTCCCGTTGAAGCCGCTGCCATTGAAGAGGTGAGCACTGCACTGCCTGAAGAATTCGAAGAAACAATAGCCGAAGTTCAGCCTGAAGTTGAGGCGCCGGTCATCGAAGCGCCTGTGGTTGAAGCTGAGCCTGAGCCAGTGGTGGAGCCCATTGCTGAAGTGGCAGAACCTGCGCCTGAAGCAGAGGTACCCGCTGCACCTGTCGCCAAAGCCAAAGGCGCAGTATTGTCTGTGCAAGAAATCGCTTTGCGTGAAAACGAAGCGGCGCGTCATGCTAAATTATTATCACTCCAGGCAGAAGATGTACAACGCAAGCAGGCACTGACATTGCGTCGCGCTGAAGAAGAAGCGAAACGTCAGGCCGATGCTGAAGCAGCCAAGAACAAGCCAGCGCCTACGAAATTATCTGAAGGTACCCTGCATAAGCCAGCGAACAAAGTTGCTGACAAACCGGCGGAAAGCAAAGATAAAAAGAGCAAGCCTGGTAATCGTGACTGGAACGATAACGAAAACAAAAAACGCGGTATCAAAACCCGTGGTGATGCAGCTGGCGGCACCTCTCAGGGATGGCGCACCCCTAAAGGCAAGCATCACAAGTCAAACAAAGATGATCAGCACGCATTTAATGCACCAACTGAGCCAGTGATCAAAGAGGTCATGATCCCTGAAACCATTTCAGTGGCTGACCTGGCACACAAAATGTCCGTGAAAGCTGCTGAAGTGATCAAAGCCCTGATGAAAATGGGCATGATGGTCACCATCAACCAAGTGCTGGATCAAGACACTGCGATTATTCTGGTAGAAGAAATGGGACATAAAGCCCTAGCCGCTGCTGCCAACGATCCTGAGAGTTTCCTCGAAGAAACCGATATGACGGAAGCCGTGTTGCAAGCACGCCCGCCTGTCGTCACAGTTATGGGTCACGTTGACCATGGTAAAACCTCCTTGCTGGATTATATCCGCCGTAGCCGTGTGGCTTCCGGTGAAGCGGGTGGCATTACCCAGCATATCGGCGCCTATCATGTGGAAACGCCACGTGGCATGGTGACTTTCCTGGATACCCCGGGTCACGAGGCGTTTACTGCCATGCGTGCCCGTGGCGCCAAGGCCACGGATATTGTGATTCTGGTTGTGTCTGCCGATGATGGTGTCATGCCGCAAACGATCGAAGCGATCCACCATGCTAAAGCGGGTAATGTGCCTATCGTGGTGGCGATCAACAAGATCGATAAACCAGAGGCGCAGCCTGAGCGTGTGAAGAGCGAACTGATTACCCATGAAGTGGTGCCGGAAGAATATGGTGGTGAAGCCATGTTCCGCGAAGTGTCTGCTAAAACAGGTAAAGGCATTGACGAGTTATTGGAAGCGGTATTGTTACAGGCTGAAGTGCTTGAACTGATGGCACCACAAAATACGCCGGCCACAGGCCTGGTGATTGAAGGTCGCCTGGATAAAGGCCGTGGTCCGGTCACTACTGTATTGGTGCAATCCGGCATCTTGCGCCGTGGCGATATGTTGCTGGCAGGCACTGCTTATGGCCGTGTACGCGCCATGCTGGATGAGAACGGCAATGATATCAAAGAAGCAGGTCCTTCTATTCCGGTAGAAGTGCTCGGTTTGTCTGACGTGCCAAGTGCCGGTGAAGAAACCATTGTCCTGAATGACGAGCGCAAGGCACGTGAAATTGCCCTGTTCCGTCAAGGAAAGTTCCGTGATGTGAAACTGGCTAAACAGCATGCAGCCAAGCTGGAAAATATTTTTGAAAATATGGGTGAAGGCGCAGTGCAAACACTGAACCTGATTGTTAAATCAGATGTTCAGGGTTCTTTCGAAGCCTTGACGACCAGCTTGCAGAAACTGTCTACCAGCGAAGTGCGCGTCAATATTATCCATACCGCTGTCGGTGCGATCAGTGAGTCTGATGTCAACCTGGCAGCTGCGTCCAAAGCCGTGTTGATTGGCTTTAACGTGCGTGCCGATACTGGCGCACGCAAACTGGTCGAAAACCTGGGTGTGGATTTACGTTACTACAATATTATTTATGAAGCAGTAGACGAAATCAAAGCCGCTTTGGGTGGCATGCTGGCACCAGAGCAAAAAGAGCAAATGATTGGTACCGTGGAAATCCGCGAAGTGTACCGCATTTCCAAAGTGGGCTCTGTGGCTGGTTGTTATGTACAGGATGGCGTGGTTAAACGGAATGCTAAAGTCCGCCTGTTACGTAACAATGTGATTATTCATACCGGTGAGCTTGATTCGTTGAAACGCTTTAAAGACGATGTCAAGGAAGTCAAAAACAACCTTGAATGTGGCCTGTCACTCAAGAACTACAACGAGATTGAAGTTGGCGATACGTTAGAAATCTACGAAGTCGTTGAAGTGGCTCGTACGCTTTGACTTTAAAACCCGTCATGATGCTTTGTTGCCACCCAAAAAATGTTCGCTTACATATTCAAGATATGCAGCGCTCCATTTTTTGTGTGACGCCTAGCCTCATTTAGGCTTTTAAAGTCAGGAGGATATATGGCTAAAGCATTTTCTCGTAACGACCGTGTCTCTGAGCAAATACGCCGCGAACTGGCTGATTTGCTGATGTTTGAGGTGAAAGACCCGCGTGTGCAAATGGTGACCTTGACTGATGTTGAGGTTGCCGGTGACATGGCACACGCAAAAGTGTTCTACACTGCATCCAAAAGCAGTAAAGGCCTGCAGGAAGGCCTTGAAAAAGCTGCCGGTTTCTTGCGCTCGCAACTAGGCAAACGCATGATGTTGCGGACCATGCCGCAACTCCATTTTGTCTATGACGAATCGATAGACCGCGGCATGCACATGGATAAGCTGATTAATCAGGCCGTCTCCGAACCACCGGTGCCTGAACCAGCGACACCTGACACCCCTTCGCAAGAATAACTTTCTATGCAAACAAAACGCATCAAACGCGCCGTTCACGGCGTGTTACTGCTGGATAAACCGCATGGTTATTCATCCAACCAGGCACTGCAAAAAGTCAAATGGCTGTACCAGGCCCAAAAAGCCGGACATACCGGCACGCTGGATCCGCTGGCCACTGGCGTACTGCCTATCTGTCTGGGCGAAGCCACCAAATTTGCGCAACACCTGACTGACGAAAATAAAACTTACGTAGCCACCGTCAAGTTTGGCATCACGACCACGACAGGTGACAAAGAAGGCGAGATTTTGCAGGAGGTCACCTGCGATGTACAGGCACCAGCGATTAAAGCGGTATTGCCTGCATTGACAGGTGAAATTACCCAGATTCCTCCCATGTATTCTGCCCTCAAGGTGGATGGCAAGCCTCTCTATGCTTATGCCAGGGAAGGTATAGAGCTGGAACGTAAGCCACGCCAGGTGACTATCTACGCAATGCAATTGCTGGATTGCCAGGATAATATCGCACGTATCGAAGTGACTTGTAGCAAAGGTACTTATATCCGCACCCTGGCCGAAGATATCGGTAAAGCGCTTAGTGTCGGTGCCCACCTGATAAACTTGCGCAGGACTGCCACAGCCACCTACCAGATCGTACATACTGTGACACTAGAGGGTTTGGAGGCAATGACCATGGAAGCGCGGGATGCGCTGCTGTTGCCGGTAGATACTGCCATTACCGCCCTGCCTAAGTTAGAACTGTCTACAGATGCCGCGTACTATTTCAAGCAGGGCAATCCGGTCTGGTTGCCGGGGCTGATTCCTGACGGTGATTTGAGGGTATATAGTGAAGCAGGTTTGTTCCTTGGGCTAGGTGTGCAGCTTGCAAATGGACGGGTCGCACCCAAGCGCGTGGTTAATTTGTAGTGTTGCGGGATGCTTGCCTGCTCTTGAGCGCATCCTTGTACAGCGGTGGTTGAGGAGGGTGAAATGCATTTCTGGCTACGCAGTTATTTTCTGGGTTTCTTTTTACTATCTATCCTGCCGCTCGAAGCCCAGGCTTCACCGGTCACTATCCTCTACAGCGATCGCTTTTTGCAACATGACACCGGTACAGGCCACCCGGAGGCTCCCGACCGGCTTGCATATATTGTCCAACACCTCAAACAGCACCAAACCCTTAATGCCAATCTCCATTGGCCTGCATTTTTTGCGGCCAAGCGTGAAAATTTGCTCGCTGTGCATCAGGCCAGCTATCTTGATTTGCTAGAAGCCGAGCAGCAACAGCTGACCACCAGCAAGCCTTATCTCACGTTGAGTACCGGCGACACGGTGATTTCGAAAGATTCACTAGAAGTAGCCAGGCTGGCAAGTGGTGCAGCCATGGCGGGTGTTGATGCAGTGATGCAGAGCAAGACTAAAAGCGCATTTGCATTGGTCAGGCCGCCCGGGCATCATGCCACGGCTGATCGCGGCATGGGTTTCTGTATTTACAATCATGTCGCGGTGGCAGCACGCTATGCGCAAAAACAATATGGAGTGCAAAAGATATTGATTGTGGATATCGACGTGCATCACGGCAACGGCACCCAGGATATTTTTGAGCAGGACGACACTGTGTTTTACTTTAGCGCGCACCAGCATCCACTTTATCCACGGTCTGGCAGACCAGCAGAAGTCGGGAGTGGGCGTGGCAAAGGCTACACTATGAATGTAGATGTACCAGCCGGCAGTGACGAAGCTATCCTGCTGGCAGCCATTGACAGGCAACTTGTGCCTGCCATGCAACGCTTTCAACCCGAGTTGATTTTAGTGTCGGCGGGACTGGATACGCATCAGGGCGATTTACTTGGTGGCTTGAATTATTCGGATGCCGGTTATGCCGCCATTGCACGCAAACTGACCAATCTGGCTAACCAGTACGCGCAAGGCAAAACGGTTTGGGTGATGGAAGGCGGTTATGTACCAGCAAATAATGCGCATGCGGTTGAATCCATATTGCAGGTGCTGATAGTACAGTAGTCATATTTTTGCAACAAAATTGCATATCTTGCTGTGCGAGATATGTTAATATATTCAACATGTTAAAGCGGTTTTATATTTATGTGCTCCTTTCCATGCTGTTTGCGGTCACGCAAATCAGTATGGCTGCGCATGAAATCAGCCACTTAAACGATCTTGCCAGTCAGTCACAACCTGATTCAAAACATACTGGCAGTGAGCCTTGTACACTTTGTTTAAGCCTGTCTTTAATGGCAGGTGCTTTACCGACACCGGCTTTTGTCTTCCCGGTTGTCGCAAGTGATAAACCTGACTACACCATTACCTACCACGCTGTTGTGCAGTCCTCTAACCGGGTCTATGCTGCACGCGCCCCTCCCGTTCTTACTCAACGTTAACATCCCTGTTACCGCGCACCTGCGCGTTTGAATCATTGTTTGCAGAGCTTGCTGCCACATGAATGTGGTGTCAGCACTTGTCTGCGGACGGATAATTGTTGAGAAAGAATCATGATAAACACAGTAAAGCATACTTCGCGTGCTGCCCAGTTAACATTAAACCCTGTCTGGCTGGCGTTAACGACAGCTTTGGCTTTGCCAATCACAGCCCTGCATGCCGAAGAGCACAGCCATACGCTGGATATTGATAATGTGCCTGTTACCGGCAATCCATTAGGCGTTAGCTCTGATGACATGGTAGTGCCAGTCGCAGTGCTCGGCGGACGTGAATTGAGTTTGCGTCGCCAGGGCACGCTGGGCGAAACGTTGAATGGTATACCCGGTGTCACCGCCACCCAATTTGGCCCGAATGCGTCGCGCCCGATTATTCGAGGGCTTGATGGTGAGCGTGTGCGTATCATGCAAAACGGTGTCGGCATCCTCGATGCAGGGTCACTTAGCTTCGACCATGCCGTTGCCATTGATCCGTTGGTCATTGAGCAAATCGATGTTGTGCGCGGACCGGCGGCATTGCTCTATGGCGGCAGCGCAGTGGGCGGAGTTGTGAATGCCATTGATCACCGTATCCCCAAAGAATCTTTAAACGACATGACCGGACGTGGCGAAGCGCGTTTTGGCGGGCCGGATAATGCCCGTAATGGCGCTGCGGTGGTGGATGTCGGCAATGGTACATTTGCGATCCATGCCGACTTTTATTCGCGCGAAACCAGTAACCTGGATATCCCTGGTTATGCTGTGTCCAAGCGCAAAAGCCTGGCCGATGGAGAGCCTCGCGATAGCAAAGGCAAAGGTAAGTTGAATAACAGCAGTGCGCTGGCAAATGGTGGTGCTTTAGGAGCGGCATGGACATTTGACACCGGCTATCTGGGGGTTTCCTACTCCAGCTTGAATAATAATTATGGCGTAGTGGCAGAAGACGATGTACGTATTGATATGGAGCAAGAACGCTGGGAGATGGCCGGCGAAGTCAGGGAATTGCGTGGCCCGCTGCAGAAATTGAAGTTACGTGTAGCGCATACAGATTATCAACACGTCGAGCTGGAAGACGGACTAGTAGGCACCACCTTCAAGAACCGCGGTATGGAAGGCAGCCTGGAAGCTACCCATGTGCCATGGGCTGGCGTCAACGGCGTGGTCGGCTACCAGTTCCAGAATACGCGTTTCCAGGCGTTGGGTGAAGAAGCATTTGTGCCTAATGTAGTCACGCAGACACAGGCGCTCTATGTCTATGAAGAGTTACCTATCGACAAACATAAAATCACTTTTGGCGGACGCTTTGGTGAAACCTCAGTCAATTCGACTGCGGATGACAAATTTACGCAGGCGTTTAACAACCGCTTTAACCCTAACAGCTTTGCCTTAGGTGGTCTGTATACGATTGATGACGCATGGAGTGCAACTGCCAACCTGTCACATAACGAACGTGCACCTAGCTATTTTGAGCTGTATGCCAATGGCGAGCACGTGGCGACCGGGCAATTTGAAGTCGGTAATGTCAATCTGGATAAAGAGGTTTCCAACGGCATTGATGCACAATTAAAGTGGAAAGCCAACGGTCACAGTATTACGCTGGGGGCTTATGCGACACGCTTCCAGAACTTTATTGGCTTGTTAAATTCAGGTACAACCGATCCAGGAACTGGCCAGGAGATTGCCAACTTTACTGCGGTGCCGGCTTTGTTTAAAGGGCTGGAGCTGGAAGGCAAGTTTGCGCTGAACGACGAGTGGACACTTAAGATGCGCGGTGACTATGTACATGCCAAAGATACGCGGAATAACGAGTATCTGCCGCGTATTTCTCCATTACGTTTAGGCGGCGGGCTGGATTACCGGTTAGGTAGCTGGAATGCCCGCGTGGATGTGTTGCATGCCTTCAAACAAAACGATGTGGCTGAAAATGAATTGAAAACCGATGGCTATACTAATCTGAGCGCGTTGCTGGCTTACAAACTGCCTGTGAAATATCACGTTGAGCTGTTTGCCAAAGCCAATAACCTGCTCAATGACGAGATCCGTGAGCATGCTTCTTTCCTCAAGGATATTTCTCCGGCTGGTTCGCGGTCTATACTGGTTGGCGCCAGGGCTGACTTCTAGAATCCAGAGTGATTGAATCAATATGATGTAATAAAAAAGGTTGGCAATCGCCAACCTTTTTTATTTGCCAGATCCTCAGCTTAACCGAGCAGGATCAGTCCCCACACAACAGCCAGGTTGATAAGGGCCAGCAGTACTGCTGCACTACCAATATCCTTAGCGCGTTTAGCCAGTGCGTGACGCTCAATCGATACGCGGTCTACCACAGCCTCCACGGCTGAGTTCAGTAATTCTACGATCATGACTAACAGCACGCTGCCTACCATCAGGATACGGTGCAAGGCTTCTGCTTCAAGGTAAAACGCCAGTGGAATCAACACCAGCGAGAGCCACACTTCCTGCCTGAAAGCGTCTTCATGCTGGTAGGCGGCTTTGAAACCATCCATGGAATAGCCGAAAGCATTGACCAGGCGGCGGATGCCGGTTTTGCCTTTGAACGGACTTTCTTCGTGAGTGGGTGAGGGTTTGTTTTGCATGGATAGTCTCTAAAAATCTACATCACATTTTAACATGCGCTATGATAACGCTTTTAGCAGTGTAATGAGGATGAACATGGCAAGATTGGTGCAGTGCGTGAAACTGGGCAAGGAGTTGGACGGACTGGATTTCCCTCCGTATCCTGGCGAACTGGGTAAAAAGATTTATCTGCATGTGTCCAAGGAAGCATGGGCAGGTTGGCTGAAGCAGCAAACCATGCTGGTGAACGAGAACCGCCTGAGCCTGGCAGATGCCAGCGCCAGGAAGTATCTGTCTGAGCAAACTGAAAAGTATTTCTTTGGGGATGGTGCAGATGTGGCCACTGGTTATGTTCCACCCAGTGCTTAACTAGCCGGGCATAAAAAAAGCACTCTAAGGAGTGCTTTTTGTTTTTAATGATCAAGACATGGTTTCGCGTTTGATGTCTTCCAGGCTGGTATGGCGGATATCTTTACCTTTCACCATATACACCACATATTCAGAGATATTTTTGGCATGGTCACCAATACGCTCAATCGCTTTTGCCACAAACAGCACTTCAAGTGACATGGAAATAGTACGTGGATCTTCCAGCATAAAAGTGATCAGCTGGCGCATGGCTGCACGGAACTGCTCATCCACCTGCTCGTCCTGCTTGGCGACTTCAACAGTCTGGCTCACATCCAGGCGCGCGAATGAATCCAGTGAAGTACGCAGCATTTCACGCACCAGGCCGACCATGGATTTAATCTCGTTGAAACGAGGTTTGTACATGCGGTCCTGCTCATAGATACGCTGCGCAGTACGGGCAATTTTGGTCGCTTCGTCGCCGATGCGTTCCAGGTCAGTAATGGTTTTCACCATCATCATAATCATGCGCAAGTCACGTGCCGCAGGCTGGCGGCGGGCAATGATATGGCTACAGTCTTCATCGACTTGTACTTCCAGCGCATTGACGCGTGCGTCACGCGCCATCACATCTTTAGCCAGATTCACATCAGCCGTAGTCAATGATTCCAGCGCGTTTACAATTTGCTGTTCAACCAGCCCCCCCATTTCCAGAACCTTGGCGCGTACCGATTCCAGTTCAACATCATATTGTTTTGAGGTGTGTTCAAATTGCATGACGTCATTTCCTAATTATTGTGCCCGCTAGGTTACCAGTACAATGTGACAACTATATGATAGTTTTTAGCGTAATGTTTTCAATTATTTGGTCAGGGTTTTAACACCATTTGGCGTTGCAAGCAGCAAGACATTGGCTGGACGTGACGCAAACAAGCCGTTAGTGACTACACCGACAATCTGGTTGATTTTGGTTTCCAGTTCGATTGGGTCGCTGATCGTCAGCCCATGAACATCAAGAATGATGTTGCCATTATCGGTTGTGAAGTCACGCAACTTTGGCTGACCGCCGAGTTTGACCAATTCACGCGCTACCTGGCTACGCGCCATGGGCAGCACTTCAACCGGCAACGGAAATTTGCCCAGCACTGGAACGAATTTGCTTTCGTCGCAGATACAGATAAAGGATTTAGCCACGGCTGCGACGATTTTTTCACGCGTCAGCGCACCGCCACCACCTTTAAGCATGTGCAAATGCTCGGTAATTTCATCCGCGCCATCAACATAAATATCCAGGCTGTCGACACTGTTTAAATCAAATACTTCAATGCCATGGTCGCGCAAACGTTTGGCAGTCGCTTCCGAGCTGGCGACAGCACCTTCGATTTTGTGTTTAACTTTGGCTAATTCATCAATAAAAAAGTTGGCGGTTGAACCTGTACCCACACCGATAATGCCATCTTTTACATAGGTAATCGCTGCTTTTGCTACTTCCAGTTTAAGTGCGTCTTGTTGTGCTTTATCCAATGCCATCTGCTTCAATCCTTGATTAATTCTTTATAATACAAACAATTCCCTATCATACACTGCAACCTTGCGGTTTTAAAACCTTAAAGCACTTGATGACCACCGACTACCGCGAAAAAATCGAACACTCCCAAGTCTACGCCGTGGCCCGCCACACGCCGCTGGATATCATGCCCAACCTGTCCGTGAGGCTGCGTAATCAGGTCTTGCTCAAGCGTGAGGATATGCAGCCGGTATTCTCATTCAAGTTGCGCGGCGCCTATAATAAAATGGCCAATCTGCCGCAGGAGTCGCTCGCTCGCGGCGTGATTTGTGCCAGTGCCGGTAACCATGCGCAAGGCGTCGCCCTGAGCGCGCAAAAACTGGGCTGTCGTGCCGTGATTGTCATGCCGACCACGACGCCGGCAATCAAGATCAATGCGGTACGGGCGCGTGGAGCCGAAGTGGTGTTGTTCGGCGATAGCTATTCTGACGCGTATGCGCATGCGCTGGAAGTTGAAAAAAGCGAAGGCCTTACCTTTGTACACCCATACGATGACCCGGATGTGATTGCCGGGCAAGGCACGATTGCCATGGAGGTTTTGCAGGACCATCCTGAACCTATCGAGGCAATTTTCTGTTGCGTGGGTGGTGGCGGTTTGCTGGCGGGTATTGCCGCCTATGTCAAAGCATTGCGGCCTGAAATCAAAGTGATTGGGGTGGAAGCGCAAGATGCCGAAGCTATGACCGAATCGCTCAAAACTGGCCAGCGCATCATGCTGGAGCAAGTGGGCTTGTTTGCCGATGGTGCCGCTGTGAAGCAGGTTGGAGAGCATACCTTTGCACTGGTGCAGCAATATGTCGATGAGATGATCGTGGTCGATAACGATGAGATCTGTGCCGCGATCAAAGACGTGTTTGAAGACACGCGCAGTATTTTGGAGCCAGCTGGCGCACTGGCCGTGGCCGGGTTGAAAGCCTATGCTGAACGGCATCAACTACAAGGCAAAAACCTGGTAGCCGTTGCTTCTGGCGCCAATATGAACTTTGACCGCCTGCGGTTTATTGCCGAGCGGGCCGAGTTGGGTGAACACCGCGAAGCGGTGTTTGCCGTGACGATTCCCGAAACACCTGGTGCTTTTAAAACCTTCTGCCGCTTACTGGGCAATCGCAACATTACTGAGTTCAATTACCGTTATTCCGACGCAAAAAATGCGCATATTTTTGTGGGTGTGTCGGTGCAAAATCCGAATGAGCCGGCTGAGATTACCCGCGCGCTTGATGCTGCAGGCCTGAAAGCTTTGGACCTGACTGGCAATGAAATGGCCAAATTGCATTTGCGTCACCTGGTGGGCGGACATGCGCCGCAGGCGCGCAACGAAGTTGTTTACCGGTTTGAGTTTCCCGAAAAACCCGGCGCATTGATGAACTTTCTTGAATCTATGGGTCACAACTGGAACATCAGTTTGTTTCATTACCGCAACCATGGCGCCGACTTTGGCCGTGTGCTGGTAGGCATGCAGGTGCCACAGGAAGACAAAGCTGCTTTCGAGCAATTTCTTAAACAGCTTGGTTATCCCTACTGGGATGAAAGTAACAATCCAGCTTATCAGTTATTCCTGGGCTAAATCTTTTTGGTCTTTATCAGCCAATGTGGTGGTTTATATCAACCACTTTTTGCTGTAGATAGATTGCAATTGGCGTATGCATTGCCTTGGTCGCTGAGAATGAATATTGCTGGTGTCATTAAACTTAAATAATAATCAGGAGATAGATTGCATGTTGAATTCACCCTTAGCGCGTCGCGCGCGCACCAGTTTGCTGTTGCTGGCACTGGTCGCCACTGTGGCTGCCTGTAACAAAGCGGAAGAGCCTGCTGCTGAAGCTGCAGCGCCGGCCTCTGATAATCTGAGTGCTGGCCCGGTAGCTTATGTATCCACACAAGATGCCGGTGTGGATGTGATTGACCTGGTGACCATGCAAGTGTCCAAACAGTTGAACGTCAAAGCTGAAGGTCCGCGCGGTTTGGCGGTGACTGACGACGGCAAGAAACTGATTGTCGCTACTAAAGATAACGAAAGCATCTCAGTGATTGATACTGCGACCGGTGAAGTGTTGCAGCAGATCAATGTTGGCAAGAATCCTGAGTTTGTACGCGTAAGTGGCAACTATGCTTTCGTGTCTTCAGAACCTAGCGCTAAAGGCGGGCCTCCGCCAAAAGCGGGTGAAGAAGACGATGACGATGATGACGAAGAAAAAATCCCGGCAAAAATCGCTGTGGTGGATTTAACCAAAGGTGAAAAAGTACGCGAAATCACTGGCGGGCCGGAAACTGAAGGGATTGAATTTTCAGCCGATGGCAAGCAGCTGGTCATCACCAACGAGGCTGACAATACTGTCACCGTACATAACATTGAAACCGGCGAATTGATTAAAACCGTGCAGACGCATAGTCATGGTGATCGCCCTCGCGGCATCAAGGTTTCACCAGATGGCAATACTTACCTGGCAACGCTGGAGTTCGGTAATAAATTCCTGGTGCTGGATAAAGAGTTTAACGTGGTGCGTACAGTAGACACTGCCGAAACGCCATACGGGATAGCCTATGATGCCAAAGGCGAGCGCATTTTTGTTGCGACCAACAAAGCGAAGTTGCTGCAAGTGTTTGATGCCAACACTTTTGAGAAAATCAAAGAAGTGCCTACCGGTAACCGTTGCTGGCATTTCAGCTTTACGCCAAATAATAAGGACATTCTGTTAGCCTGCGGTAAATCCGACGCAGTGCTGGTGATCGATGCAGAAAAGCTTGAAGTCACCAAGCAGATCGCTGTTAAAAATATGCCTTGGGGTGTAGTGACCTATCCGAAAGCCATGGGTAGCCTGGAAAACGCGAAGTAATCGCTAACTCTTGAATAAAAAAGCCCGTAATATGCGGGCTTTTTTATTCATTCAATTTATTGATTATGAGAGCAGTTATGCAGTGCGCTTTTTGATCCAGAAAGTGAAAATGCCATCGCTCTCTTGTAACTCAAGTAAGGTATGACCCGTCTGGCGGCAAAACGCATCGAAATCTTTTTTTGAGCCAGGGTCAGTCGCCATGATCTTCAGCACTTGTGCCGGGCCTAAGTCATTCAAAGCCTTTTTACAGCGCAAAATAGGCAAAGGGCAGTTCAAGTTACGTGCATCCACTTCTTTATCGCTTACCATTTGAATATCCTGGAATGAATATTTAACTACGCTGGTTCAATCGGCAAACCGGCGCCAGCCCATGCCAATATGCCACCCGCGAGGTGGGAGACATCAGCGCAGCCTTGTGCAAGCGCGAATTCACCTGCAGAAACAGAGCGTACGCCACTGCGGCAATAAAACACCAGTTTTTTATCCTGCGGCAGTTGATTAAACGCGGTGGCTAGGTTGCCCAAAGGCACATGCAAAGCGCCAGGCAATATGCCGGAGACCAGCTCGTGATCATTGCGGATATCAATCAGCAATACCGAAGGGTCATTCAATAAGGGGTGTAATTCATCCGGTGTTAAGTGTTTTAATGACATCAACAAACCCAGGAATAATATGCCGGAAGGCATGGAAGAAGTGGTGGCCAGAGGCAGAATCGAACTGCCGACACGAGGATTTTCAATCCTCTGCTCTACCGACTGAGCTATCTGGCCAACAACAATTCAGGTCGCCCCGAATTGCAAGAGGCGCATTATAGCAAAGATATTCGGGAATGCACACAAAAGATAAAAAAATTAACTGCACGGGGAAAATTGTGTTGCAGAGCGCCATTCCTCAAAGATTGCGCCCTGCCTGTAATTAAACATCTGAACATTTTAGCTTTAACGTTGACCAATCATTTGTTGCCAGTAACCTGCCTGCGACCTATGGCAAGGGCCATGGCTGCTCAATTGCAACAGTGGTTTGTGACCGTGGTCAAACCCGCAAGCCCTGTGATGCATGCTGATAAAATGCCAGGTCTTGAACAGTGGCTCTCTGGCAGAGCTTTTGCGCAAAGTTTACTTGCGATCGTCGGTGATTTAATAAAAATAAGGATAAACGAATGTCAAATTCAGTCATGATTTTAGGCGAAGTCCTGGGGGATGTTTTTCCCGAGCAAACCATTATCGGTGGCGCACCTTATAACGTTGCACGGCACTGTCACGCGTTTGGGCTGGATGTGCATTTGTTAAGCGCTGTTGGTAAAGATGTTTTGGGGCAACGTATCCTGGATGAAATGCACGAGGCTGGCTTGTCCACCAGAGGCGTGCAACAGAAGGCAGAGCTGCCGACCGGGCAGGTCAAGGTGCATTTCGAACAGCATGGGCATCGTTTCGAAATCCTGGATGGGCAAGCCTATGATGCGCTGGATTGGCTGCCGGTAGAAACATTGACCGGGCAATATCCGCCCGATCTGGTGTATTTCGGCACCCTCGCCCTCAGGCATGCGCCCATGCAAGGCATTGCCGAGCAATGGTTAAAGCTTTGCCATGGTGCCACTGTGTTTTGCGATATCAATCTGCGCGCGCCGTGGTATGACAAAACCAGTTTAAAGTTGGCTTTGAACGCGGCGGATATCCTCAAAATCAATCATGAAGAATTGCCGGAGGTAAACAAGCTGCTAGGCCTGCCCGCCGAGGCGGATTTAAACGCGCAAGCAAGGCAGTTGCTGCAAGCATTCAATTTGCGCGAAATGTTTGTCACCTGCGGCGAGCAGGGCAGTTTCTGGCTGGATGAACATGGCAGTAGCTTCCGTGAAGCGCCTGTGGCCTTGCAGGCACCGTTTGTCGATAGCGTAGGCGCCGGGGATGCTTATACTTCGATTGTCATTCGCGGTCTGCTGGCAGATATGCCCAGGCAAACCATGTTGGCCGATGCTGCCAGATTTGCTGCGGCCATCTGTAGTATCCGTGGTGCTGTGCCTGAGGACGTCGGGTTTTATAAAGACTTCGCATAATTGCCTTTACGCACAAAATAGCCAAAAAATTAGCAAAAACAGAAACTTACTTGAATAAAATCCTTTGCAAGGCAGGGCTTTGTCACTATAATGCTCGGTTCGAGTAAATTGATTATCGACGCGGTAAGGCAAATAGGTTGTCTGGCTGCAACGATATTGACGCTAATTAGGAAGATAAAGATGGCTGTTACCGCAGAACAATCCGCAAAAATTATCAAAGATTTCCAACGCAGTCCTAACGATACTGCCAGTCCAGAAGTGCAGGTTGCCTTATTGACCAACCGCATCACTTACCTGACAGAACACTTCAAATCCAACAAAAAAGACAACCACTCACGTCGTGGTCTGCTAGCGCTGGTAAGCCAACGTCGTAGCTTGCTGGATTACCTGAAGGGTAAAGATGTCAGCCGCTACCAGACATTGATCGAGCGTCTGAACCTGCGTAAATAATTTGGTTTAAAGTGACGAAAGTTACAACTCACTTATAACGAAATAAAAGCCGACGGCATGGTGATTGCCTCGGCTTTTTTGTTTTAAAAATCCTGAAATTTGCATGAAAGACCGGGATTTAAACTTCACTAACGGGGTGGCTTCTGTGAGTGCGTTTGTTTGATGTTTCAGACAAATAGCGTACTGATAGAAGTCACCGCATATCGCGAAACGTAGAATAAATTTTTTATTCGATGTTTCTATTGTTGAGATTGGCTATTAGGTAGTGAATAGCCATGGTAGATAAAGGAAAAACAATGTTTGAAATTACTAAAAAAAGCGTCCAGTTCGGTGCGCATACCCTGACGATTGAGACAGGGGAAGTGGCGCGCCAGGCTGACGGTGCCGTGATGGTGAGCTATGGCGATACAGTCGTATTGGTCGCAGCCACTGCTAAAACCAGCGTCAAAGAAGGCCAGGACTTTTTTCCACTGACGGTTGATTATCAAGAGAAGACCTATTCTGCTGGCCGTATTCCTGGTGGCTACTTCAAGCGTGAAGGCCGCCCTTCAGAAAAAGAAACATTGACCGCGCGTCTGATCGACCGTCCGATGCGTCCTCTGTTCCCTGATGCGTTCTACAACGAAGTGCAAATCGTTGCCACAGTGTTGTCTTACGACCCTGAAATCGATGCGGATATCCCGGCCATGATCGGTGCTTCTGCAGCGATTGCATTGTCAGGTATTCCATTCTATGGCCCTATGGGTGCAGCCCGCGTGGGTTACATCAATGGCGAATACGTATTAAACCCGACCGCTTCACAACTAAAAGAATCTGCACTGGACCTGGTGGTTGCAGCGACAGAAACTGCTGTGATGATGGTTGAATCAGAAGCGAAAGAATTGCCTGAAGACGTGATGCTGGGTGCGGTTGTTTACGGCCACGAGCAGATGCAGTCTGTGATTAAAATCATCAACGAACTGGCGAATGAAGCTGGTAAAGATGCCTGGGACTGGACAGTACCAGAGCCAGACACTGACCTGATTGCAAAAATCGAAACGATTGCTGCCGCTGACATCAATGCCGCTTTCCAGATCAAATCCAAAGGCGAGCGTTCTGCCAAGCTGGATGAAGTGAAATCACGCGTCATGAGCACATTGATCACTGAAGAGACTTCGACTCTGGAAGCCAACAAGATTAAAGATGAATTCTTTAAACTTGAAGCCAAAACAGTGCGTAGCCAGATCCTGAACGGCGAGCCACGCATTGATGGCCGCGATACCCGCACTGTGCGTCCTATCGTGATCCGTTCCGGTGTATTGCCACGCACACACGGTTCAGCCCTGTTTACCCGTGGTGAAACACAAGCATTGGTGGCGACTACTTTAGGTACCGGTAAAGATGAGCAGCTGATCGATGCACTGGGTGGTGAATACTACGAAAACTTCATGCTGCACTACAACATGCCTCCGTTCGCGACTGGCGAAACTGGCCGCGTAGGTACACCTAAGCGCCGTGAAATCGGCCATGGCAACCTGGCTAAACGTGCATTGAAAGCAGTATTGCCAGCCAAAGGCGAGTTTGACTACACCATCCGTGTTGTGTCAGAAATTACTGAATCTAACGGTTCTAGCTCTATGGCTTCTGTCTGTGGTGGTTGCCTGTCCATGCTGGACGCCGGCGTGCCATTGACTGCACATGTTGCTGGTGTAGCGATGGGCCTGATCAAGGAAGGCAACCGCGTAGCGGTGCTGACTGATATCCTGGGTGACGAAGATCACCTGGGTGATATGGACTTTAAAGTAGCCGGTACCGATCAAGGCATCACTGCCCTGCAAATGGACATCAAAATCACCGGCATTACTGCACAAATCATGGAAGTGGCGCTGGCACAAGCCAAAGAAGGTCGCGCGCACATTCTTGGTTTGATGAAGCAGGCTGTGTCTGGTGTAAACACCGAAATGTCACAATTTGCACCACGCATCATTACCATGAAGATCAATCCGGACAAAATCCGTGACGTGATTGGTAAAGGTGGCGCCGTGATCCAGGCACTGACTAAAGAAACTAATACCAGCATTGATATCGAAGATGACGGTACCGTGAAAATCGCATGTACCAGCGCTGAAGAAGGTGCTGAAGCACAACGCCGTATCGCTGCTATCACCGCTGAAGTTGAAATCGGCCAGGTTTACGAAGGCCCAGTGGTCAAGATCCTGGACTTCGGTGCCGTGGTGACATTGTTGCCAGGTAAAGATGGCCTGGTTCATATTTCACAAATCGCTCACGAGCGCGTAAAAGCGGTAGGCGACTACCTCAAAGAAGGCGACATCGTGAAAGTGAAAGTAGTCGAGCTGGATGATAAAGGTAAAGTGCGCTTGAGCATTAAAGCCCTGATCGATCCACCAGCAAGAGAAGAAGCACCTGCTGCTGAGTAATTAGCAGTGAAGTAAAAAGCCCGCGCAAGCGGGCTTTTTTATTGAGTTGCATACCGAAAGTATTAAACCCGATAGAGTTTTTGATAATTAGTCATAGGGTAAATCATCTGGATCAACGCCAACGTAATCCGGCTGTGGTAAAACTGGCAAGCGATACGCTTTGATGCACTTATATCCTGCCAGGTAGGATTTTATTACCCTGTGCATGCCATCCATTATCTTGCCAGCAGGACAAATGATGATCGGATAAGCAATGTCCGCCGCTTCAACCAGTTGCATGTGTTCTGCAATAGACCTGCAAGTCGGTACATCACCTCAAAGCTATACCAGTAAGGCTCATCCAACTCTGCGATGGACTCAAGTGGAATTTCAACAACAGCAAGATCTTGTGTATAGCGGATCAGATTGTGGACATCCCAGGCTAAAAGCCCCTGCTCACTATGCCGGAAATGATACTGTTTTCTCATGGCTGTACGAAAGAATGTTTATAGCATATGTAAGTTTAAAACCATTTGTACATCACCAATGCGTCAACATAACCTCTGCTCGGATGGAGAAATGCTTTTGGTAACCTGCCTACTGTTTCAAATCCCAGTTTGGTCCATAAGCGCACAGCACCCTCATTGCTGGAGGCCACAAAGTTGAACTGCATGGCCTGGTAGCCCAATGATTTTGCCACTTGCTGCGAGTGCTCGCACATGGTTGTTGCAAGACCTAAACCACGTGCCGCGGATGACACCATATAACCGCAATTGCAGACATGATCACCGCCGCCTGGCTGGTTGGTTTTGATGTAATAGCTACCTAATATCTGCCCGTTTTCTTCTGCGACAAAGGTTTTTCGCGGCGTCTCCATCCATGATTTAATCGCTTGTTCGCGGATTGTGTCGCGCGGGTAGGCGTAGGTTTCGCCAGCAGCGACTATCTCATGGAAAAATGGCCAGATCTGGTCAAAGTCTGCCAGTGTCGCTTCACGGATGTGCATGAATGACTTTCTGCTGTAGGTTTTGTGTCATAGCAATTTGCTGCCTAAAGGGACTTCATGTTCCGGCATGCACAATGTGACATTGCCTTCCGCATCGTGAAAACCGGTGACTAGGCATTCAGACATAAAAGGCCCAATTTGTTTAGTGGGGAAATTGACCACCGCGACGACCAGTTTTCCTACCAGTACTTCCGGGGTGTAGTGCGCAGTGATTTGGGCACTGGATTTGCGGATACCAATCTCATCACCAAAATCGATTTGTAACTTATAGGCGGGTTTACGTGCTTCGGGAAATATCTCTGCAGAAAGTACGCGTCCTACGCGTAACTCTACTTTGGTGAAATCACTCCATTCGATTTGATTCATTTTTGCAGTAAGTCTAGTCAGCGAATCAGCCCAGAGATCGCTTTGAACTGCGGATGCGTTGCACCTTGCATAGGTTCGAATAACAAAGACTCTGTGTTGGTAATGATGCAACCAGCTGACTGTAGTCTTGCCAACGCATTTAAACGATGGGCTTCATTGCGTGAAATCACTGCATCTTCAACCACAAATACCTGCTTACCTGAAGCCAGTGCATCTAGTGCGGTTTGCAATACACAGATGTGGGCTTCCAAGCCGAACAGTACAACCTGTGGCGCGACGCTGACGGAGGATTCTTGCAAGGCTGCTTCATGCCAGGCGGAGAAAGCCAGTTTGCCAAAACGTGGTGTGTACTCTGGTAACAGAGTCTGCAATTTCGGCAGCGTTTCACCCAGTTTCTCCGGATATTGCTCAGTCACCCATAATGGAATATTGAGGAGTTGCGCGCCCTGGATCAGTCGCTGAATGTTATTCACCACGGCGGACATGGCGTCTTTTTGCATGGCTGCACATAAGCGTGTTTGCACATCGACCAGCATCCAGACCGCGTCCGTGCTTGCTATGATGGTATTCATACTATTTCCTTGCCAGTTGCTGGTCTATATCCTGCAAATCCGCTTCAGATACGATGCCGCTGGCAGTTTTGAGGCGGATGATATTGACCAGGTAGTTATAGCGCGCCTGCAATAAGTCACGGTTGGCGCTGAAATATTGCTGTTGTGCGTTGAGCACATCTACGCTGGTGCGTATGCCGACTTCGTAACCTAGCTGGGTGGAGTCCATCTGGCTCTGGCTGCTTTTGAGCGCCTGCTCCAGCGCTTTCACCTGGGCGATGCTGGTATTCAGGTTCAAATAGGCGCGCTGGGTTTCCAGTGTGGTCTGGCGCAATGCATTCTGCAAGTCATCCAGTGCTTTTTGCCGGTTAAAAGCGGCCTGGCGCACGCGGGAGGTAACGGCGCCGCCCTGGTATAACGGCATGGAGACTTCTACACCGATGCTGGCGCTTTTCAGGTCACCGCCAAACCCGTACTGGCCGCCATTGCTGTAACTGTCCTGGTAGCTGGCGACCGCATCTACTGACGGGTAATGCCCGGCGCGCGCGATTTCAATGTCTTTTTCACTGACCTGCACGCTTTCCTGCTGGATCTGAATATTGAGGTTGCTGGCATTGGTGACATCCTGCCATTCCTGCATGGGTTTCAGGCCGGGTGTAATCTGGATATCTTCACGCACAGCGGCAATCCGTTCAGGCAATCTGCCGGTAATCGCCTGCAAGCTGTGTTTGGCAATCTCCATATCATTCAGCGCCGAGAGTTCTTGTGCACCAATCAGGTCATAGCGCGCTTGCGCCTCATTGACGTCAGTAATGGTGGCTGAGCCGACATCAAAAGTGGCCTTGGCCTGTTGAAACTGGCGTTGAATGGCCTTCTTCTGTGCATCGATCAAATTGATTCTGTCTTGCGCCAGCAGTAAATCAAAATAAGCCTGCGTTGTTCGCAACATCAGCCCTTGTTGTGCGAGGTGATATTGCTTGTCCGCAATGCTGACCTGCACTTTGCTCTGGTCTATGCGTTCCAGGTTTTCCTTGCGGAAGATTGGTTGCCTCGCCTGCAACTGGGCCTGGTAGCCTTCAAAGTTATTGCGTCCGCCGGGGAAAGGCGCCTGACTACCGACAATCTTTAAATCGGTACGGTTGGCATTGGCGCCTGCCAAAAAATTCACCGAAGGCCGATAGCCAGCCTTGGCTTGCTCTATGATTTCCTGCGCCGCCTGATTGGCGCTACCAGCGGAAGCCAGCACCGGGTCATTGGCTTTGGCTTCCTGATACACGTCCATCAAGCTTTGTGACGCTGCCAGAATCGCATGCGGTATGCAAAAGGCGGTCAGTAGCAAAAACCGTGACAGGATATTCATAGCGTGAAGATATTGCTTAGAAAGAGAATGCTTGTGCTTGCGGTGCGTTCTGCATTTCAGTCAGGCTGGTCTCAAACAGCACGTCCTGTTTGTAGCTGTGCTCGGCCAGGCGCTGGATCAAGGTTGCCTGCATGACCGGGGCTTTGCCCAGCACGATCAGCATGCGGCCGCCTATGCTCAGCTGGCGACGGACACCTTCAGCCTCTACCGGGCTTGAGGCAGTGAACACAATCGCGTCAAACGGCGCATTGGATTCCAGTCCGCTATGACCATCAGCCTCAATCACCTGCACATTCTGGATGCCTTGTTTACCCAGGTTTTGGCTGGCTAATTCACACAAGTCAGGGAATATCTCAAGCGCGGTTACTTGCGCAGCATGTTGCGCCATCAAGGCCGCCAGGTAACCGCTGCCTGCGCCAATCAGAAGTACTTTATCTGTCGCTTGCAGTTGCAACGCCTGTAAAAAACGGCCTTCCACTTTAGGGCTTAACATTTGCTGCTCATGCGCTAGGGGAATCTCAATATCAGCAAAGGCCAGCCCGCGATACGCATCCGGAACAAAGTTTTCACGCGGGATACTATTGAGTGTTGCCAGTACTTTGGGATCCAGCACCTCCCAGGTGCGGATCTGTTGCTCAATCATGTTAAAACGTGCGGTTGCCTGGTCTGTCATGGTCTAGTCCTGTGTGTAAGTTCAATGTCCATCTACTTGCAGAATTGAAGGCAATTACCTTTTAAATCCTGCCCTGCATACAATGCCTGTCTGGTCTCAGTATTATAGTTTATTGCGTCATCATTTCGCGGTTCTTGCGGTAAGCCTTGCCCAGAATGTATATAGGGCTGGTACAAACAAAATGGTAAGCACAGTAGCCACTGCCAGGCCGCCCATAATGGCGACGGCCATCGGCCCGAAGAACACACTGCGGGTGAGCGGAATCATCGCCAGAATCGCAGCGGCGGCAGTGAGTACGATAGGCCGGAAGCGGCGTACGGTGGATTGTACGACTGCCTGTTCCAGCGAAGCACCTTCGGCGATATCCTGATTAATCTGGTCGACCAGAATCACCGAGTTGCGCATGATCATGCCGGATAGTGCGATGCTGCCGAGCATGGCTACAAAGCCGAATGGCATATTGAACAGCAGCAGAGAGAAAGTGATACCTATCATCCCTAAAGGTGCGGTGAGTACTACCAACAACACATTCGAGATACTGCGTAACTGCAACATCAATAAGGTAAATACCGCAGCGAAAAACAAGGGCACACCTTTAGCCACTGATTTGGCACCTTTGGCTGATTCTTCTATCGCACCCCCTGTTTCTACAGTCACGCCAGCAGGCAGCTTTTGCAATATGGGCTGAATCGCTTGCGTGATTTGTGTAGACACTACCGGCGCTTGCATATTGCCTCGCAAGTGGGCACGCACCGTGAGGGAGGGCACGCGGTTACGCCGCCAGATCACGCCTTCTTCAAAACCGTCATGAATGTTGGCAACCTGCGCCAGGGGGACACGCTCGCCACGCTGGCTTAATACCGTGAGTTGCGCCAGTTGCGAGAGTTTGCTGTGTTCTGCACTGGTGCTGCGCATCACCAGGTCTATCCGTTCATTGCCTTCTCTGAATTCGCTGACGACTTGCTCGTAATACTGCGTATTCAGCAATTGCGCGATATCGGGCGAACTCACCCCTAACAGCCTGGCTTTGTGCTGGTCGATATCCACATGAATCACTTTACTTGGCTCTTCCCAGCCTAGCTGTACATTACGCAAATGAGGGTTGGCGCGCATGGCATCGGCAATCTTGTGCGCGACCTCCCTGATGGCCTGGAGGTTCTGGCCATCGACACGAAATTGCACAGGGAAACCCACCGGCGGTCCATTTTCCAGCCGCAGGATAGATGCGCGCAGTTGCGGGAAGTCATGTTCGAACAATGTCAGCAGGTCATTACGTAAAGCTTCCCGCTGTTGCAAGTTGTCACAGAGAATCACCAACTGCGCAAATGCACGATGAGGCAGTTGCACATCCAGTGGCAAATAGTAACGCGGGGCACCTGAGCCGACATAAGACACTACATTTTGTACCGGCGCGTGATTTTTTTGCCATTGCTGTAACCAATGCTCAAGCTTTTTCACCGCCTCATCGGTGGACTGGTCACTGGCATTTTCGGCCAGGCGCAAGTCGACCACAATTTCCAGCCGGGTAGAGTCCGGGAAAAACTGTTGTTGTACTTTGCCAAAACTGAACATCGACACTGCAAACAGGATGATGGTGGCGATAATGACCATCCCTTTGTGCATCACACACCAGCTGACAATGCCCTGCAGGCGCTTGTAAAAGTTAGTCTCATAGATATTGTGGGGGTGAGCGCTTGCTTCGCTTTCAGGCTGTTTTTTAAAGCCCAGGAAATACTTTATTTTTTGCATTACCCCGCCAGGCGCACTGGTTTGCTGCGCAGCATCAGGTAGCAGGTGATAGCCTAAAAACGGTACCACGATCACCGCAGCCACCCAGGACAACGTCAATGCGATTGCGGATACCTGGAAAATGGAACGGGTATATTCCCCGGTAGAAGACACCGCAATAGCAATCGGCAAAAAACCGGCCACGGTCACCAGCGTGCCTGTCAGCATAGGCATTGCGGTAGAGGTGAATGCAAATGAGGCCGCGTCCATACGCGCCCAGCCCTGCTCCATTTTCGATGCCATCATCTCTACGGCAATAATGGCATCATCCACCAACAAGCCCAATGCAAGGATCAAGGCACCTAGCGAGATTTTGTGCAGGCCTATGCCAAACCAGTCCATCATCAGGAAAGTGCCTGCGAGTACGATCGGGATTGCCACCGCGACCACGATACCGGTCCGCCAGCCCAGAGAGAGCAGGCTGACAGCCAGCACAATGATCAATGCTTCAGTCAGGGAACGTACAAAGTCGTGTACCGAGTGCTGGACAATATCCGGCTGTGACGTCACAGGGTGCAATTGCACACCCACCGGCAGCTGTTTTTGTACGCTGGTGATGTTTTGTTGCAACGCTTCACCCAGTGCAATCACATCGCCGCCTTGCTGCATGCTGACCCCAATCAATAATGCCGACTGGCCGTTGAAGTGTATGCGTTGCGCAGGCGGGTCAGCGTAACCGCGTTTGATGGTAGCGATATCTCCCAGAGTCAGGTTTTGATTGCCAGCGCGAATAGGAAACTGACGCAAATCTTCCACTGTTTGTAAGCGCCCGCTCACGCTGAGCCTGATGCGTTCCGGCCCTGCATCAAATGTGCCTGAACCGATGACTGTGTTTTGCTGATTAAGCATCTGCGCCAGTTGTGCCGGACTGATGCCCAACGAGGTCAGTTTCTGGTTGGAAATCTCGATGATCATTTTCTGTGGCTGTTCACCAAACAAATCGACTTTTTCAACATCGGGTAGTTTGAGCAGGCGTGACCTTACCCATTCAGCCTGCCGTTTCAGTTGCTGCGGGTTAAGGCCATCGGCAGTGATGGCGTACATGGTGCCGTAGACATCACTGAACTCATCGTTAAAGGTAAGGCTTTGCAGGTCGCCGGGAAAAGTGTGGCGGATATCGCCTATCTTTTTACGTATTTGATACCATAATTCGGGAATTTTCTCCGAGAAAGTATTATCACGAATCACAATGAAAACCACCGATTCGCCAGGCCTTGAATAGCTGCTGGTGTAATCAATTGAGGGGATTTCCTGCAGTTTTTTCTCTATCCTGTCAGTGACCTGCTGCTCGACTTCCTGGGCTGATGCCCCTGGCCAGCCGGCGCGGACCAGCATCACCTTGAAAGTGAATGGCGGGTCCTCAGATTGCCCGAGATGGGTATACGCCAGCACACCGCCTATCAGCGTCAGGATAATAAAATACAGCACCAAGGCCTGGTTTTTCAATGCCCAGGTCGAGAGATTAAATCGCTGGTGTAGCTCAGAATGCTGCTGGTTATCCGGCATATCAGGTGCAGTCATTTAGCGAAGTACCTCAGGGGCAGGCGTCACCGCTTTTACTTGCATGCCTTCGGTCAATGTATGCACACCGATAGTGGCGATAGTTTCGCCTGCTTGCAGGCCAGAAGTAATTTCTATGCCTTGTTCGCTGAGTGGCCCGGTCGTGACCGTGCGCAAATGTACCTGTTGTTGCGGATCAATTACCCAGACTGCTGCCTGTTGACCATTTTGCGTCACCGCGGTGGAAGGGACGATAATTTTTTGCGCGGTATTCGCCTCAGAGAACATTACGTCTGCAGTCATTCCCAGCTTGATGCGATGATCAATATTAAGTAGCTGAATGCGTAAATCAAAAGCATGTGTCTGGCTGTTAGCCGCAGGTGAAATTTCACGGATACGCCCGGTATATGATTGTGCTGACTCAGCAAGCGTGACCTGCGCCGTATCCCCGATTTTCAGCGCTGCTATGGTGGTTTCCGGTACAGAAATCTGGATCTCAAGTGTCTGCAAGTCGTAAATCTGCGCGACGGTCTGCCCGGCGGCAACCACTTGTCCAGGCTCGGCCTGGATCATGCCAATGACCCCTGCACGATCAGCGAGGAGTTGTGTGTAGGCGGTTTGGTGCTGGCTGACTGCCGCTTGCGATTGGGCTTGTGCCAGGCGAGCCTGCGAGGTTTTGACCTGGGTTTCGTAACTTTCCAGCGCAGATTTGGAAATGAATTGTTTTTGGTAAAGCTGCTCGCGACGCGCTAGTTCTGATTTTGTCAGGGACAGGTTGGCCTGCGCAGTCTGCACCTCGGCGCTGGCTGCCTGCGCGTTAAGTCTGGAATCATTCGGGTCCAGCCGTGCAATCAGCTGGCCTTTTTTAACCATGTCTCCCACATTCACATCCCGAGAAGTAATCTTGCCGGCAATGCGGAAGCCGATGCTGGATTCGTAACGTGAGCGAACTTCACCGGTATAGCTCCCGCTTACATAACTGCCTGTAGTACCCACCTTCATCACCCATACAGGGCGTGGGGCGGCAACTTCCTGGTTTTCCTTGTGGCAGGCACCGAGTAGCAGGCTGAAACATAGCGTCAATAAAAAAGCGTTATTCATGTGGAGTGACTTTCAACAATCCTTGTAAACACATACGCATCATGAAATCGATACGGGCTTCGATGGGCTGCCAATGAATCCAGGCATCATCGGCCATGTTGATCTGCAATGCACATAAGCCATGCATGGATGCCCATACGGTTTGTGCCAGGAGAACCGGGTGGTTAAATTCATCTTTAAATATGCCGGCCGCACAAGCGCTGGTAGCCACACCTATCAGCTGGGCATAGCCGTCCTGTTCAGGGTTATGTTGTTCAATGCTTGACAAAGCCGGGTCGCAAGGAGGATGTGGCGTCATGAACATCATGCGGTAATGATTGGGGTTAGCCAGCGCAAACTGCACATAATGCTGGGCAAATTGCAGAAACCGTTCCAGCGGATCACTGATGGCTAACGTAGAGTGCAGCGCCTGCGCCAGTTTAAGGGCGTCGGCATCCACCACTGCACGCAGTAATTGTTCCTTGTCACTGAAATAAAGGTAAATGCTGGTGGCTGAATAGCCGATCTTGTTCGCCACTCCACGCATGGTCACTGCCTCTACCCCGTGATGAATAAACAGGTCTCGGGCCGCATCGATGATGACGGTGCGGATAGCCAGTTTTTCAACATCTGTTTTTACTTTTGGCGGCATGAAATCAATAGCGGAATTTATTATTAACGTCGTTAACTTAATATCGTTAAATAACAAAGTCAAATCATACTGGCATTTCAGCCAAGAAGGGTGCAGAGTAACAAATGTGATACACCGGTGTTCAGGGTGGGCTGATTAGCTGGGTGGTAATAAATTCTGCCTTGCACCGGCATGCATCATACCGATGTCCGTAGCGATCAAAGAATCGAGCGGGCTGCGAGTCCAAAAACGATTAGGAGCGATTCAGTATGAATGTTCGGCAGCGTTGGGTTAGTTTTATGGGGCGTGTTTTATTATCTTTAATTTTTGTCATCAGCGGCATGACTAAATTGTTGGATCCGGCGGGTACTATCGCCTATATTGAAAGTGCTCATTTGCCATTGCCGCAGATAGCCTATGCGGTGGCATTGTTCGTCGAGCTGGGATTAGGCTTTGCGTTATTAGTCGGATTCCGGTCGCAATTGGCGGCTGCGGGAATCGCCATTTTTACCTTTGTCACGGCGCTGACTTTTCATAGCAATATGGCCGATCCGGTGCAGGTCATCATGTTCCTGAAAAACATCACCATTATTGGCGGGCTACTTGTCGTCATCGCCTTTGGGCCCGGCGGCTACAGCGTGGATCACGGCAAGCGATTGGTTCTTAATCAGTAATCAGCGCTGAATAGTTTCGGATCTGGTTTCACCTGATGCGAACCATTGCTGCAAGTGTGTCACCAATGCCAGGGTGTTGGCAGAGACCTGCTTATGGTATGGATACATGGCATAAATGCCCGCCTGTTGTATGGTGTAATCAGCCAGCACCTCTACCAGCTTTCCGGTTTGCAGCGCCTCCATCACATAAAATGCGGGTAAGCCCGTGATACCCAGTCCTGCAATCGCGGCATCGCGCAATACCTCACCATGGTTGGATCTTAAGCGTGGCTGTATATGAATGCGGTGCAGCTGATCGTTTTCGCTAAATATCCACTCGCTGGCACGGTGGGTCAGGCATGCATGGGATGTTAATGCCTGGGGAGATGCGGGTGCGCCATGACGAGCGATGTACTCCGGGCTGCAACAAAAACGCATGGCTGCATCTTCCAGTTTGCGCGCCACCATCCCTTCTTCCGGCTGGTCAGTGACACGAATGACCATGTCATAACCTTCGCTGACGATGTCCACTTGCCGGTTATCTGCATCCAGCCAGATTTCAAGCATGGGGTGCTGTTGCATAAAGGCGGTCAGCGCGGGTGCTAACCGTAAGTTGGCATATGAAAGCGGGGTGGATATTTTGAGTAAGCCGCGTAATTTATCCGAACGATGACTGATTTCAACTTCTACGTCATGCATGGCTTGCAAAATATGCTGAGCACGCTGGAAAAAAACTTTTCCCGTTTCTGTGGGTGATAACTTGCGCGTGGTGCGTTGCAATAAACGCACACCCAAGCGCGCTTCAAGCGCAATGATACGACGGCTGACCAGCTGTTTGGAAATCCCCAGTACTTTAGCTGCGCTGGTGAAATTGCCGTGTTTGACCACTTCAATAAAAAAGCGCATTTCTTCAAATGAATGCATAAATTGTCAACTCATATGCGACAGTTATACTTTAATAGCGGGGATTATCAATTTTTCCGATCAGGAATACAATACGCCTATTAGTCATCTGCATGAGAAGATTATTTCAATGGCTAATGCCCACTCATATACAGGAGGAGTAGAACATGAATTCATTTCAATCAGCAGTCAGCGTTTTAGGCCGTGTTTTGTTATCACACATTTTTATTATCAGCGGCCTCGGTAAAGCGGCCAATCCTGAAGGCACTATCGGCTACATTCAAAGTGTAGGCGCACCTATGCCGGAAGTCGCTTATGGCATCGCTTTATTTGTTGAGCTGGTGTTAGGTATCGCTTTACTGGTGGGCTTTAAAGCACGTTTGGCTGCTGCCGGTATTGCCCTGTTTACGCTGGCAACGGCATTCCTGTTCCATTTCAACCTGGCTGACCAGATGCAACAGATCATGTTCCTGAAAAACCTGACGATTGTGGGTGGTTTATTGCTGGTAGTCGCGTTTGGCGCCGGTGCGTACAGCCTGGATAATCGCCGCCGTTAATGAGTGATATTGCCGAGGGCTGCTAGATGACCACCTTGTTTGTTTCGCATGGAGCACCGACACTGGCGCTGGAGTCAGGGGAGACTGGAAAAATGCTGTCAACCCTGGCGGCATCCTTGCCGAAGCCAGACGCTATTCTGGTCATCTCAGCGCATTGGGATACGCGCGTACCTATGGTCAGCCTGGCAGCGCATCCGGCCACCATTCATGATTTTGCCGGATTTCCGGCGGCATTGTATGCCATTCAGTACCCGGCTCCGGGCGCAACTGCGTTGGCTAACAAAGTCATCGCGTTGTTAGCAGCCCATGATATTCAAGCGCAAACGCAAGCTGATCGTGGCCTGGATCATGGTGCCTGGGTGCCGTTGTCGCTGATGTATCCCGAAGCCGACATTCCGGTGACGCAACTATCGATACAGAGCCGCAGTACACCGGCAGCACAATTCGCGCTGGGGCAGGCACTACAGGATTTGCATGACCAGAATGTGCTTATCCTTGCTTCTGGTGCGATCACGCACAACTTGTCAGACTTTTTTACCGGGCAGCGCGATGCGGCACCGTTAGCTTATGTGAATACATTTGCCGACTGGATTGCGGATCAGCTGGCAGCAGAACAAGCACAAACATTATTGAATTACCGCACTGAAAATCGTCAAGGCATACAGGCGCACCCGAGTGAAGATCACCTGATGCCTTTGTTTGTCGCGGCAGGCAGCGGGCAGGGTGTACCAAAAAGATTCACGCCGGAAACCACTTACGGCATTCTGGCGATGGATGCCTATGTATGGGAACGTAAGTAGAAAAAACCAGACGCAAACGACAAGTGTTAAAAATCAGCTTAACGTAATTCGTATTGATTCAGCTTGTTCCAGAGTGACCGCTCACTGATCTCCAGCAACTTGGCAGCCTTGGTTTTATTGCCCTGGCAGGACTCCAGCGCCTGCAGAATCAGTCTCCGTTCCATGGCTTCTGTCGTGCGCGGAATCGAAAGCATATTGGTATCTGCAACGGCAGTCACATCGGTAGCCGTATGCGCCGCGTGCTGGCTGATATCAGCCGGTAAGTGTTGCGGCTGTATGGTGTGGTTGCCTGCCAGAATGGCCGCACGTTCCAGAATATTTTCCAGTTCACGCACATTGCCTGGCCAGGCATAATGCTGTAAACATAAACGTGCCTCTTCACTCAATTGGCATTGGCGTTTACCCAGGAAAAATTCCGCCAGCAGCCCTATGTCGTCCTGGCGTTCACGCAATGGTGCGATCTGTAATTGCAGCACGTTCAGGCGGTAATACAAATCCTCACGCAGCTTCCCTTCCTTGACCGCTTGTAGCGGATCCCGGTTGGTGGCCGCCACTACGCGCACATCCAGCGCAATCTGCCGGTTACCGCCGAGCTTTTCCACTACGTTTTCCTGTAATACGCGCAGTAATTTTGATTGTAGCTGAATCGGCATTTCGGTGATTTCATCGAGGAACAGTGTGCCGCCATTTGCCAGTTCAAATTTACCGATGCGCTCTTTCAGTGCACCGGTAAAGGCCCCTTTTTCATGCCCAAATAATTCGGATTCCAGGATATCAGCCGGGATGGCGGCACAGTTGATCGCTACAAATAGTGCTGCATTGCGTGGAGAGGCTTCATGCAGGGCTTTCGCCACCAGCTCTTTGCCGGTGCCGGTTTCACCCACAATAAATACCGTGGCCCGCTCTGGCGCCACTTGCTGGATCATCTGTTTCAGCGACTGCATGGCCGGGCTGTTGCCAATCAGACCGGTCACATCCGGCTGCTGGTTTTGCTTGAGGAAAGTGTTTTCCTGGTGAATGCGTTTCACGGTCAGCGCTTTTTCAATGGCGATTTCCAGTGTTTCCAGCTCAAACGGACGCAAAATATAATCGCTGGCGCCCAGTTTCATCGCCTCGACGGCGGTTTTGATTTCGCCTTGTGCCGTGACCATAATCAAGGGCAAATGCTCATGCTCGTTACGTATCACATCTAGTAATTGCAGGCCATTCATGCCTGGCATATGCAGGTCACTCACCACCAGGTCTATCTGTTGCTGCCGGATAATCTCCAGCGCCTCACGGCCATTACCCGCGGACAAGGCGCGGTAACCTGCCTGGCGCAGGCTGATTTCCAGCAGGCGCCGCATATTCGGTTCATCATCAACGGCCAGTATGGTGAGTGGTGGAGTGGACATTAGATATTTGCAGTCAGCTGGATTGAGGTTAAGGATTTAGCGGCAGCGCCAGGTTAAATTGGGCGCCTTGCCACGGGCTGGTGCTGTAGCTAATTGTACCACCGTGCGCTTCCACGATTTGTTTGACCACCGCCAGGCCCAGGCCTACACCGCCAGTACGCTGGGTAAAAAACGCTTCAAACAAATGTGCCTGTTGTGCTGGTGGCACACCGGGGCCGTTATCCGCCACTGAGACATGGGCGAATTGTGTGTCATGCGAAAGCGAGACGGCCACCTGGCCATGCTCGGGCAATATCTGGATGGCATTAATGATGAGGTTGACCATCACCTGTGTCATCTGGTCCTGGTCGACCGGAATAATCACCGCTTCCGGCGCATGCAGTGACAGCTGGATATGCTTGTCAAAAGCCTGTTTTTGCAACATATCGCAGACGTGTTGCAGGTGAGATTGCAATTCAAGTGGCGTTTTGCTTGGCAAGCGAGGCCTCGCCGAGTCAATCAGGGATGTCACCAGTTTATTCAGGCGCTCGGTCTCCGAGATAATAAATCCCAATACTTCGCGGCCATCGTCACTTAACGCCGGTTCGCGTTTCAACACATCGGCAGACGAACGCATGATACCCAATGGAGTGCGTACCTCGTGGCTCATGGCAGCGGCCATTTCACCCACCACGGCCAGTTTGGCCGCACGCGTCAGTTGTTGTTCTGACTCGGCCAGATCCGCCGCCATTTTGGTAAAAGTCTGCTGCAATGCCTGCACCTCTACCGGGCCACTCAGCGGTGGAATGATCACATTAGGTCGACGAAATTGCTGTACAAAGCGGATCAGTTCCTCAAGCGGTTGGGTGATGCGTTTTGCAATCGGCCTGACGAGCAACAATGAGAAAAACAGGATCACCACTAACAGGACGACGAAAATCAGCCCTAAACGGTGTACCGGTGCGACTGCCACATCATGTTCTTTATTGAGCTTCACCTCCCAGCCGTAAATAGGAAGCGTGCTTTGGATGGGAATATGGGTGTGCAGGTTATAGCGCGGTTGAGACCAGTTTCTGGATTGTGCCAGCAGACGTTCTTGCTCGTCTACCAGTGCAAGTTCGGTGGCATGCTGGGCGGCATGATTGAGTAAGTCCTGGATTACTGACCAGTTAAACGTAGCGATCAGGTGACCGATAGGCTGCAGGGTGAAATCAGAGTAAATCGGTGTAGCAATCATTAACTGATCATTTTGCAAATGGTAGATGGTGATTGGCTGATCGTCTTCATTAAACGAAAACCAGACTGGCGGGCTGGTTAGCCGTTGATTGATATGCTGCGGATTACTGGAAGCAATGATGGTGGATTGCAGATCGATCACATCAATTGAAATATATTGAGCGGCATAACTTAAACGGGTTTCTTCGAGAAAGACTGATAAGCGCTTATCAATATCACCAATCTGCATGTCTTGCATGATGGCCAGCTGGCTCCAGCTGCGCACGTTTTGCACACGCTCAAACAACACCCGGTCTATGTGTTCACCCACCGCTTTACCTGTGGTTTGCAGGTCATGTTTAATTTCCGTGCGCAACGCAGTGCGCGCCTGGTAAAAACTAAGCACGCTGACCAAGAGGGCGGGCAATAATCCTGCCAGCAAAAATGCGATCAGCAGCATTTTCCGGATGGTTAAAGGTGAATTTTTTGGCATGGAATATGAGAAAATAGCGTATCTATTATAAGCGTTGTATTAGCTTAATCGGAAAGTGTGTATGTCCACTATTTTACTGCGTTGCGCGGTCAGTGTAATCAGCCTGTGCATGATGTGCAAGCCACTGCTTGCGGAAGAAGACGCCACCTTCTGGGAAGGCTTCCGGGTGGGTGGCTACACCAGCGTTGACCTGCATATACCCCGCACAGAATCTACACGGCTAAACTGGAACGAGTTAGCCATGATCGTGACTTGGGACAAAAACACCCGTATCAAGTTTTTCGGCGAACTGGACCTGGAAAATGTGGCGAGTTATACCCATAGGCAAGGGCTGGATTTCCGCGATGTTTATATCAACCCCGAGCGCCTGTATTTTGACGTCAATCTGACTGAGCGCGCCAATGTGCGGCTTGGGCGATTCCTGACCCCGTTAGGTCGCTGGAACCAACTGCATGCTTCACCGTTAGTATGGACAGCTAGCCGGCCCGTGGCAACCACTGAACTGTTTCCCACTTTCACCAGCGGCATACAGTTTTTTGGTACGCTGCCATTGCAGGAGCGTTCTCTTGATTACCAGATTTACACTGCGACTATGAATGCACAACCGGAAAGTCGCGGCGAAACACAATACAAAGATATGCGCGGTGCGCGGGTTGCAATCAATAATGTGTTTAATTTCACCAATGAAAATGCCGGCCTGAACACCATAGGCCTGAATTACGCCACTTACCGCGAAGAACAATCATTTGGACCTAAATACAGCATTCTTGGTATCGATTTCCTGCTCGAATTTGATCGGTGGGAACTCAGTGGTGAAGCGTACACACGTAAGATAGATCATGGCCAGGGTGGAGGTAGCGGCGCATACCTGCAAAGTGCTTACCTGATTAAGAATGACTGGTACTGGATCACACGGCTGGAAAATTTGCATCAACCTAATACCCCCAACGCCGAGCGCTGGATCATTGGTGTGACCAAGAGACTTAAACCAAATCAGTTATTGAAGTTTGAAATAGTGGGCGGTAACGGCGAATATGAAGATATACCGCGCGGATTTACAACTTCATTTGCGATGATGTATTGATGCGTTTGAAATTGTTCAGCATCTGGATCATAGTCGCTGGCATTGTGCCCGGCTTCGCCTTGGCTGACGAGCCGGTGATCGCTGTCATCGTCTCTGCACAGACGGCATATACAGTGCCGGTCGCCGCCAATGACCTTTCCTCGGTATACTGGCGCAAGAAGCTGTATGACAATCATGGTAAACCATTGCATCCGGCCAATTTGTCCAGTGACCATCCGTTACGCCTTCGCTTCTCGCAGCAGGTATTGCATAGCAGCCCGAGGTCGCAGGTAGGTTACTGGAACGAGCAGTATTTCCACGGTATCCAGCCACCGTATACCGTGGAATCACAAGAAGCGATGATACGCTACGTCGCTTACACCGAAAGCGCTATCGGCTACATAGATGCATGCAAGGTCGATGAGCGGGTAAAGCCGGTCATATGGGTGACGGCCAATAAGATAATGGGTGAACCGCCCGCTTTACGTTGCAGTACTGTTACGCCTTAATGCGGCATTTTTTATTGCCTTCATTCTGCCTGGCTCTTCCGTCGCCGGTGGTTGATCAAGTTTTGTCTGTAGATTTCCACCTGGCTGCTCACGGATAACGACAGCAGGCGCAAGTGGCTGCTCCGGCTGTAATGGCAACGGCGGCAATTTGAGTTCTGCACGGACCACCGGGTTTGCGACCAGCCAACTGTAATGTGAATTGCAAGTGCTGGATTTGAGTTCATAGGCTGTCAAGAGTGTGCAGAACACGTCATCATGACTAAGCGGGTAATTCTGGTAAGGCCGTATCTGCTTAATCGAATAATCAAACTGTTTGCCCAGCCATAAAATGGCAGGCACGTGGGTCTGCTCCTTCGGCGCAATCATATAAGGTGCCGCATGCAGGTAAAGCCCATGCTCTCCCAGCGATTCGCCATGGTCCGCTACATATAGCATGGCCGTTTCATGGCTATTGTCGTATTTCTTTAGTAATTGAATGACCTCACTCAAAAAATAATCGGTATATAAAATCGCGTTGTCATAGGCATTATCGATTTCCTGCTGGCTGCATTTTGATAAATCGCTGCTGCGGCATACCGGGGTGAATTTTTCGAATGCCTTCGGGTAGCGGCGATAATATTCAGGCCCATGATTACCCATCTGGTGTAATACGATCATGACATCCTGGCCACTGTGGGACTGGATGTACTTGTCCAGCCCCTGCAACATCCCCACATCCCTGCATTCGCTATCGCAGACTTTATTCTGGGCAGGTGATTGAAAATCCTCGTAGGCCATACGTGTAGCGACACCTTTTGAGTCGGAGTTGTTATCACGCCATAACACGTTGATATTGTGTTCTTTCAATACATCCAGCGCGTTTTCCATGTGCCTGGCTTTTTTGGCTGAATACTGCTGCCTGCCCAGCATCGAAAACATGCACGGGACCGATACGCCCGTGGAAGTGCCGCAAGAGGTGACCTGCTTGAAACTCACCACATCTTCCTGCTGCAAGCGCGGATTAGTCAACTTATGGTAACCGTTCAGCGAAAAGCGATCATAACGGGCAGTTTCACCCACCACCATAATCACCAGTTCATGTTTGCTGTTATCACCAATGCGTTGCGTGTCGGTGGCAACCTGTTCCAGCGCCTGGCTTTCGGGGATGCTGAGGTGCTGATTGCTCCATTTGATGAGTGAGTAATGCATGAAGCTCGGGTTGGCATACATGCGGGCAAGCTTGTGCTCTCGGATAAAGCTGGCATAGCCGGCTGAGTAAGGCCATACGCAAGTAGCCATCAGCACTACTAACAGCCCAATGTGCAGGCCACGAGCACGCAAACTATCGCGAACAAACCAGCAATCCGGCGCTTTAAACAGCAGCCATATTGCTGGAGCTACGCCAAGTGCGGTGACAAATGCAATCATCTCCCAGGACAATAGGCCAAAAGCTTCTTTACTGTCGGTCTGGAACAGGTTGTCGAGCATGACTGTATCGATAATGATGCCGAATTCCTGCATATAAAATCCGGCAAATGCACTGCTGAATATCACCAGTGCCAATAGCCAGCGCGCGCTGCGGCCATGACTGATCAACATCAACCATAAAGCAGTGACCAGGGTGAAAAACAGTAGCAGGCTGATCAACAAACCGCTTTGTCCTTCGAGTGGCGGGTATAGCTGGCTTAAGTGTGAAACCAGTGCAGAGTTGTCAAATACCATCAGCCAAAGCGTCACGCCCCAGATCAATAAGATCTGTGGTGTGAATAAATGGCGGAGTAACGCTGGCAGGGAAAGATTTTTCATACGTAACTGCTTTTTGAATAAGGGCTACTTGCGTAACCATTGCTGGAAAATGACAACACGCATAACAGCAGGGCGCACATCAACCATAAGGATGTCAGCGTGTGAGAGAGAAAGTGTGCCCCACGAAGTTGCTGGCACCAGCCGAGTGCAAAACCCGCAGCCAGCCCGGCGACTGCCATCAACAATGCTTTGCGGGGATGTTGTGGTAACCAGCACAAACACAGGGCGGATAGCCATAAGCCACTGCTGGCGTGCCCCGCCGGAAAACAGTGCCCGTTCATCTGCGGGGTATGCGCAGCAAATGCAGGAAACCAGTCCGAAGTGCCGCCGTACCGCGTAATGTCCCACGGGCAGGCGTGCGGCATCTGGTGTTTGAGCCAAGACACCAGCCCGCTATGTACAACAGCCAGTGCGGTTACCCAGCGTAGACGGTATTGCTGTGCGGAAGATAACCAGCTTGGGCGGAATCCTGTTGGCAGCATGGCTAACACCAACAGCACCAGCCAAACGCTTAGCAGCAGGTGCTTGATATAGCTGTGCATGACGGTGTCATAGAAAAACGCATGCTGGTAAGTAAACTGCCCACGGCTGAAATCGAACATCCGGTCCGCCAGTGTTAAATCCAGCATGGTGTAGTTCGCCATGGCGAAAATGCCTATGGCACTTACACCCAGCAATAGCCATAACCAGGCTAATCCCTTGTTGGTAAGCCAGCGTTCCACGTGGCGACCTCACTGTCAGGGAAATGCTTTGTGCCTGGCAACGTTTGCAATTTGCCGATATAAGGATCACCCACCAGGATGCTGTCCGGCATGAATTGCGCGTTGACGATACTTTCATCCGGGCGGAAGCCATCGAATGACAGTCCCACCAGGTCGGCCAGGGTATAAATCAAATCGGCATTATCGTATTGCAGATGCGTATTCACATTGGTCAACAGTTTTTTTGCGTTGAACCAGTTGTCCGAATGCCAGACGATGAGCGGGATGCTGTACATCGGCAAGGTTGGCGCCGCTTCGTTACGGCCCTGAAAGTCGTGTGGGGCGGTGTCATACACATCTTCACCATGGTCTGAAAAGTAAACCAGCAGGCTGTGTTGCTGCTTGGCTTTCAGCTTGGAAATAAGTTGCGCCATGACCCAGTCGTTGTAGCGGATAGCATTGTCATAACTGTTGATCAGTGCGGTTTTTTCTTCATCCAGGCCTGTGGCAGGCAATCCTTTAGCCGTTTTGAATACATCAAACTTCTCTGGATAGCGGTAGCTGTATTTCATATGTGTGCCTAGCAGATGCACGACAATTAATTTCTTGGGATGCGGATCGTTCAGCGTTTCAGCAAAAGGTGCCAATACCTTTTCATCAAAGCTGTAGGCGTTCTGGCGGCGTTCGTTATTCAGGAAATATTGCTTATCCGCTTGCTTGGCAAACGTGGTCAGCATGGTATTGCGACCGGTCAATGTCTGCTGGTTGGTGATCCAGGTCGTGTGGTAACCGGCCTGTTTCATCATAGCCACCAGCGATGGCTTGGTCTTGTAATCGTCAGGATGCAACTGGTTGGCAAAGGTCAGCACCTGCTGCAGGCTTTCAATGGTATTCGGGCGAGGTGAATATGCATTTTCAAACACGGTCAGTTCCTGTTTGATCTTGCCCAATTCGGGATTGGTATCGCGGCCATAACCATACAGCCCCATGTGCAGGCGCGAAGTTGATTCACCAATCACCAGTACCACCGTGGTCGGCCCCGGCTTGGCCTGTTCCGATAAGTTCGCCAGCGGGGGAATACTGTTCATGGTCAGCAATGTCCGGTTCACCTCATCCAGTTGCTGCTGGTAATTCAGGTAGCCCAACGCCAGCTGGTAAGGCGGCACCCCGCTAAAATGCTTGTTAAAGCTTTTATACGCGTAGCCCCACTCGTTTTGCATGGCCGGTTTGATTGGCGAGGAAAACGCAATCAATACGGTGATCAAGGTATAGACCGCTGCGCGCGATTTTGGGAGTTGTGCGGGTTTCAATGCACGCCAGTACACAATCGGAATCAGGATGAATGCCAGCAATACCAGCAAAATCCACCACGAGAAATAGTTGTGCAGATACTCCTGGGATTCGCTTTTATTCGATTCGAACAGAATCATCATCAGGCTTTGGGTCAGTTCTTGACGATAAACCAGGAAATAAGCAAGACCTGGCAATGCAGAGACACCGATAAATGCCGCAATACCGGCGCTCCAGGCGCGCAAGCGTTGCGGCTGCCACCAGAGCGGAATCAGCCACAAGGTGGAAACGATCACCGCGTCTTTGAATCCCTCAAGAGAAGAGGCACCAAACAGCCAGAGCAGGAATTGGGTTAACCCGCCTAATAGTAAAAACAGGCCGTAGGCACGTAAGAATGGATGCTTCACTAAGACTTCCCTTATTATTTTGATAAATACGGGAATATCTTTGCAATCGTTATGCCATCTGAATGTAAAAGAGGGGATTGTTTTTAACTACATGATTTTATATGGTTTTTTAATGGTTTCTTTGAGATTTTTCAAATGTGCAAGATAAGTGATGCTGCAAATACTGCATAAACTTTATGCGAATAAGCTGTGCAACTCTGCAAAAAATGCAGAGTTTGATAGGTGGCTAATCGCTTATTCTTTTGTCAGTAACAGGTGAGGGTTAACGTAAAACATGCGTTTCCAGCCTTGTGTTTCCAACGTGATATCCGCCGGATCAGGAAAAAGTCTGAATACACTGTAGTGCAAGTGTGGCGGCTTGCCGATAGCATTCCCGCTATTGCCGACCGTGCCTAAGGCGCTGTGCTGGGTGACTAATGCAAGAGGACTTATCTTAATGGCGTCCAGATGCGCGTAGTAATGAATGCGCCATTTAGGTGAAAGTATAGCAACCACATGACCGCCTCTTTCCAGCTCACCCGCGTAGATGACTACCCCTTTACTTGCTGATTGCACCAGCCTGCCTTTATTGGCAAATATATCTATGCCTTTATGAACACCGGATTCTCCCCAAGGCGCAAACCAGTAGCTATCCAGATTCCAGTCTCTCGCCGATGCATGTTGTACCGGAATGATGGCCCGCTCAGGAATGAATGGGCTTAACAGAATCGAGCTAATAAGTATGTAAATGATTTTTTTCATGAAACGACCTTTTAAGAGCAGGTGGCTTGCGTTGCAAGCCACCCCTGTATGAAAGCTAACCATAGTGCACCTTGTGCATCCATGACGCATATCAATGATGGCTTAACGCATACCAGTCAACTTTGCGTGTCACTATCATGGTGAAAGCCAGCAAGCTGAAGATCAATATGGAGCCCATCAGCAGCGCATTGTCTTCGGAGATTAGAATGCCGTATAAGGTGGCATATAGCAGTCCGAGTTTGAATGAAAATACAAGGCCGAATCTTGCATTTTTCATCACGTTTGCCAGGTAATAGCCGATAAGGCTGATGCAACCCAGGCTTGCAATGACATAGGCATAGGCAAAACCGATATGCTCCGCCAGCGAGATCAGCAACAGATAGAAAACGGCCATCGCAAGGCCAACCATGGCGTATTGTGCCGGGTGTATGCGTAGCTGTTTAAGGACTTCGAAGATAAAGAAACCGGCAAAAGTCAGCCCGATAAACAACAGGCCATATTTAGTAGCGCGATCTGACAGGCTGTAGATATTGATGGGTTCGACAAAGCCGACACTGATAGCCTCTAACGAAATACTTTCAGACCTCTGATCCAGCTTTGTGAGTAGCGTCTCCTGAATGCTGCTGGAAAGTGAGGAAATTTCCCATTTTGCCTGGAAGCCATGCTGGTCTATTTTCTGGCTGGAAGCATCAGGTAAGAAATTGCCATCAAAATGCGGGTGCTGCCAACTGGAGTGTAATTGGACAATATTTTTTTCGGCCAAAGGGATCACGTCAAATTTCTGCATGCCACGGATATGCAGGTTCAATTTAAAATCAACTGTATGCTGTTCAGGTCTTAAACTGCCAAGGTCAGCATGAATTCCGTTACTTAACAAAGGCAATTGGCTGCCTTGCTTCAAGGCGATTTTCTGACCGTCCCAGTTCAATACCGGTTGTCCATCAATCCCACGCGTGTCACTGAGGCCTATCGCCAGCAAGGGGTGACCCATCACGAGTTTCCCCCCTTTACGCTGTGGTTCAAGTTTGATTTGATCGAGATTGAACGAGCCTGAAAGGTCACCATTCAATCCATACATCAAGGCTTTGAAAATGCCTCTTTGTTTGTAGTGATGGGTAAATCCTCCTGAAAGATTAAGCGCACTCGGCAGCAAATAAACACGCCGCTCGTCTTTATATTCGACGTCGGTTTGTGACGCGCCGGAGCCCTGCGTTTCTGTGTAGTGCTCTGTGTAGGGAATGATCAGGATAGGGCCTGTCAGCGTTTGTGCAGCAGTGGAAGATCTGGCGATATCGCTTTCTACCGATGCCTGCCTTGCCTGCCGTTCGATAATCAGATCATTGACATAGCCAATGGCTAGTGACATCAGGAGTATGAGTCCTAATATCCCTAGGGATTTATATAAAAGCGGTTTTTGCATGTCCAAACTCCTCTATGAAAGAGTTTGCAGCTTAAAGTGGGTAAGTGAAGCGATGTTGTGCTGAATGTGAAGCGAGTGTGAAGTGGATGGATTCGTGCCCTAACATCAGTGTGGCCAAAACAGGCTGGCACTCACGCCACCGCTCTCTGCATTGCTGATGGAAAATTTACCCCGGTGCAAAGCCATGATCTGGAGTACGAAGTTGAGGCCAAGCCCTGTGCTTTTTTGTCCGGCATTGGGCGTGTTGGCAGGTCTGGGTAATGAGTAGAATTTATCACTGACTCTGCTGAGTGCGTAATCCGGGATGCCACTTCCTTCATCCTGAATCTGTAAACATATCCCTTCAACCGTATGGCTCAACCGAATCTTGATTGTGCTTTGGTCAGGGCTAAAATCAAGCGCATTTTCCAGCAAATTACTGATCGCCTGACCACATAAAAATGCATCACCTTGAATAAATAATGCGGGATCAAGTTCGGTATCCAATTTGATATTACGTTGATCTGCGCGGTTTTTGACGAGCTGTACTTGATGACTGACCAGGTCTGCTAGCTGGATGTTTGCAGGAAGCTCCAGCATCTGTTGTTGTTCCAGCGCAGCCAGCCCCAGTATATTTTTTACCATGTGTTGCAGGCGATGGCTTTGTGTTTTGATACTGTTAAGAAAATGAGTGCGGTCTTGCACCGGCATATCCGGCTCTATCAGTTCCACAGCGGCCTGTATCGCAGTAATCGGGCTCTTCAATTCATGTGTTAACTGCTGAATGGCTTGCTGGAGATGCTGGTGCCCATCGAGTTCATCGCGCATGCTTTTCATCGCGTGTGCCAGCTCGGCCAGCTCATCATTACTGGAATCAGGTGCTGCCGCTTTTTTACCTTGCGCCACTGCGATGGCGTAATCTCTTAGGCGGTGAATAGCGCGGGTAAAGCGCCAGGTAAATGCAACGCCCAAGCCGAGAGATAAGACAAATAATAACGCGCCCCAGCCCATGATTTTCTGTTGCGCGCGCCGGATGAACGGCTGCATGGTGCTGTTGGGTTTTGCTACGGTTAACACGCCTATGGTCTGGCCCATATCCAAGATAGGTGCAGCCACATACATGATGGTATCGCCGTCTGGGTTAGAGGGGTTGGTGGGCGTTGAGCGGGCCCCATACTTGCCCTTTAAGGTAAGGTAGACATCGTTCCAGTGGGAGTAATCCTGACCGATAGCCTGTGCCTGGGAATCAAACACGACAATACCGCGCGTATCAGTAATATAAACACGGTAGTCTGCTGTGGATTTTGGAATGCCCCAGATGTTTGCTACACCTGATTTAGCTTGGTAATTCTGCAGGCTTTCCGCAAATCGGCCATGCTGGATATTGCCTTCTTTCAGATCATATTTTGCCAGTTCAGCTAGCACATTGGCGGTATCTACCAACGCGTCTTCCATGGCTTGCCGCACCCCGGGCTTGACCTCGTCAACGAATACCACCAGGACAAACCAGGCGGCCAGCCCGACCAGCAAAAAATAACCGAGAAAAATTTTAAGACTGATTTTCATGAGAGGCGATTATGGTAGCAGGCTATATCCCATGCCCCTGTGCGTTACAATCATCTCCGTGGTGGTTAATGCATGATTAAGCGATAGTTCACGTAATTTAGTCCGTAGGGTTTTAACGTGGGTATCTACCGTGCGCTCCATGGTTTCTTCTGCCGAATGCCAGATAGTGTCCATGAGCGCAGTGCGTGAAAAGACACGGTGAGGTTGTTGTATCAGTGTTTTGAGTAACAGGTATTCATAACGTGTCAGTTGTAGCAAATGCTGGTGGTAATAAATGCGGCTAGCCATCTCATCCAATTGAAATCCTGCTATCAGAGCGGTATTTTCAGGATGTAACCTGCGTTGGATAGCTTTTATCCTGGCGATTACTTCGCGTGGGCTGAATGGTTTAGGCACGTAGTCATCGGCACCAATCTCCAATCCAAGTATCCGGTCTACCTCATGATCACGTGCAGTCAGGAAAATAACAGGCGTATGGCAAAACCGGCGTAGGTGCTTGCATACCTCAAACCCTGTCATATCCGGCAAGCCTATGTCCAGTATGATCATGTCAAAGGATTGTTGTTTCAGGATGTTCAGCGCCAGCTGGCCTAACATGACATGTGTGGCCTGCATTTGCTCAGACCGGCAGGCGTAAATGAGTGTCTCAGCGATTGAGGGTTCATCCTCAACGATCAGAATATGTAATGGCATGATGTTATTCTAGAGCAGAATGCTTAGCCACAACCAGTCACCCAATTCAGGAGCTCAATCTTCATCACTGTGGCAGCACGGTTAATCAATTGCACGCGGGTTAGTTACTCCCATTCCAGCTGCGGGTAAATCACATTCACATTGCGGCGATTGGCAATATCAAACAGTAGCCATTTTTTGCGCTCGGATTCAGCAGCGGTATCCATGGTCTGCTCCATGCTGATCCCTTTCTTTATGCTGGTGCGCACGTCTGCCAATAACAGGCTGAGGTAACGCAATTCATCGCCAATAATGGTTTTCTGGTCTGCGCTCTCTAATCCATGACCAGGTACAATCAATGCATATTGCGTCTGGTTGATTTTTTCCAGTACAGCAATCAGGCCTTTGATATCGCCTTCCACTACTGGCGTGCGTTGCGCAAACACCAGGTCTCCGGTAAATAGTGTATTTGTTTTGCTATCGAGTACGGTGAGGTCGGTATGTGTGTGTGCCACGGTTCGCGATTGCAGTTGCAATACGCGGTCCCCTAAATCCAGGGATAACTGGTCATGCACAGCAGTATCAGGCGGAATGGTGGTACTGGCTTTGCCTGCATCACCTAGCAGTCTGGCATTGAGTTTTTCGTACTGCTCTTTACGCAACAACATGGTGTTTGCCAGTTTTTCATGGCCGACAAAGTGGACGGGTTCGCCTTGGAAAGCCGCATTACCGTAGATATGGTCAGGGTGGACATGGGTGTTGATCACATATTTCACCGGCAACTTGCTGATCGTGCGTATGGCTTGTAGCAATTGCTCGCCAATATGTTTGCTACCACCGCTGTCGATCACGGCGATAGCATCGCGGCCAATCACCACGCCCAGGTTACAGATGTCGCCCTGGTAACCCTCATCAATATCCTGGTGCTGGCCATGATGCACATACACACCTTCGGCAACTTTCTTCAATTCAAAGCTGTCTGCCCACACATGACTACAAAACGTTACAAAGCCGAATGTAACACCGACACACAGTCGCGCGATTTTTGATAACATGCTGACTCACCCATGAATGTTTCATACATCATAATCAATATATTCATGAGTACAAAGTGACAGTTGTCACCGGGGATTTCAAGGAGAAGACATGAGTTCTACGCAACGATATACCAAAGTTGCCGTTATTTTGCATTGGCTGATTGCATTGGCCATCGCCGGGATGTTTGCACTGGGGTGGTACATGACCGGGCTACCGAAAGACGGTCCCAAACAAACCGAGTTTGATTTATTTGGCTGGGGCATTTATACCTGGCAAATGGATGAGCCGGGCAGCGCACGTACCCTGTATTTCAATTTGCACAAATCCCTGGGTTTTACCTTGTTGTGGCTGGTTGTATTCCGCGTGTTCTGGCGCGTGAGTCATACGCCGCCTGCCATGCTGAGCAACTCCACCTTTGAACGTAAACTGGCGACTGCCGCACATCATTTTCTGTATGTGTTAATGGTAGCCATGCCACTGACTGGCGTATTAATGACGCTGTATAGCAAATATGGTTTGAAGTGGTTTGGGCTGGAAGTATTTGGCGGCCTGGATAATGCGGATTTGCGCGATATTTTCAAAGACTCACACGAGTTGTTTGCGACTATCTTGCTGGTTGTGATTACTCTGCATATCGTCGGTGCACTCAAACATTACTTTATTGATAAAGATAAAACCTTGTCGCGCATGACGCTCAAGTAATGCTTAGCAATAAAAAAATCCCGCATCATCAGGAGCGGGATTTTTTTATGCAGCAAGTTATTGGTGGTATTGCGGGCTCAGCTTACGTACCGTTTCCAGCATACAGGCTGCATGCTCAGGCGGCGTCCACTGCGTGATGCCGTGGCCTAGGTTGAATACATGGCCATTGCCGTGACCGTAACTGGCCAGGATGCTAGCCACTTCTTTTTCAATCGCTGCTGGTGAACTCAATAAAATCGCTGGGTCCATATTGCCTTGCAGTGCGACTTTATCACCTACACGCTTGCGGGCATTGCCTACGTCCATGCTCCAGTCCAGGCCAAGCGCATCTGCGCCAATCGCCGCCTGGGCTTCCAGCCATAAGCCACCACCTTTGGTAAAGACAATGCAGGGTACCTGACGGCCTTCGGCTGATTTGGTCAGGCCAGCGACGATTTTCTGCATATAGTTAAGCGAGAACTCGGTATAGGCATTGTGCGACAGCGCGCCGCCCCAGGAATCAAAAATCATCACTGCCTGCGCACCGGCGGCAATCTGTGCATTCAGGTATTGGATCACCGTTTGCGCGGTAATTTCCAGAATCCGGTGTAGCAATTCCGGTCTGGCATAACCCATTTTCTTGGTATTCAGGAAATCCGTGCCGCCTTTGCCTTCCACCATATAGGTCGCCAGTGTCCATGGGCTGCCGGAAAAACCGATCAACGGTACCCGGCCATTCAGTGCCTTGCGGATGCTACTGACGGCATCAAACACATATTGCAGCTTGGACATATCCGGGATTTCCAGCTTGAGGATATCGGTTTCGTCCTGCAAGGTGCGCTCAAACTTCGGCCCTTCACCTTCTTCAAAATACAGACCCAGGCCCATGGCATCCGGCACGGTCAGAATGTCACTGAACAGGATCGCCGCATCCAGTTGCGGGTAGCGATCCAGCGGTTGTAATGTCACTTCAGTAGCAAATGACGGGCTCTGGCATAGCTGCATAAAGCTGCCAGCCGTTTTGCGGCTTTCGCGGTATTCAGGCAGGTAGCGCCCGGCCTGGCGCATCATCCATACCGGAGTGTATTCCGTTGGCTGGCGTAATAGGGCGCGTAAGAAGGTATCGTTTTGCAGTTGGCTCATGGGTGGCGGGGTCTTGATTCGTATCGCAGTGTAAATGGTTGGATACTCGGGTTGACCAGTCAAAAATCAAAATAGCATTATAGAGTGCGCCGCCTGCTTTCACCTGAAAGAATGGTGTTTTTTTGCGACAGCGCAAACAAAAACGCCGATGATATGACTCATCGGCGCTTCTTCTTACCCAGTTGCGTATCAACGTGGCAAGGTAGAGTCTCCCATCAGGAATACATCGACTTCGCGTGCACACTGACGACCTTCACGGATGGCCCAGACCACCAGCGATTGTCCGCGGCGGATATCACCGGCAGCAAATACCTTGGCTTTGCTGGTCTTGTAGCAGCCAGCGCCATCAGTGGTCGCTTTGGCATTGCCACGGTTATCTTTTTCCACACCAAAGGCATCCAGTACTTTCTGGATAGGCGAGACAAAGCCCATGGCCAAAAATACCAGGTCAGCTTTGATGGTGAATTCGGTGCCCGGCACTTCAATCATCTTGCCGTCTTTCCACTCCACGCGCGCGCCTTTCAGTGCGGTCAGCTTGCCATTCTCGCCTATCAACTCTTTTGTTGTGATAGACCAGTCGCGGGCAGCGCCTTCTTCATGCGAGCTGGAAGTACGCATTTTCAGCGGCCAGTTTGGCCATACCATAGCCTTGTTTTCTTTTTCTGGCGGTTGCGGCATCAACTCAAATTGGGTAATGCTGGCAGCACCATGACGGTTAGAGGTACCCACACAGTCAGAACCTGTGTCACCGCCGCCGATGACGACCACATGTTTGCCGGTAGCTTTGATCTGGTCAGGCACTTGGTCACCCGCGACCATTTTGTTGTTCGGTGTCAGGAAATCCATGGCAAAATGCACGCCATCCAGTTCACGGCCGGTGACCGGCAGGTCACGAGGTAACTCTGCACCACCCGCCAGGACAACGGCGTCGTAGTCGCGCTCAAGATCAGCGGCGCTGACATTCTCACCTACATATTGATTGACCTTGAAGGTCACGCCTTCAGCTTCCATCTGGGTCATGCGGCGGTCAATGCCGGATTTATCCAGTTTGAAGTCAGGAATACCATAACGCAACAAACCACCGATACGGTCATTTTTCTCATAGACAGTGACGCTGTGACCGGCGCGAGCCAGTTGCTGTGCAGCCGCCAGCCCTGCAGGACCTGAACCAACGATCGCAATCTTCTTGCCGGTTTTATTTGGATTGATTTGCGGGGTAACCCAGCCATTTTCCCAGGCTTTGTCGATAATGGCGTGCTCGATGGATTTAATGCCTACCGGATCATTATTGATGTTTAGCGTACAAGCAGCCTCGCATGGCGCAGGGCAGATACGGCCGGTAAAATCAGGGAAGTTGTTGGTGGAATGCAACACGTCAATCGCATTGCGCCAGTCCTGGTGGTACACCAGGTCATTCCAGTCAGGGATAATGTTATTGATAGGACAGCCGGTCGTACAGAACGGAATGCCACAGTCCATACAACGCGCACCTTGTTGTTTGGCCTGGTCGTCTGTCAAATGCAGAACAAACTCTTTGTAGTTTCTGACGCGATCCTTAACCGGCAGGTTTTCTTCTGCCAGACGGTCAAACTCCATAAAACCTGTGACTTTACCCATGTTAAATTATCTCTTCCCTATCACGCCACTCAGGCGCAACCTTAACTAGGCCCCGCGCGTACGCGGGGTATTCAATAAACAAAAACGATTAAGCCGCTTGTTTGGCAGTGGCCGCAGCCATTTCGGTCAGTACGCGTTTATATTCGTTCGGGAACACCTTGACGAATTTTGCGCGTGCGGCTGGCCAGTCAGCCAGGATATCCTTGGCACGTGGACTGCCGGTCAGCGCTGCGTGCTGCTCGATCAGGCCTTTCAGCAGCACTTCGTCAGGCTGGCCCATGTGCTGTACTTTACCGACGTCGGCTTCTGCCGCTTCGACTTTCTCCAGTGACACCATGCTCATGTTGCAGCGTTTGGCGAACTGGCCATCGATATCATAGATGTAAGCAATACCACCGCTCATACCCGCTGCAAAGTTCTGGCCGGTTTGACCCAGTACCAGCACAGTGCCGCCAGTCATGTATTCGCAACCATGGTTACCCACGCCTTCAACAATCGCCGTCGCGCCAGAGTTACGTACGCAGAAACGCTCACCCGCCACGCCGCTGAGGAAACTCTCGCCGGTGGTCGCGCCGTACATCACGGTGTTGCCAACAATGATGTTCTCATAAGACAAGCCACGGAAAGTGGTAGGTGGTTTGATGATGATGCGACCACCACACAAGCCTTTACCCACATAGTCATTGCCTTCACCCGTCAGCTCAAAGGTGATGCCTTTGGCCAGGAAAGCAGCAAAGCTTTGACCTGAAGTGCCGGTGAAGTTAACATGTATGGTGCCATCAGGCAAACCATCATTACCGTAACGGCGTGCCACTTCATGCGACAGCATGGTACCCGCAGTGCGGTTGGTGTTCATGATAGGCAGGTTCAGGGTGACTTTTTCACCTTTTTCCAGCGCTGCTTGCGACAGCTCAATCAGCTTGTTATCCAGCGCCTTGGCAATGCCGTGGTCCTGGATGTCATTGTTTTTGCGGGAAACGCTGGCTGGCATGTCTGGCAGGTGGAAAATCTTGCTGAAATCCAGGCCATTGATTTTCCAGTGTTCGATACCGGCTTTCATATCCAGCAAGTCTGCACGGCCAATCAGGTCATCCACCTTGGCGATACCGATGCTGGCCATCAGTTCGCGTAACTCTTCAGCCACAAAGAAGAAGTAGTTCACCACATGTTCTGGCTGGCCGGTAAATTTCTTGCGCAGTTCCGGGTCTTGTGTCGCTACGCCTACCGGGCAGGTGTTCAAATGACACTTGCGCATCATGATACAGCCTTCAACCACTAGCGGCGCCGTTGCAAAACCAAATTCATCTGCACCCAGTAAGGCGCCTATCAGCACGTCGCGGCCGGTTTTCATCTGGCCATCGACTTGTAAAACGATACGGCCACGTAACTGGTTAAGCACCAGGGTTTGCTGAGTTTCAGCCAGGCCAAGCTCCCACGGCGTACCTGCGTGTTTGACAGAAGATAGCGGTGAGGCACCGGTACCACCGTCATGACCCGCTACAACGATATGGTCAGATTTGGCTTTTGCCACCCCGGCAGCCACCGTGCCGATACCGGTTTCCGATACCAGTTTCACTGAGATAGAGGCTTTTGGATTGGCGTTTTTCAGGTCGTGAATCAGCTGTGCCAGATCTTCAATCGAATAAATGTCGTGGTGCGGTGGCGGCGAAATCAGGCCTACGCCTGGTACTGAGAAACGCAGTTTCGCAATATATGGAGATACTTTATGACCAGGTAACTGACCGCCTTCACCCGGCTTGGCCCCTTGTGCCATCTTGATCTGGATCTGGTCAGCGCTGCTCAGGTACTCAGCTGTCACGCCAAAGCGGCCTGAAGCCACTTGCTTGATGCGTGAACGCAGGGAATCACCTGCTTTGAGTGGTACATCCGCTTCTATCAGTTCGCTGCCCAATACTTCAGCAATGCTGGAATCCACTTTTACCGGAATAAAACGTTTAACGTCTTCACCACCTTCGCCGGTATTGGATTTACCGCCAATACGATTCATCGCCACAGCCAGTGTCGCGTGCGCTTCGGTAGAGATGGAACCCAGTGACATCGCACCAGACGCAAAGCGTTTTACGATCTCTTTCGCTGGTTCAACCTGGTCCAGCGGAATCGCGGCTGCGGCTGGTTTGATTTCAAACAGGCCGCGCAAGGTCATGTGACGGCGGCTTTGATCGTTGATCAGCGCAGCATATTCTTTGTAAGTATCATATTGGCCGGTACGGGTCGCACTTTGCAGTTTGCTGATCGATTGCGGCGTCCACAAATGCTCTTCACCACGCACACGGAAAGCGTATTCACCACCAGCTTCCAGTGCATTTAACAAGGTAGGATCGTTGCCGAAGGCCTGGTCATGCATGCGCATGGTTTCTTCAGCCACTTGCTCCAGGCCTATGCCTTCGATCTGGCTGACAGTACCGGTGAAATAGTCGTTCACGAATTGGCTATTCAAACCAATCGCTTCAAAAATCTGCGCACCGCAATAAGACTGATAGGTAGAAATACCCATTTTGGACATCACTTTGTACAAGCCTTTGCCCACTGCTTTCACAAAGTTTTTGCCAGCTTTTTCCACATCGCCGGTCAAAGTCTTCATGGTTTCATATACCAGCCATGGGCAGACAGCTTCAGCGCCGTAACCTGCCAATAAGGCGAAGTGATGTACTTCACGTGCAGAACCGGTATCAATGACCAGGCCGGTGCTGGTACGTAAACCAGCTTTCACCAGGAATTCATGGGTTGCAGAACAGGCCAGCAAGGCAGGAATCGCAACGCGTGTCGCAGATACGGTGCGGTCTGACAGGATCAATATATTGTAGCCATCATGCACTGCTTTTTCAGCCTGGTCATGCAAGATGTCCAGCGCCTGTTTCATGCCATCTTTACCCAGGGCCGCATCGTAAGTCAGGTCCAATACTATGGACTTAAACTGGCCTTTGGTTAAGGTGTCGATTTGCTTCAGTTTTTCCAGGCCGTCCAGGCTTAATACTGGCTGGCTACCTTCCAGACGCAATGGCGGGTTGGTTTCATCCACAGCCAGCAGGTTAGGTTTAGGGCCGATAAAGGTGACCAGTGACATCACGAGTTCTTCACGGATCGGGTCGATTGGCGGGTTGGTGACTTGCGCAAACAATTGCTTGAAGTAGTTGTATAAAGTTTTGGCCTTGTTGGATAACACCGGCAAAGCCGCGTCGTTACCCATGGAGCCCGCACCTTCTTCACCGTTGTCCAACATCGGCTGCAGCACAAATTTGAGGTCTTCCTGCGAGTAGCCAAACGCTTGTTGTGTATCCAGCAGGCTGGCTTGCAATGCCACTTCACCGGAGCCTACATTAGGCAGTTCAGCCACATGGAAACGGGTTTGTTCAATCCACTGGCGGTAAGGTTTTGCTTGTGCCAGTTCTTTTTTGACTTCTTCGTCATCAATGATGCGGCCCTGCTCCATGTCGATCAACAACATTTTGCCTGGCTGCAGACGCCATTTTTTGACGATTTTTTCCTGCGGGAAAGTGATCACACCCATTTCGGACGCCATCATGACGATGTCATCTTCAGTGACCAGGTAACGTGCCGGACGCAAACCATTACGATCCAATGTTGCGCCTATCATCTTGCCGTCAGTGAATGCCACCGCAGCCGGGCCATCCCATGGCTCCATAATCGCAGCATGGTATTCGTAGAACGCGCGACGATCTTCGTCCATCAATGGGTTATTGTTCCAGGCTTCCGGAATCAGCATCATCATGGCATGCGGCAGGCTGTACCCACCAGCTACCAGCAGTTCCAGGCAGTTATCGAAGCAGGCTGAATCAGACTGGCCTTCCACAATCAGGGGCCACAGTTTTTCCAGGTCTTCACCCAGCACAACCGATTTAATCGTCTCGTGGCGGGCGGTCATCCAGTTGACGTTGCCTTGCACGGTATTGATTTCACCGTTGTGCGCAATCATGCGGAATGGGTGCGCCAGGTCCCAGGCTGGGAAAGTATTGGTTGAAAAGCGCTGGTGAACCAGTGCTAATGCTGAAACAACGCGTGCGTCTTTCAGGTCTTTGTAATAGATGCCCACTTCGTTCGCCAGCAACATGCCTTTGTAGACAATGGTGCGGGAAGAGAAAGACGGCATGTAGAACTGAGCATTGTCTTGCAATGCAAGCGCGCGGATTGCATGCTCAATACGTTTACGGATGACAAAACATTTACGCTCAAATGCGTTGTTGTCAGACACTGTGCTGGCGATGAACACCTGGCGCATCACTGGTTCAACTGCGCGTGCTGCATCAGCAATATTGCTGTTATCGACCGGCACATCGCGCCAGCCTAACAATGTCTGGTTTTCTTCGGCGATAATCTGCGCAAAAATGGCTTCACATTTGGCGCGGTTGACTGCATTTTGTGGCAAGAAGGCCTGGCCTACTGCGTACTGACCAGCGACTGGCAAGGTCATGCCCAGTTGTGCGGCTTCTTCACGCATAAAGGTATCTGGCATTTGCATCAACAAACCAGCGCCATCACCCAGTTTCGGGTCGTAACCCGTTGCACCGCGATGGGTCAGGTTGTCGAGCAGTTGCAGGCCCTTGGCAACAATATCATGGCTCTTGTGGCCTTTAATATGGGCAACAAAGCCCACGCCACAGCTATCTTTTTCGTGGCGTCTGTCGTATAAACCCTGCGATTGCGGGGCTAAACCGATCTGATCATTCAGCGCGGTTGCGGTATCTTGAGAAGCACTCATCAGGTTGTTGTCGGACTGCATATCCATTGCCAGATTCTTCACTTACAAAACATTTGGAGGAACCTTCAATGATACCGTTAAAGTTTAGCAATTTCAATCGTTTAGCCTGCGTTAAATAACGCAGCATCACTTTTTATTGCATAATTGAGAATCATTTTCATTTGTTGATTGTCGTGTGTGAAAATCATGCGGAATTCCACAAAGCCAGGAAGAAATTACAGTGAAGCATTGTTGCTTTAATTGAGTATTGCTCGCAATCTAGGAAGGTCAGTTTCAACGTGCGCTTAAGCCATGATGTGTGGCAAAGGTGATCCGAAAAGCACGCCATCAATCACTCATGCGATTGGCTAGTTCAAATGCAGGAATATCTATTCAAAAGTGATTGTTAAATTATAAAAAATAAATGGCCCCGCATTGATTACCAGGCGGGGCCATTTCCGTGCAGCTTTAAACAACTAGTGAATCGCTTCAGTGTTGCAAGCTGTGATGTATTTACAATGCAGCAAACGCTTTTTCTGCGGCCGCAACTGTCTCTGCGATATCGGCATCTGTATGGGCAGCTGAGACAAAGCCAGCTTCAAATGCAGAAGGGCCCAGATAAATGCCGCTGTTTAACATGCTATGGAAAAAGCTGTTGAAAGCAGTTTTGTCGGTTTGCATCATTTCAGCATAGCTGGTCGGGCTGTTCTGGCTGAAATACAAACCAAACATACCGCCCACGCTTTGTGCGTTGAAGGCAATACCGCTTTTGTGTGCGGCGCCTTTTAAACCATCCATTAGTTTTGTGGTTTGTGCTGTAAGTTTCTCGTAAAAGTCAGGTGCTTGTACCAGTTTTAATGTCGTTAAACCGGCGCTGACGGCTACCGGGTTGCCGGATAAAGTGCCCGCCTGGTACACTGCGCCCAGCGGAGCCAGCACGCCCATAATATCCTTACGCCCACCAAAAGCACCTACCGGCAAACCGCCGCCAATGACTTTACCCAACGTGGTCATATCCGGCGTGATGCCATATAAAGCTTGTGCACCACCAAGTGCCACACGGAAGCCAGTCATCACTTCATCAAAAATCAATACCGTGCCATGCTGGGTGCACAAGCTACGCAGGGTTTGCAAAAATTCCTGGTGCGGCACTATCAAGTTCATATTGCCGACCACCGGCTCCAGAATGACACAGGCGATCTCATCACCGATGCTGGCAAAGGTGTCTTTGAGCATTTGTGAGTTGTTGTAGTCCAGCGTCAGGGTGTGAGCAGCCACTTCTGCGGGTACGCCTGCTGAGCTTGGCTCACCAAAAGTCAGCAAGCCGGAACCGGCTTTCACCAGTAATGCGTCGGCATGGCCGTGATAGCAACCTTCAAATTTGATGATTTTATTGCGCTTGGTGAAGCCACGTGCCACGCGGATCGCGCTCATGGTCGCCTCGGTGCCGCTGCTGACTAAACGCACCTGTTCCATACTCGGCACCAGTTTATTGAGCAGTTCGGCCATTTCCAGCTCTAAGCCAGTCGGCGCACCAAAGCTAAGGCTATTAGCGGCAGCTTGCTGTACGGCGGCAACCACTTCCGGATGGGCATGACCTAAAATCATCGGCCCCCAGGAGTTGATGTAATCAATATATTCCTTGCCATCTGCATCCCATAACCTCGAACCCATGCCTTTTTTAAAGAAAATCGGCGTACCGCCTACGCTGCGGAAGGCGCGCACAGGTGAGTTAACGCCACCCGGGATCAGTTTTTGGGATTGTTCAAACAGTTGCTGATTGCGAGAAGTCATAAGCCTTGAGAGTCAACACATCAAAAACGCTATTCTAACAGAGGCGTGTGAGGTCATGCATGTGACACATCCCAGGTAATCAAGGTGCTTGTTGCAGGCGCTGCTGTAAATCGGCATATGCCTGGGTGTCCAGTTGCCTGATGTGATCTTCGGCATTGGCGAGCAGGGTAGGCTGTTTATTTTGCTGGGCGAGAATCGCCAGTCCTGTCCAGGCGTCAATATGGGCGGGCTGCAATGTGACACACTGCTGGTAAGCCTGTTGCGCAGCGGCCAGTTGCCCTTGGCCATGCAATGCGCTCGCCAGGTAAAAGTAAGCTTCAGCTGACTTTGGTTGCTGGTTCAGCCAGCCGCGCGCGATGGCTTCAAGCTCTGGCCAGTCACTGGTCTGGTAAGGCTGCACCACTTGCATCCAGAATGGCCGTTCCACCAATGGCAAATCCCAAAACGGCGTTGCATCCGGCACTGGCGTTGAGGTTTTGTCCTCTAGCATCAAGGCCTGCACCCACTCTACCGGTATGCTGTAAAAGTACGCATGCTTGCCGGGGCTTTTAAAGGTGCTGAGGGATACCAGCTCCCCAGCCTGGTTAAAAGTCGGGCTGCCGCTGGAGCCCATAATAAATGCGGCATCTGAACGCACAATGGTGCCACCATCAAAAGGGTAGAGCGCGCGCACTTTTCCGGCAATGGTTTGTGGTTTGGGTGGCCCGCCGGGAAATCCAATTGAAAAGACTTCGTCGCCGTAATGCAGGGAAGCCGCCGAAGCGAGCTTAACCGGGGCCAGCTCCAGATACTGGAATTTTAGGATGCAGGTATCGTGTGCCCAATCTGCCACTAGGCCAACCGGACTGATGCTTTCGCCAAATTTTGAAACACTGATGCCATTGCTATTGGCTAATACATGGCAATTGGTCGCGATCATATCTTTGGCAACCACCACGCCGGTGCCGACACCATGGCCGCCGGTTTGCGTCATGACATGCACTTTGACGACGGATGCTTTTAGCTTATAAACCAGTTCACGGTCAGGTTCGGCAGCAGCCGGGTGCGTAAAAAAAATCAAGGTCAATGCAACCAGATAATCGCATGGTGCTATAAAGCCGTTGAACAGCGTACGCATACTGACTCCTTTAAACTTTCTACCGGCCATACCCGACTGAATTTAATTCAAAAAAAGCAAAAAATTCGGAAGCAAGCCATTAATACAGTGAAAAGCCATCAAAACAGCGCTAGAATAGCCGATATTTTTGATTGTTGAAGGATAGTTATGCTGATTACAAGCGAAATCGTTGATTTGGACACGCCAACCGGGGTGATGCGCACCTATGTGCATCGTCCAAAGCAGGATGGTAAAGTACCTGCGGTTTTGTTTTACTCGGAAATCTTCCAGCAAACCGGCCCAATCGAACGTGCGGCAAGATTTTTAGCCAGCCATGGCTACGCGGTGTTAGTGCCTGAAGTGTTCCATGAACTGAACCCGATTGGCACCGTGCTTGGTTATGACGACGCCGGTCGCGATAAAGGTAACGCGGATAAATTTGCTAAAGACGTGCAGGCTTATGACACCGATAACCGCGCGATGATTGAGTTCCTGAATGCGCAGCCATGGTATAGCGGCAAACTGGGCGCAGCCGGATTCTGTATCGGTGGTCATCTGGCATTCCGTGCTGCTTTGCAGCCTGAAGTGAAAGCAACGGCCTGTTTCTACGCGACCGATTTACATACTACCCTTATTCCTAACAAGCCTGGCCAGCACAGCATGGAACGTGTGAACGAGATTAAAGGCGAATTGCTGATGATCTGGGGTAAGCAGGATCCACATATTCCTGGCGATAAACGTGCGGAGCTATATAACCGCTTTGCTAACATCCCCGGCCTGAATTACACCTGGCATGAAGTCAACGGGCAACATGCCTTTATGCGCGATGAGGGTGAAAGATATGATGCGCAAGTCGCCGGCATCGGTTACCAACTGGCGCTGCACTTGCTGGGTAACGCACTGAAATAATTTAAAACCGAAAACTTAGTATGCATATGTTGAACGGTCTGCTGTTAAAACAATCGCTGAACGTTCAATATGTCATCTAGTCCAAGCATAGGCCAAAAGCCTGTGCTTTTTTTTCAACTAAATTAACCATTTATTTAGAGACAATAATTATGACTACAAAAAATGCGGATATTGGATTGGTAGGATTGGCAGTGATGGGCCAAAACCTGGCGTTAAACATTGCTGATCATGGCTATACCATCGCGGTCTATAACCGTGACCCGAAAAAAATGCTGAATTTCATTGAGGAGTGCAAAGCAAAGGAGCCTTCACATGAGCGTGTAGTTGGTCATGCGGATCTGGCTTCTTTCGTGTTGAGCATTAAACGTCCTCGTAAAATCGTATTGCTGGTAAAAGCTGGTAGCGCGACGGATGTGACCATCAACGCTTTGCTGCCTTTCCTCGAGCAGGGTGATATTATTATTGATGGCGGTAATGCGCTGTGGACAGATACCATCCGTCGTGAAAAGGAACTGGCTGCAAAAGGCATCGAGTTTATCGGTTCAGGTGTATCAGGTGGTGAGACCGGTGCCCGTTTTGGTCCTTCATTAATGCCATCCGGTACGCGCAAGGCATGGTCCAGCCTGGAGCCGATCTGGCGTGACATCGCCGCCAAGGTGGACCCGGTCACCGGCACGCCTATGGAAGGTGGCGAGCCAGGCAAGCCTGTAGAAGGCGGTTTCTCCTGTGCAGAGTACATTGGTCCAGATGGCGCCGGCCATTATGTAAAAATGGTGCACAACGGTATCGAATACATCGATATGCAGCTGATCTGCGAAGCCTACTGGCTGATGAAAAACCTGCTGGGCATGCCAGCAGATGAAATCGGTAAAGTATTTGCCGAATGGAACAAGGGCGAGCTGTCCAGCTTCCTGATCGAAATCACGGCAGATATCCTGCAACAAAGAGATCCAGGTGGCAAAGGCTTCCTGGTCGACAATATACTGGATACCGCAGGCCAGAAAGGCACTGGTCAATGGACCGCGGCCAACGCACTGGAACTTGGTGCCCCGGCCAACGCGATTGCCGCCGCAGTTTACGCCCGCGCGTTGTCCAGCCTGAAAGAGGAGCGTGTTGAAGCCAGCCGTATCCTTAAAGGGCCAGAGATCGTCAAGGAAACTGACAAGCTGGCGATTATTGAAGCGATTAAAAACGCTTTGTATTGCTCCAAAATTTGCGCCTATGCACAAGGTTTCCAACTGATTGATAAAGCCCAGGTGGCTTATAACTGGAAACTCAACTTCGGTGAGCTCGCGCAAATCTGGCGTGGCGGTTGTATCATCCGTGCGCGATTCCTGCAAAAAATCACCGATGCTTATGCATTGAATTCACGCCTGAAAAACTTGATGCTGGACCCATATTTCACGAACGCGATGAATGAAGGCCAGGCTGGCTGGCGTAAGGTGATTGCGCTGGCAGTGACCAATGGTATTCCTGCGCAGGGCTTTGCGGCGGCGTTGGCCTATTACGATGGTTACAGAAGTGCTGACCTGCCTGCTAACCTGTTGCAAGGGCAGCGTGACTTCTTCGGCGCACATACCTATGAGCGTAAAGATCATCCACGCGGTCAATTCTTCCACCTGGACTGGCCAGAAAAAGATCGTCCGGAATTGCAGATCGAGTAAATGAATGTCTGAAGTGTAGATGTCATAGGCATCTGCACTATTGGAAGATGTAAAAATAAAAAGATGGCTAAATGCCATCTTTTTTGTCATTTATCAGTTCACGGCCAAAAAACAGTCTGATTGCACTATTTAATTTTTTTTATTGCGCCTGGAAGATAAAATGTTGACCCAGCCTGGGTCGCGGTCGAGCGTAGTTTAAAGTTTTAAACGCAATCGCAACTGGATTCCAGAAAACGATGTAACTCGAGAATGGCTTTTTTATGTTCCTGTGCTTTAAGTGAAGCTTTTGAAGCACTCACATCAGCAGCAGTATTTAAGCCTGGGGAATAAATTTCGTCGGTTAAAAAATGGATGGACGAAGCTGGTTGATAAGACTCTACAATTTGCATTTCAATTTTCCTTTTGGGATTCAATATTTCCAGTAAAACATGACGAATTGTGTTCGTCGTGTCTGTGGCGACAAAATTAACAAAAAGTTCCTGGTTGAGCAAAGGGTTAAACAGCAAAGTGCCCAATTTGGTCCAATTCTGATGCTGTATTTGCGCCGCTACAACATCAAAGCAAGCATGATGCCATGTTTGCTTACTTTAACGCGCAGCCATGACTATTGGATGACAACAGCCAACAGCGCTTAAAAACTGAAAGCCAAATGCGTCAATATTTCGTAAAATAACGGCTGGATCAATGAAAAATGAAGAGCGGGATGCAAATTTTTGTGAATGGTAATGCCATGCAACTGCCATCCGAGGCGATGACGGTGCTGGCCCTGGTAGAGCACATGCAGTTGACTGGAAAGCGCATTGCAATTGAGCGTAACGGTGATATTGTACCCCGCAGCCAGTTTCCCGCCGTGCAGCTCCTAAGCGATGACAAGCTGGAAATCGTCGGCGCAGTCGGCGGCGGTTAAGCCAGGGCGATCAATCGCCTGCAACCAAAGCCTTACTTGCGAATCCTATCAACTTTAGAGAATACCCAGATTGTTAGAAAATAAAGATATGAGTGATGCACTGGTCATTGCCGGTAACAGTTATCAATCCCGCCTGCTGGTTGGGACTGGTAAATATAAAGATTTTGCGGAAACGCGCGCGGCGATTGATGCCAGCGGTGCCGAGATAGTGACAGTCGCCATCCGGCGTACCAATATTGGCCAGAACGCCAACGAGCCTTCATTGCTGGATTACCTGCCGCCTTCGGAATTTACTTATCTGCCGAATACGGCCGGGTGTTATAGTGCAGATGACGCCGTGCGTACCTTGCGCCTTGCGCGCGAGCTACTGGATGACCATAGACTGGTCAAACTGGAAGTGCTCGGTGACCCGAATACTTTATACCCGAACGTGACAGAAACCCTGGCTGCCGCCAAAACGTTGGTGAAAGAAGGTTTTGAAGTCATGGTCTATACCTCTGATGACCCGATTATCGCCAAACAACTGGAAGACATTGGCTGTGTGGCAGTGATGCCGCTGGCTTCACTGATAGGTTCCGGTATGGGCATCCTGAATCCGTGGAATCTGCAGATCATTATCGAGAGCGCCAGGATTCCTGTGCTGGTCGATGCCGGCGTTGGCTGTGCCTCGGATGCGGCAATTGCCATGGAATTGGGCTGTGCCGGGGTGTTAATGAATACCGCAATTGCGGCTGCGCGTGACCCGGTATTGATGGCAAGTGCCATGAAAAAAGCGGTCGAAGCAGGGCGCGAATCATTTTTAGCGGGGCGGATGGCGAAAAAACTGTACTCTGCCAGCCCCAGTTCTCCCACCACTGGCATGATAGGGTAAATGTGACAGATAGCGGCTTATATGCATGTGAAGTATCGGTGGTTACCGAATACCTTCAGGACCAATCCTCCCCGGAAGCAGGACAGTATGTTTATGCCTATACCGTGACTATCCGCAACACCGGCACCACCGCGGCGCAATTGATCAGCCGCCACTGGGTGATTACCGATGCCATGCAGCAGGTACGTGAAGTAAAAGGCCTGGGCGTGATCGGTGAGCAGCCTTTACTGGCACCCGATGCCGAATATAAATATACCAGCAGCGTGATGTTCAATACGCCCAGCGGCGAGATGTATGGCACTTATCAAATGGTGGCAGTCGATGGTCACTGGTTTGAAGTGGATATTCCGACTTTTTGGCTGCATCAGGCAGCGGGTTTGCATTAAGGCTGAAATATCCAAACGGAATGAATAAGTGGAATTAGTCAAAACGAAGTTAATGGAAGTGAAACTGGTTAATAGGTTAGTGACAATGCGACTATTCGGCCTCAGTCAGTTAGGGTTGCTGGTAGGCTTATTATTGCTGGCTGGTTGCCAGACCAATGCACCGTTGCCTCCCAAAAAATCACCGCCTAAAGCGCCGACCAGTGTCCCGGTTGTGCCTCAAAAACCAGATGCATCTGCAATTGATCTTAAGCCGCCTACCCAGCAGTATGCATTGCTGAATCCGGCCAGCTGGTCAGAAATACCGGGCCTGGAAAATGAAAACTGGCTTGCCAGCTGGACGGCATGGCTGCAAAGCTGTCAGGGGTTGAAGAAAAAACCTGACTGGCAAGCCGTCTGTACTGCCGCGCAAGCTGTGAAAGCCGATGATGCCGCGGCTATCCAGGCCTACTGGCAGCAGTATTTCAACGTTTATGCCACGCAGCAGGTGGATGGTGCGCCACAGGGTTTAATCACAGGTTATTACCAGCCGGTGTTAAAAGGTGCCAGGGCCGCCAGCGAGCGTTTCCCGGTGCCTTTGTATAAAGTGCCTGGCGACCTGATCACGGTAAATCTGTCCAACTTATTCCCGGATTTAAAATACAAGCGTGTGCGCGGTCGTGTGCAGGGGCAAACATTGGTGCCTTACTACACGCGTACCGAAATTGATCAACTGCAATCGCCCTTGCTGGGCAATGAGCTGATATGGGTGAATGACGCAGTAGAAGCCTTTTTCTTGCAGGTGCAAGGTTCCGGCATTGTTGAACTCGAAAATGGCGAACGCGTGCCGGTTGGCTATGCTGACCAGAATGGGCATCCCTATCAGTCTATTGGTAAAGTGCTGGTAGAACGAGGCGAACTGACTGCCAGCGAAGCTTCCATGCAAGGTATTAAAACCTGGGGGCAGCAGCATCCCGAGCAATTGCAAGGCTTGCTGAATACCAATCCCAGCTATGTGTTTTTTAAATTATTACCGGCAGGCTTATCCGGCCCCTTAGGTGCGCTTGGTGTGCCTTTAACTGCGGCGCGCAGCATTGCCGTCGATCCATTTTATATCCCGTTGGGCGCGCCAGTGTTTATGGCGACCACGCAACCATACCCTGATACCGAGATGCCCTTGCAGCAGCTCATGCTGGCGCAGGACACCGGTGGCGCCATCAAGGGTGGCGTACGCGCCGATATCTACTGGGGTGAGGGTGAGTCTGCCGGCAAGCTGGCAGGTGCCATGCGCCAGCAAGGGCAGTTGTGGGTCTGGCTACCTAAAACGTTTAAACTCCCGCAGCAGTGACTGGCATGCACCGCGTCCATTATTGCGATGACGCAGGCTGGCAGGCAACCCCGGCCGCCGACCATGCTTTGCGCCCCTGGTTGCAAGAGCGCGGGTCACTCACTGCGCGCCTGAAGCGTCACTATGCCGACTTTTCTGTGCAGTTGGCGCATGAGTCCTGGCGCAAACCTCATCTTGACGAGAGGCAATTGCTGCAATTGCCTGCAGGCACGCAGGCATGGGTGCGTGAAGTGTGGCTGATGGGCGACGGGCAGCCGCGTGTGTTTGCGCATAGCGTGATCTCGCGCAAGGATTTGCGAGGCGCCTGGTATGGCCTGCGTAATATGGGGCGATTGCCTCTGGGCGCGGCGTTATTTGCCAATCCCGCCGTCATTCGTGGTGCACTGCATTTCCGTAAACTTTCTGCTTCTCATCCCTTGCGCAAAACAGTATCAAAACATTTGCCATTGCTGCCGCACCAGTCATTGTGGGCGCGGCGCTCATTATTCTGCCTGCAACGCCATCATCTGCTGGTGACTGAGGTATTTTTACCTGCCTCAGCCGGCCAGGCGGATGCTTTATGAATATAGCGGGATAAAAATTATGTTATCACTGGCAAAATGGAATGCTTACTACCGCTTGACCCGGCTGGATAAACCTATCGGTATCTGGCTGCTGATGTGGCCTACCTTATGGGGTTTGTTGGTCGCCGGGCAAGGCAAGCCGGACATGCATGTCGTGCTTGTGTTTGTGCTGGGCACTATTCTGATGCGCTCTGCCGGATGCGCACTGAATGATATTGCCGACCGGCACTGGGATGGCGCGGTGGCGCGTACACATTTGCGCCCGCTGGCAACCGGTGAGATCTCGGTGAAGGAAGCCTATCTGGTAGCCCTGTACCTGGCACTCATTGCCTTTCTGCTGGTGTGTACTCTGGGGTTGAAAGTTGTTGCCTGGTCAGTCCCCGCATTATTTCTGGCAATCAGCTATCCATACACCAAGCGTTTTTTAGCGATTCCGCAAGCCTATCTGGGTGTGGCATTCGGTTTCGGCATCCCGATGACATTTGTGGCCTTGCAAGGGCAGGTACCTGCGCTGGCGTGGTGGCTGTTACTGGCAAATGTGAGCTGGTCTATCGCCTATGATACCGCTTACGCCATGGTAGATAGGGCCGATGATCTCAAGGTCGGTATCCGCTCTTCTGCCATTACTTTTGGGTGTTGGGATGTGCTGGGGATCATGGCCTGTTTCGTCGTCATGCTGGTGATCCTGGCCAAGTTGGCTTGTTTCCTGGAGTTAGGATGGACATTTTGGCTGGGCTGGAGCGTGGCAGCAGTGTTGATCATTCGCCAATACCAGCTGATTCGCAGGCGAGACCCAAGACTATGCTTTAAAGCGTTCCTGGAGAATGTCTGGATAGGGGCGGCTTTAACGGCAGGCTTGGCGATTCCCTACTGGCTAAGCTGATTTGCGCACTGTTGAAGGTTCATCCAGCTCAAACGTAAAGTCTGTCCAGTACTGGAACGGCGTCTGGTCTACCGGCGCCAGTACATAAATATCCCCGGACAGTTTTTGCAACTCGCGCAAATTATCCTGCATGGAGTCTGCGTCTGCTGAGGGCTTTACCGCAGGCTGGGAGGTAGGCAGATTCTGCGTCTGGCAGGCAATTTCCTTCAGCATCATCAACTCTTCAAAGATGCTGCGCTCAAACCCCATGCGAGGCACCAGCCGCGTGTTATACACCAGGTCATCAATCAGCGAGATTACCTGCGGTGTATTCCAGGTTTGTTGCAAGGCCTTCATGATGCGCGGGTAAGATTCAATGCCTTGCTGTTTAAAGTCAGGATTGCGTTCAACGCTAAGATTGAAATGTTTCCGGCAATCCCCGGCGACAATATCAAATTCCTGCTGTTTGCCTTCTTTGGATAACAAGTCCAGTAAGTAAAGCCACATCCACGGCGAGCATTTGGGGTGCCTGGCCAGATGTTGCTGCAAATGTTCGATGGCCTGGTTGATGCGGCCATGAGTAAACAGGCGCGATGCATCTTGCATGACGGCATTGGTGCTTAGCTGCGAACTGACTTTTTGCGGGGCGCTGGCTGGTGAAACCGCATCGTCATTCGCATGCAAGGGCACAGGTTGCAGTCTGCCAGGTGCTGGCTGGTAAGGCGATTGCGTATGCGGCGCCTGATGGCTGCCAGCAATGCCCGGTGTTGATTGCGCATGCTGGGTTTGCGTATTGCTATGCGGCGGCTGAGTATGACCAGGTTGCGTGAGGCTGCTTTGTGCTTTCGCTTTCTCCCGCACTTTAGGCGTTTTGGGAACAGCCGCATACCGGCGTAACCAGTCCGCAAAGAAATAGCCGGTGATGATTAATGCCAGTCCCAATGTCAGTACGAGTGTACGCAGCAAATGGTTTTCATTTTGCAGCTGGATCAGCTGCTGCTTCAGGGTCGTTAAAATACTGGTCTGGGCCAGGTTGCTGGCATACAGGATATCGGACTTTTTCTGTAATTGTTTAAAGTCTGTTTGCAGGGCATCAATCTGTCGCTGCAAGGCATTGTAAGCCTCGGCCGGGATTTCCGGGCTTGCTGCTATGGCTGGCTCAACCGACACGGCTGGCTGAGCAGGCGAAGGTGACAAGATGGGAGCGACTTTGGGAGTTGCATCCTGTACCACTTGAGGGGTAGCAGCTGGCACGGAAGTGGAAACAGTGTTGTCAGCCTGGATAGTAAAAGCTTGGCTGCTATGCAGGCAACGATCAGTCAGTGTCAACGTCAGCGGGGCGGAAATGGCGCTAGTAGACCACAGCATCAGGATGCCTTGCTGGCTGCCTAATGTGGTGTATTCAAGCTGGACAGGGTCAACGGCCGCAGGCTGTTGCAGGGTGAAGCAGCTGATATCAGCGTTGGGATGCGCGTTATTAACCGGCAGTTGTGCCAGAAAAGGCTGACCTGGCGCAGATTCAATACTAAGCGTATTCAATTCGGCGGCATTTGATGTCGGTGCCAGGCCGGAAATAAATAAGGCTAGCAATAAAGCACAGGATCGCAACCGGGAATCAGTTGCGAAGCGCTTACTTTTTTGTGTTTGCTTGTGATTGCCAAAAAGCATGATACAAGGATATCGTTTTTTTTAAATTGAGCTTGCACAGAAACTTAATGAATGGCCTAATATAACACTTGGTTGAAGAAAGTCCCTAAAAATCAAAGGGAAAACGCCAGAATTTAAAGTTTTTTCGAATAATTTGCATATTTGACAAGACCAAAACAGGCATGGGCTGCTATTTGTCCTGCGGATTGTGATCTGTTCAGTTCCAACGATTCTTTTTCGGATTAATTCGTTGACAAGCTTTCTCAAGCTGGCTTATAATCCGCCCTCTTAATTTACACGCTATAACTCGGTAGTTATAAAATGAAAACATTTTCAGCAAAATCGCATGAAGTTCAACGTGATTGGTTCGTGATCGACGCCACAGATTTAGTCTTGGGTCGTCTGGCCAGTGCTATTGCCCATCGCCTGCGCGGTAAGCATAAAGCTATTTACACACCTCACGTAGACACTGGTGACTACATCGTTGTCGTGAATGCGGACAAAATTAAAGTAACTGGTAACAAGGCTGGTGGCAAGTTGTATCACCGTCACTCCGGTTACCCAGGTGGTATCACAACCACGACATTCTCCAAAATGCAGGACCGTTTCCCAGGTCGCGCGCTGGAGAAAGCGGTTAAAGGCATGTTACCAAAAGGCCCTTTGGGCTATGCCATGATCAAGAAAATGAAAGTGTATGCTGGTGACAAGCATGAGCACATTGCTCAGCAACCGCAAACATTAACCATCTAATATTAGACGATTAGGATAAAGCATGATCGGTAAATACAACTATGGCACAGGCCGCCGCAAAAGCTCCGTGGCACGTGTGTTCCTGAAGTCCGGTAGTGGCAACATCGTAGTAAACGACAAGCCAGTTGACGTTTATTTCTCACGCGAGACATCTCGCATGATTTTGCGTCAACCACTGGAATTAACTAATAACACCGGTACTTTTGACATCTTGGTCAACGTGCATGGTGGTGGTGAATCCGGTCAGGCTGGTGCAGTGCGTCACGGTATTACCCGTGCATTGATCGACTACGATACCGCTTTGAAGAGCGCCCTGTCTCACGCTGGTTTCGTTACCCGTGATGCACGTGAAGTTGAACGTAAAAAAGTTGGCCTGCGCAAAGCGCGTCGCCGGAAGCAGTTCTCCAAACGTTAATTTCACGTTTGTTACAAAGAGAGTTGTGCAAAAAGGTCGCATTGGCGGCCTTTTTCATTTATTGTTTTACCTTTTCTCAATAAATCGCAAGTATCTGGATTAATCGCGAGCCTGGTTGAAGTCTATGGAAAAAATTAAAGTTGGCATAGTCGGTGGTACCGGATATACCGGTGTCGAATTGTTACGGTTACTGGCACGGCATCCGCAGGTGCAATTGCAAGTCATTACTTCGCGCGGCGAAGCCGGGTTGCCGGTCGCTGACATGTTTCCCAGCTTGCGTGGTGTGGTCGATCTGGCATTCAGCGATCCTGCCACCATCGATTTGACACAATGTGACGTGGTATTTTTTGCCACGCCGCATGGCGTCGCCATGAGCCAGGCACCTGCGTTAGTGGCGGCCGGTGTGAAAGTCATTGATCTGGCGGCAGACTTCCGCCTGCAAGACGCGGTGGAGTTTGAAAAATGGTACAAACTGCCGCATAGCTGTACTGATATTTTGCAACAGGCTGTGTATGGTCTGACAGAACTGTATGGCGAACAGGTAGCGCAGGCACAAGTGATAGGCAATCCTGGCTGTTATCCAACCACCGTATTGCTAGGGCTGGCACCGCTGTTGGAGAATGGCTGGATTGATTATAGCGTGCCGATTATTGCGGATGCCAAATCCGGCGTATCCGGCGCAGGCAGAAAAGCTGAAGTCAGCACCCTGTTCTCAGAAGCAAGCGATAATCTCAAAGCCTATGGCGTTGCCGGGCACCGGCATCATCCTGAAATTCTGGCGCAATTGAAGAAACTCTCCGGGAATGATGCGGTCAATTTAATCTTTGTACCTCATCTGATTCCCATGATTCGCGGTATGCTGACCACTTTGCACGTAAAGTTGAACGCTGAAGGCAGTAAACAGTCACTGCAACAAGTATATGAGCAACGTTACCAGCACGATTATTTTGTTGATGTGATGCCTGCAGGTGCCTTACCGGAAACACGCTCGGTTCGTGGCTCCAATGTTTTGCGGATGGCTTTGTATCCACAGGCAAATGATTATGTCACAATCGTTGTGGTGCAAGATAACCTGGTGAAAGGTGCTTCAGGCCAGGCGGTGCAGAATATGAACCTCATGTTTGGCCTGGCGCAAGATACCGGTTTGCAAGTGTTGCCATTATTGCCATAATGATACGACCCATACGCAGAAGACTCAGAAACCATTTTGGATTAACCGCCAAGCAAGTTGCAGTGCGCTCACACCGGCCCTGGTACTTTCAGGGCATACTTGCAGTCATTAACTTACTGCTGGGCTTTGCACTGGCGTACTGGGCGCTGCATGATGATAATAGTGACCATGTGCGCCAGCGCTTAAACCAGGTCACCTCGGAAAATTTTGAATTACAGAAAAAGTTGATTGCATCGCAGCGTGAGTTGCAGGTAGAGCTGGCAACCAGCAATAACCTTGCAAAAACACTGACTGCGCAGCAGGATGAAAACATCAAACTGAAAGAAGAATTGGTGTTTTACAAGAAAATAACCAAGCGCTAACTGCGTGCATGATGTGAGCTTGTGCAGCGTTAGCAGCAAAAAAAGTTAGGAAGTGCCATGTTTTTCAAAAAAAGCGTTCATATCGACAGCCATATAGATACTCTAATTGGTCACGAGACCCAGATACATGGCAATATGCAATTTGCCGGTGGCCTGCGGGTAGATGGCCAGATTGCAGGTAACGTGATTGAGAAACGAGAGCATCCCAGCACTTTGATCATCAGTGAAAACGGCAACATTACCGGTGCGGTTGAAGCTTCTAAAGTGGTGTTAAATGGATTGATACGCGGACCGGTGAAAGCTTCGGTCTTTATTGAATTGCAAAGCAAGGCCCGCATTGTAGGTGATTTGTATTACAAGTCACTGGAAATGCATACCGGCGCGGTGATTGAAGGCAAGTTGATTTATCTCGGAGAACAGCCACCGGAAGTAACTGTTCCAGAATTGACTTGAAATACACGAATTCGCCGCCATATTGATTTTGAGAGATTGACAGGAGTCTATGATGACCGCAGAAGCTATGATTGATATTGAAATGCCAACCCCATTGGTTTTTACCGACAATGCCGCCAAAAAAGTGAAAGAGCTGATTGATGAAGAAGGCAGCCCTGATCTGAAATTGCGCGTGTTTGTCAGTGGTGGCGGATGCTCGGGCTTTCAGTACGGGTTCACCTTTGAAGAAGAGGTGAATGATGACGATACGCAAGTCGACAAAGATGGCGTTATCTTGTTGATTGATCCAATGAGTCTGCAATATCTTGCAGGGGCGGAAATTGATTATACCGACAGCTTGCAAGGCTCGCAGTTCGTGATTCGTAACCCGAATGCCACCACGACTTGTGGTTGCGGTAGTTCTTTCTCAACTTAACCAGTTACGCATCAAATAAAAACGCCGGAATATTCCGGCGTTTTGTTTTTCCAGCAATGCTGAAATCAGCGTTGATGCAGTGGCACAAATTCCCGCCGCGCTTCGCCGACATAAAGCTGTCGTGGACGCCCGATTTTTTGCTCCGGGTCTGCATTCATCTCGCACCACTGCGAAATCCAGCCAGCCGTACGTGCCAGCGCAAAAATGGCAGTGAACATGGAGTTGGGGATGCCCATGGCACGCATGACAATACCACTATAAAAGTCGACGTTAGGATACAGTTTGCGTGACACGAAGTATTCGTCTTCAAGAGCGATTTTCTCCAGCTCCATTGCCAGCTTGAACATCGGGTCATCCTGCAAGCCCAGTTCATTCAACACTTCGTGGCAGGTCTTGCGCATGATAGAGGCGCGCGGATCCATATTGCGGTAGATACGGTGACCAAATCCCATCAGGCGGAAGCTGTCAGTTTTATCCTTGGCGCGATTGATAAATTCGCCGATACGGCTGATGTCACCCATCTCTTCCAGCATGATCAGCGTGGCTTCATTTGCGCCACCGTGAGAAGGGCCCCACAGTGAGGCAATGCCCGCCGCAATACAGGCAAATGGATTCGCACCGCTTGAGCCTACCAGGCGAACCGTCGAGGTTGAAGCATTTTGTTCATGATCTGCATGCAGGATCAAAATCCGCTCAAATGCACGTGCCAGGATAGGGTTAGGCACGTATTCTTCACAGGGCGTGGCAAACATCATGTGCATGAAATTTTCAGCGTAGCCCAAATCGTTCTTCGGATACATGAACGGCTGGCCCATATTATATTTATAGCTCCAGGCAGCAATGGTCGGTACCTTGGCCAGCAGGCGCATCGCTGCGCGCTTGCGTGATTCCGGATTGGTCACATCGTTATTGTCCGGATAAAACGCCGCCATCGCGCCTACCACCGCAATCATGACCGCCATAGGGTGTGCATCACGTCTGAAACCGCGGAATACATTACTCATCTGGTCGTGCAGCATGCTGTTTTTGCGTATGGCTCGCCCAAACTCTTCACTCTGGGTGGCATTCGGCAATTCACCATGCAGCAATAAGTGCGAGACTTCCAGGAAATCGCAATTTTCAGCCAGGGTTTCGATAGGGTAGCCGCGGTAATACAACAGGCCTTCTTCGCCATCGATAAACGTAATGCCTGAATCACACGCCGCCGTAGACATAAACCCGGGGTCATAAGTGAAAATCCCATGTTTGCCGAGGCTGCGGATGTCTATGACATCAGTACCTAGCGAACCCTTCAGGATCGGGAGTTCAATGGCAGGAGTATCGTTATCAAAAGAAATGGTCGCTTTGGTTGCCATAACATGCTCAAAATAGGTAGATGGGTTAAGGCTAAATTATACGCAATCAACTCTTAAAAAAGCGCACTTGCCGGGAGATAGAAGTGAAAACACGGAAAATGCCACAAAAACATGCACCAGTATCAACCCTGGGCATGGTGCAGTTGCACTGCATAAGTGAAAAAGCAGACTAAAAAAGAAATTTCTTATGCCGGATAAATGACACCAAGTATGCGGGGACCCGTCGCGCCTGTCACGGCAGGCATGTTACCACTCAAGCCATCGACACAGCGTTGCGCCAGCCAGGCAAAAGCGACTGCCTCTACCCAGTCTACCTCCACGCCCAGTTGGTCGGTAGGTTCGATAGCGCAACCCAGCAGCGCGGATAAACGAGTCACTAACAAGCCATTATGTGCGCCACCGCCACAGACATACGCTTCGTCTAGGTTAGGGCAAAAGCGCGTGATGGCATCGGCGATGCTGAGCGCGGTCAGTTCCAGCAAGGTACGGGCAATATTTTCCGGGCGGTCATCGATCGCCTGCAAATGTTGTGTAAGCCACTGCTGGTTAAACAAATCGCGTCCTGTACTTTTAGGCGCAACGAGAGCCAGATAGGGTTCTGCTAACATGGCTTGTAATAATTCATTATTTATTTGACCGCTGGCAGACCAGTCGCCATTCGCATCATAGGCCTGGCCGGTATGTAGTTGTGTCCATTGGTCCAGTAACATGTTGCCGGGACCGGAATCGAATCCGGTCACTTGTCCCATCACTGGTAACCAGGAAATGTTGGCGATGCCGCCTATATTAATGATGGCGCGGTTTTTAATCGTGCTGGCAAACACGGCCTGGTGAAACGCCGGTACCAAAGGCGCACCCTGGCCGCCTGCCGCAATATCGCGGCTACGGAAATCTCCAATCACAGCGATCTGTGTCAACTCCGCCAGGCGCGCATGGTTGCCGATTTGCAAGGTATAGGCTTGTCCGTCCGGCAGGTCGGGGCAGTGGCGTATGGTTTGTCCATGGCAGCCGATAGCCGTGATTTCAGATGCGGGTAATCCGCTTTGCTGCAAGAGTTTTTGCACGGCCTCTGCGTACAGCGCTGCCAAAGTATTTGCCATAACAGCTGCATCATGCAATTCATTGATGGCTGGTTGATGCAATGCCAGCAAAGTTTGTTTGACCGCCGGTGGATAAGACACGAATGCCTGGTTAATTTGTTGAAAGTCTCTGCCTGCATGTGCAACCAGCACCGCATCCACACCATCCAGGCTGGTACCTGACATGATGCCAATAAAATAACGGGTAGCGGGAGTTGACTGGGAAATCATAGGCCAACATGGTAACACTGCGCAGGGATATGCCTACAGTTAAGCAGCGGATTACGTTAAAATAGTCGCTTTAAATTTAATCAATAATGTTGATTGCCTGTATAGGTAAAGCAACGTGACAGAATTGTATTTATGACAGACGCAAAACCCACACCTGAAGCGATCAGCCCAGAGATCACAAAAGCGCTCGCTATTATCAAGCGGGGTGCGGATGAGTTGCTGATCGAGCAGGAGCTGATTGAAAAACTCAAAACCGGCAAGCCGTTGCGCATTAAAGCAGGCTTTGATCCAACCGCGCCTGATTTACATTTAGGGCATACCGTACTGATCAATAAATTGCGTCAGTTGCAGGATCTGGGGCACCAGATTTTATTCCTGATCGGTGACTTCACCGGCATGATAGGCGACCCTACGGGCAAGAGCACCACCCGCCCGCCGCTGACCGTCGAGCAGGTCAAAATCAACGCCGATACCTATGCCGAGCAAGTATTTAAAATACTGGACCCGGCCAAAACTGAAATCGTGTTTAACTCCAAATGGTTAAGCGAGCTTGGTGCGGCAGGTATGATTAAACTGGCTGCCAGCCATACCGTTGCGCGCATGCTGGAGCGCGATGATTTTTCCAAACGTTTCAAGGGTAACCAGCCGATTGCGATTCACGAATTCCTGTACCCGCTGTTGCAGGGCTATGATTCGGTGGCATTGCAGTCAGATATGGAGCTGGGCGGCACCGACCAGAAGTTTAACCTGCTGATGGGGCGTGAGCTGCAAAAACAGGCTGGCCAGTCGCAACAATGTGTGTTGATGATGCCATTGCTGGAAGGTCTGGATGGCGTCAATAAAATGTCCAAATCATTAGGCAACTATATTGGTATCAGCGAGGCGCCCGAGAGTATTTTTGCCAAGATCATGTCTATCTCTGATGAACTGATGTGGCGTTATATCAATTTGCTGTCTTTTGCTTCGCTGGAAACCATTGCTGCATGGAAAGCCAGTGTTGAAGGAGGCGAAAACCCGCGCAATATCAAGGTAGGTTTTGCGCAGGAAATCGTTGCCCGTTTCCATGGCCAGGCCGCTGCTGAAAAAGCATTACAGGATTTCCAGACGCGCGCCAAAGGCGGCATTCCTGATGACGTGCCTGAAATTGCATTGACGATTGAAGGTGACAGCATAGGCATCAGCCAGTTATTGAAGCAGGCTGGTTTAGTGGAAAGCACCAGTGAAGCGATGCGTGCGATTCTGCAGGGTGGGGTGAAACTGGATAGCGTCAAGGTGGAAGACAAAAATCTGCAATTAGCAAAAAGCGTAGTGGTTGCCCAGGTGGGTAAGCGGAAATTTGCCAGGATAACGATTCGGTAAACGCTGTTATTTTAAAAATAAAGGCCGCTGAATAGCGGCCTTTTTGATTCTGGCGATGCTTAAAAAATCAAAGCGATTTACGCAAATTCGCAGGCGGGATACTCAGTGATTCACGGTATTTGGCAATCGTCCTGCGTGCAACTACTATGCCTTGTTGCGCCAGCGTGTCGGTAATCTGGTTATCGGACAGCGGTTTTTTCTCATTCTCTTCTGCCACCATCTGCTTGATCAGCGCGCGAATAGCCGTGGCCGAGCATGAACCGCCTGCATCTGTGGCAACCGAACTGCCAAAGAAGTATTTCAGTTCATACACGCCCCTGGCAGTGAGCATGTACTTATGGGTAGTGACGCGTGAAACGGTACTTTCGTGTAGGTCCAGCTCTTCTGCGATTTCGCGTAATACCAGTGGGCGCATGGCAATGTCGCCGTGCTCAAAGAAGTTACGCTGACGGTCCACAATCGCCTGCGAGACGCGCAAAATCGTCGAGAAGCGCTGCTGGATATTCTTGATCATCCATTTCGCTTCCTGCATCTGGCTTTGCAGGTACTGGCCTGAGCTATCTCTGTTACGTTTGAGGATGTCGGCGTACATCTGGTTGATGCGCAATTTCGGGATCACGCCATCATTCAGGGTGGCTACCCAGATACCTTTGATCTTTTTCACCACCACATCATGCTGGATAAAATGATCATGGCTAAAGTTCGAAAATTCGCTGCCTGGCCTTGGATTTTGCTGGCGTATCAATTGCTGCGCGCCTTTGAGTGAGGCTTCATCGCAGCCAAGTTGCTTGCGTAGCTTAATAAAGTCTTTATTGGCAAGCAGCGCCAGATGGTCCTTGACCAGGGCGATAGCGACTTTCAGGTAGGGTGTGCTTGCTGGCAGGGCATTCAGTTGCAGCAACAGGCATTCACGCAAATCGCGTGCACCTATGCCTATCGGGTCCAGATTCTGGATCAACTTGAGTGCCGTTTCCAGTTCCAGCAAATCCACTTCCAGTTCCTCCGGCAGGTTCTCAACGACTTCCTGCAGATCCTGTTCGAGGTAGCCATCGTCATTGATGCTGTCGAGCAGCAGTTTGACCAGGCTCATATCGCGATGTGACAAATGTGCCAGCTGAATCTGGTCTATCAGGTGGTCACGCAGGCTGATATTGGTGGCATCCTGGCGGGAGAAGTCACCGTCTTCATCATCATTGTTGTTACGGCCTGCTTCATCCCAGTTACTGGTGCTGCCAAACTCGCCGTAATCGTCTTCAAATTCCGGCGGGGTAAATTCTTCATTCAGGTTGGGCAATTCACCTTCATTGCCGCTGAGGTCATCGCGCAATTCTTCACGCAGTGTGTCGGCCGGTGAGGGGATATCTTGCTGCTGCATGGCGACGTCAAAGGAGCTGGCGTCTTCGACTTCAGCCTGCGCCGCTAACGGGGCGTCGGGCGTATTGTCTTCAAACTCGCCTTCTTCATTATTATCGGCCATCTCGAGCAAGGGGTTTTCCTGCAAGATAGCTTCCAGCTCCTGGCTCAATTCCAGCGTCGACAGCTGCAACAGGCGGATAGACTGCTGCAACTGCGGCGTCAGTGCCAGGTTTTGCGACATGCGTAATTGCAGGTTTTGCTTCATAAGGGATTACAGCCTAAAGTTTTTGCCCAGATATACTTCACGCACACCTTCATTCTGGATGATTTCATCGGGCGTGCCGGCGGCAAATACTGCGCCTTCATTCACGATGTAGGCGCGGTCACAGATATCCAGCGTTTCGCGAACGTTGTGGTCTGTAATCAGGATGCCGATATTCTGGCTGCTCAAATAACGGATGATTTTCTGGATCTCGATCACTGCAATCGGGTCGATACCGGCAAACGGCTCATCCAGCAAAATAAACTTCGGGTCAGTCGCCAGGCAACGGGCGATCTCCACACGGCGGCGTTCACCACCGGACAAGCTGACCGCCTGGCTGTTGCGGATGTGCTGTATATGCAATTGATCCAGCAATGATTCGAGTTTGGCTTCACGTTCTTCTGACGTGTAAGGGCGGGTTTCCAGGATAGACAGGATGTTATCTGTCACTGTCATCTTGCGGAAAATGGAGGCTTCCTGCGGCAGGTAGGCCAGGCCCATGCGCGCGCGTTCATGCATGGGGGCGTGGCTGACATCGGTGCCGTTCAGGGTGATGTGCCCGTCATCAAGGGCGACCAGGCCGACAATCATGTAAAAGCTGGTGGTTTTGCCTGCACCGTTCGGGCCCAGTAAACCGATCACTTCGCCGCTATGCAGCTCCAGCGTCGTGTTCCTGACGACTGTGCGACCCTGGTAAGCTTTTTTTAAATGGCTGACGCTTAAATGGCTATTGTCTGGTGAAGCAGTTGTTTGCATATTGCCAGTCTTTACTGTGGATCTTTCTTGATTTCGTTTGCGGTGCCGCTCGCTGCCGGTTCTGTCCTGAGCTGTAATGAACGGTTCATGCGCAGCCCTTGCTGTGCATTGGCCTTGTTATCAATCACAGGAGGGGTAGTTTTGTTCTTGGGCTGAATAATCGCCTTGACCCGGCTGTTGGCAGTGCCATTAGGATTGGCTTTGGTGCCACCGATCACTTCCGCATATTCCGCATTGGCGTCGTAGCTGATGTAATCACCGGTGACAATGTCTTCGCCACGTTTGACCCAGGCATCGGTATACAGTTGCACTTTATCCATACGGCCATTGTATTCAATGCGCTGGCCGCTGCCTTGCATCCATTCGTTTTTACCGGTGCGCTTCTGCTTGAAGGTGGTCGGCCTGCTCGGGCTGCCGATACAGGTGCTATGCTGAAAGCCGTCCTGATCTTCGCGGACGATCATTTTGTCCGCCTTGATCTGCAGGGTGCCCTGGTTGAGGATGACGTTACCTGTGTAGGTACTAATTTTTTTTGCATCGTTGACGCTGACGGTGTCGGCTTCCAGCTCAATCGGTTGCTCACGATCAGACTCTTCGGCCTTGACTGTATTTGACCAATGCAACAGCGTGCCAAGTAGCAGGCAGGTCACATAAAATAATTGCTTGTACGTTTTCAACTCATCTCTCCAGAATCATCGATCCTTGATTATTGCCTTGATTTTAGGCGTGGCCCTTTTGGTGGTGGCCGTGCTTTTTGTTTTCGCAGGCTTGGCTGCAGGTGCGGCATTCACTGCTACCGGTGCGCGTTCATAATGTACATGCACCCGGTTAAATAATTGCATGGTGTCAGATTTTTTATCAAAGCGCATGCCGGTGCCTGTAACCACACTACCCGGTTGCTGATGTATAGTCACCGGTAAATCCGTATAAGCAATATCCGTATCCGGTTCAACAAATAATTGTTCCGTCTTCAGTTGCATTTCACCTTTTTCAGCGGTGGCCTGACGAACCACTTTGACCTGCTTCACAAACTCCACCAGTTTACCATTGCCGGATATTTTGCCTTTCTGACCATAAATCTGGGTATAAGGCATATTCTCGCCAAACTGGGTAAAGCGCGGCCGGTCCAGTTCGGTATAGTCGCTGTCAGGGTAATGACGCATTTGCGAGGCCGCCAGCACATATTTAATATGGCCACCGGCGTCTGTGCGCGTGCTGACAAAATTATAAAGCATGTAATCCGGCGCATGACGATTGACACTGGTCATGCGCGAGGCTTCTTCCTGCACCGTCTGGTTGATCCAGAAGGTCAGCAGGGCCAAAAATACCATCAGGCCTATCGGTAGCAGAATCGGATATTTAAGCATTGATATTGATCCCGATCAGCCTAAACCACTTTCGCTTTCAGCAAGTCGTGCATATTAAATGCGCCTGCCAATTGCTGCTGTTCATTCACCGCCAGAAAACCGTTGATTTTATGTTGCTCCATCAGGCTGACTGCTTCAACCGCCATTTGCTGTAAACCCAGCAATTTAGGTTGATGGCTCATGACGCCACTAATTGGCGCCTGATGATCGGTGAATCCTTGTACAAACAGACGGCGTACATCGCCATCGGTAAACACGCCCACCGGATGTTGTCCTGCATCCACAATCGCGGTGAACCCCATGCCTTTGCTGGTGATTTCCTGGATAGCCTGCTGCACCGTTGCGTTTTCTTTCACACTGGGAATCGCGTCACCGGTGCGCATCACGTCTTTGATTTTCACCAGTAAACGGCGCCCCAGGCTACCCCCGGGGTGTGAGCGGGCAAAGTCCTCAGCGGTAAATTCACGCAGCTCCAGCACACATAAAGCCAGTGCATCACCCAATGCCAGGGCAGCAGTAGTGCTTGCGGTTGGTGCCAGGCCTAGCGGACAGGCTTCGTGACTAACGGCGGCACTCAAATGCACTTCAGATTCTCGCGATAAGGTCGAGTCTTCTGTGCCGGTAATACTTAGTACGCGTGCACCCAAACGGCGGATCGCAGGCAGAATATTGATGATTTCATCGCTTTCACCCGAGTTGGAAAGCGCAATGACCACATCTTCAGCCGTAATCATGCCCAGGTCACCATGGCTGGCTTCAGCCGCATGCATAAAAAAAGCCGGTGTGCCTGTGCTGGCAAAAGTGGCCGCAATTTTTCCGCCGATATGGCCGGATTTCCCCATGCCGGTCACCACCACGCGGCCGCGGCAATCAAGAATCATGTGCACTGCTGCTTCGAACGCAGCGCCCAGGCGTCCTGCCAGCTGGCGGATCTCATCTGCCTCGTGCAATAACACATGACGCGCTTTTTCCAAGATGTCAGAACTTTCAGCAAGTTTGACACCTGATTTTGCTATACTCATGGGCAGTAAGTATAGCAAGTGACCAGCCCGGCGAGAAAGTAAAACAAGCCTTTTTTACTGATTTTTTAATATCAGGCACATTTTTTGCATTAAACAAAGATTTGTGGCAGCATAATCAGGCTGACACAATCCTGTTTCATCATAGAACATTGACCACGAGACGCGCACTCACTAACGAAAGCGTCACGTGGTTTGATTTAATTGCTTTAGAACTTTTGCATGTTTGACTCCCTAATCCATTTACTTTTATTGCTCACCAGTTCGGTATTCGCCGTCGGCTTGTTCCGCATATTGGGCATGCCCGCCATTCTGGCTTACTTCATGATAGGCATTGTCCTCGGTCCGCATGCGCTCGGGCTGATACAGGATGAGGAAACCGGTCGCCAGGTGGCAGAGTTCGGCATTGTGTTCCTGATGTTTAGCATAGGCCTGGAATTCAGCCTGCCCAAACTGTACGCCATGCGTAAAACCCTGTTCGGCCTGGGTGGCGGGCAGGTGATCCTAACCCTGGTCGTCAGCCTGGTGCTAGGTAAGATGGCAGGATTAAGCCTGACCACTGCCTTCATCATCGGCGCGGCGCTGACCATGTCTTCGACTGCCATCGTGTCCAAAATCCTAATGGAGCGCGTGGACCTGAATTCCCGCCACGGTCGCCTGAGTATTGGCGTTTTGCTGTTCCAGGACCTGGCAGTGATCCCTATCCTGGTCCTGATCCAGACGCTGGGGGCACATAGCAATAACTGGCTGGACGTGCTCGGTTTGACGTTGCTGAAATCCTCAATCCTGTTATTCCTGTTATTCAAATTCGGCAAAAACATCCTCAACTTCTGGTTTGAGCTGGTGGCCAAACAACGCTCGCGTGAACTGTTTGTATTGAACGTGCTGATGGTGACCTTACTGATGTCTGCAGCCACCAATTTTGCAGGTTTGTCCTATGCCTTGGGTGCGTTTGTTGCCGGTATGCTGATCTCAGAAACCAAATATCGCTACCAGGTGGAGTCCGATATTGCGCCGTTCCGCGATATCTTGCTCGGCCTCTTTTTCATCAGTGTCGGCATGCTGCTGGATGTCAGGGTGATCCTGGATCATGCATTGCTGGTGATACTGCTACTTGCGTTGTACCTGCTGTTCAAAATGGGGCTGATCGCAGTCCTGACCAAGTTTTACGGTTTTGAAATGGGTGTAGGTGTGCGTACCGGGATCATCCTCGGCCAGGCCGGTGAATTCACTTTCGTGGTGCTGGCCCTTGGCCTGCAAACGCATTTGATTGATGGCGATGCCTTGCAGCTGGTTTTGTCGGTCGCTGTGCTTTCCATGCTGGTAGCGCCGTTTATTATTCAGTACAACGGCCGTATCGCGCGTTATCTGGTGAAAAGCTATACCCGTAACAGCATCAAAGGCGTGGATACCATTCAGGAGCACAGCCAGGAATTAAGCGGGCATGTCATTATTTGTGGCTATGGCCGCAGCGGACAATACCTGGGCCGTTTCCTGCGTGAAGAAAATATTCCCTATGTCGCGCTGGATATGGATGCCAGCCGCGTGCAGGAAGCCGCCTCCGCCGGTGAGAATGTGATTTACGGTGACGCCAGCAGGCGTTCAGTGATGGAAGCAGCGGGCCTGGCACGTGCCAAAGCCGTCATCATCAGTTATGCCGAAACGCGTGGCACCATGAAAGTGCTGGATGTAATTAAAGAACGGCATCCGAATTTACCTGTGATTGTGCGTACCCACGATGACAGTGAAATGGACGAGTTGCGCGCTGCAGGTGCACACGAGGTTGTGCCAGAGATTCTTGAAGGTAGCCTGATGCTGGCCTCACATGCACTGGTCACGCTGGGTGTGCCGTTGAACCGGGTGGTTAAACGTATCCGCCTGTTCCGTGAAGAACGTTACAAAATGTTCAAGGGTTACTTCCGCGGTGTCAGTGATGCAGATGCTTCTACCGCGTCATTGCCACAATTGCACTCGGTGGAAATGTATAAAAACTTTTACGCGCACGGCTTGCGGCTGGATCATATCCCGTTTGAAGATTTTGCGGTCGAGGTTAAACAACTGCGCCGCCCGAATATGCCAGAACCCATTGTGCCGAGAGGCGATATTGTCTTGAACGAAGGCGACGTGCTGGTCCTGCTAGGCAGCAATGCCGCCCTGATCGCCATGGAAGTCTATCTGATTTCCGGTCGCAAACCTTAATCCATCCCTGATTTCAAACAGGCGGCTAACAGTGTACAGTTGACCGCTTGTTTAAATTCGGTCGCTTGTTTAACTCACTGGCTAAACACACGCGTTTTTCCTGAAAAAATCTTTATGGCAAACACTTCGGTATTAGTCGTCGGCGGCGGCATCGTCGGTTGTTTGACCGCCATGCAATTGCGCAAGCAAGGCCATGAGGTCACAGTGGTCGAACGCAATATCATCGCTGCACAAACCTCGGGCGAAGCCTCCTGGGCCGGGGCGGGTATCGCCTTTCCGCTGTTGCCTTGGTTTTACCAGGATGTGGTCAACGAATTAGCACTGGCCGGAGCGAAGGCTTATCCTGCAGTCAGTGCCGAGTTATTCGCAGAAACCGGGATTGACCCCGAAGGCATCCAGAGCGGTATGCTGATCCAGCCGCCATTTGAACGTGAGCAGGCATTGGCCTGGTGTGGCAAATTTGGTCTGGTAATAGAAGAGCAAGGCGAAAACCTGCTGATCCCCGAAGTCGTCCAAATCCGTAATCCCCGTCTATTGCAATCTCTCAAAGCCTGGTTGATCAAGCACGGTGTGAAGTTGCGTGAGCAGACCCGTTTAATGCCATTGCAAGAAGGGCAATCGCCTATCAGCGGCTGGCAAACTACCGAAGGTGAAACCATGCAAGCGGATACCTACGTAGTCACTTCAGGCGCCTGGAGCTTCGAGTTGCTTAAGCAGACTGCGCTCACGCTCGATATCAAACCCATGCGTGGGCAGATGCTGCTATACGAGTTGCAACCAGGCCTGTTGCCGCACATTGTGTATCGGGATGGTTTTTATATGCTGCAACGTGCTGATGGCCATTTGCTGGCGGGCAGTAGCCTGGAAGATGTAGGGTTTGATACCGGGGTGACAGAGAGTATGCGATTGGAAATGCAGGCGAAGGCAGAGGCAATATTGCCAGCATTGCGAGGGCAGCCGATTATCAAACACTGGAGCGGGTTACGGCCGGGGACGCCGCATAACATCCCGATGATAGGACGGCATCCGCAGATTGAGAATTTGTATTTGAATACCGGGCATTTCAGGTATGGGGTGACGATGGCGCCGGAGTGTGCGCGCAGGATTGTGGCGTTGATTGCCTGACACGTCACTTACCTTTCGTGGGTAGTTGTGCTGCGGGCCTGCCAGAGCTTGTCATTCTGGCGGAGGCCGGAATCCAGGCAACGTTAACGCTTAGCTTGGTTGCAATAGATAGCTAGTGCTGCGCTTTCTGGAAGATGTAATTTGGTATTTCTGTGAATGATTAATTGTTCCTTTTCGCCCCTAGGCGAGTGACTTTTCTTTGCTTGCCCAAAGAACAAGTAACCAAAAGAAAGGGCACCCTAGCTTCCGCTTTTATCCTGCGTTGCTCATCAGCGTGGGCGGCCAACGAAACTCGCCCTAGCGGCTTGCATATGACGCAAGCCACCGCGGAACTCGAACAGACGCTGGCCGAAGGCTCCCACGCTGACTGCGCTACTCGGCGCGTCAGATAGGGGACCCTGAAAAGCACTACGCGGTTACTTGTGTCAGACTCCTCACATTGCATCCCGCTCGACCAGCGAAATAAAACCAAATCAAAAACAAAGCAAAAACGATCATTGGCGGGTTGGTCTTAGATTACACGCTTGCTTAGCGCCCTCTGCCCATTGCAATTCTCGGATGTTACATCGTGGTGATTTTAAACGGGCCCCTATCTGACGCGCCGAGTAGCGCAGTCAAAATAAGGAGGAAGGGAGCGACTGTCTGAGCTCCGCAACAAGCCACGGGTTGTGTGGCTTGTCAGGGCGAGTTTCGTGACCGCTTATTTTGATGAGCAACGCAGGAAAGAGGCGGAAGCTAGGGTGCATTTCTTTTGGTTACATTTTCTTTGTGCAAGCAAAGAAAATTAACTCGCCTAGAGGCGAAAAAGAATGTCTATTCAACCTGCTAACCAAACAATAGAAATTAAATTCTTCAATAAAATCATCATCACTAAAGGCATTGTGGGGAAGTTTTAGTAGCGACAACTTAACTGCCACTACCCTCTGTCGCTACCCAATCCCCACTCTTCCCACCATGCTTCTCCAACAATCGAATACCATCCATCGTCATGCCACGATCTATCGCCTTACACATATCATAAATCGTCAGCAAACCCACCTGAACCGCAGTCAATGCTTCCATCTCCACCCCGGTCTGCCCGGTCGTTTCACATTGCACACGACAAACAACACGATGGTTAACCTCATCCGCCACAAAGCTCACATCAACACGACTTAAGCTAAGCGGATGGCACAGGGGAATCAGGTCGCTGGTTTTTTTGCTCGCCTGTATGGCAGCAATCCGCGCAATCCCCAGCACATCGCCTTTTTTGGCATTGCCTTGCAAAATAGTTTGCAGCGTAGCCGCTTGCATGTGGATGCGGCCTTCAGCAATGGCGACACGTTTGCTGTGCGCTTTGTCGCCGATATCGACCATATGCGCATGGCCCTGGGCGTTGAAATGGGTTAATTCGGACATGGTGAAAAATGATGAACTCAAGCGGTGAAGTCGTTATCATAACAAGTTTGGCTCAGCGGTTTATATTGATCCAGGAATAATGTCTATTTTAGGATTTCCCTTTTTACTACTGGCACATGGTTTTTAATCCACTTAAATATACTCATCAGCACCCGCGCCTGGCGATAAGGCGATGCGTGGTGGCATTCGCTTTGCTGATGCCATCAGGATTCCCCATGCTGGCAGAAAGCGCGGTTGGTCAATTCTCCGGCAAACCGTATGAGCCTGAGCTGGATTTGAATTTGCCAGCGGACTCTTCCAATCAGTTGCCTGAACTGGGGGATGCATCGCAAACCGTATTATCTGCACGCGATGAAGAAAAAATCGCTAACCAGATTCTCAAGCAGGTGGCGACCAGTGAAGATGTGTTCGATGATGCCGAAGTCACTGACTATTTGCAGGCATTAGGCAAACGGCTGGGCGCCAGCAGCCCCGACAAGCAGCAGAAGTTTTATTTTTTTGTTCTGCAAGAAAGAAGTATCAACGCGTTTGCCATGCCTGGGGGCGTGATCGGTGTACATACCGGGTTGTTTACTTCTTCCAATAGCGAATCAGAGCTGGCCAGCGTATTGGGACATGAGATCGGCCATGTGACACAGCATCACCTGGCACGTATGCTGGCGTCACAAAAATACGATATGTTCAAGAATATTGCCGCGACTGCGCTGGCATTACTTGTCATGCGTTCCAATCCGCAAGCCGGCATGGGTGCCATGACTGCTGCTTCCGCTGCCGGTATTCAGCGCCAGATTGACTACACGCGCGAGCATGAGCGCGAAGCCGACCGCGTCGGCTTAACCATCTTGCAGGATGCCGGGTTTGACGTGCGCGCCATGCCAGCCTTTTTTAATACCTTGCAGCGTGCCACACGGTTTTCTGATGGCAATATGCCCAGCTATTTGCGTACGCACCCGATGACCAGCGAACGAATTGCCGATATGGGTAACCGCGTGCAAAACCTGCCTTACAAGCAAGTGAATGAAAATCCGGCTTTTTCATTGATGCGGGCAAAAATCCGTGCGTTTGAAGGTGGCCCTACGCAAATGATAGAGGAGTTTAAAAATAACCTGGAAGAGGGGCGCTTCCAGAATGAACAGTCCGAACACTATGGGCTGGCGTATGCTTATTTGCGTGCAAACCAGGCAAAAAATGCCCAGCAGGAAGTGCAATGGCTGGAGCAGCATGGTATGGTCAACCCTTACCTGGTGACCTTGAAAGCTTTAACCTTAGCCAAATTGGGACTGGTGGCCGAGGCTGAGAAACAATTTGTGCAAGGCTTGCAAAAATATCCGCAGCACAGGATGCTGGCTCAGGGCGAAGCAGAATTGCTGATACGCAGTAATCAGTGGCCGCAAGCAGTGACTTTTATCCAGAAACAGTTGTCCATGTTTCCTGAAGACCCGAAATTGTATGACTGGCTGGCCGCAGCTTATCAGGGCCAGGGCAAGCAGATGCTGCGCCATCAGGCACTGGGTGAGTCGTACGTGCGCAAGTATGATTTGCCGCGCGCGATTGACCAGTTCGATATTGCCAGCAAAGCTAGGGATGGGGATTTTTATCTGCAATCCAAGGTGGAAGCGCGTTTAAAGGCGCTTAGACTACAGCAGGCGCGGGACAAAGATGATGACAAAAGCTGACAGATTGCCGGAGCGTTTAATGCAAAGAAGATCGGTATTAAAAGGCCTGCTGGGATTGGCAACGATGCCCTTCTGGATGGTAATCCAGAAAGTGCAGGCGGCTACTTGGTTTGCACAGGCGTTTGATGCCAAACAGACGTCAGACGTGCTGGCTGCATTGCAGGCGACGGCAGTGCCGGTGTCGCCAAATATTCAAATTGAAGCGCCGCAAAAGGCCGAGAATGGCGCAGTGGTGCAGGTGGAAATTTCCAGTAACCAACCTGCTGGCAGCATCAGTAGCCTGCGTTTGCTTGCAGATGCCAATCCAACGCCACTGATTGCCAGTTTTGAATTGGGTAAACAGGTATTACCCAAACTAGTGACGCGTATCAAGCTGGCGCAGTCAGGTGATCTGATTGCGCTGGCACAACAAAATGGCGGGCAGTTTCAGCAACAACGGCGCTCAGTCATTGTGCTGGAAGACGGCTGTGCTGGCAGTGAGCGGGAAGAGCCGTTTGCCAGCAGCATGAAAATGCGTGCGCGCCCTCTTGAAGATGGGCCTTTGGGTAAGGGTATAGTCGAGCTCAAGATTATTATTGTGCACCCGATGCGCACTGGGCGTAGTAAAAATGATGACGGTGTTTTAATGCCAGCGCATTTTATGCAGCTGATGCAAGTGCTGTTAAACGGAAAATTGATCGTCGATGTGCAGACCGGCACTGGTATTGCACGTAACCCTTACTTCACCTTTTATGTAAAAGACGCCAGGGTCGGCGATGTGATTGCGGTAAACTGGCAAGATAACCGCGGGTTTGAAGGGCATAGTCAGGTAACCGTTTCTACTTAATTTTATTGATAAATAATATTTATCAATAAAATTAAAACAATCAATTATACATATATAATAAGACTGTCTAAAATGCATCCATTCGCTGTTGAAACACAGCAGATTTTTTAATTAACCAATGTTTTGAACCATAAATAAAAGGAGAGCTACATGTCATTGATCAATACACAAGTACAACCATTCAAGGCCCAGGCATTTCACAACGGTAAATTCATCGAAGTGACAGAAGAGTCTTTGAAGGGCAAATGGTCTGTGCTGATTTTCATGCCGGCAGCGTTCACTTTCAACTGCCCGACAGAAGTTGAAGATGCGGCAGACAACTACGCAGAATTCCAAAAGGCTGGTGCTGAAGTGTACATCGTGACCACCGATACGCATTTCTCCCACAAGGTTTGGCACGAGACTTCACCAGCAGTGGGCAAAGCAAAATTCCCATTGGTTGGCGACCCCACTCACCAGTTGACACGTGCATTTGACGTGCATATCGATGAAGAAGGTCTGGCATTGCGCGGTACATTCGTGATCAATAACGAAGGTGTGATTAAAACAGCTGAAGTACATAGCAACGAAATCGCCCGTGATGTAAAAGAAACCTTGCGCAAGTTGAAAGCGGCTCAATATACCGCTGCTAACCCAGGCCAGGTTTGCCCGGCCAAATGGAATGACGGTGCTGCGACATTGACACCATCATTGGACCTGGTAGGTAAGATTTAATCTTTCTGAGATTAGCTTGAGCATAGCCCTGCGATAGCAGGGCGCTCAGGTAAAGTCACTAAGAGGTTTTATTACCTGCTAGTGGGTTTACCTGAGCTTCCCCCCAACCGTTTTAAATGCCATGTGGAATGGCCAGGGCTTCTTGCCGCCTGAAATAAGGGCAGGAAATTTTGGAGAATAAAAATGTTAGACGATACCTTAAAGACACAACTGCAAACCTACCTCGGTATGCTGCGTCAGCCTATCCGTCTGATCGCATCCCTGGATAACAGCGACAATGCCGCAAAAATGCGCGAATTGCTGCAAGAGATTACCGCCTTGTCGGACAAAGTGACGCTGGACGAAAGCGGCGACGATGCACGCAAACCTTCATTTGTGATCGCCAAGGAAGGCGAAACCCATGGCGTGCGCTTTGCGGCGATTCCACTGGGCCATGAATTCACTTCACTGGTACTGGCTTTGTTATGGACCGGCGGTCATCCACCAAAAGTGGAGCAGGATGTGCTCGACCAGATCAAGGCGCTGGATAGCGACTTGAACTTTGAAGTGTATATGAGCCTTTCTTGCCATAACTGCCCGGACGTAGTGCAGGCGACTACCTTGATGACGGTATTCAACCCACGCATCAATGTGACGGTGATTGATGGCGGCTTGTACCAGGACGAAGTCAACGAGCGCAACATCATGGCAGTGCCTGCGACTTTCCTCAATGGCGAGATGTTCGCTTCCGGCCGTATGCTGGTGGAAGAGTTCCTGGCTAAAGTGGACACTGGTGCGGTAGCGAAAGAAGCTGAAAAACTGAATGCAAAAGAATCATTTGATGTGCTGGTGGTGGGCGGTGGTCCGGCTGGCGCTTCAGCTGCGATTTATGCTGCACGTAAAGGTATCCGTACCGGCATCGTAGCGGATCGTTTTGGTGGCCAGGTCAACGACACGCTGGCGATTGAAAACTTTATTTCTGTGAAAGAAACCGAAGGGCCTAAGCTAGTGGCGGCGCTGGAAGAGCATGTGAAGACTTATGAGGTGGATATCATGCCTCTGCAACGTGCGGTTGGCCTGAGCGAACCTAAGCAGGCTGACCATAAACACGGCGGCCTGATTGAGGTGAAGCTGGAGAGCGGCGCAATCTTGCGCAGCAAGTCGGTGATCCTGGCAACCGGTGCGCGCTGGAGAAATCTCAACGTGCCCGGTGAAGCAGAGTACAAAAACAAAGGCGTGGCTTATTGCCCGCACTGTGATGGCCCGCTGTTTAAAGGGAAGCATGTTGCTGTGGTTGGTGGTGGTAACTCCGGCGTGGAAGCGGCGATTGACCTGGCCGGTGTAGTGGGTCATGTGACTTTGCTGCAGTTTGATACCGAGCTGAAAGCCGATGCCGTGCTGCAACGCAAATTACGCACTCTGGAAAATGTCACTATTCTGACCAGTGCGCAAACCACTGAAATTACTGGTGATGGCACACGTGTGAATGGTTTGACCTATACTGACCGCGTGAGTGGCGAAAGCAAGCATGTGGCACTGGAAGGTGTATTTATCCAGATTGGCCTGGTGCCAAATACGGACTGGCTGAAAGGGACACTAGACCTGAGCAAATATGGTGAAATTGAAATCAACAACCATAATGCGACTTCGTTGCCGGGTGTATTTGCGGCGGGGGATGTGACAACCATTCCCTATAAGCAAATCGTGATTGCAATGGGCGAAGGGTCGAATGCCGCCTTGGGTGCGTTTGATTACCTGATTCGTCAGTAATTCTGTAGCAATAAAAAAACCTGCTCAGGCAGGTTTTTTTATTTAAGGTTGTTGATTCAAGCATTTAACGATAAAGAAACCGCTTCCGCAATTTTGATACCATCCACTGCCGCCGACAGAATGCCACCGGCATAACCAGCGCCTTCGCCACAGGGGAACAAGCCTTTGGTATTGATACTTTGTAAAGACGCATCATCACGTTTTATACGGATAGGACTGGATGTGCGGGTTTCCACGCCAGTTAAAATGCCGTCTTTCAGGTCAAAATTTGGGATCTGCTTGGCAAACGCGGGAATCGCTTCACGGATCGCCTCAATCGCGAACGCTGGCAAAGCGGATTCCAGGTTAGTTAAATGCACGCCCGGTGTATAGGAAGGTGTGACATCGCCAAATTCGGATGAAGGGCGATTCGCTAAAAAATCACCTATCAGTTGCCCTGGCGCTGAATAATTGCTGCCACCCAGCACATACGCATGGCTTTCAAGTTGGCGCTGTAATTCAATCCCCGCCAGAGGATGGTCCGGGTAATCGACTTCCGGCGTGATACCTACCACAATGCCTGCGTTGGCATTGCGTTCATTGCGGCTGTACTGGCTCATGCCGTTGGTGACGACGCGGTGAGGTTCGGAAGTAGCTGCAACTACAGTGCCACCCGGACACATGCAGAAGCTGTACACACTGCGTCCATTTTTGGCATGGTGTACCAGTTTGTAATCCGCAGCGCCGAGCTTTTGCAAAATATCATCGCTATAGCTTTTGCCATAACGTGCACGGTCGACCAGGCTTTGCGGATGCTCGATGCGGAAACCTATCGAAAAAGGTTTAGCTTCGACGTAGATGCCTTTGTTGTAGACCATTTCAAAGGTATCGCGCGCGCTGTGGCCGACGGCCAATACCAGATGGCGGGTTGGTAAATATTCTCCCGTTTGCAAGGTCACGCCTTGCACCTGTTGATCGTTGATATCAATCTCGGTCACGCGATGGTCAAACCGGATTTCACCGCCCAGGCTGATGATGGTGCTACGCATCTCTTCCACCATGCTCACCAGCTTGAAGGTACCAATATGCGGATGGCTGATATATAAAATTTCTTCCGGTGCGCCGGCTTTGACAAACTCCTGCAAGACCTTGCGGCCATAGTGTTTGGGATCTTTAATCTGGCTATACAGCTTGCCGTCCGAGAAGGTCCCGGCGCCACCTTCCCCGAACTGCACGTTTGATTCAGGATTCAACTTGCCTTTACGCCATAATCCCCAGGTATCTTTGGTCCGCTCGCGAACCTCTTTGCCACGCTCCAATACGATAGGTCTGAAACCCGCTTGCGCAAGGATCAGGGCGGCGAAAATACCAGCGGGACCAAAGCCGACTACGACAGGCCTATGTTCCGAAGCCTGCGTATTGGTGGCAACGAATTGATAGCTGGTATCTGGCGCAGGTTTGATATGTGGATCTTTTTTAAACCGTGCAAGAATCCTGGACTCGTCTTTGACTTCGATATCGATGTTGTACACATACAGAATGGCATGTGATTTACGCGCATCCACCCCACGTTTGAAGATTTCAAAGCGGATTAAATCGCTCTCGGGAATTTCCAGCCGTTTAAGGATAGCGGCCCTGATTTCGTCATCTTGATGTTTAAGCGTTTCCGCTTGCACTAGAGGTAATTTGATTTCGGTGATTCGCAGCATAACTTTCTCGTGGATAGTGGTTATCTATCAAAAACGTATTTTATTACATTCGGTCTTAACGTATGCTAGATTTTCATATCGGTTCTATTTAATTAGTATAGGATTTGGTCGTTAAAGGAGTTATGTTTAATTACAAGCGACAAATACTTACTCCGCTAATCATTGCTGCAACTATTCTGTGCGGCTCAATGATATGGCTGTTTATCGCTATGTATCAGCTTGTGTCTTTTTCGGAACAGAAAGATTTGGTAGACCGCCAGCGGTATGATGTCGCCGCGCTGGGTAAAGCCATCACCAATGCAGAAAGCGGTCAACGCGGCTATTTGCTGACCGGACATACCTTATTCCTCGACACCATGGAGCAGGGGCGGGTAGAAACGCACAGATTACTTGCACGGCTGGACAAGCGCATAGCCAAGGCAGACGAAATCCGTCCGGAACTGGAGCGGGTCAAACAATTGGTCCACCAGAAATTCGATGCCATCGATAAAAGCATACAGGTGCAAATGCGTGCCGGTTCTTATGCCTCACATCTCACCTTGAGCAAAGACAAGGGCCGTGAGCTGATGAAGCTGATTAACGACCGCCTGAGCGAAATGGATGGCAAACTGGAGCATCTTAGGGGCGATTATGAACAGGAGATACGGCAGCGCGTGATTGAGGCTGTCATCGGTGCCGTACTGTTATGTATGCTTATTATTGGCGTACTGTTGTTTTCATATCGCAGTACTACTGACTTGTTGGAGCAGATGCTGAAAACCCAGGCTGTTACCGAGCAGCTGAGTCATCAGGTCGATCACGATCTGCTGACCGGCTTACCTAACCGGCGCAGTGTGGATGAACATCTCGAAACTGTATTCCAGCGGTCCAGGCATGTCTCAAAACCATTTGCGATTTTCTTTATGGACCTGGATGGCTTTAAACATGTCAATGATGAATATGGGCATGAAATTGGTGATGCCCTGCTGGTTGAAGTGTCCAGTATGTTTCAAAAAGTGCTCAGGCAAACGGATTTCCTGGCCCGGCAAGGTGGTGATGAGTTTGTGCTGGTGGTCGGGAGTTACCTTCACCGTATGGAGTTGGTGCAACTGGCGCAACGCCTGATAAAACTATTTTCACGACCAGTGATCGTCAGGACGATGGCACTGAATATCGGCGTCAGCATTGGCATAGCCGAGTACCCGCGGCATGGCAAGCAGGTAAAGCAGCTATTGCATGCGGCCGATAAAGCGATGTATGTGTCTAAGAAAAACGGAAAAAACTCTTTCAGTTTTGATGGCGAATAACCGCTAATTTGCCAGTTCTAGTTGCAGCATTTTTTTCAGCAGCGGCACAGTGACAGGCTTCTTGGTCGTGAGTGACCATTCATCCAGCGCATCTAACACCGCCACCAACGTAGGCAAGTCCCGGCGTAAATATTTCAGGCAGTAAGCGATCACTTCATCCGGCAGTTTCATGCCACGGTCTTGCGCATGGGCACGTAAGGCATCGGCTTTTTCACTGTCACTGAGTGGCTGTAATTGATAAACCAATCCCCAGGCCAGGCGTGTCGCCAGGTCATCGCGTAGACCCATCTGGGAGGGGGCATGATTACCCGCTGCGACCAGTACGCCACCTTCCGCTTTAATATGGTTAAAGGTATCAAACAGGATGATTTGCGATTCTGCATCCAGGCTATGCACATCGTCAGCGATATGGGCACCCATGGCTTGGGCTGCCAGCAGCAAATGGCTTTTGCCACTGCCTGGCCCGCCCCACAAGAACATGAACTGTGTGGGCGCCTGCCCTGCCAGGACAGTTTTCAAGCTGTTCAAGGCCTCGTGATTCTGGCCGATGATGAAGTTGTCAAACCCCGGAGCAGCAGGCGGCTGGATATTCAGTAGTAATTGTTTCACAGCAAAGACTTTAGGTTGTTTCGGGATCAGTCATCCGATAAGTGAATCACTGATGCCTGGCTGTGCAGGTAAGTGTCGCTACGCAAATAACTCTTTTTCACGTAACGCAAACCGACGGCAATCGCAGCGCTGACCGGCAACGCCAGCAATACGCCTGCAAAACCAAATAATTGCCCACCTGCCATCAAAGCCAAAATCACAAGTACCGGATGCAGACCAATACGGTCACCGACCAGGATAGGTGTCAGGAAAAAACTTTCCACAAACTGGCCGACGCCAAACACCAGCAGCACCGGAACCACCTCCGGCAGGGAGGCGAATTGTAATAATGCCAGCATCATGGCCAGGATAAATGCCAGGGCAAAACCAAGATAAGGTACAAAGCTGAGTAAGCCGGCAATCATGCCGATAGACAGTGCCATGTCCAGGCCGACCAGCCATAAACCAACACTGTAAAATACACAGAGTGACAGCATCACGGATAACTGCCCGCGCAGGAATTCGGCCACGACACTGTCTATATCCTTGGCGATTTTTTTGACACGGCCTATCAGGTCGCGTGGAATCAACTCACCAACTTTATTCACCATATCGTCCCAGTCGCGCAAGAAATAAAACAGCACTACCGGCAACAGGAGGATATTTGCGAGCGTGCCGATCAGGTTCAGGCCTTTTTGGCCAGCACTTAACAATACGCTGCCAACAAAGCTGCTCGCTGATTGCCAGTGCTCGGTCACCAGCTTTTGTATATAGGCCGGATTCACATCGAAGCGGATGCCAAAACGCTGTTGCAGCCACGGCTCCACCTGCTGGTGAAAATGATCCACCACTGCCGGCAAACGTTGCACAATGAGCATGGACTGTTGTTGCAACAGCGGGATGATAACCAGCGTCAAGCCAATCAGCGCCAGGATCACGCCAGACAGCACTAACAAAGTCGCCAGGGTACGGCCGATTTTCCAGTGACGGTATCCGGCTTCACTGAGCCGGTCTACCAGCGGGTCCAGCATGTAGGCAATGACCATGGCTGCCAGAAAGGGCGTCAGCACAGGTTCCAGCAAATAAAACAGGTAGATAAAAAGCGCAGCCACGATCCACCAGCGATTTTCGCTGACAAACTGAGTCACACTGGACGTTTGATGCTGGTGATCTGACATGGGCGCCTGTAATGCTCCTGCTCAATCCGGCATAGGTCGAACTGGCAAGATGCGTTAAAATAATGATTATTCTTAAAATTATACTGAATTTCGTGGACGTAACGCGCTTTGTTGCAAGATCCATGAATTTATATTGAATTAAATATTCATAGCATAGAAAGAAACGAGAGTATTTTGACGACTTCTTCTGATAAAACTTCAGTCACTTACCGCGATGCCGGTGTGGATATGGAAGCTGGTGATGCGCTGGTCGAGCAGATCAAGCCATTTGCCAAACGCACCATGCGCCCGGAAGTGATGGGCGGCATTGGCGGCTTTGGTTCATTGTTCGCCATGCCGAAAAAATTCAAGGAGCCAATCCTGGTTTCCGGTACTGACGGCGTAGGTACCAAACTCAAACTGGCATTCCAGCTCGACAAGCATGACACCGTAGGTATCGACCTGGTGGCCATGAGTGTGAATGACATTCTGGTACAAGGCGCCGAGCCGCTGTTTTTCCTCGATTATTTTGCCTGTGGCAAACTGGAAGTTGGCACCGCCGCTGCAGTGATCAAAGGGATCGCACAGGGTTGTGAAGAATCCGGCTGTGCATTGGTCGGTGGTGAAACGGCTGAAATGCCGGGCATGTACCCGGCGGGTGAATATGACCTGGCAGGGTTTGCGGTTGGCTGTGTCGATAAAGCCAATATCATTGATGGTTCTACCATCAAAGCAGGTGATGTGATTCTGGGCCTGGCTTCCAGCGGTGCGCATTCCAATGGCTATTCTCTGATCCGCAAACTCATTGAACAATCTGGCATTGATATGGAATCAGACTTCCATGGCCGGAAATTCAAAGATGTAGTGATGGCGCCAACCAGGCTTTATGTGAAATCTGTACTCAAATTGCTGGAAACCTTGCCCGTCAAAGGCATGGCGCATATCACTGGTGGTGGCATTACCGAAAATATCCCGCGCGTTTTGCCGGAAGGCCTGACGGCAGAAGTGCAAAAATCGAGCTGGACATTGCCACCGCTGTTCCAGTGGTTGCAGGCTCAGGGCAATATCGCATCGGTGGAAATGTACCGTACCTTTAACTGTGGTATCGGCATGGCGATTATTGTCGCTGCTGAACATGCCGAGCAGGCAGAAGCTGTGCTGGCGGGTTCTGGTGAAACGGTATACCGCATTGGCCAGATTCGCGCGCAACAGGCTGGCGAAGCGCCGACTGTGGTGGTGTAATGAATTCTATTTGCCTTCATCAAAGGGTCGTCAGCGGGCTGGCGGCACTACTGTTTGTTGCTTCCGCAAATTTGGTGGCAGCACCCAAGCAACTCACAGTGAAATATGACTTGTTGCAGCAGGGTGTCACTATAGGTAGTGTCAAAGATCAACTGACGGTGACCGGTAATAAATACCAGATTGATTCGCTGGCCGAAGGTAAAGGTATTTACAAGCTGATGGGTGAGCGCACACTGTCAAGCCAGGGCGATGTGGCCCAAAATACGTTACGCCCTGCACATTTTGAATCCCGTCAGTCCAAACATCCAGATAAAGCCTTGATCAGTGATTTTGACTGGGGCAAAAAAGTACTGAATATGCAGGTGAAAGGCGAGCAGGAAACCGAGAAGCTGGAGAAAGGTACCCAGGATTTATTAAGCATACTGTATTGCTGGATGTGGCAACCGCCTAAAGGTAAACAGGTGAAATTGCTGATCAATAATGGTAAAAAACTATCGCCACACACATTTGTAGTGAGTGAAGAAAAGACACCGCTGGAAACCGAGGCAGGTACATTTAATGTGATCAAGCTGGAAGATAGCGAGGGTGAAAAAACGCTTTACCTTGCCAGGGACAAAGGCTATTTGCCGGTGAAGTTGGTCGTGCAGGATGATGGCAAACGCATGGAACAAGTGATCACCAGCATCACTGGTCAATAACGGGTATTCTCCACATCGGGAAAGCACGTGATTAACACACAAGGCCTGCGAAAATGGATGCGGCAACACGTTTCCTGGCGATTAGGGTTGGCATTGTGCGTATCCTTGCTTGTGCATGTGCTGCTGGTGAAGGAGGTTGCCTGGCAAAGCTGGTTTTCGGGCGAAGAGCCGCCGCCAACCTTGTTAAGTGCGCAGCTGGAAGCCGCGCCAGCCAAGCCGCCGGTCAAAGCACCTGTCAAAGCTGTAGCCAAAGAAAAGCCACCTGTAACCAAGCCTGATCCAGCGCCAAAAGCTAATCCAGTTGAAGATCCACCAGAACCCGTGGCCGAATCTCCGGTTGCATCGCAACCCGCAGAAATGAGCGAACAGGACACAGCGCAGGCAGAAGAAGCCCGGCAGGCAGAAATTGCCGCCTGGCATGAAACTGACAGTGCCATCGTGGAGCCGGATGCGGCGTTACCGCCGCCTTATCAGCGGGTAAGTACCGAGTATGCGGTGTTTGTAAATGGCGAAAAGCAACCTGCGGGCAGCGCAAAAATTGATTATGCGCAGGAACCATCTGGCCAATATAGCCTGCGCTGGGTGGTAGAAGGGCGTGGTTTGTTAAAATTGCTCTATCCGACGCTTGAGCAACAAAGCCGTGGCGCCATTGGCCCACATGGATTGAAACCGCAGTTTTACCGTTACGCGTTTGGCAGCAAGGCGGACAAAATATATGAGGCGACTCTGGATTGGGAAACCAACTTTATTACCCTCAAAACTTCCAAGGGCGAGCAACGGCTGGACCTGCCACGTAACACGCAGGATATCCTCAGCTTTATGTACCAATTTATGTTTGTTCCGCCATTGCAGGAAATGCATATTGCCTTAACCAACGGGCGACGCCTGAATACCTACCAGTACGAGTTTGAAGGTGAAGATTCGATGGAGATCGCTGACCAGGCTATTCAAACGGTACATATAGCGCATACCCGTGGCGAGACCGACGAAAAAATTGAATTATGGCTGGCTACCGATTACCGCTATGTGCCAGTCAAGATCAGAAAACAGGAAAAAAACGGCATGGTGATTGAGCAAGTCGCCAAGCGTTTGATCACTGAATAACGCAAGACGTAACATATTTGAAAGACATTTATGAATTCCACCCTTATGCGCCAAACGGCGGCTTTATTAAACGACATGCTGCAGTTCGAAAGTCCGGCCGATGGCAAACTCAGTGAGTTTTTTCGCCAGCATAGGGAGCTGGGCACTAAAGAGCGTGCCTGGATCGCCGAAACTGCCTATGGCGTATTGCGTCGCTACCGCTACCTGCGCGAAATCAGCATCACAGAAGCTGATGAACAGGAAGACACGCGTAAACTGATCCTGGCCTATCTGATCAAGATTGAAGGCAAAAGCATACGCGACCTCGACGAGATGCTAGACGAGCGCCAAAAAGAATGGGCCGTGCAAATCAAAAGCAAAACCAGCGAAGGCTTTGCGCCCGCCATTCTGGCCGATGTACGCGACTGGTTCTGGGACAAGCTGGTAGCGCAGTACGGCGAAGCCGAAGCCATGACCATTTGCCGCAGCATGTTTGAACAAGCCAGCCTAGATCTGCGTGTGAACACCATCAAAGCGACGCGTGAAGAAGTGATGGCGCGTATGCTGGCGGAAAACACCGTGAAAGACAACGTGATCACCACTACGCCATATTCTCCGGTTGGTATCCGCATGGGTGCCCGCCTGAATATTGGCAAACATATCCTGTTTGTCGAAGGCAAGATCGAAGTTCAGGATGAAGGCAGCCAGTTACTCAGTTACCTGGTTGCCCCAAAACGCGGGCAAATGGTGGCTGACTTGTGTGCAGGTGCAGGTGGCAAAACACTTGCGCTAGGTGCCTTGATGAAAAACACAGGTCGCTTGTACGCGTTCGATGTCTCTGAAAAACGCTTGAATAATTTAGGTCATCGCTTGAAGCGCAGTGGATTATCCAACCTGCAAGCGCAGCTGATCAATAACGAAAATGATTTGAAACTCAAACGCCTGAACGGCAAGTTTGACCGCGTGCTTGTGGATGCGCCATGTAGCGGCTTGGGTACCTTACGCCGTAACCCGGATCTGAAATGGCGCCAAACTGAGCAGGATGTTGCCGAGTTGAATGTAAAGCAGACCAATATCCTGTCGCGTGCGGCGAAGTTGTGTAAGATCGGTGGCCGGGTTATCTACGCAACCTGTAGCTTATTACGCGATGAAAATGAGGCAATCGCGGAAGCTTTTCTGCAAGCGCATCCAGACTTTAAATTGATCCCTGCCAGTGAAGTATTGGCGCAGCAGAACATTGAACTGGATACTGGCGAATACCTCAAACAACTGCCGCATTTACATGGCACGGATGGCTTTTTTGCGGCGGTTTTTGAAAAGACCAGCCAAACAACCGAGGTTGCAAAGGATGCTTGATTAGCAAACACTAAAGAGCTGCTAAGTCTCGATTAAAATAGGTTTAGCAGCAATCTTTGTCACAGTTAGTTAAAGGCAATAGCCGCCTGGGACATGTCAACATTACTTTTTTGGGTTATTCTTGGATCCATCACGATTGATTCACTCTTAAAACACAGAAATGAAAAAACTGACTCTGAATCTGCAAATACTCATTGCTGCGTTGTTGGGTGTTGCCGGTGGTTGGGCGATGCATGGCTTGCCAGCAAATTCAGAAACAGTGCAGTGGAGTCTTTACGCAAGCAATCTGGTCGGTACGCTGTTTATCGACTTACTCAAAATGGTGATGATCCCGCTGGTGTTTTGCGCCATCGTGACCGGCATAGCCAACCTTCGCCAGCATAGCCAGATCAACCTGGTCTGGAAAACCACCCTGCTCTTCTTTGCCACCACTACGATCATTGCAGTGGTCATCGGTATTAGTGCCAGCCAGATTTTCAAACCGGGTGAAGGCTTGCATCTGGCCATGTTTGCTGATGCGATGCAGCAGTTTGAATCCAGGCAATTGACCCTGTCGGAGTTTTTCACCCAGTTTCTGCACGGCATATTCATGAACCCGTTCAAGGCATTGGCAGACGGCAATATTATTGCCATCGTCGCCTACGCATTGCTGCTGGGTATCGCACTGGTGATGGCTTCAGACCGTTATCCGCAATTGCTGGGTTTGTTTGAAGAAGGCATGGGTTTATCCATGCAAATGATAGGCTGGATCATGCGCCTGGCACCATTCGGGATTGGCGCCTTGCTGTTCAAGCTGGTAGCCACACAGGATTTGAGCCTGTTTACAACCTTAGCCAAGTTTATGCTGGTGGTGACTGGTACCACTTTGCTGCATGGTTTGGTCGTATTGCCTGCTTTATTATTCCTGATCACCCGCAAGCGGCCGTGGTGGTTTTTGCGCAATGCTAAAGAGGCACTGCTCACTGCTTTTGCAACCAGCTCCAGCAATGCGACCATGCCTGTCACCATGCGCTGCGCCACGCAAAATATGCAGGTGAAACCCGAAATTGCCGGCTTCGTCGTACCGCTTGGGGCGACAGTCAATATGGATGGCACCGCTTTGTACGAAGCTGCTGCTGCCTTGTTCGTCGCACAACTGGCAGGGATTGAGTTATCGCTCGGTCAGCAACTTGTGGTGTGTTTTACCACCATGATCGCGGCCATGGGTGCACCTGGCATTCCCAGTGCCGGGATGGTCACTATGGTGATGGTGCTGCAAAGCGTAGGCTTGCCTGCGGAAGCGATTGCGATATTATTGCCAATAGACCGCTTGCTGGATACGGTAAGAACCGCGGTCAATGTGGAAGGCGATATGATAGGTTGCCTGGTGGTACAACACGTGACTGAATCCCATTCTTCAAGCTAGAATTTATCCATGCTAGAACAACGCATAGCCCAGGTATCAGATACACCCGTCATTTGCGCATTGGTCAATGCTGCTTATCGCGGCGAGACCAGCCGTGCAGGCTGGACCACAGAAGCCGATTTACTGAGCGGTGTGCGCACCAGTGAGCGCACCATACAGGCGCTGATTGAAAGCCAGGATGCCTGTATCTTGCTCGGTGAGGAAGCGGGTGGGGTAGTGGCTGCCTGTATTTGCCTGGAGCGGCATGCAGAATCAGCTGAGGTTGTGCACCTCGGCATGATTGCTGTTTCACCGTTATTGCAGAATCGCGGGTATGGAAAAACCATGATACTGGCAGCGGAAAAACTGGCAAAGGCACAGTGGGAGGCGAAGCTCGCCGAAATGATGGTGATCAGTTTGCGGGAAGAGTTGATTGAATTTTATCAGCGGCTGGGATACCAGCCGACCGGGGAGACGGTGCCGTTTCCGCACCAGCCGGATATGTGGCAGGCGCAGGTTGAGAATATGCAGTTGAATATTTTGCAGAAGGTGTTGTGATCGGTTGTTGTTTGCTCAACCTGCCTGTTAATAGAGTCCCTTGCAACGCTTAGTAATATGTATGTTACTTTTCAAACAAGACTTTTCTGTTCGTCATTCTGGCGGAGGCCAGAATCCAGGCAGAGTTACTTCCTAGCTTGGCTACAATAAAAAAACGAATGTTGCGCTTACTGATGGTTTTAATAGATATTTCTCAGAACATTCACCGTTGCTTTTCGCTTTCTCAGCGAGTTCCTTTTCTTTGCTTGCCTTAAGAATAAGTAACCAAAAGAAAAGGCACCCTAGCTTCCGCTTGTATCCTGCGTTGCTCGTCAAAATAAGCGGTCGCGAAACTCATCCTAGCGGCCTGCACAGACCGCAGGCCACCGCGGGATTCAGACAGTCGCTCCCTTGTTTCTTATTTTGCCTGCGCTACTCGGCGCGTCAGATAGGGGCCCGTTGAAAACCACCACGATGAAACAGTTGTGAGATGCAATGGGCAGAGGGCGCTAAGTGACCGTTTTAACTCTCAAGTCTAAACCCAACAGCATTACGTTGTTTTGTCTTTTGCTTTTAAGTTGAGCGGGAATGGATGGGCTAGCCTCACGTAACTGAAAGCGTGTGGTTTTCACGGGCCCCTATCTGACGCGCCGAGTAGCGCAGTCAGCGTGGGAGTTGTCGGCCAGCGCCTGTTTGAGCTCCGCAACAAGCCACGTTCAGTGTGGCTTGTCAGGGCGAGTTTCGTTGGCCGCCCACGTTGACGAGCAACGCAGGAAATAAGCGGAAGCTAGGGTGTCTTGTTCTTTGCCTTCTTTCTTATGGACAAGCATAAGAAAGAACGGTCGCCTAAAGGCGAAATCAGACATTACATAGTCCTCTAAAGCGTTTCATGTTTACACCACCATGTTCTAAATACATACTCAAAGGTAGTGATAAAACCCTTTACTTGACCATCCCACTAATTCCGCGTAAATTCCGCAACCTTATGCACAAGCAACTTCCCCAACCTTCTGTTGTGACGATGACCCGAAAGGCATTGTGGCTGGTCGCCACATCCTGTCGCGGTTGCTGCTTGTCTTAAACTTTTGCAACCGCGGGCTCTCCGCGGTTGATCTTGCATTCCCTTCCCGTTGAGCCCGATAAATCCAGGGCTGATATGAAACACGCTACACACCCTTATTACGGCGCCATGCTGGTGCTGTTATCGTCTATTTTTGCTTCTTCAAAAGCAATCATGGCCAAGCTCGCCTATGTTTATCACATAGATACTTCCAGCCTGATTGCATTGCGTATGGCATTCGCGCTCCCATTCTTTATTGGTTTGGGCTGGTGGGCTATGCGCCAGAAATCACCGGTGACGATGACAACCAAAGATTGGGTTTTTCTGGTGATTCTGACCACGGTTGGGGGTTATGGCTCAATGTGGCTGAATTTTGAAGGGCTGCATTATGTGTCGGCCGGGCTGGAAAGAGTGATTCTGTTTCTCTACCCAACATTGGTGGTTGTCATGAGTGCAGTCTTTTTAAAGCACCATATTACGCGGCGCGAGTGGCTTGCCATGATCACCAGTTATGCCGGTGTCATCCTGGTTGTCTGGCACGATGTTGAGTTTGCCACATTGAATTCAAGTGATACCTTGTATGGTGCATGGCTGATATTACTCAGTGCCATTATTTTTGCTGCTTACCTACTAGGTAGTGGGCAGTTAATTCCCAAACTTGGCGCGACAAGGTTTACAGCGATTGTCATGAGTTTGACGACGCTCGTGAGTGCATGTCATTTTGGTGTTGATGCCTCTTTTTCGACACTCACCGTTTTCCCGCAAGAGGTGTATGTGTTGGCATTGTTAATGGCAGTGATAGCTACGGTATTGCCCACCATGTTGATGAATCTGGGTATTCATCAATTAGGCAGCCGTAAGGCATCACTGATCAGTGCCATTGGCCCGGTGTCCACCATTGTGCTGGCTTATCTCTTTCTGGATGAGCAGTTATCATGGGTACAAGGCGTTGGCACTGCGCTGGTGATGACTGGTGTGATTGCGGTAAGTATGGATACCACGCCGCCACCGCGAGTGACTGATCCTGAGGTTTAGGGTGGGGCTGTCAGGTACCAGCGAATAATGCTGGTACCGCCAACTATGATGGCTTTGTAATGCGTTGCCAGTCAAAGAAAGGTCCGGGATCGGTTTTACGCCCTGGCGCAATCTCTGAATGGCCAACGATATGCTGGATCGGGTAGCGTTTTTTAAGTGCGTCAATCAATGCCTGCAAGGTCAGGTACTGCGCGTCATTGAATGCGCAATCGTCGCTGCCTTCCAGTTCTATACCGATCGAGAAATCATTGCAGCGCTCTCTACCTTGCCAGCTTGAAACGCCCGCATGCCAGGCGCGCTGGTTGCAACTGACGAACTGGATCAGCTGCCCATCGCGGCGGATCAGGAAGTGTGACGATACTTTTAAGTGGGCAATCGTCGCATAATAAGGGTGCTCGGCGGCATCCAGCTGGTTAGTAAATAACTGGATGATGCCTGGACCGCCAAACTGGCTGGGGGGCAGGCTGATGTTATGCACCACGATCATGTCTACACCCATATTTTCCGGGCGACTATCGGTATTGGGTGACAGTATGATCTGGCACGGGCTGGCAATGCCCTGCTCATCAATTTCCACAGGGGCAGAAAGTATTTGCGACATGCCAACATTGTAGGTGAATTCGCGCGAATTGCGTTATGATTCCGCCCGCAACCACAGGTTTGTCATTCCATGCCGTTTTGGCGGAAGCGCATGGAAAACTGATTGCCGCCAGACAGGAACGAGTCATGGTTTTCTTGCAGTTATTCTTAATGTTGGTAGTGATCCTGATCGCAGCCGAAGTGTTTACCAATGCGCTGGAACATCTGGGTGAGCGCCTGGGTATCTCGGAAGGCGTGACCGGTTCTATTTTTGCAGCAGTGGGTACGGCGTTACCTGAGACACTGGTGCCATTGCTGGCTATTTTCTCTTATACCTCTTCGACAGGTGATAGTCATGCCGGCCACGATATTGGCGTTGGCGCGATTCTGGGTGCGCCCTTGATGCTGGCCACACTGTCCCTCAGTTTGATGGCCTTGTCAGTCTGGAAGCGACGCGGCAGCACAGGGCACCTTCGTCCAGAGCGTACCGGCCTGGTGCGTGACCTGAACTTCTTTATCCTGGCCTTTATCTTTGCCACGATTGCCATGTTTGTACCACACACCGAAGCCTTGGTGCGTTACGGCATCAGCATACTGATGGTGCTGATCTATTTTGTGTATGTGCTGATGACCATCAAGGCATCGCGTGGGCTGGTTGAAGAAGGGCATGCCACCGAAGCTGAAGATGTCATGATGCTGTCCAGGCTTGGCCTGCCAACCAATATCGTCACTATTGTGCTGCAATTGCTGATCGGGCTTGGCTTGCTGGTCGCAGGTGCCAAAGGCTTTATCAATGAGGTTGAAACGGCGGCTGCGATTCTGGGCGTGTCCGCCCTGTTATTGTCATTGCTGATTATCCCGATTGCGACTGAGCTGCCGGAAAAAGTAAACAGCATTTTATGGATACGCAAAGGCAAGGATACGCTGGCGTTTGGCAATATCACCGGTGCCATGGTATTTCAGGGAACATTGTTGCCTGCCATCGGGATTATGCTGACAGACTGGGCGCCAAGGAAAGAAGTGGCGTTGGGGATTCTGATTACCTTGCTGGCAGCGGTATGGTTGCGTTACCGCGTGGCCAAAGGTGGTTTGCTGGTATGGCACTTACTGGTCAACGGCCTGTTCTATATTTTGTATCTGGCTATCGTTCTGAGCTAAATAATTGCTTCAGTAGTTTGCAACAAGAGGATGTTAACGGTTATGCCAATCGTTATATCCTCTTCAACTTCTCTTCACACATATCCTTTAAAACCTTATTCTTCTTCGCCGTCGCTATCCTCGACATCCTGCTCTTTGGACAGCCCCAGTTTGGACAAGCGGTAGCGCAAGGTGCGGAAACTGATGCCCAGCAATTTGGCTGCCGCAGTTTTATTGTTGTTTGTTTTCTCCAGTGCCTGCAAAATGGTGCGCTTCTCAATGTCTTCCAGATAGTCAGACAAGCTGACATCCATAGGCAACATGGTATTGCCCGCGGCTGACGAGCCAGGCCCATTTTCCAGTGGCAAGGTGATCTCGTTATGTTGAGCAGTGTTTGCCGGTGAGGCGATGCGGTCTTCGATGGCCGGGGTGTTCCATGGCATCACCGGCCTGTCGCTGATCGGTGCAGCAGGCATATCTTCCAGGGATAAATCCTCTATCGCAATATTCAGGCCATCACACAAGGCCAGTGCCCGCTCCAGCATGTTTTCCAGTTCACGCACATTGCCATGAAACTGTAGTTGCTGGATGTAGACTTTGGCTTCAGGTGCAATGCCGGGTTTGCTGATGCTCTGATTCTGACAAAGTTTGCCCAGCAGGCGTTCGGTCAATTCCGGAATATCTTCCGGCCGTTCGCGCAGGGAAGGCATTTTGAGTTGGATCACATTCAGGCGGTAGTATAAGTCTTGCCTGAACTCGCCTTTTTCCATCATGGCATTCAGGTTTTTGTGGGTGGCGGAAATAATACGCACATCGACCGTTTCTTCCACAGTGCTGCCGACCACACGTACTTTCTTTTCCTGGATGGCGCGCAATAACTTCACTTGCATCGCCAGCGGTAAATCCGCGACTTCATCCAGGAATAAGGTGCCGCCATTAGCGGCCTGGAATAAACCTTGCGTATCCTGGATGGCGCCGGTAAAAGAACCTTTTTTATAACCGAAAAATTCGCTTTCCATCAAATTTTCCGGGATGGCGCCGCAGTTGACGGCAATAAATGCCTGGTCCTTGCGCGAGCTGTTCTGGTGGATCAGCCTGGCGGCCAGTTCCTTGCCGCTACCTGATTCGCCACTGATATATACGGGCGCCTGGCTGCGTGCCAGTTTGGCTATCATGGTGCGCACATAACTCATGGCCGGAGAGGCGCCAATCAGGTCTACGGTATTCGCGCCGTGCGACTCTTTCTGTGAAGAGAGTTTCAGCGCAGACTCCACCAGCGGGCGTAATTGTTTCAGTGAAATCGGTTTGGTGATGTAATCAAACGCGCCGGCTTTTAAAGCGGAAACGGCATTTTCCGCACTGCCATAAGCGGTAATCACGGCGACAGGCAGGCCTGGGAATTGCGCATTGATATGTTGCACCAGTTCCAGCCCCAGGCCGTCCGGCAGGCGCATATCAGTCAGGCACAGGTCATAACTGAAAGAGTGCAGCATATGTTTGGCATCCGTGACATTGCTGGCGCTCTCGGCCTGTATGCCCATGCGCTCCAGGGTCAGGACCACCAGTTCACGGATATCGGTCTCGTCGTCGACCACCAGACATCGATAAGAGTTTGCCATTAAACGATTACCTTCTTAATTGTCAGTGAAAATTGTGTGCCGCTTGCTGTACTTGAATAGTCCAGCTTGGCACCATTGGCCTCTGCCAGTTCGCGCGCAATAAACAAGCCCAGGCCGGTACCGGTTTTTTCTGTCGTCATAAACGGCTCGAATAAATGCGGCTGAATCTTGGGATCTATGCCGCTGCCATCATCCTTAATCAGCACATGGATGAACTGGCCACTTTTGTCGCCAGTCACTTTGAGTTGCAGGCTGCGCGATTGTTGTTTGCTATGCCGCCAGCCATTTTTACATAGATTCCATAGTATCTGGTTGATATGACGCCTATCAAATACGATAGTGCCGTGTCTTTCAGGGATGCTGAGGGTAAAGTTTAGCGGGTCGATCTTTTCTACTGCGCAAAACTGCTGGTAGAACTCCTGCATAAACGTTTTGATATTAAATTGTTCCTGATTGGTCCGGTCACGGCGGTTGAGCTCAAGTACATCTTTAATAATCTGGTCCAGTCGCTGCACATTGTCTGAAATGATTTGCAGCATGCGTTCCGTCCCCGGTTCTATAGAGTCTTCCTGCAATAGCTGCGTGGCATGGCTGATGGCACTCAAAGGGTTGCGGATTTCATGGGCAATATTGGCCGTCAGCCTGCCCAGTGCCGCCAGTTTCACCTGGTGTGCCTGGGTCTGGATTTGTGACCAGTCTTCAATAAAAATCACCACACCATTATTAATGTTTTCAGAAATCGCATGAAAACGGATGCCCAGGTCACGGTTATTGATGGTGAGTTTGGTGGCATCCTGTGGTGCAAGCTTGTTTGCGGGCGTGGTTTGCAGGAGTTGGGTGATGGCTGGCGTCAGCATGCTCAATGCAGCCTGTGATCGCACTGCTTCCTGGCACTGGCTGTCTTCCAGTCCGAGTAGTTTGCAGGCCTGGAAGTTGTAATGTTTCAAGCGCTGGTGCTGGTCTATCACCAGCACGCCATTCGGCATTTCCTGCGTAATCAGCGCATTGGTCCTGGCAAGCTGCTCGATATCCTGGCCACGCTCATTCGCGAGTTTCTCGCTGCTTTGCATGCGGCTTGTCAGGGTTTGCGCCAGCCAGGCAGTGGCAAAACAGCTTAATGAAAGCAACACCGCGCTGCTGTAATCATTGTAACTATTGCCCAACAGGCTATGTTTCAACACGCGGTGCGTGTTTTCCAGCAAGATGCCTATGGTGGCAATCGCCGCATAAAACATGGCAAAGCGGCCATCACTGATCAACCCGGCAAAGATAATATTAATAATCAGCAACAGGCCGATACCACTCTGGCCACTTTGCAGGAAATGCATCATGACCACAATAAAGACGATATCCACGCTGGTTTGCAGTTTCAGCGTGATGCCACTTTTTGACTGCAGATGCCTGAAGCTGAAGCTGACGGTCAGCGCATAAAAGAAAAACAGCACCAGCGCCCAGAAAACATAAGCAGACTCAGCAAACGTCCCCCTTAAATATGGCCACAACTGGCTGCCCAGTAGCATGCCGGACGCGCAAAGGCGGTACAGGCTGTATAGCCTGAGATGTTGCACGTCGGGTGTTTTTTCAGGCTGATCGGCAGGCAGGTCAGAGGCCATCACACTGCTTCCTCGGTGGCTGGGTTTATATTCATGGGATGCGACTGCATGCCATGAGGTGAAGTGAGTTCTTGTTTGAGTGTCATGAGGTGAACCATCGTTTTGCAGCCATCAAGCCTTATTCTATCAGTAATAAAATTAAAACTGATATACTCCGATCAACAGGGAGATAAACGATGCCTATTTCTTTGACTGCCAAAAACACTCATAAATGCAGCAAAGTAGTAGTGATCGTCAAGTTGAAAACTTTGATTATCTCGGGGATTAGGAACCGTAGTGGCGAGTGCGCAAGAAATATCAGATTTTTTACGTCAGATTGAAAAGCGGGCATTCAGGCAAACTGCCTATGCCGTGCGTGATGACCATGCAGCATTGGATATCGTTCAGGACGCAATGCTGAAATTGGCAGATAAGTATGCCAATAAACCGATTGCGGAATACCCTATGCTTTTTCAGCGTATTTTGCAAAATACCACGCGCGATTTCTGGCGCCGGCAAAAGGTCCGTAATTTATGGACCTCTTTGTTTTCTTCCTTTGGTTCGCAGGAAGATGAAGAGTTTGACCTGCTGGAAACCATAGACGTAGAAGGGCCGGAAAGCGACCCTTCTGAACAGTTACAGCGCTCGCAAACCATGACCCTGATTGGAAAAGCGCTAGAAAAATTACCAGCACGTCAACGAGAAGCATTCGTATTGCGTTATTGGGAAGAATTGGATGTTGCCGAAACTGCGGCCGCGATGGGTTGTTCGGAGGGAAGCGTTAAAACGCATTGCTCACGCGCGGTCGGTGCTTTGTCGCAGTCATTAGGCCAGGCCGGTCTCGGCGTCCAGAAGTTGCAAAAAAGAGGAGTAAAGCCATGAGGAATCAACGTCATCCGGAAGACGACTTGCCACTCCCTCTACGCGAATGTGTGGATTTACTGAAAAATGATGTCCAGCCATTATCCGCAGAGGTTGAAACCCGTTTAACTGAAGCCAGGCAGGCTGCCTTAAGGCGCTTTGCCGATACCAAACGAACGTCGCCAGCGGTAGGTGATGTTTTGTCGTGGGCGTCATTTGGGCATCCGCGCATGATGGGTGCAGCCGCTTTATCTGTGTGCCTGGTAGTGGGTGTGTTGATGGTGTCTGCACAGCAAAACGATGACGCCATGTTGCTGAGCGCGGATTTGCCGGTAGAGGCATTCGTCGATAATGGCTTTGAGCCGTGGCATTATTCAGAGCATATCTAGGTTCAAGCAATGCGTATTAATTACTGGAACAATGAGAAGTGATGCGAAATCATTCGTTGGTATTAGGCTGGGTGGTATTGTCTTTGAGTATCGGTGCGGGTTCATATGCTGCGCAAACGTTAGCTGCTGATGGTTATCCTGGCACATCGATGTTGGCAATGGCGGATATTGGTGCGATCAAAAATGATCTGTCACCGGATGACCCTGCCGCTAATGTGACCTGGGCGCAATTAAGCGAGCAGCAGCGTATGGTGCTGGCGCCATTGAAATCCGAGTGGGATACCCTGCGTCCGTGGCAGCGCGAAAAGATGCTGGATATCGCCCATCAGTACCCGAAGATGGATGCGCAGAAACAACAGCGTGTGCAGAAGCAATTGGTGAAATGGAGCCGGATGACGCCTTATGAACGCGAAAATGCGCGTAAGCGTTACCAGCAGTTCCAGAGTTTGACGCCGGAGAAGAAAGAGGCGCTACGCAAGCAGTGGAAGGAGCATCAGCGGAAGGCAGCGACTAGTGAGGGGTATGACCCGGAGTTTGATGGGGCAGAGCCTTAGTCTAGACTTTGATTCTTCGCTTTGAGCGTATGCAATAAAAAAGTCCGCGGATATCGCGGACTTTTTTATTGCATCCCTTATGATCAGTTAGCGTCTTCGCCTAAGGTTTTGCTCATGGACAAGCCTGTCAGCACAATGTCGCCACGGCCATCGTTGTGTGAAGTCAATGTGCTGTAATTGTGCTCCATCCATTTTTTGATGCGTTTGGCATCACCGATACGGGTCAGTTTGCCGACTGAATCCAGTAACACCAGGATCAGCGGTTCACCTGCGATCGTCGCTTGCATTACCAGACAGCGTCCGGCTTCGCTTATGTAGCCGGTTTTTGATAAGCCGATTTCCCAGCTGCTGTTGGTGCTTTCCCGTACCAATGCATTGGTATTGTGAAAATGTAAAGGTTGTCTTCTGTGAACGTTCAAGTCGTAGTCAGAAGTAGTGGTGATTTGGCGAATCATGGGGTACTGGTAAGCCGCATGTACCATTCTTGCCAGGTCCATGGCGGTAGACACATTGTTGCTGTTCAGGCCGGTGGAATCTTCAAAGTGGGTATTCATCATGCCCAGGCTGGCCGCTTTTGCGTTCATGTCCTGGATAAATCGTTGTTTACCGCCCGGATAATGTGTCGCCAAAGCTGAGGCGGCGCGGTTTTCTGAAGCGATGAGTGCCAGGTTCAGCAAGTCTTCACGTGTCATGGTAGTGCCAACCGGCAGGCGTGAAGAGGTACCTTTCAAGTAATCGACATCCATTTCGGTAATGGAGACTTCATCATTCAGGTTGAGTTTTGCATCAAGCACCACCATTGCTGTCATCAGTTTGGTGACAGAGGCAATCGGAGTTGGTGTATCCAGGTTTTTGGAATAAATGATTTCGTGCGTATTCTGGTTCATCACCAGCGCTTTGGTCGAGGCAATCGCTAAATTGCTGTTGCTTGATTTACCAGTAAACGAATCAAACATTTCTGCATCAACGGCAGGTTTTGACACTTTTTTTGCATGCGCCCTGACTTTGGCCGGACGCATGGCTCTGGTTTTGTTTGGATTAACGCGATATTCGGACGAAACGCGTGGATTATATTTTTTCTGGCTAGAAACCGATTGTTTTTTCGACGGTGATTTTGCAATCGCTTGACCTGCTGGCGCAAATGCGATGGAACTCACCAGTAAAACTTTAAGACAATGCTTGAAAAAACTCATAATCCACCTTCCACAGACCAGTTTTATTATTGCCCAGTTATTATTCATCGTCAATCACTTATCGCAATTTTTTAGTGTAAACAATTAAACCTTTACAACAACTGTTGCTGTAAGTGAATAATGAATAAGCGTTGGTGTGGCTAATAGACTATGGCACAATTATTATCACCTAATTTTTTGATTTCTAATCTTATGTCAACAGGCTTGAAATACCTCTTTTCTAAAGAACACACTTGGGCGGCGCAATCGGAAGATGGGTCGTGGCTGGTTGGCATCAGCGAATATGCGCAAAACATGCTGGGTGATGTGGTGTTTGTTGATCCGCCCAAGGTCGGTGAATCGGTTGAACAATTTGCCGTTTGTGGCCTGATTGAGTCGGTAAAAACCGGTTCTGATATTTATGCGCCGCTGACTGGTACTGTGCTGGCGATTAATGAAGCTGCATTGTCTTCACCTGAAAAAATCAATGACCACCCTTACACTACCTGGATTTTCAAGTTGGAAGCCAATGCCAGTGGCGCTGAGGCTTTGCTGGATCAGGCAACATACGAGGCGCAAGTTTAACCAGCCTGAGTACCGCGCTGCTATTTAAGCTTGCGGATAGTAAGCGTAGGTTCGGTATACAGCAGATCAGTGACCAGCACAGAAAGTGTGCGCGGTTTTTGCGGGGTGCTATGCAATGTCAAGCGCTGGTGATGCGCATTCAGATCGCGGCTGACGAATCCCAGAAATATAAACAGGGTGGAAAGCGCCACGGTTTTAACGTTTGTTTGTTGCATGCATGTGTCCTTAAAGTCTTTTTAATTCAATTACATCGCCGCTGTTTTGATGTTTTATAGCGCGAATCAGGTATAATTTGCCGCTTAGTAAAATTTTTCCAGCAAGTTGTCTTCGGGTTGCGTTTACATATGCCTATCTACGATTTCCAATGTAGCGAATGCGGTTATCAGCAAGAGCTGATGCGCAAAGTTTCTGCCCCCAATGTGGATGAATGTCCACAATGCAAACAGCAGACTTTTTCTAAAAAAGTGTCCGCACCTAATTTTCAGCTGACCGGCAGCGGCTGGTACGCGACAGACTTTAAAAACGGTAGTGCGTCTGGCAGCAGCAAAGCCGCTGAGCCCTCAAGCGCCAGCACGGAAACTGCCAGTCCAGCGAAATGTGCTACCGGCTGTGCCTGTCACTAACCGCGAAAAACAATCACCATGAAAAAATATTTCATTACAGGTTTACTGGTGCTGGTCCCGTTATTCATTACGGTATGGGTGCTCAAAACTTTAGTGCAAACGCTGGACCAGAGTTTGTTTTTACTGCCTGCTGCCTGGCGTCCGGTTACATTGCTGGGTATTGATATCCCGGGCTTTGGCGTGATTCTGACAGTCGCAATCGTGCTGGCGACCGGCCTGGTGGCGACCAATATCTTTGGTCAGCAGTTGATTGAACTGTGGGAAGGCCTGCTTATCCGCGTGCCGGTGGTGAAGTCCATTTATTCCAGCGTCAAACAAGTGTCTGATACCCTGTTTTCAGATTCCGGCAATGCCTTCCGTCAGGCACTGTTGATTGAATACCCACGTCAGGGCGTATGGACCATCGCTTTCCTGACCGGCACGCCCGGTGGCGATGTCGCTAATCACCTGCAAGGTGAATATGTCAGCGTCTATGTCCCCACTACGCCGAATCCGACCTCGGGTTTTTTCCTGATGTTGCCCAAGGCTGATGTGATCACGCTGGATATGAGTGTGGATCAAGCCTTGAAATACATCATCAGCATGGGTACAGTGGCGCCTTTGCCAAAACAGCACTAACCGCAACCCTTTCAACTTTATAAAAATTATTATGATGCGTACACATTACTGCGGTCACCTGAACCGCGAACATATCGGACAAACCGTGACACTGTGTGGCTGGGCCCATAGGCGTCGCGACCATGGCGGTGTGATTTTTATTGATTTGCGTGACCGCGAAGGCCTGGCGCAAATTGTGATCGACCCGGATACAAAAGAAGCGTTTGCCATCGCAGAAACCGTCCGTAACGAATTCGTGCTGCGGGTAGTCTGTAAAGTGCGCGCGCGTCCTGAAGGCACAGTAAACAGCAATTTGCCGACTGGCGAAGTAGAAATGCTGGCGACTGAGATTGAGGTGCTGAATGCTTCATTGACGCCACCGTTTATGCTGGATGATGACACCCTGACTGAAACCGTCCGTCTGGAACATCGCTATATCGATTTGCGTCGTCCGGCCATGCAGAAAAACCTGATGCTGCGTTACAAGGTGGCAAAAAACCTGCGTGACTACCTGGATGAAAACGGCTTTATTGAAGTTGAAACACCGATGCTGACACGCTCTACACCGGAAGGTGCACGTGACTACCTGGTGCCTTCCCGTGTGCATCACGGCCAGTTCTTTGCCTTGCCGCAATCGCCACAACTGTTCAAGCAGTTGCTGATGGTGGCGGGTTTTGACCGTTACTTCCAGATCACCAAATGTTTCCGCGATGAAGATCTGCGTGCTGACCGCCAGCCTGAATTCACCCAGGTCGATATCGAAACTTCATTCCTTGAAGAAAACGACATCATGGACCTGGTGGAAGAAATGATCCGCCGCATGCTGAAAAAAGTGCAGGATGTGGATCTCCCAGCGCAATTCCCACGCATGCCATTCAGTGAAGCGATGAACCGTTACGGTTCAGACAAGCCAGATATGCGCGTCACACTGGAAATCACCGAGCTGAGCGATGTCATGAAAGATGTCGATTTCAAAGTATTTGCCGGTGCTGCCAATATGGCAGGTGGTCGAGTGGCTGCGATTCGTGTGCCTAACGGTGCGGCGATCAGCCGTTCCGAGATTGATGCTTATACCGAATTTGTCAAAATTTACGGTGCCAAAGGTCTGGCATATATCAAGATCAACGATATTACCAAATTGAACGAAGAAGGCCTGCAAAGCCCGATTGTTAAAAACATTCATGTCAACGCGCTGCAAGCGATTATTGACCGTACCGGCGCGCAAAATGGCGATATCGTGTTCTTCGGAGCCGATAAAGCCAAAATCGTCAACGAAGCATTAGGCGCATTGCGTAGCAAAGTGGGTCACGAAAAAGGCCATCTGGATGGCCGCCAGTGGGCGCCATTGTGGGTAGTTGATTTCCCGATGTTTGAGCATGATGAAGAAAATGATCGCTGGGTTGCGCTGCACCATCCGTTCACTGCGCCTAAAGAGGGGCATGAAGACCTGCTGGTCAGCAATCCTGGCGCTTGCCTGTCCAAAGCTTATGACATGGTGTTGAACGGCTGGGAAGTGGGTGGCGGTTCAGTACGTATCCACAAACAGGACGTACAATCCAAAGTATTTGATGCACTTAAGATCAGCAAGGAAGAAGCGCAGGAGAAATTCGGCTTCCTGCTGGACGCCCTGCAGTACGGTGCGCCTCCGCACGGTGGCCTGGCTTTCGGCCTGGACCGCCTGGTGACCTTGATGACCGGTGCCGAGTCTATCCGTGATGTGATCGCTTTCCCGAAAACGCAGCGCGCGCAATGCCTGATGACCAATGCCCCTAACGAGGTGGATGAGAAGCAATTGCGCGAATTACATATCCGCGTACGTCAGCAGAATACCGCTACCAGCTAATCATGTCCGTGCTGGCATTGTTCGCCATGCCATGCAGTAGGAGTGCAGCAGTCGTATAAAGCGCGTCCATCAGGGCGCGCTTTTTTATTTGCCAGTGAATAGCTAATTTTAAGGTCCTTATGTTTGAAGCTTTGATACGCACGATTCCTGATTATCCCAAACCGGGTATCCAGTTCAGGGATATCACCACCCTGTTACAGGACAAGCAGGGCTTTGCAGCTGCGATTGATGGCCTTGCCCGACACTATGAAAATAATACTTTCGATAAGGTAGTCGCCATGGAGGCGCGCGGCTTTATCATAGGCGCAGCACTGGCAGTCAAGCTGGGTGCCGGTTTTGTGCCAGCGCGCAAACCCGGCAAGCTGCCGTGGACCACCATTTCGCAACCCTATCTGCTGGAATATGGCAGTGATGCCCTGGAAGTACATAAGGATGCGATTTTGCCCGGCGAGCGCATCTTGCTGGTGGATGACCTGATAGCCACCGGTGGCACCGCACTTGCGGCGGTGGCGCTAGTGCGTCAATTAGGCGGCTTGTTAGAGCAGGCCGCGTTTGTCATAGACCTGCCCGAGCTCGGCGGCATGCAGCAATTGGCTGCCGCCGGTGTGCAGGGATTTGCCCTGTGTCAATTTTCAGGGCATTGATTAAAGCGCATTAGTTTGTACACAACAAAATTTGTACTATAGTTGCCGACTTGCAACAATGAATTTATAAGGTAATCATGCCACTGACCGAAATCAATCATGTGAATTTCCGCTCCGATCGCGACACCATGCACAAACTGCGTGATTTCTATTGTGATGTGCTGGGGCTCACGGTTGGCAAGCGCGTCGCCAGTACCACCTATGGCTACTGGCTGTATATCGGCCATAACGATGTGATTCACCTGGCCGAATATAAAACTGCGGAAGCACCGCAATTGCATGTGAACGGCACTTTCGATCATGTGTCATTTACCTGTACCGATATGCCGGAGATGGAAGCGCGCTTGCAAGCGCATGCATTAACCTATACTACCCGCATATTGGCAAATGGAATCCACCAGATTAACCTGCGTGATCCAGCTGGTAATGGTGTCGAACTGAATTTCGAAGAATTTGCCGATCCTACCTATGAAATGCGTCCGTCTGGCGACCCCAGCAAGCTGGCGTGAGGGTCGAATATGTGTGATGGAAATCACATATTGAAATTGTGATTTCAGTAGAGAATGGCTTTGATGCAAATCATATAATTACAAAGTGAAATATGGGGAATACGATGAAAAAAGTATGGATATTGATAGCAGGTATTTCTGCTTTATGTTTAAGCAGCTTAGGTTTCAGCACATTGGCGCAAGCAGAAGCAGATCCAAAACTGTGGACGGTGGTGAAAGAAGCATTCTTCCCCAAGCGTGATATCCAGGAAGTGGATTTCCTGAAAATTGAAGCGCCGCGGCGCGCCGAAAGCGGCGCGCAAGTGCCGGTGACGCTCATCTATGACAAAGCGGCGGCTAACGGTGTGGCTATCAAGAAGCTGTATGTGATTGTCGATGCCAATCCTATCCAGCTAGCTTCAACTTATCACTTAACAGACAGTTTAAACGGTTTCCAGATGGCAACCAGGATTCGCCAGGAGTCTGATTCTTTTGTGCGCCTGATTGGCGAGACGGCGGATGGCAAACTGTATATGACCAAACGTGAGATACGCGCAGCTGGCGGCTGTGGTGGCACGGTAGATAATAACGAATCTGAAGTACGCGCCGCTGCCGGAAAAATCAAATTCAATGTTGACGCGCCAAAAATGGGTGAGCCAGCCACCGCGACTTTTAATATCAGGCATGTGATGCGTACCGGCTTGCAACGCGACCTGGTTTCACAAGGGTATGTACCTGCGTTCTATATCAACAAAACCACTTTTACCTACAATGGCAAAGAGGTGATGACGGTAGATGTAGGTGTAGGTACCAGTGAAGACCCGTATATGAAATTCAGCTTTATTCCTGATGCTCCAGGCAAGCTGGAAGTGGTGGCTACCGATAATGAAGGCAAATCATTTACCCAAAGTGTGGATGTACACAGCTAAGTTTTAAGAATACGAAAAAGGGCCTCTGTTGAGGCCCTTTTGTTTTTATGGCATTTATCGTTCAGCGCATGCTCAGTGTTAAAATAAATTCAATTGGGGATAGGAGAAACAAGCATGAAAAGTTTTCGTAAAGAGTTATGGTTCAACATTCCGGCACGTATGGACTTTAAAAATATCACGCAGGATGTAGTGGCATGTGTACGTGAAAGCGGCATAAAAGAAGGTCTGGTATTGATTAACGCCATGCATATCTCTGCCAGTGTATTTATCAATGATGATGAGCGTGGCCTGCATCACGACTACAAAATCTGGCTGGAAAAACTGGCACCACATGAGCCTGTCAGCGGATATCGCCATAATGATACCGGCGAGGACAACGCTGATGCACACATCAAACGCCAGATCATGGGCCGTGAAGTAGTGGTGGCCGTGACTGAAGGCCAGCTGGATTTTGGCCCCTGGGAACAGATTTTTTACGGCGAGTTTGATGGCAGGCGCAACAAGCGTGTGCTGGTTAAGATTATTGGCGAGTAGGGGCTAGCGCCAGGTGGCAAATCTCTGATTCAGCTGGAAGCATCTGAATCAGGGAGGAAAAGCTTAGCTATGGATATAGCTTTCCAGCTGCTTGATCAATTCCTGCTGGTAACTGATGGTTTCCTTCAGGATATCGCCGATAGACAGCATCCCCAGCATTTTGCCGTGATCCACTACCGGTAAATGCCGGAAGCGTTTTTCCAGCATGGTGTTCATGGCAGATTCCACCAATTCGTCAGGTTTGCCGGTGATGACTTTTTGCGTCATCACTTCAGCCACCTTTGTCGTTTTGGAGGAGCGGCCTTTTAAGACAATCTCCCGCGCATAGTCGCGTTCGGAAAAAATCCCCACTAGCTCACCGTCTTTGATCACTGCCAGCGCACCGATTTTGTATTCGGCAAGAATCACCAATGCATCATACACCGGCCTGTTGGGCGCAATGCTGATGATCCCCTGGTGTGTTTTCAGATTGAGTACTTGTTGAAGAGTCTTCATCACTTCCTCCTTCCATCATCCCGGATCTCTAATATACACCGATGTTTGCGTAAGCAAAACTTTTGATAATACTTGACATAGTTAGGAAGCTAACTATAATGTTGCTAATCATGTTGCAGCTCAGAGATCTCCCAACCCAGGAAGTATTACAGCGCTTTGCTGAGCGCTACCCTGCGGCCGACGTCACCGCGATTGCCAGTTTTTTAATGCTGCTCAGAGTAGCAACGGATTTGTCCGTGGCGCTCGATGCCTGCCTGACCAAGCATGATTTATTGCAGGGCCGCTGGTGGGTGCTTATTTTGCTGATGCGGGAGGCAGATCTGACTTCACAGCCTTCTGTGCTGGCAGAAAAACTGGGTGTGACACGCGCCACCATGACCGGTTTGCTGGACGGCCTGGAGCAAGGCGGGTTAGTGCAACGTGTTTCAGCGCCGCAGGACAGGCGTAGTGTGCAGATTAAATTGACTGCCGCCGGGCAGACCAAGCTGGATGCGGTGATGCCGGATTATTACAGCCGCTTGCGCTTGTGCATGCAGGGCTTATCAGAGAGTCAGCGTAGTGACTTGCAAAGTATTTTAGGCGTTATAGATGATGGTATGTCTGCCTGGGATTTCAATCAGTAACCAATCGTATTTATAAAGGAGTAACACCATGGCGACAGTAGAAGACACTTTAAAAACATTGAACACGCAATTTGATGCCGCGTTCAACAGCAAAAATACCCAGGCGATTGCCGCTTTGTATGCTGAAAGCGCCATCGTATTGCCAGCACCTGCAGGTGAACCTGTCAAAGGCCGTCAGGCGATTGCCGATTTCTTTGGTGGCTTGATTCAGGCCGGTGTGATTGAACACGCGCTGACCATGAAAACAGCGATTGTGACTGATACCCTGGCCACGCAAACCGGCAACTGGGCTGGCGCAATGGTAGGTGAAGATGGCGTAAAACAGCAATTCGGCGGCAATGTGCAAGTGGTATTCCAGAAGCAGGCCGATGGACAGTGGCTGGCCGTAACGCATATCTGGAATTAATGAATCGTTTTTCCTTAGAAACTTCCAAAGACAAGCAAAATGGATCAACTGGTTAAACAGCGTTCACAGGCACTTACCGCCCTGTTAGTCCTCGCCATTATCTGGGGATATAACTGGGTGGTGATGAAGAGTGCGCTGCATTATGCCGGGCCGTTCCAGTTTGCCGCCATGCGCACCTTTTTTGGTGCGCTGGTGCTGTTTCTGGTGTTGTATGTCACGCGGCGTTCCATGCGGCTGACAGAATTCCCGACCATGCTGGTTCTGGGCCTGCTGCAAAACGTAGGCTTTACCGGGGTGTTGATGTGGGCATTGGTGGAAGGCGGCGCGGGTAAAACCGCCGTGCTCACTTACACCATGCCTTTCTGGACATTATTATTCGCGTGGCCATTATTAGGTGAACGCGTACACGGCTGGCAATGGCTGGCGGTGATTTCTGCCGTACTCGGCATGCTGTTTATTTTTGATCCGCTGCATATCCGGGCCGATGCTTTCAGCATGACGCTGGCAGTGATTTCCGGTATTTCCTGGTCTTTGTCAGTTATCATGACTAAAAAATTGCACAGGCGTCATCCGGACCTGGATTTAATCAATCTCACCGCCTGGCCAATGTTGCTGGGCTCATTGCCTATGATAGTGATTGCTTTCCTGGTGCCAGCGCCGCCCATTATGTGGGAGCCCTATTTGATAGGGGCAGTGTTGTTCAATGTGGTTCTCTGTGGGGCATTCGCCTGGCTGTTATGGCTGTTTGCCCTGCAAAGGTTACCTGCAGGTGTAGCGAGCATGGGCTCCATGCTGGCACCGGTGATAGGTGTGATTGCTGCCTGGATACAACTTGGTGAGGTGCCGGATGCAATGGAGTCTGTCGGTATGGTATTGATTGCATTTGCGCTGCTGGTGATCTCATGGGTCACTATCCGCGAACAGCCCAAACCAGTCAAAGCCATATAAAAAAACCCGCAGATGCGGGCTTTTTCCACTCATGATGGCTATCAAGCCAGTTCGTGCAAGCCGTTGTTGACTCCACCCAGCAGATTGCCGAGTACTGAACCCAGGTCGCCTACTGCATGCGTTAAATCACCTACTGCATGTGTCAAGCCGGCAGTGACGGCTGGTGTCGTCGCAGTGATGTCGCCGGCAGCAGCAATCACGCTGTCCAGCAAACCATCGGTGGTTTCAAACAATACGTCCGCAACATTCAGCACTTCACCGGTGACACCTTGAGTCACGCCGGTAACGGTATTGACCACACCATTTACATCCAGCAAACCTGTGACATTGCCGAGCAAACCACCCACATCCACCTGACTGGCCACATTGTCAACCACATGAGTGACGCTACCCAGTAAACCGTTGATATCAACCAGACCGGTTGCACTATCAAGCAAATTGCCGACGGTTTCCGGAGCACCTGCAACTGCGCCTGAAACGGTACCAACCACGCCACCTACGACAGTTGTGACATCTTGTGGTGTGCCATCGCCGGCGCCATTCACGAGCGCGGCAATTTCTGTGGTGACATCGGTCAACAAAGTACCTACTGTGGCGGTCGCGCCATTCACGGTAGCACCCACAGTAGTGGCTGTCTGATCCAGAAGTGTGTTTGTGGCATGCACTACGTCACCAACGATGTTGTTGACGGTACCTACGACGGCTTCAACATCCGCCAGGCTGGTGGTACTTCCAACCACCTCGCCAAGGGTCGTTGTCGTATTGGCCAGCACGCCTGTGACGTCTTCAAGCAAGTCTCCGGTGCCTGCCACCACATCGCCAACCAAGGCGGTGGTGCCGTTTACCAGCGTACCGACTTCTGCGACACTATGGCCGACGGTTTGGTTAACCGTATTGACCACACCACCGACAGTACCTGTCACTGTGTTCACTAAACCTCCCACATTGAGCAGGCTGCCGGTACCAGCGAGTAAATGGTCGACAGTGTTATCCTCCGGGGTGATGACTTGCGGAAGTAAGCTATTCAACCTCGCTTGGGTGCCATCAATCACATCATTGACAGTGCCAAACAATCCAAACGTCAGGGTTTTAAGTAATGCCATACACTTCTCCTTAATTTGTTTTCTTTACTTCTCCAGGCTTTATGGCGATATTTATCATCAATAGAAACATCGCTATAAAGATTCCCCTTCTAACGAATTTAGAATGTTTGATTACAAGGGGAAACAAATACTAACATTTCTTTATAAACAAAAAAAACCAGTTTTGCATATGTAAATTCAGAAGTGTTGTGGTGAAAAATCGAAAGCCGGCTTTCTTATTTGGACTTGTGGATATCAGGATATGAAGGATTACCCATCGTGGTGATTGTGGCTGAACAATGAAAATCCGGTGCCTGCGCTGTGGTAAAATCGCCACTTTTAAGATAACAACCATCGCAGCATAGACTGATAAGGACATTACATGGCGGGACATAGTAAATGGGCCAATATCCAGCACCGGAAAGGTCGCCAGGATGCCAAACGCGGAAAAATATTCACCAAGTTAATCAAGGAAATCACGGTATCTGCCAGGCTGAGCGGTGGCGATATCGCCATGAATCCGCGCTTGCGGGCTGCTGTGGCCGCGGCTAAAGAAGAGAACATGCCTTCTGACAATATCACGCGTGCCATTAAAAAAGGTACCGGTGAGCTGGAAGGCGTGAATTACGAAGAAATCCGTTATGAAGGTTATGGCATCAACGGCGCATCTATCATTATTGATTGCCTGACTGATAACCGGCAGCGTGCGGTGATGGATGTGCGGCATGCATTGACCAAACACGGGGGTAACCTGGGCACGGATGGCAGCGTGGCGTTTATGTTCAAGCACTGTGGTCAGCTGGTGTTTGAACCAGGGGTTTCGGAAGATGCAGTGATGGAGGCTGCCCTGGAAGCTGGTGCTGAAGATGTGATTACCGATGAAGACGGCAGTATTGAAGTGATCACCGCGCCAAATGATTTTGTGACGGTAAAGGAAGCCCTGGAAGCCGCCGGCCTGAAAGCAGTCATGGCGCAAGTGACCATGAAACCACTCAATGAAGTGGTATTCACCGGCGACGATGCGGTAAAAATGCAAAAAATCCTCGATATGCTGGAAGACCTGGATGATGTGCAGGATGTCTATACCTCTGCCGTGATTGAAGAGAGCTAATTGAATTTTTCAGCGGCTAATCTGCCATGACCATGCAGCGTATTCTAGGCATAGATCCCGGCCTGCGCGTCACCGGTTTTGGCGTGATCGAAGCCCTTGGGGGCAAGTTGAGTTATGTCACCAGTGGGGTGATTAAAACCGCATCGGCAAAGAAGAGTGCTGCTGGTGAAGCAGAAAAAGAAGCTTTGCCGGAGCGTTTGAAGGTCATTCTGGATGGCTTGTTCGAGGTGATCGATACCTATCAGCCCACTCAGGTGGCAATTGAAAAAGTATTTGTAAATGTGAATCCGCAATCTACGTTGTTGCTAGGCCAGGCGCGTGGCGCAGCGATTTCAGCAGCGGTCATTAAACAACTCTCGGTTGCGGAATATACCGCATTACAAGTGAAACAATCTGTGGTCGGAAACGGGCACGCCCAAAAAGAACAGGTGCAGGAAATGGTCAAGCGCCTGTTAAAACTCCCTGCAAACCCAAGCCCGGACTCGGCGGATGCCTTGGCCTGTGCCATCTGCCATGCGCATGGTGGGCAAGGCCTGGGTGCACTGGCAACGACCGGATTCAGGGTCAAAAATGGAAGGTTAGTATGATTGCGCGTCTGAATGGTCGTTTGCTGGAAAAGTCACCGCCGCTGATTGTGGTGGATTGTAATGGTGTGGGCTACGAAGTCGAGGTGCCGATGAGCACCTTTTATAACCTGCCTGAACTCGGCCAGCCGGTGCAATTGCTGACGCATATGGTCGTGCGTGAAGACGCACAGTTACTATATGGTTTTGGCAGCGAGCAGGAGAAAAATACCTTCAAGCAGTTGCTTAAAGTGAATGGCATAGGCGCCAAATCGGCGCTGTCTATTTTAAGCGGTGTCAGCGTCAATGATTTAATGCTGGCAGTCAGCCAGCAAGAAGTTGCCATGCTCACGCGTGTGCCTGGCATTGGTAAAAAAACCGCAGAACGCCTGTTGCTGGAATTGAAAGACAAATTTGTGGTGACCGGCTCCACCTCGGCGCAGCCTGTGACTAAAGCGGCGACTGACGATATCCTGAATGCGCTGGTGGCGCTTGGTTACAACGAGCGCGAAGCGACAGCGACGATCAAATTGCTGGAGCCGGGCGTGGGCGTCAGTGATGGTATACGCCAGGCACTGAAATATCTTTCCAAATAATCCACAAAACCAAACCAGGATCCGCATCTGCGGGCGCCTGTAATAGTCAGGCGCGCCATGGTATGATGCATAAAAAATAACTTCTTAAATTAGCGGCAATGAAGTCCTGCACTGATTAAATTTGCATTGACACTATGTGTTCCATGACCTCATCACCGACCATCCCATGATAGAAACCGATCGACTTGTCGCTCCTGCCACCGTCAGCGTGCATGAAGAAGCGCTGGAGCGGGCGCTTCGGCCGAAAGTGCTCGACGAATACGTCGGCCAGGAAAAAGCACGCGGTCAACTCGAGATTTTCATCAATGCCGCCCGCGGCCGTCAGGAAGCGCTTGACCACGTGCTGCTGTTCGGCCCGCCGGGGCTAGGTAAAACCACACTTGCCCATATCATCGCCAAGGAAATGGGCGTTAATCTGCGCATGACTTCCGGCCCTGTGCTTGAACGCGCCGGTGACCTGGCAGCGCTGCTCACCAATCTTGAACCCAATGATGTGCTTTTCATTGATGAAATCCATCGCCTGAGCCCGGTGGTGGAAGAGATTCTATATCCGGCGATGGAAGATTACCGTCTGGATATCATGATCGGTGAGGGCCCGGCGGCGCGTAGTGTGCGCCTGGACTTGCCGCCATTTACGCTGGTAGGGGCCACCACCCGTGCCGGCATGCTGACCAATCCGTTACGCGACCGTTTCGGTATCGTCGCAAGATTAGAGTTTTACAGCCACGATGAACTAGCCAAGATTGTTGCGCGTTCAGCCAATCTGCTGGAAGTTGAAATGCAACAGGCCGGTGCTATCGAAATCGCGCGCAGGGCACGTGGTACACCACGCATAGCCAATCGCCTGTTAAGGCGGGTGCGCGATTACGCACAAGTAAAATCCGACGGTATTGTCACGAATTTGATTGCCGATGCTGCCTTGAAAATGCTCGACGTCGACCAGCAAGGGTTGGATGTGATGGACCGTAAACTGTTGCAGGCCGTGATAGAAAAATTTGGCGGCGGCCCGGTAGGCCTTGATAATCTGGCTGCCGCGATAGGCGAAGAGCGCGATACGATTGAGGATGTGCTGGAGCCTTACCTGATCCAGCAAGGGTATATGATGCGCACGCCGCGTGGCCGTGTCGCCACCTTGTTAACCTACCAGCATTTTGGATTAAGAGCGCCTGCCAGCATGAGCAGTGGCGAATTGTGGCAAGATGGCGGGCAGTAGAACATTTGATTTTTCCGTGCGTGTCTATTACGAAGATACGGATGCCGGCGGCGTGGTATACCACAGCCAGTATCTGAACTTTATGGAGCGCGCGCGGACTGAATGGTTGCGCGGCCTGGGTTTTGCTCAGGCCGCGTTGCGACAAGATGAGCAGGTGTTATTTGTGGTGCACAGCATGCAAATACAATTTAAGAAGCCAGCCAGGCTGGATGACGAGTTAAAAATAGTTTCGCAGGTCACTGAAATGCGGCTTGGCAGTTTTAGCTGCCAGCAGCAGATTATGCGCGACGAACTGGTTTTATTAGAAGCACAGGTAAAGGTTGCTTGTGTAGACGCGGATTCATTTAAACCCACGGGTATTCCGGCCCGTATCAAAATAGCACTGGAGTCTTCATGAATGTAACAAACGATATGTCGATTTTTACCCTGGTGAGCGGGGCGAGTTTGCCCGTCCAGGTGGTCATGCTGATTTTATTGCTGACCTCGCTGGCATCCTGGTGGTATATCTTCATTAAAGTGTTTTCATTAAAGGCCGCCGCTGAAAATGTCGATCAATTTGAAGCACAATTCTGGTCAGGTGGTGATTTGAATGAGCTCTATGAACGCATCGGTTCCGGTCGTAAAACGCCGCAAGGCATGGCCAGTATTTTCCAGGCCGGTTTAAAAGAATTCATCCGCCACAAACAGCAGAAAGATACGCAAAGAGACGCTGAAGTCAGCGATGTGATGGAAGCTACCCGCCGGGCCATGCGCGCAGCGTATAACCGCGAACTGGATTACCTGGATTCGCATCTGCCATTCCTGGCATCAGTGGGTTCCGTCAGCCCTTATATCGGTTTGTTCGGCACGGTGTGGGGCATCATGAACTCCTTCCGCGGATTATCTAACGTGGCACAAGCTACGCTGAGCCAGGTAGCGCCAGGTATTGCAGAGGCATTGGTGGCGACAGCGATTGGCTTGTTCGCTGCGATTCCGGCCGTGATCGCCTATAACCGCTTTGCAGCTAACGTAGATCGACTGCTGGTCCGCTACGAAAGCTTTATGGAAGAATTTACCAACATTTTGCAACGTAGAGCCTGATCGGAGCGCTTATGAGCAGAACGCGTAAACGGCGCATGATGAACCAGATCAATGTAGTCCCCTACATTGATGTGACGCTGGTATTGCTGGTGATTTTTATGGTCACCGCGCCAATGACTAACCCGGGCATGGTTGAATTGCCAAAAGTCGGGCAGGCGTTGAAACAAAGTGGTGACCCGATTGTGGTGACTGTCTTGAAAGAAGGCACCGTCACCATGGATGGCAAGGAGATGGAACGTGATGACATGCTGGCATTGATCCGTCAGAAGTTGTCCGAATCAGAAAAGCCTGTCGTGGTATCGGCCGATAAAAACACGCCATATGGTGAAGTGGTGTCTGTCATGGATTTGTTGAAGCAGGCGCAAGTCAACCAGGTTGGTTTGTTGTTCCAGAACGAAAAATAAGCGACAGGTCGCGTATTTAGATGAAAATCGCACATTCCCCACAGGACCAGGTATTCCGCAGACGCGCAGCGATATTGTCTGTACTGATGCATGTCGTGCTGTTTCTGGCGATGATCTTTATGATCGACTGGAAAGCAGTGCATGTGAATCCGTCAGTTATGGAAGCGACATTGTGGGATAGTTTGCCCAGCAAAACGGCGCCAAAACCGGCACCTCAACCTCCAAAACCGGAGCCGCCCAAACCAGAGCCGGAACCCGAGCCGGAACCTAAGCCTAAGCCACCTGAAAAGGTTACCCCGCCTGAGCCGCAAGTGAATAAAGAGGAACAAGAAGCGGAAATTGCACTCAAAAAGCGGGAAGATGAGAAAAAGCAAAAGCTAGAGGAAGAGAAAAAGAAAGAAGAAGAGAAGAAAAAGCAGGAAGAGAAACTGAAGAAAATTCAGGAAGCCCTGCGTAAAGAAGAAGAGCAGGAGAAGCTTAAAAAAATCCAGGATGCCATGCGCCAGCAGGATATGGATGCGCAGGCTGCCGCTACGGGCCCAGTGGATCCCTCGGTGTTGAGCTACTACGTCGGGTTGATGAATCGCAAGATCAGGACCTATGTAAACCCTGGTTTGTGCCCGGTTTCGAATCCGCAATTGTTGTTTGATATACAGTTAACCAATACGGGTGATTTGTCTGGCATGCCAAAAATGATTAAAGGCTCGGGGGATTCCGTGTGTGATGAAGCAGTATTTCGCGCAATTGTTCAAGCTAAGCCATTTGATTTGCCTGATGACCCCGCAGCGCGTAAAGCCTTGCTTGATTTACTGCATTTGAAGTTTAAGCCGCGCGGTTAAGTAAAGCGTAGTTAACGTGACTGAGAGTGTCACTAAATGAAATAGCGGAACTAAGTGTAACAATGACGTTGAGCGGGCTTTTCGTTATAATTCTTCAACTAACAGGATAATTATATAAAGTGAACAATACTGAAACCATGAAAACTGTTAAAAGTCGCCTGACAGAGTATCGTCGGGTATTAGTAAAAGTATGCTGTACCAGTGCGCTCGCATGGATGTTTGCAAGCCCTGCAAACGCAGCGCTCGACATCGAAATCAGTGGCGGTAGTGCCATCCAGATTCCAATCGCGATTTTGCCGTTAACCGAGTCTGCCAATGTGCAGGGCAAAAACCGTATCCATGACATTATCAGCAATGATTTAAAAGGCAGCGGCATGTTCCGCGTACTGAATACCAGCGGTATCCCTTCATTGCCAACTACCGCCGCAGATATCAAGTACACAGACTGGACCGCACTCAAAGCCCAGGGCTTGAGCATTGGTGAAGTGCAGCAGGCTGCCAATGGCAACTTGAAAGTCAACGTGCAGGTGATGGATGTTTTACGGCAAACGCCTTTGTTGCAATCGACCTACACGGTGCCAGCTAGCCAGTATCGCCATGTTGCGCATTTGATTGCAGACCAGATCTACGAGAAATTCACCGGTCAGCCGGGCGCTTTTGCTACCCGTATTGCCTATGTGACTAAAGCCGGGAAACGGTTTACCTTGCAAATTGCCGATGCTGACGGCTTTAACGCCCAGACATTGGTGTCGTCTAACGAGCCTATCATCTCTCCATCATGGTCACCCGATGGCAGCAAAATGGCCTATGTGTCTTTTGAAAAAAAGAAACCTATTGTGTTTGTACAGTCGCTGTATACTGGTGAGCGTAAAGTAGTTGCTAACTTCAAAGGGAATAATAGTGCGCCATCGTGGGCACCAGATGGCAGTAAGCTGGCAGTCGTACTTACTTATGGCGCAAACTCACAGATTTATACGATTTCTGCGGATGGGTCTAACTTGCAGCAGGTCACCAAGAGCAGTTCTATTGATACTGAGCCTGCCTTCTCCCCGGATGGTAAATTCATTTATTTCAGCTCAGACCGTGGCGGTCGTCCGCAGATTTACAAAGTACCGGCTTCCGGCGGCTCACCTTCTCGCGTGACGTTCGAAGGCGGTTACAACGTCAGCCCGCGTTTTTCCCCTGATGGTAAATACCTGACCTACATCCGTAACGATGGCGGTTCATTTAAAGTCGCTGTGCAGGACCTGGGTTCTGGCAGCGTAAAGATACTCAGTGCTGGCTCACAGGATGAGTCACCCAGTTTCGCACCTAACTCACGTACCTTGATGTATGCCACGCGGGTGGGTGGTAAAGGCACATTGGCCACCGTGGCAGTGGATGGTCTGGTGAGGCAGCGCCTGTCTGAAGCTGGCGGTGATATTCGTGAACCTGCATGGGGGCCTGCACAGGCATCTCCCAAGTAGTCATCAGTTTTTGGTTTTTTAACTCAATTTTAAGGAGAAAGTATGAAACATAATATTTGGAAAATTGCTGCACTGGCATTGGTGTTAACCGCTTGTAAAAGCACGCCGATGAATCCGGCCAAGGTTGAAGATTCAAGCGTGACCAAGCCTATTTCTAATTCACAGAACAATGGTGCTGACGGTTCTGCAGGCACTAACAAAATCGACATCAAAACAGTAGATGTGGATAACAGCCAGGATCAACTGAGCGCTGCTGAGCTGGCAAAACGCCAGATTTTCTTTGATTACGATAGCGATGCGATTCGTGCAGAGTACAAAGACCTGGTAGCTAACCACGCTAAATACCTGGCTGCACATCCACAAGCTAAAGTGGTATTGCAAGGTAACACCGATGAGCGCGGTACACATGAGTACAACCTGTCATTGGGCCAACGTCGTTCTGTAGCTGTTAAAAACGCTTTGAACGTATTGGGCGTTAGCGATAGCCAGATCGAAACAGTGAGCTACGGTGAAGAGCGTTCCAAGCAAAATTGCGCAGATGAAGATTGCTTCCAGCATGACCGTCGCGTAGATGTTGTCTATGCAGGTCAGTAATTTGCGTTCAGCCATCTTGATGGCTCTAGCAATAGGGTTGACTGTTCCGGCAGTCAGCCATGCTGCGCTGTTTGATGATGGTGAAGCCCGCAAACGCATCCTGGAGCTGGAAAACAAGCAGACTTCCGAGCATGATGCCCAGCAGAAAGCCATCAGCGATCTGACGCGTACCCAGCAATCCCTGGATAAGCGGGTGCAGAGCCTGGAATCGCTGATCAATGGCAAAGGTTTGCTGGATATGCAGAACCAGCTGGAACAGATCCGTCAGGATGTCGCGCAGTTGAAGGGTGACCTTGAAGTGGTCAACCATCAGCTGGAAGATATGCGCACCAAGCAAAATGCCCAGTACACTGATCTGGATACTCGCGTTAAAGGTCTGGAATCACTGGCCCAACAAGTCTCCGGACAGCTTGGGGTAACTGCTCCAGGCGCTGCCGGAGGTGATTCGGGTAAAGCTTCCGATGCATCCCAGCAGGAGGCGCGTGCGTTCTCCGAGGCCGAGTCGCTGAATCAGGCTGGTAAGTATAAAGAAGCGTTTACTGCGTATGACAACTTCTTGAAAACTTACCCGGGCAGCAAGCTGGCGCCTGATGCCTTGTATGGCTTGGGTTACGCCCAGTTTGCGTTGAAAAGCTACAAATCCTCAGTGGCTACCCAGCAGAAGTTCCTGGATAGCTATGCTTCACATCCGCTGGCACCGAATGCCATGCTCAGTCTGGCCAACAGCCAGATTCAGCTTGGGCAAATTCCAGCAGCCAAGAAGACGCTGAAAGATCTGATTGCCGCCCACCCTTCTGCAGAAGTGACGCCTAGCGCGCAAAAACGCCTGAAGGTGCTTGAAAGCATTAAATAGCTGATTGTATTACTGAAATCACCGGATTTCGGCGATAATAGCGGGCAGATAGCGATATCTGCCCGTTTACTTTACTACTCTCATGACCACACTCAGAATTTTCGAAATCTTTTACTCCCTGCAAGGCGAAAGTTCGCGTGTCGGCTTGCCGACCATCTTTATTCGCCTCACTGGCTGCCCGTTGCGTTGCGTGTATTGCGATACCGAATATGCGTTCAAAGGCGGTGGCAATATGTCAGTGGATGAAATCATGCAAGAAATCAAGCAGCACGGCACGCGCTATGTATGTGTGACCGGTGGCGAGCCGCTGGCGCAAAAGGGCTGCAGTGTATTGCTCACCCGGTTATGCGATGCCGGGTACCAGGTTTCGTTGGAAACCAGTGGCGCCATGGATCTCACACCGGTAGATCATCGGGTGAAAGTGATTATGGACGTGAAAACGCCAGGCTCCGGTGAAATGTCAAAAAATCGCTGGGAAAACCTGCCGCTACTTAAAGTAGGTGACGAAGTGAAATGGGTGGTCTGTAGCCGTGAAGATTACGACTGGGCCAGGCAAATGATGGCGGAGCAGCCGTTTCCAAGCAATTGCGATCATCTGTTCTCGCCCAGTTTTAATCAGGTGAGCGGCGAGACTTTAGCCAGCTGGATATTGCAGGACCACTTGCCTGTCAGGATGCAACTGCAATTACACAAGATTTTATGGGGCGAGAAGCAAGGGGTATAAGGGGATGGTTATTAATCAGCAAAACGATCTATCCGGACACAAACCTAAAGCTGTTATTTTACTGTCCGGCGGGTTGGATTCCACAACCGTGCTGGCGATTGCGCAATCCCAAGGCTATGAGTGCTACTGCCTGAGCCTGGATTATCACCAGCGGCATAATGTTGAATTGCTGGCCGCACAACGGGTCGCCCAAGCCTTAGGTGCAGCAGAGCATAAAACAGTACAACTGGATCTGTCATTGTTTGGTGGCTCTGCGCTCACAGATGATGCGATTGCGGTGCCTGAGCATGAAACACAAGGCATCCCGGTGACCTATGTGCCGGCGCGGAATACCATCATGCTGTCATTATCGTTGGCCTGGGCAGAGGTGCTGGAAGCCAGTGATATTTTTATTGGTGTGAATGCGCTGGATTATTCAGGCTATCCTGATTGCCGCGGCGAGTATGTAAAAGCATTCCAGCAAATGGCCAATCTGGCGACCAAAACGGCAGTGGAAGGCCAACCGATCACCGTGCATGCACCGCTGATCGATATGACCAAGGCCGAGATTATCCGCACTGGCCATGCATTAGGCGTAGATTACGGGCTGACAGTTTCCTGCTACCAGGCAGATGATGCCGGGGCAGCCTGCGGGGTGTGTGATTCCTGCCGGTTCCGCAAAACGGGTTTCGTGCAAGCCGGCGTCAATGATCCAACCCTATACCGGAATGTCTGATCAGCTAAGTGAAAAGAACTTGCCACTGCGCGTAATTATCAAGTATAATCCGCGCCTTTCTGCTAAGAATTCATTTTTAAGAGAACAAGATTATGGTCGTTATTCGTTTATCACGCGGTGGTTCTAAGAAGAACCCGTTTTACAGCGTAGTTGTGGCAGATTCCCGCAACCGTCGTGACGGTCGTTTCGTTGAGCGCATCGGTTTTTACAATCCATCAGCGCGTGCTGGTGCAGAAGGCCTGCGTATCAATGAAGAGCGCGCGCAATACTGGATCGGTACCGGTGCTCAAGTGTCTGACACGGTTGCACGTCTGGTTAAATTCCACGCTAAAGGTGTGGATGGTATGGCTGCTGCTAAAGCTAAAGACGCTGCTAAAGCGGATGCTGCCAAGGCGAAAAAAGAAGCTGATGCTGCTGCTAAAGTAAAAGCTGAAGCTGACGCAGCTGCTGCAGAAGCCGCTGCCAAAGAAAAGGCTGATGCAGACGCTAAAGCTGAAGCGGATGCTGCTGCAGCCGCCGCAACTGCTGAAACACCAGCTGCTGAATAATCTTTATTTACGCCTGAATTCAGATGGCGTTTGAAGATATGGTTGTGATGGGGCGCATTGTCGCCCCATATGGCGTTTATGGGTGGCTTAAAGTGCTGCCGGATACCGAGCATCTGGATGGGCTGCTGGATTACCAGGCCTGGTGGATAGGCAAAGCGCCTAACTGGCGTGAATGCACAGTTGAGCAAACCAAGATTCACAATGATGTGTTGCTGATTAAGCTGGCAGGCGTCGCAGACCGCGATGCCGCATTCAGCATGAAAGGCCAGCAAATCGCGGTACCGCGTGCAGCATTGCCGGAACCTGATGAAGGTGAGTATTACTGGTCTGACCTGGTTGGCTTGAGTGTAACTAATACCAAAGGCGTTGTGTTTGGCAAAATCACGCAGGTATTTGAAACCGGTGCCAATGACGTGCTGGTTGTGCGTGAAGAGCACCCCACCAGCGTCAAGGGTAAAGATGGCAAGTTGCATGAGGAATACCGCGAGCGCTTGATTCCTTTTACCAGTGATGCAGTGCCGGATGTGAATATAAAAGCGGGCACGGTGCTGGTTGACTGGGATGCCGATTTTTAAAGGAAACAATGCTCATGATGCAGATTGAAGTCATCAGTTTGTTTCCTGAGATGTTTGCAGCACTGACAGAGCATGGCATTACCAGCCGTGCCAGGCAGCGTGGCTTGTATCAGTTAAACCTGATTAATCCACGCGAGTATACGCAAGATGTGCATCACACGGTCGATGACAGGCCGTATGGCGGTGGCCCCGGCATGGTGATGATGGCGGAGCCGCTGGCGGCAGCGATTAAAGATGCCAAGGCAAGCTTGCAGGCAAGAGGGTTAACGCCCACGGTGATTCATCTGTCACCAAGAGGACAGCCACTCACTCATGAAAAAGTGATGGCGCTCAAAGATTGTGAGGGGCTGGTGCTGTTGGCCAGTCGCTATGAAGGAGTAGACCAGCGCTTGCTGGAGTCACTGGTAGATGAGGAAGTCTCTATCGGTGATTATGTGTTAAGTGGCGGCGAATTACCCGCCATGGTATTGCTGGATGCGATTATCCGCCAGTTACCAGGTGCGCTTGGGGACGCTGATTCAGCGCAGGAAGATTCGTTTGTAAACGGCCTGCTCGATTACCCGCACTACACGCGCCCGGAAGTATTTGAAGGATTAGCGGTGCCACCGGTGTTATTGTCGGGGCACCACGCAAAGATTAGACAATGGCGGTTACAGCAATCGCTATTGCTAACAAGGGCTAAACGCCCGGATTTACTCGCCGAAAGGCAGTTGACGAAGGAAGAGGCTAGGCTACTCAAAGATGTAGGGTAGGAACGAGCTCTTTACAATTAAAAGGAACGAAAGGAAGTAACATGGCAGACATTATCAAAATGTTAGAGCAGGAAGAAATCGCCCGCTTGAACAAAACTATCCCTAGCTTTGCACCAGGCGACACAGTGATCGTAGGTGTGAACGTGGTTGAAGGTACACGTAAACGGGTGCAGGCTTACGAAGGCGTCGTGATCGCTAAACGTAACAGAGGCCTGAACTCTTCATTTATCGTACGTAAAATTTCTTCAGGTGAAGGCGTTGAGCGTACATTCCAGACTTACTCCCCGCAAATCGCTTCTATCGAAGTGAAACGCCGTGGTGACGTGCGTCGCGCCAAGTTGTACTACTTGCGTGAGCGTTCAGGTAAATCTGCACGTATTAAAGAGAAACTGGTTGCGCGCGAGAAAGATATCGCTGCAAACAACAGTTAATTTAAGCGTTGCTCAAAAAGCCCTTCTTCGGAAGGGCTTTTTTTATTACTCAATGTGCCTTTATGGTTGTTGCGCCATGCACAAGATTAAAGTTTAATGAGTGCATGAAAAGCCTTGATGATGAACTTGATGCTTTAGTCCCGGCACCGTTCGGTTTTGTCGGTGTGCGCTGTGATGAAGCAGGTGAAGAACTCCAGCTCTTGTTACAAGCCTTGCCGCTGAAAGCTAATCCGAATCCGCGTGCCCTCGCAGTGGCTGAGCAAGTTTCCGCTTATCTGGAAGATCCGCATGCGGTTTGGCAAACAATAACCCCAAACCGTGGCACCGCTTACCAGCAACGTGTCTGGCAAGCCATGCGCGAAATCCCGGTCGGCGAAACGCGGACTTATGGGCAATTGGCTGCCGCCATCCGGTCTGGCCCGCGTGCCGTCGCCAACGCCTGTGGCGCCAACCCGCTGCCTTTGTTTAACCCGTGTCACCGTATCGTCGCCAGCAATGGCCTGGGCGGGTTTATGCAGGGTATAGAGGGCGGCCTGGACATCAAGCGCTGGTTACTGGCACACGAGCAACGTGCCCGATAAATAACGCCATGTTGCAAAACAAAGAGAGTGCGTCAGCTGTCACGCTTCCCGAGATCGATAGCTTTATCGATCAGTTGTGGCTTGAAGACGGATTGTCACAGAATACACTTTCAAGCTACCGCAATGACCTTAAAGGCTTTGCCGAATGGGCCAGTAAACACGCGCTCACGCTATGGGAAGTGCAATCGCATCATGTGCAGGAATACCTAGCGCATCGCTTCCCCTTGGTCAAAGTCAGGAGCATCAACCGGCTGATTGCGACCTTGCGTCGCTTCTACCGCTATGCTTTGCTGACGAACCTGATCAAGCAGGACCCGACGCTGCATATCGAAGCGCCAAAAATGCCCAAGCAATTACCTAAAACCATGAGCGAATCGCAAGTGGAGGATTTGCTGCACGCGCCCAATGTGGATACCCCACTTGGAATGCGCGACCGGGCGATGCTTGAGTTGTTGTATGCAAGCGGTTTGCGGGTTTCCGAGTTGGTGAATATCACCATTGCAGAGGTCAGCACGCAAGATGGTGTGGTACGTGTGACCGGTAAAGGCAGCAAAACAAGGCTGGTGCCTATGGGGCAGGAAGCTGCTGAATGGATAGACCGTTATTTGGGCCAGGCCAGGGCGGAGATATTAAAAGGCAGCTTGAGTAATGCGGTGTTTGTCACTAATCGTGGCGATGCGATGACGCGGCATGCTTTCTGGCATCTGATTCAGCGGTATGCGCTGCAGGCGGGCATTTCCCAGCATATCAGCCCGCATGTGTTGCGGCACGCGTTCGCTACGCATCTGCTGAATCATGGTGCGGATTTGCGGGTGGTGCAGATGCTGCTGGGGCATGCGGATATTTCTACGACGCAGATTTATACGCATGTGGCGAGGGAGCGGTTGCAGCAGTTGCATAAGATGCATCATCCGAGAGGGTAGAAGTGTTCTGATCGGGATTGTGGCTGAGAGTGAGCAGGAGTTTCGTGCAGCATGCTCTGTACCTACGTAACGACGCTTATGCAGAAATCAAGGTGCTCTGCAAAAATCTCGTCATTCCGGCGAAGGCCGGAATCTAGGCGAGGTTGATTTCTAGTTTGGTTACAATCGAAGAGTGAGCTCTGCGCTTACTGTATCAATTAATTAGGTAATTCTTCAAATATTGGTCCATTCTTTTTCGCCTCTAGGCGAGTTACTTTTCTTTGCTTGCACAAAGAAAAGCTAACCAAAAAAAATGCACCCTAGCTTCCGCTTTCTCCCTGCGTTGCTCATCAGCGTGGGCGGCCAACGAAACTCGCCCTGACAAGCCACACAGAACGTGACTTGTTGCGGAACTCGAACAGACGCTGGCCGACACCTCCCCCGCTGAGTGCGCTACTCGGCGCGTCAGATAGGGGCCCATTAAAAGCACACGCTTTCAAATTGAGTGTAATTCTTTACGTTGCATCCCGCTCAGCCACTGTGGAAAAGAAACAAAGAATTAGAATTATCAGAATTTGAATTTGTTCTTAGAAGTTAAAAACTTACTTAGCGCCCACCGTCCTGAACATTATATAGCTGTTTCATCGTGGTGGTTTTAACCGGGCCCCTATTTGACGCGCCGAGTAGCGCAGTCAAAACAAGGTGAAGGGAGCGTTTGTTTGAGTCCCGCAGCAGCTCACGCTCTATGTGAGCTGCCAGGTCGAGTTTCGCTACCGCTTGTTTTGGCGAGCAACACAGGAAAAAAGCGGAAGCTAGGGTGCCTTTTCTTTTGGTTACTTATTCTTTGGGCAAGCAAAGAAAAGTCACTCGCCTAGGGGCGAAAAACAACATGACCAAATCGCTAAGAATTAGCAATTTTAACCTTTCCGATAAATAGTAATCCCCAACGCCTTCAATCCCGGCAATATCCCCGGCTTGCTCACCTTCAACTTCACATCCATTGCCTTAAATTCCTGCAACACCAACTGACAAACATGTTCCCCCAACGCTTCCACCAGTTTAAAGCTACGCTCCGCTAATGTCTCTCGAATACGCCCCACCACCTGCCCATAATCAATGGTGTCTTCAATCGCATCACTGTGGCAGGCTTTACTAAAGTCATAACCGATTTCAATATCCAGAATAATGGTTTGCGGCACGGCGCGCTCCCAATCCGGTACGCCAAGTTTGGTTTGTACTTTGACTTGTTCAAGAAAAATCGTGTCCATCGCTATGCGTCCTTTGTTATTTCCGCGCGGGCCGGAATCCAGTATGATTCGGCATCATACAACATCGCGCAGTGGCTGACATACCGCCTGCTACGCATCTCTTGAGAGTTTGAGCATGAGTGAATTTGGTTTCGGGTTTGAGGTTGAGGCGCTGATCTGGGTGGTGGCTGCCTATTTGATCGGGTCGATTGCTTTCGGCATTATTGTCAGCAAGCTATATCGCCTGCCAGACCCGCGTTCGGTCGGTAGCGGCAATATCGGCGCGACCAATGTGGCGCGTAGCGGTAAAAAATCTGCTGCTATTTTAACTTTGTTAGGTGACGCGTTTAAGGGCTGGTTGCCGGTGTGGCTTGCATTGCATGCAGGCATGTTGATGGATGTGGTTGCGCTGGTTGGCCTGGCGGTTTTCTTGGGGCATTTATACCCGATTTACCACAAATTTAAAGGCGGTAAAGGCGTAGCCACTGCACTTGGTGTGATGATAGCGTTTTCAGGCTGGTTGGCGTTAAGTGTCATCGCGGTGTGGCTGGTGGTATTTTTAATTAGCCGGATTTCTTCATTGTCAGCCCTGGTTGCAGCGCTACTTGCTCCGGTGATTGCCTGGCAGTTCCTGTCACCTTATCCGGTGTATGTCGCGGTGGTTGTGGTGATGACGGCATTTTTGGTTATTCGCCATCAATCCAATATCGAGAAATTACTGGCGGGTACCGAAACGCGCTTCGGCAAAAAGTGAATCAAGCTGGCGCTTTAAGCTCGGCCAAGTCCCAGCGTGGGCGTACGCTGAAGCTGTAATCTGGCGTGCTTTGCTGCATGGCATGCAGGCGCATGGCACCGGCAAAGGCAATCATGGCACCGTTATCTGTACAGAACTCCAGCCGCGGGTAACTGACGCTCACGCCGCGCTTTGCTGCCGCTTCGTTCAGGCGTTCTCTCAAGCGTTTGTTGGCGCCCACGCCACCTGAAACCACCAGTCTTTTCAGTTTGGTCTGCTTGAGTGCTTTCATGCATTTGAGCGTCAGGATTTCGGTGACTGATTCCTGAAATTCCCAGGCTATGTCCTGCACTGTTTCTTCATCCAGCTGTGGCTGATTATTCACCAGCGTCAGTACTGCCGTCTTCAGGCCGCTAAAGCTGAAATTCAAATCCGGGCTATTCAACATGGGGCGAGGTAGCTGGAAGCGCGGTTTGCCAGACTCTGCCAGCTTTGAGAGCGCAGGGCCACCCGGGTAGCCGATCTTCATCAGCTTGGCAGTCTTATCAAAGGCTTCCCCCGCCGCATCATCCAGCGTGTCACCCAGTAATTCATATTGGCCGATACCATCCACCCGCATGAGTTGGCTATGGCCGCCAGACACCAGCAGCGCCACAAACGGGAACGCTGGCGGGTTTTCTTCCAGCATGGGTGCGAGCAGATGCCCTTCCAGATGATGCACCCCAACGGATGGCACGTTTAGCGCAAACGCCAGTGATTGCGCAATACTGGTTCCGACCAGCAACGCCCCCGCAAGCCCCGGGCCCTGGGTATAAGCAATGCCTTCTATTTCCTGCAAAGTTTTATCTGCCTGGGCGAGCACTTGTTGTGTCAGTGGTAGTGCGCGACGGATATGGTCGCGGGAGGCCAGCTCAGGGACTACACCGCCATAAGCGGCATGCATATCTATCTGCGAGTGCAACGCGTGCGCCAGCAAGCCACGGCGCGTGTCGTACAACGCTACCCCGGTTTCGTCACAGGAAGATTCAATGCCTAATACCAACATTAAGAAACGGCTCGCTTATGATTTTTTACAGAAAAGATTGATAAATCCAGATAAGCGCGATAGAATACGCGGTTTTCAGTGCTGCATCAATCCGCAAGCACGATTGTCTAAACTAATAATTGAAGGATAGGGATTTACATGACCGCTATTCGTGTGAAAGAGAACGAACCGTTTGACGTTGCATTGCGCCGTTTTAAGCGTTTGATTGAAAAAACCGGTTTGTTGAACGACTTGCGTGCACGCGAGTTCTACGAAAAACCAACATGGGAACGTAAACGTAAAGCTGCTGCTGCGGTGAAACGTCAATACCGTCGTCTGCGCAACCAACAGTTGCCGACAAAACTCTATTAATTTTTAGAGTGTGTTCTGCGGTTAGCCGGATGCTTGGTTAACTGAATATTGCAAAGGTTGTGGCGTGCCACAACCTTTAGCTATTTATAGTCAGCCTTTTTGTTGGATACCTTATGAGCTTAAAAGCACAAATCACCGAAGACATGAAAACCGCCATGCGCGCCAAAGATACGGCCAAACTTGGCGTGATTCGTTTATTGCTGGCGGCGATCAAGCAGCGTGAGGTGGATGAGCGTATTGAACTGGATGATGCCGCTGTTATTACTGCCATTGAGAAAATGCTCAAACAGCGCCGCGATTCAATTGCTGCTTTTGAAAGTGCCGAGCGGCATGATCTGGCTGACCAGGAAAAGTTTGAAGTCACCGTGTTGCAGGAATATTTGCCAGCACAGATGAGTGAAGAAGAAATCAAGGCCATTATCGCCAAAGTGGTGGCTGACACTGGTGCTGCCGGTGCCAAAGATATGGGTAAAGTGGTTGGTGCTGTGAAACCGCTGGTAGCAGGCAAAGCGGATATGGCTAAAGTATCCGGCCTAATTAAAGCTGCTTTAGGCTAAGTTTGCAGACGGTGGCACAAGACTTAGAGGGCGCATTGGCGCCCTTTGTTTTTTGCTCCGCTTAAGCGATACTTGCATTTATGATCCCCGAAAGTTTTATTCAAGAACTGCTTAATCGCGTTGATGTTGTCGAAGTCATCGACAAGGTAGTTCCACTGAAAAAAGCGGGGGCGAATTATTCAGCCTGTTGCCCGTTCCATAACGAAAAATCCCCCAGTTTCACCGTGAGCCCGACCAAGCAGTTTTACCATTGCTTTGGCTGTGGCGCGCATGGCTCGGCGCTTAGTTTCCTGATGGAGTATAACGGGCTGAGCTTTATCGAAGCGATCAATGACCTGGCAAGGCAGGTCGGCATGATCGTACCGCAGGAAAAACGCGACCCTAACCAGCCCGAAGCGCCCAGCAAAGCAGTGATGTTGAGTTTGCAGGAAACCTTGCATCAGGCGGCGGCTTTTTACAAGGCCGAGCTGAAAAAATCACCGCATGCGATTGAGTATCTAAAGGGCCGTGGCTTGAGCGGGCAGGTGGCTGCCAAGTTCCAGGTCGGTTACGCGCCGGCTGGCTGGCAAAATCTGCAAGCGGTATTCCCAGGCTATGAAGCAGAGGCGCTTGAAATTGCGGGCCTTGTGGTGCAAAACGAGCAGGGGCGGCGCTATGATCGCTTTCGCGACCGAATCATGTTTCCCATCCATAACCAGAAGGGCGAAGTGATCGGCTTTGGTGGCCGCGTGATCAACCCGGAAGATACGCCAAAATATTACAACTCGCCGGAAACGCCCTTGTTCCAAAAAGGCCATGAGCTGTATGGCCTGTTTATGGCGCGGCGCGCTATTCGCGATGCTGGTCGCGTGCTGGTCGTTGAAGGCTACATGGATGTAGTGGCATTGGCGCAATATGGGATTGAATATGCTGTGGCAGCATTGGGTACGGCGACGACGCCGTTTCATATTGCCAAATTGATGCGCCAGACCGATGAAATCGTCTTCAGTTTTGATGGTGATAAAGCCGGCCGCACAGCGGCCTGGCGTGCGGTGATGAATGCCTTGTCTGCGATTAAAGATGGCCTGAAATTGCGTTTCCTGTTTCTGCCTGCCGAACATGATCCCGACAGTTTTGTGCGTGAATTCGGCAAAGAGGCATTCGAGGCGGAAATGGATAAAGCCATGCCGCTGTCGCAGTATATTATCCAGCACTTGAGTGAGCACAATGCTATGGCGTCGCAGGAAGATAAAGTGCAGTTCCTGAATGATGCCGAGCCTATCCTCAAGCAGATACAAGCGCCACGCTTTGCCATGTTGTTACGCAAAAAAGTCGCTGAAATGACTGGCCTGGGTGAAGGTGAGATGCAGCGCATGCTGAAACTACCCAACCCGGCCAAAACGCAGCAAAAAGCGCCACGTCAACGTTCAAGAACACCGTCATCGTTACATTTGCGCCTGGCGTTGATATTGCTCATGCGGCCGCAATGGGCACGGCAGGATTTGCTTGATCAGATATTGGGTGAAAGTGATGAGGAACACATGTTGCGCGAGATTGTAAAAGCAGCGATCGCGCATCCTGCGTCGCGCCCGGTGGTGCTGTTGCAGATCATCAGCCCTGTCATTTCTCAAGTGTTCAGCAATCAATTGCACAGAGAGTTGTCTTTACTGGACGAAAGCCTGGACTTCACTCTTGAATTTGAAGGGGCGTGTACCCAATTATCCGATATGGCGCTGGCAGCACGAGATAAATCGTTGCTCGGCAAACTTACAGAAAAGCCGTTTTCTACACTCTCAGATGCTGAACGAGAGTCGTTACGACAGTTAACCAGCAAGCGCTAGCCTGTTTTTACCAAATACCCACAAAAAGCGTCATGGGTATGCTTAAAGAAAATGCAAAAATCAGGTAAAATGTAGGGTTTCCCGTAATGTTATAGCGAGTGGCGTGTCAGAAGATATGGTCGGCGCTCGACAACAATCATTTTAGAGGTGGAATCGGCCATGGCCAGACCCAAAGCAGATAAAAGTTTAGATAAAGAACTCGGAATCAAAGAAGTCGAATCCCCTAAAGACCCAGCCACCCAGGCGATGGATGCCGAGGCGCGCCGTACCCGCCTTAAAACCCTGATTGTTCTTGGTAAAGAGCGTGGCTACCTCACCTACGCCGAAATTAATGACCACCTGCCGGATGATGTGCAAGACTCCGAGCAGATCGAGAGCATTATCGGCATGATCAATGACATGGGTATCCAGGTGTATGAAGAGGCGCCTGATGCCGAAGTCCTGCTCATGTCTGACGCACCGCCAGCTGTCACCGATGAAGATGCTGCCGAAGAAGCTGAACAAGCCCTGGCAACCGTAGATTCAGAATTTGGCCGTACTACTGACCCGGTGCGTATGTACATGCGCGAAATGGGTACAGTAGACCTGCTGACCCGTGAGGGCGAGATCGAAATCGCCAAACGTATCGAAGATGGCCTCAAGCACATGGTGCATGCAATTGCCGCCTGTCCGACCACCATCGCCCAGTTGCTGGAGATGGTAGATAAAGTCGAAAAAGACGAGATGAGCGTCGACGAGCTGGTGGACGGCCTGATTGATAGTGACTTGGGCCTGGATGATGCCCTGGCTGCAGTAGAAGCCGAAGAAGAAGCTGGCGAAGAAGAGGAAGAAGAAGACGAAGAAGATGATGAAGCCAAAGCATCTTCCATGTCCGCCGAGTTGCTGGCGAAACTGAAGGAAGAAGTACTTAATCGCTTCTCCGTCATTCGCGCAACCAATGCCAAAATGAACGAAATTCGTGCAGCCAAAGGCACGCAAAACGACGAATACAAAACCTTGCACCAGCAAGTCCTTGATGAACTGACCACTTTCCGTTTCTCTGCCAAACAGGTTGAAGCCTTGTGCGACCAGGTACGTAACATGGTTGAAGAAGTGCGCTCGCATGAACGTAAAATCATGGAATTCTGTGTAGACCGCGCCGGTATGCCGCGCCAGCACTTCATCAAGAGCTTTGTCGGTAACGAAATCAACCTGGAGTGGCTGGATAGCGAACTGGCGGGTAACCCGGCTTACACCGAGCGCCTGTCACGTTTCAGACACTCTATCCTCGATCAACAAGAACGCCTGCAAAACCTGCAAGTGCGTGTAGGCTTGCCTATCAAAGAGCTGCGCGATATCAACAAGCAAATGACTACAGGCGAAGCCCGTGCCCGCCGTGCCAAACGCGAAATGATCGAAGCCAACTTGCGTCTGGTGATCTCGATTGCAAAAAAATACACCAACCGTGGTTTGCAGTTCCTCGACTTAATCCAGGAAGGCAACATCGGCCTGATGAAAGCGGTAGATAAATTTGAATACCGCCGTGGTTACAAATTCTCTACCTACGCGACATGGTGGATCCGCCAGGCAATCACGCGTTCTATCGCTGACCAGGCACGTACCATCCGTATCCCGGTACACATGATCGAAACCATCAACAAGATGAACCGTATCAGCCGCCAGATCCTGCAAGAAACCGGTCTGGAACCTGATCCGGCGACCCTGGCTGAAAAAATGGAAATGCCGGAAGAAAAAATCCGCAAAATCCTCAAAATCAGCAAAGAGCCGATCTCGATGGAAACGCCTATCGGTGACGACGAAGACTCCCATTTGGGCGACTTTATCGAAGACAACACCACACTGGCACCAATGGATGCTGCGGTTTACGCCAGCCTGCGTGACGCCACCAGCGAAGTCCTGGAGTCATTGACGCCACGCGAAGCCAAAGTACTGCGTATGCGTTTTGGTATCGAAATGAACACCGACCACACGCTAGAAGAAGTGGGCAAACAGTTTGACGTGACCCGTGAACGTATCCGTCAGATCGAAGCGAAAGCACTGCGTAAATTGCGTCATCCAACACGCTCTGAGCGCCTGCGCAGCTTCTTAGAAAACGGACAAGATTAGTTTATAATCACTCGCTTTCCGGCCCCTTAGCTCATGCTTGGTTAGAGCACGTCTTCCCCCCTACCATTTACCACTCGGTAGAGGAACCAAGCAAACACAAGGGGTCTGGAGGTGGTAAGTTACCATTTTACTAACAGTGATTTACCAGTAATGGAAAATCAAAAGAAGTTATAATGTATTGATATAGAAATTGTTGACCGCTATTTCAGTCAACATAAATGTTTTAAAGGCCCCTTAGCTCATGCTTGGTTAGAGCAGCGGACTCATAGAGAAATTTGTGCCATATGTTTGGAAACTTCATATGGGATGGTGTCAAATTCGGTGAAACCTGACGGCAGAAATGCACAAGGCAATGCCGAGCGAAGCTTCAAATAGAAATGTTTGTAGAACGTGTAGAGACTAGACGGCACCCACCTAAAGCGATTGAAAAATCACCATGGTGAAGGCATAGTCCAGGGAGATAGGAAACTATCACAAACCAGAATCCGTTGGTGCTGTGTTCGACTCACAGAGGGGCCACCAAGTTAAAAAGACTCAAGGTTAGCGCCTTGGGTCTTTTTTATTCATGAGGCATAGAGTAATTCAGCCACAAAATCTGGAAATATTTCCTTTGCAATTGCACGCAGATTGTTCACTTCTTCAATAGAGGTAAAACTATTTGACAATTCGATTAATGTTATAAATATCGGAATAGCAATTGCAAAAAGTACCTCATCCTCATAATTCCCGTAGACAAGAAAGCTATTGCCCAATAAGTACTTCCTTAGACCACTAATTATGAGTATCAAGCTGATTAGTAAATCTGAGAACTCTGGGTCAGAGAGCTGCAAAGTATTCTGAAGAAATCTATCTTTGTTACAGTCGCCCATGGAAACTGTATAAAACGCTGTAGTTATGCTCGGCTTACCATTAACAGTAAGAAGTTGCTTGTAGGTTTCGTAAGTTTCTTTATATACAGGATCTTCCTTTGAAACTAAGCTGGCTAAATGGCCCTCGGTAACTAGAGTTCTGATTGATTTCAGTGATGAATCGAAATTTAGAACTTTCGCTTCAAAATAATTCCAAAGGACGAGATAGTTTACTAAAAGAGTTTTCTTATCCTTTGGTAATTTCTTGAACGGAGTACTCCAAGCAACTTCAGGCAATATTAATTTCATTACAACCTTTCATTCTTCACTTCAAAAGTGAACCCACGTAAACACAAAAATCAATTGTCAATCTAATAACATATATAGTTAATATGTTAATAATCAATGACTTATTGAAATAATTACCCTAGTGTAGTAAATTTTGTTCGATTACACAAATGGAATGAATATGTCCCCCGGAGCACTCTTTTTAAAGACTGCAAGATCCAGCAGAAATTTATATCAGAAAGAAATTGCACATCTACTTGGATTGAATGCCAGCACCATCGCATGTATTGAATCTGGTCACAAAAATGTAGATTGGAAAAAGCTTGAACTTGTGATGATCGAGAAACTACAATTGAATGAGAGTGAGCGTCTCCAATTAGCAGACGCTGTCAGTCATTCTGACCACAAGTTCCGCCTTTCCCTGAAAACACCTCATGATAAGTTTTACATCGTGAATGAAATATTCAATCAGTTGGATACGATGAGCCAGAAGCAAGTGGATTTAATCAAACTATGTTTAAGACTGGAAGATATCCATCTTTTAGAGCATGTCCTTAAGTTAGGTGGATATCCATATTAAAATTGCCACCTACAACATCAATGGGATCAATATGTGCTATTTGCTTATGATTTCTATGCATATCTGGAAGTAGACGATCAAACTCCGTTTTCACCACCTGGTAACATTCACAGACCGTCTTTTCAAGCTTGGGTCGATCGAGTACATGTATGTGCCCCCTCGAATACTCAATCATTCCGGCACGTTGTAACTTTCCTGCGGCCTCAGTGACCCCTTCACGACGCACACCAAGCATATTCGCAATCAACTCTTGCGTCATGAGAAGATCATCTGCAGATAATCTGTCCAGACTCAGTAATAACCAACGACACAATTGTTGCTCTATGGAATGATGCCGATTGCATACAGCAGTTTGAGTCATTTGTGTAATTAAAGCCTGCGTGTAGCGTAAGAGTAAATGCATCATCGCACCGCCACTGTTAAATTCCATTTTTAACAGGCTGGACCGCATCCTATATCCATAGCCAGCGCTTTGCACAACAGCACGACTAGGCGTGGTTTCGCCCCCCATGAATAATGCGATTCCCAATACGCCCTCATTACCTACGACTGCAATCTCAGCGGATGCACCGCTGGCCAATACATACAATAAAGAGACAATAGAGGTGGTTGGAAAGTAAACATGCTGCAACTGTCCCCCAGACTCATATAACGTCTGCCCCAATGGCATAGCGACGTACTCAAGCATACGAAGAATTCGTGTGTAATCGGCTTCTGGCAGTGCTTGCAACAGATGATTTTGTTGTGGCGAGGGTAGATCTTCCATATTCTGTTTTTCTTAGTTAATCATTAGCTGAGGCGAGCCTCTCAAAGAGATAGCTACATTCACTGCCGTCATGACGCTTTCCATATCCAAAAAATCTTCACTCAATATTGCTTGGTGATCTCCAGTTGGAGTATGAATAACAATCGAATATTTAGGTTTTGCAAGATGCCAAAGTAATCCGCTAAATACGATTGAAAGGAGACCAATTGGAGGCCCGAATCCACTAGCAAATAGAAGGGCTAGTCCTCCAAACAAGGAAACTCTGGCAAAGCCCAATGGGCGTTTAAGCATCTTGGGTTCAATTGAAGTGATGCTTTTAAGAGATATAGCTTTACCGTTAACAATAAGCTGACTGTAACTTATGATCACTCCCAGATGACTGAAGTAAATAGAATCTTCCATAAATCATCCAAGTATTTAACTTAAAGTTAGACGTCATTCATGAGGAAATTATTGGTTAACTACTATAGGGTCTGCCCAATGCCCTTGGTTATAAAGGGCTTGAGCTGATTGAGTAGCTGAAGAACTGTCATATCATCCGCGCAGAACATTTATCAACAAAGCCATAACATGAGGCATGGAAGATTCTCTCGCTAATGTTCAAATTGTTATATGAGATTTAATACGAGCATAGTCCATACTCACTTTCATGTATGTTCGGTATCGCACATATAGGCATCAACTTAAGCAAGTTACATAGGCCTTTATAAATCCTCTTTTATTCTGATGTCCAATGGACGTCGGGTGCGCCTGTTATATTCGGTGGAAGTTAGGACTGTAAACGTTTACTTTCCCATATCATCTTTTATGTCTTTTAACCAATCTAGAATTTGGTTTTCTACATCAGCCGTCGTATGTTCGTAACTTTTTTTCATTTTGTGCTCAGAAGATGGGTCATTTTCTTTATCGTACTTTGGTTGGGTTAACGGTTTGCTATGCCGTTTCTGCCGAGGGCCATTATCAGACATTAAAAAACAAGCAGTAGTGTTTGCAGTATTCATGTTGGTAACCATCCATTTCACAAAAATTCAATGACGTGCTATCCAAGCCTAGTCAATAGCCCAGCCACTTTCCGTCTGTTAGCGCACAATACAATTGATTCACCGTACACTAAGTTACTTAACAGACAGACTTCGCAAGGACGATATGAGTAAATGAAACACAAGTGACTGGCTACTCAGGTTTTTAACAATCCAATGTACAAAGCAAGTGACATATTCCAAAGGAAATGAACATGTATCTACGTTATATAGTATCGATTGTATGCCTGTGCCTGGCATCTACCACAGTAAGTGCTACTGTATTAACAAAAAAGGAAATATCTAAATTAGAAGAGTCCATTACATTTGAATATCGACAAGGCCTGAAGGTTTGTGACACATTGAATTGGAATGAAAGCGATGTGTGCACTGCACAAGCAAACTCTAAACGAGATATTGACCGGGCTGAGCTGAAGGCAAATGTGAATCCTACGGCAAAGTCCCGCTATGCGGCATTGATGGCTCATATGAATGGTAACCACGAAGTTGCCATCATAAAATGTGATGGTGTTGCGCTTAGCGATAAAGTGGCCTGCTTGAGTGACGCTGAAGGCGCCAAAGAAATTGCATTACAAAAGGCAAACAACTTCTGGGGTAAGTTAATTCAATAAATATCAACCGGCCTGTCTGGCTGAAATTATCAGTAATCAGCCAGTAGCCCACCTTAACGAAAACAGCAAGTCAGCCTACATCCACTTCCATTCGCCCCTACAAATATTGATGTGCTACACATTAAATGCTTTTCAGCCGACTTCCATGAATTAGCTCTCTTGCCTCGGTAGTGTTTAATAACATTTAAACATCTCATTTAGATTATTTTCTGGTTTACAAAATAGCTTTCCCATAAGTGTCAAAGCGTACAGAGATTTATGCGTGATAAGACAATACTCTCGCCTCTTACCTTGGAATTAGGGAATCAATATGACAAAAATTCATTGTGTGACTGTTGGAGTGTTTGCTAACCATGACAATGCAGAGACTGCAGTTAAGGATTTAGAGAGAGCTGGCTATAACATGAAAAAACTATCCATCATTGGCCGTGGTTATCATAGTGAAGAAAACGTTGTTGGTTATTACAACGTTGGCGCTCGGATGGCTCATTGGGGCAAGAACGGATTATTCTGGGGTTGGGTATGGGGAGTCGTTTTTGGATCTGCATTCTTTTTTATCCCCGGTATTGGCCCCGTTATAGCGGGTGGCCCAATCGTTAGTTGGCTTTTGGGTGCCTTGGAGTCTGCTGCAATCGTCGGTGGCTTAAGCACACTTGGCGGCGCACTTGCGGGTATAGGCATCCCTAAAGATAGTGTACTGATGTATGAGACAGCGATCAAGACAGACAAATTTGTTCTCTTGTTACATGGAAAGTATGAGGATGCTGAAAAAGCTAAGAGTATCTTGATAAGAAATAATGCAGAAAATACAGACTCACATGAATTTTTATCAAAAACATATGCGCATTAAGTTTTCATTTTATTAATGAATCACATCAAATTAAAAACTAGAGGAACCATCATGACTTTCAAACATATATTAAGCCTTCTGTTAACAGCCGGCCTCATCTTTTCTGCATTAGGATACACAGCCGATAGAGACACTCATGAAACTAATACTTACGTAAAAGATTCAGTGATCACAAGCAAAGTCAAAAAAAATCTAGCTGAAGAAAAATTATCGAACTTGGTAAATATCAGGGTTGAAACAGATGGATCTGGTGAGGTGACATTAAAAGGGAAAGTGACGACTCAAGAGTTAGCGGATAAAGCTATATCGATCGCACAGGCAGTTGAAGGAGTTAATTCCGTAAAAAGTGAGCTGAAGATAGTGCCAAAAAAGTAGAATTCACAGCTCGAAAAATCAGATTATTTATATAAATGTGGCACGCACCTCCGTGCCACATACTTACTGCAGATATAGCCAGATTATCTATTTAGTAAATTTCATAAGGTAAACGACCATCCCAGCCAAGTAAATATTACTTGAATCAGCAGCCCCAAACTTACTGGCTGCCAAAACTGTCTAGTACCTTTCATAATTGCCATAAAAGCTTTGGTGAGTGAGTTGACTGAGAATGCAACCAGGATCGGAATCACGGCACTGCTTGTAGCCAACTTACCTGTCGCCACTAATGTTGCCACTGCGACCGTCGGTGCGTGCACATCGGCTAAGCCAGTAACAGCTGAAATAGCAATTAAACCTGCTAGACCAAACCAGTCTTTGATTACAGATGAAATTATCAGCACTATTGCAATCATTGAAGCCAACAATAGCGCAGTCGTTGGCCTAAACATTTTAGTTGGCTGAGTGATCATGTCGGATGTATTTTCATGAAATGATTTAATGCTCATTAATAACCCATAGACGGCTATTGATATTCCACTAAAAAGTAGTGGCCATGCGAGTGCAAGAAACGTGGGTGGGTTTACGAGAAGAAGAAGTATGGCCAACAGCAAAACGGTAGCGAGGCTTGATAATGTTGCACCTGCAATCGCACCACTCATTAAAGTCGGTGTTTCTATTGCACGCTCAGCCATGGTCGTAACGGTAGCGATGCTTGAAATGAATCCTGATAACAACCCGACGATTGGTAGGCCTATGCGCTCACCTAGCACTCGTAATAAAACATGACCGAGTGTTCCAACGACCATGACCAAAATGACAATCAGCCAAAGGTTTCTGGGATTGATTGCGTTAAATGGCCCAATAAAATCATTGGGTACCAAAGGCAAAATGATTACTGTTGATGCTGCTAGAATTAAAAAGTCGTTTAACTCCTCCCTAGACACAATACTCAATATAAAACCATGAATAGTGTCTTTTGCAGCGAGTAAAATTGCCATCATAACTGCAATTGATGCAGCCAAGTCGGGTGCACTTATGCATAGACCGCCTAGGATCACAGAAAGAATTAGGGCTATTTCAGTAGTAATTCCCGGATGTTCGGTTAATTGTTTGTAGTATGCAATTGCTGCAAACACTAATACACATAATATAGCTACAACAAAAAGCCAAAAGTGAATAAACGCTGTCACCGCTCCTAACAGTGTTGCAATCGTAAACGTGCGTATTCCCTCGGAAGATTTGCCTAACCCAGCACCTTTATTTCTCTCTCGCTCAGCCCCAATAAGTAAACCGATACCCAGGGCAATAGTAAAGTTTAAAAAAACCAAGCTATCAAAATTCATCAATTTTTCTAGACTTCCATTTGTTATGTGCTGTTTGTTTAAGATTTCGACGTACCTTCGTATTTAAGATACTTACATTAAGAATAGGAAGCTTGAGATGAAATGTCGGTATGGTGGCGTACATAGTGAAATGTGAATTATGCGTGACTTTTAGTAACTAGCGAACTGACATGTGTGCGGTATAGCACAGCAATAATCCAGCAAAAGTGCAGAATTGAGATTTATTACAACATAGGTCGCGGCATGCTGATTAACTTGAAGTCTTTGGTCTCCTATCGATGCGATATGCGTGAGCGATGTAGGTGGACATTCCATGAAGTTTAAGGATTATTACGAAGTTTTGAATGTTGCAAAATCTGCAACTGACGTTGAAGTTAAGGCCGCCTACCGCAAACTGGCTCGTAAGTATCACCCCGATGTTAGTAAAGACCCGAATGCCGAGGACAAATTTAAAGAGCTAGGCGAAGCTTATGCGGTACTAAAGGACCCTGAAAAGCGTGCAGCCTATGACCAAGTTGGGACGGGTTCTAAGCATGGACAAGAATTCACTCCTCCACCAAACTGGGATGCAGGCTTCGAATTTAGCGGAAATGGTTTTGGCAATAATTCTAATACTTACAATAGTGAGTTTTTTGAGGAAATTTTTGGGCGCCAAGCCAGAAACCAACAAAATCAAAACAATCATGCAAAAGGACAAGATCATCACGCAAAGGTCATGATTGATCTGGGTGACTCATATTCTGGTGCCAAGAAAAGCATTTCGCTTAAATTGCCAGTTCAAGACGGTAGCGGCCGCATGGGAATGCAGGATCGAACACTAGATGTGACTATCCCCAAAGGCATTTACGCCGGTCAGCATCTTAGATTAAGTGGTCAAGGATCACCTGCCATGGGTACAGGCAACGCCGGGGATTTATATCTGGAAATAGCATTCAAGCCAAATGTACGATACCGTACTGAGGGTCGAGATGTCTACATGGATTTACCTGTCACCCCATGGGAGGCGGCTCTAGGCGCTACCATCAGCCTGCCAACGCCAGATGGCTCGGTCGAGCTTAAAATCCCCCTCGGATCAAATTCCAACCGTAAATTGCGCCTCAGGAAACGAGGTATCCCTGGAGTGGAGCCCGGGGATTTATATGTTGTAACGACAATTGTTACTCCCCCTGCGGATACTGAAGAAGAAAAAGCAGCTTATATTGCCATGGCAAATGCATTTCATTTTGATCCCAGACTGCACTTTCAGGAAAAGGTATGACTATTTTTAGTGTACGAAGCGTAACTTCCATGGTCGTTGAGGATGAAATTCAAATGTCGTTGATTGAGTTGTGCAAGGCTGCGAATACTAACATTCCACTTGTTACTGAATGGGTTTAGAGGGCATACTCATCCCTGATGGACGTTCTCCAGCAGAATGGATATTTAGCGGAGATTCACTCAACCGTGCAAAAAAAGCGATGAGATTGATGCATGATCTTGAGATAAATACATCTGGCGTCGCCATGGTAATTGAACTGTTAGATGAGATATCCCGGCTGAGAAGAAACTGACTCGGTTGATTTCTACTTTAAATCAAGAAGAACTGAAATTACTTCTGCAAGCAATTGAATATGTGGACCAACGCACAGAAGCCTAAGCTAGATTGGCTCATGATTGAACTCCTGCAATTGATTGGAATAAATATTATGAAAACAGATACTCAGTTAAAGCACGATGTCGCAGCAGAGCTCAAGTGGGATAGCTCAGTAAACGAAAATGAAATTGGTGTTGAGGTTAAAGATGGCATCGTCACCTTATCTGGGCATGTAGGTAAGTATTCAGAAAAGTGGGCGGCAGAGCGTGCTGCACAAAAGGTTCAAGGTGTAAAAGCATTGGCAATTGATTTGGATGTCAAGTTATTAGGGGCTAATAATCGAAATGATACTGACATTGCACGCACTGCTAAAAATGTTCTCGACTGGACGACAGACTGGCCAAAAGATCAAGTAAAGGTGATGGTGGAGGATGGCTGGATTACTTTAACAGGTCAATTGGACTATGAATATCAACGTCAGCGTGCATTCTCTAACGTGCATTATTTAATGGGCGTTACCGGTGTGAGTAATCAAATTACGCTAAAGCCATTTTTATCAAAGAGCAGTGTTCAATCAGTGATTGAAGCAGCCTTAAAAAGGAGAGCTTTGACAGACTCCCAAGAAGTAGTGGTAACGGTCGATGGTGACAAGGTTAACCTTTCTGGCGTAGTACATAGTTGGTCAGAGCGCGATATGGTCAGTGACTCTGTACGCAACACTCCGGGCGTTTCCGAAGTTAGCGACAATATCACTGTTGCATATTAACTTTCAAAAGTCACAAAAATCTCCCTTATAAGTCGCTATAAGCGGCTTTTTTATTGCTTATCAGGTGCTGCTTTGAATAGACGTCTTATATCTGAATCTGTGACGCCAAAATCAGACTTCTCTGACAGTGAGTGAATATACGGTTTGCCTACACTGAATTAACGGTTGGAGTATGTATGCACAAAAGAACAGCTCGAAAGCACCACGAATTTGCTCTGATAGATAAGTATTGGCGTGCCGCTAATTACTTATCAGTGGGACAAATATACTTGTATGAAAATCCCCTTTTAAGACGATGTCTAGAAGCCAGTGATGTTAAACCAAGGCTACTTGGACATTGGGGAACTACGCCTGGCTTAAATTTTGTATATGCGCATTTAAATCGAGTGATTAAACACCATGATCTCAACATGATATTTGTCACAGGGCCTGGTCATGGAGGGCCCGCAGTAGTAGCAAACACTTATCTAGAAGGTACATATAGCAAGGTTTACCCGGAAATTCCTCAAAACGAACAAGGCATCCAAAAACTGTTCAAGCAATTCTCTTTTCCAGGAGGCATCCCAAGCCATGCTTCGGCACAAACGCCAGGGTCAATAAATGAGGGGGGAGAATTAGGCTATGCTCTGTTTCATGCTTATGGGGCAGCCTTCGATAATCCTGGATTAATTGTTGCCTGTGTAGTTGGCGATGGCGAAGCGGAAACCGGTCCTATGGCTACTTCATGGCATTCAAACAAATTCCTCAACCCAAAGACTGATGGAGTTGTACTGCCAATTTTGCATCTGAATGGTTTCAAAATTGCCAACCCTTCGATTCTAGCTCGTATTGGTCATAATGAATTAAGGAAGCTATTTGAAGGTTACGGCTATAAGCCATATTTTGTTGAAGGCGATCAGCCTGAGGAAATGCATCGGTTAATGGCAAAAACTCTGGATAAAGCGATATCCGACATCCAGGCAATTAAGAAGAAATCAAAAAACGAAGATTCACCCAAACGGCCATCTTGGCCTATGATTGTTCTACGCACACCAAAGGGCTGGACTGGTCCGGAACGAGTAGATCATAAACCATCGGTCGGCTCGTTTCACTCGCATCAAGTCCCATTCAGCGAGGTCCATGAAAATCCTGAACATCTCAAACTGCTAGCAAATTGGTTAGCGTCCTATAAACCTGAAGAGCTTTTCGACAATGAAGGAAAACTGTTTGATGAGATTGCATCAATGGCCCCTTCAGAGCAGCGCTGCATGGGCGCTAATAAGCATGCCAATGGCGGGATCCTTTTAAGAGAGCTTGATCTACCGGCCTATCAGGATTATGCAGTTTCCATTAAAAAACATGGTGCTCCCTTCATTAGCTCTACTGGTGAACTGGGTAAGTATTTGGCAGCTGTCATGCAACGCAATCAGGGGCATTTCCGGGTCTTCTGTCCAGATGAGTTACTGTCCAATCGATTGGGCGCACTCTTCACAGTTACTGACCGCCAGTGGATGGGTGAAAATCACCCCAATGATGAACATATGTCTACCCAAGGCGGTGTAATGGAAATCTTGTCTGAGCACGCCTGTGAGGGATGGCTGGAGGGTTATTTACTGACTGGAAGGCATGGTTTATTCGCCTGTTATGAGGCGTTTATCCATATCATTGATTCCATGCTGAACCAGCACGCTAAATGGTTGAAAGAGTGTAGGGACATTCCCTGGCGTGAACCTATTTCCTCGCTCAATATCCTGCTCACTTCTCATGTCTGGCGCCAAGACCACAATGGCTTCTCTCACCAAGACCCTGGTTTTATGGATCATGTCGCCAATAAGAAGCCGGAAATTGTGCGGATCTATCTTCCGGCAGATGCAAATACTTTGATAACCGTCGCTGACCATTGCCTTCGTAGTCGCGATTTGATTAATGTGATTGTGGCGGGCAAACAACCTCAGCAACAATGGCTGGATATGGAGTCTTCGACTGCGCATGCCAAAGCCGGTGCAAGTATCTGGAAATGGGCAAGTAATGATGATGGAAATCCTGATGTAGTGATTGCCAGTGCGGGTGAAATTCCTGCGTTGGAATCACTCGCCGCCGTGTCAATTCTAAAAAAACATTTACCCCAACTCAAAGTGCGGTACGTTAATGTTGTAGACCTCATGAGCCTGCTGCCGAAAGAGATTCACCCACATGGATTAAGCGACCTCCTTTTTGACGATTTATTTACCACAGACAAACCGGTGATTTTTGCTTTTCATGGCTATCCCGGCTTGATACACCGTTTTGCTTATAACCGAACTAATCATCACAATTTCCATGTGTATGGTTTCCAGGAAGAAGGGACCACAACCACGCCATTCGATATGGTAGTGCTTAACAGGCTGGACAGATTTAATCTGGTAAAAAGTGTTTTACGCAGAATGCCAGACCCGGAAACTTACACCGAACTCAATACGCTTATGGATAGCAAGCTGTCAGAGCATAGCCAGTACATTGCCGAGCATGGGGAGGATATGCCGGAGATTCAAGAATGGATATGGGAAAATTAAATCCGACTGTGCTGGCGATCAATGCTGGCTCTTCAAGCCTGAAGGCAAGTTTGTTTAGGGCAAATGGCCCACGTCAGGACTTTCGTTATCACGTTCAGGCCTCAGCAGATGATCATCATTTAAAGCTTGCCTACAACCAGCTTTTTAAAGATATCGAACACGCTAGTGTAGATATTATCGCGCATCGTTTTGTGCACGGGGGAGATATTCCTGAGGACTACCGACACTTGGATAATGAAGAGTTGTTGCGACTGAAAAACATCACCCCATTGGCGCCATTGCACTTGCCAGCCAATCTGCTTGGAGCCGAGATCTGCGCTACCCATTTTGATAGCCCCCAAATTGCGTGTTTTGATACGGCGTTTCATCATCAGTTACCCGACATTGCCAAAAGGCTCCCGATTCCATCGGCAGAAAACATTCACCGTTATGGTTTTCATGGCATCAGTTATGCTTACCTTGTGAGTCAGTTACCTTCTATGATTCCACACAGAGCCAACCAGAAAGTGATTCTTGCACACTTGGGGTCAGGCTCAAGTTTATGTTTAACCATTGACTGCAAATCGGTAGATACAACTATGGGATATACACCTTGTGGAGGAATACCCATGGCAACAAGATCTGGGGATTTAGATCCAGGCGTAATGATTGAGCTGTCTAAGCGCTATGATTCGGTATCTCTTTCCGATATGGTAAATCACAAAATGGGCCTTATATCTCTTTCAAACGGGGAAAGTAGTGATATGTCAGAACTGATAGTGAGTAAAACTGAAATAGCCCAATTTGCGGTTGATTACTTTTGCTATCAAATTACTGGCGCAATCGGCAGCCTGGCTGCAAAAGCGGGCGGCATTGATGGACTAGTATTTAGTGGCGGTATTGGTGAACATTCACCAATCATACGAGCTAAGATTTGTGAATCTCTAAATTTCCTCAATCTAAAAATAGAGCATCACCTAAACTTAGAAAACGCACAACTCATCAGTATGGCAGAGAGTCTTCCTATCTGTCGAATAGCCACCGATGAAGAGTTAATGATGTTCAATTATGCAAAGGAATATATGCATGTAATTAGCTGACTAACGACCATGGCATTGGAATATGCAAGAGAAACACGAAAGCAAAAAACACAATGCAAACATAGATTTGCCTATGATGAAATAACTTAATAAATCAGGCACCTATCAGGAAAAGAAGCAGTGACAAGATGCCGACAGAAAAACATCCACAAAAAATGCTGCATTAATGTTATGGCATTCTCGACTCAGCGAAAATATGAATAGACAAAGTGCGTTAACGCACGGCTATGGCTCAAGACGTGCGGCTACTTGCAAGCCAGGGGCTTTATCTAACTGGTTCTCTAGCTAACTTCTGTGCTTCATCAATCAGAGTGATCTGTGCTCCACTTAATGCGGCAGCATGAGTGATTTCCAAGAGTTTTTTAGCGGGAATGCTATTGACGTTTAAAGTAAACCCCAACCCCGCATTCGCCATTATCAGTAACTCTTCCGTGGTTTTATACTCTAGTGTATTCGCCATATTTCTACTCCAAATCGTTAACAACATCACAAAATAGTGACATGAATTGAATTTCTGTTAAATGCATACTAGGCTGAAATTACTGTAGGAAACGTTATAGGTGAAATGCTAAGCCATTGACCTAAATCCCATTTGGACGATTGAATCAGACTTCCCACAACAAGCCAACATAACGGCCAACATTTACCACCGGGATTAACTTTTATAAGCCAGCGTTTGATGCTTGTCTATGGTTCACTACGTGCGAGTGTGAAAAGTGTGTTTTTCTAATTTCGGGGGGGGGGGTGAAAAGCGAGATTGAACCCAAACTTTAAATCTGCACAAACAATGAATACAAGTGTTCTTGATTAGGTGTATGCTGAGTAACAGCCACTCTCAACGGCAATCCCTCAGCGGGAAAAGTATATGCAAAACCCAATCCGCCTAAGTGACTTTATTAATCAAAATATGGAAGTGATCTTAACGGGTTGGGAAGAGTTCGCCCGGACCATTAATCCTCCCGCCTTAACGATGGATAGCACATCACTTAGAGACCATGCAGAATTGATGCTAAATGCTATAGCTAAAGACTTGGATAAGCCTCAAACTCGAAAAGAGCAATCTGATAAATCTAAAGATCTGGCTCCCAGAAATCCAAACACTTCTCCTGCAGAACAACATGCAGAGGCAAGGTTACTGTCAGGCTTTACTATAGGGCAATTATTTTCTGAATATCGAGCATTGCGTGCCAGTGTTTTACACCTTTGGCATGAGAGTTCTAAAGAAGGTCTAGTTAGTAATCCGGAAGATATAACACGCTTCAACGAGGCGATTGACCAGGCAATTGCCGAATCTCTGTCGCGCTACTCTAAACTACTCAAAACTTCGCAGGATATGTTCTTGGCAATATTAGGCCATGACCTTCGCAACCCCTTATCAACTACAAGCATTTCTGCAATGGCATTAATGCGTTTCGAGAATGTGAGCGATAAGATCGTTTCCACTGCCACAAGAATATATAACAGCTCGCAGCGGATGAGTATGCTTATCAATGACCTTATGGACTACTCCCGTACCCAGCTAGGTAAAAAGCTTCCTGTGACTTTGAAGCCTTCAAATCTTGCTAAAATTTGTGCTGATATTGTTGAAGAGCAGCAAATTGCCAATCCTGAACACTTGATTGTGTTGTCAATGGAAGGTTCGTTTGACGGTAAGTGGGATGACCAACGCATCGCCCAGGTGTTCTCTAACTTGCTTGGAAATGCGATTCAATATGGCGTAACCTCAAGTCCTGTTCAAGTTCATCTTTCATCATCACAAGATGCGGTCTTTATCAAAATTAATAATCAAGGCCAACCAATTCCGCCTCATAAAATTCAATATATTTTCGACCCTCTGGTTCGACATGAAGAAAATGCGGAAACTATTTATGCATACAAATCCAGTTTAGGACTTGGCTTATATATCTCTAAAGAAATCGTGCTAGCGCATAACGGCTCTGTCAATGTGAGCTCATCGGCGGCTGATGGGACTACTTTTGAAATCGAATTGCCCCGTTAAGACTTCTCATCTTTATCAACGAATCATTGAATCAGATTCTCTAATTTTAATGGTTCTGCATTACTAGGGTTGATGGTTTTGATTGTTTGAAAAAGTCTTTTACATTGCATTAATGCCAATCGACCAAAGTATTATTGATTGATATCCATGGTTTTTCTTGCTATTGAATATTGCGCGTTAAATCCTTGCCAATGAAGTGCAGGTGCTGCCTGATGATTAGTGGCTCACCTTTTCGTGGAAAAGAATCTTCAAACTCCTTCTACCTATTATGTGAGTAATTTCGAAGAATTGGTTATTTAAAACCACTAAAATGGGCAATGACTTATATTGCCATTTATGGCCAGATACTTTATTGGGGTGACTTCTTTGATGCGATTGCCACATTCAGTGCGGACAGGACAATTTCCAAATCTAAAATATCTTTACCAACCAAGGCATGAATATTTCCTGCAGAAGTGTGAATAACAACTGCGTATTTTGGAGTCGTCAAGAACCAGCAGGTTGCACTATATATAATGGATATAACACCGACGAGTGGCAGGTTGCCAGTCCCTGATAGAAGTCCCAAACCGCCAAATAAAGATATCTTAGCAAAACTTAAATCTGGCTTTAGCTCTTTAGATTCAACTGAGGTCACGTTCTGGATGTATATGGCTTTGCCATTCACAATGAATCGACTGTCACAAACACTGATGCCTTGATGGCTGAAGAAAATGGTTTCTTCCATCTTTAACCTCAAACTTATTTGGCCAACGATTTAACGTTATATTACTATATGATAACAATAGATAACAACAGCGTTTAGATAGTTAGTCTATACAGGGTGAGGCATTTTTTAATATCTGTGAGGTTATAGATTTCAAAGGCTGGTGAGGTCAGGTAGACAGAAATTATGTGATATAAAGGATGCACCCACATCAATATAAAGGTCAATGAGAAAGGTGAACCTCTCATTTGACTGTGGGAAGGTGCCGACGAAACACTTTTAAAATTGCGCAAGCAAAAAGAGTGTGTCGAAACATACTCAAATCTGGAGAAATTAAATATATTGCAGTCTCAGCTATCAAGTTGTACTCAGTAACAACCAGAGCAAGATTCAGTGTTGCCTTCCTTTATGATGGGGACTTTAAAAGTCTCAATGGTGTGCTAGTAGCAGACTATATTAGGTCTCATTGGATATAAAAATATTGTTCGCAGTTAGACAGTCGGGGGCAATTCAATACCAAATGTTTTTAGTTGTACTCGCAGGTCCTTAGCGCCTTGGAAGTGAATACCATTAATGCCTTGAGCATTAGCAGCTTTTACATTTTTAACTGAATCATCAATAAACGCTGTTGAACTTGGATTCAACTGGTAACGTTCGATAATTAGTTTGTAGATTGCTGGGTCAGGCTTCATGATCTTTTCACGGCCAGATACTACGATACCCTCAAACCAACTTAGAAAATGAAATAGCTCTTCTGCTACCGGGAAGCTTTCGTGAGACCAGTTGGTCATCGCTAACAAGCGGATATTCATCTCTCGTAGTTGCTGAAGAATAACCACAGTCTCTTCAATTGGCCCTGAAATCATTTCTGTCCAACGATCAACGTAAGCTCTGATGTTTGCTTCATGGGCAGGATGTCTTCCGATAGCTTCTGCAACAGCATCTTCCCATAGTCCGCCTTTATCTTGTCGCTCATTCCATTCCGCGTGGCAGACCTCAGTCAGAAAGTATTCCATTGCGGCTACATCATCACCAAAGATCTGCTTATACAGAAAACGCGGGTCCCAACGAATCAAAACATTTCCGAGGTCGAAAATGATGGTATCTACGACTTGCAAACTATACTGCTCCTACTAAATACTGCTGCTAACCTTGTACCTCATTTTCGGTTCTGGCACTTCAATATGGTGTTTTCTATGCGGGGTCTGATAAAAGTAGAGGTGGAATTATATTTGCAGGAGTAATCTTGGCGACTGTACTAAACTCTCTAGGAATGATGCCCGGAGTTTTGATTTCATTTCTTGATGCTAAGGTCATTTGCCTGTAATCATAATCGGGAAAATTTCCCGTATTTATGCGGTGATAATCCTGATTCGAAACTGTAGTCCATGCTGCATAGTAGCTACCAAGGGCTACACGCCACTAGGACCAATACAGATACTTCATTCATTTATCTATATCGGGGCGCTGTACCCTTACCGCATACGATTAATCTGCATATTGATCTTGCTGAAGAGGCTTCGAGAAATCGGAGCCTTTTGACTTTCTACATTATTCAAAAGGATAAAAAAATGAACAAGTTATTTTTGGCCGGACTGCTTTTTGCAGGGGTTTTGTCCAACAATGTATGGGCAGCTAAACATTTGAAAGCTGAGGAGTCGATTGAGATTAATGCAAAGGCAGGCGACGTTTGGGCAAAGGTCAGTAATTATGGCGATTTGGGTGCATGGCACCCCGCTGTAAAGTCGACTGAAATTATTGAAGGCAAGAGCAACGAAAAAGATGCAGTGCGTGTGTTGACATTGCAGGATGGTGGCACCATCAAGGAAAAGCTGGAATTTTACAGCGCAGCCAGGAAGAGGTATTCATACACGATACTGGAAGGTGTATTGCCGGTGAGTGACTACCGTTCCACTATCTCAGTGAAAGCGATTTCAGCAGACAAAACTAAAGTAACATGGCGCGGAAAATTTCAATCCACTGGTGCTTCAGATGAAGATGCCTTGAAAACAATTTCTGGTGTTTACAGAGGCGGCCTGGATAACCTGAAGAAAATCTCAGAAGCTAAATAAATTATAAAACGCAACAGTTTGAGATCACCTGACGACTTGAAGACCGCTCCCTGGGAGCGGGAGCTCGTCGGGTACCCAAAAGCCTTTTTCTATTCATTAATGGTCTTCAACTAAGCCAAATATCTGATGATAGATGGCTGCACTAATGTGGATAGCGAATAAGGGATAAATCATGACCGAAATTAAATAGTGAAGGCCTAATATCGTGTCGTGAATGGGGGAGGCTTTTCCAAGCAAAGCCGGTAATTCAAACAGATCGAAAAAGTGGAATGTTTCGCCGCCAGTCAGCAACATCAATACCCCTAAAATACATTGCGCAATGATGATGAGATAGATGGACCTGTGAAGTGAAACTGCCAGCAGTTTTTGCCAGCTTTTGATGCTGTAAGAGTAAATAGGGTTTGGATTCAGGTTTCGCCATGTCAACCTGGCAATCATCAGCATGAGCAGCATGATACCGATTGAAGAATGCAGGGATATCAATTGCAGTTTTTCAGGGCCGGGAGATTGATCTGCAAACTGGCTGGCAACCACGATGATGGTTAATAGCATCGCAACACTGGACCAATGCAGAATCCTGGCGATCAAACCATATTGTGTATGCGAGTTTTTAAGATCAATGCCCATAGCGGTTACTCCCTAATTTTATAGCTTTGCTCTAGACTCAATTTTTGAGGGAGTATCTGAGCACTTTGATGGCAGCCATCCCATAGCCAAAAGTGGTTAACGATAATGTGGTGTAGAGGAACAGGATATAAGGCAATGAATGGATTTTGGGGTCAATCGCCAAAATTAGAAAGGCTGTTGGATTGCCGACTGAACCCAATGCCATGGGCCAAACCACAAACTTGGGCAATCTGATTTTTGACGCGTAAAAACCTAGTAAAAGCATGGTCATCATCAAGTAGTCCAGGTGCCCGGATAGAAGGTTTTGAGTGCTGGTGAATATGTTAAGCATGTAAGGAATTTTCATGCCGCGCGTCATTACCAGGCACCATGCAAGCACCAGACCGATAAGCAATGTAATACAAGCTGTTCTCAGTAAAATCACATTACCGGCATGTTTATCTTCGTTCATTTTATTTCCCCTTGAAATCTTTATTTAATTAACTGCACCTATATGCCAGCCTGATCAACGCTGATTTGAAATGATGATTAACGATAAAATCCAAATAAAGGAAGACAGGTCTGTCTATTTGTAGTTTATAAATATTTGTTGGTGAATGCAAGGGGGAGGATAAGAATTTCTGTATAACGACTTCATTGATGCTGGGCTTGGCAGCGGATTCAGAAATCCAGCAAATGGGTTCGTATTACAGAATGCTAGAAGTGTGACTCAAGATTAACGCCTTGAGTCATGCTTTTTTTACGTGAGCAAGAGAGCTCGGCAGGGCTTGAATTTATTTTTCCAGCTTATGCGTGCCTGTGCATTTGTCTTTGTAAGATAACAGCGTGACGTCAAAAGATTTCTTCCGCTCATTAAATTGATTGGTTTTGAGATTCAGTTGATCCAACTGGCTTTTCAATCCTTCCAGGCTGTCGTTGAATTTGGTTTGTTTTGATTTGAGTTGTTGGGTCTTTTCTTTTAATGCGGATGAGTCCGCATTGAATTGAATGATCTCTTTATTGAATTGATCGACTTGCTGGTTGATTTTCTTCGCTGCCGCTGCATCGACTTTTTTGCTGGTTAAAGAAGATAACTCCTGTTTTCTTTTAGAGAACTGCTCATTCAGCGTATTCATTTCTGAAATCTCCAGCTGCACTTCATTTGCTTCCTTCTCCAAAGCAAGCCTGGCAGTCTGGTTTTGCTGAACAACGGTTTCGGCTTTTAATACTTCTTCGTTAATTTGCTTTGTTTCAAGTTGAAAGTGATCAAATTGCTGCCTGATCGCTGCATCAGCGTTGATGCAGTTTTCTAACTCTTCAAAAGTAATCGTAGTCATGTTTTTCGTATCTACACCCCATACATGGGCAATGCCAGGCAGCCTGATGGTTGAGGGTGCAGGCGATTCTTCGGCAATGACACAAACACTCGCAATGGTGGATATTGCTGCAAAAGTGACGGATAAAATGTAGGCCAGGGTTTTATTCATTCTTTGTTTTCAACGGAATTTTGTTTTTTATGATTCTAATAAAGACTTTAAAAAAATTAAATCATTATTAGTCATTACGGAAGTTATCCATCTTTATCAACCATTCTTCAGGCTCGTAAGTGAATACTTACGCTGCGATAAATTAAGCAAAATGGAAGTATTTATTTTTTTAATTATGTAGCCGTCACCACCAAACAAGCCTAGACTGTCCCTTCCTGCCTTAGTTTTTCAAGCATTTAGATCCAAGTCTACATGCTTGAACATTAATTTTCTTACTTCCGTAGTATTTCCTGCAAAGGTGCCATGCATTGATACTCTCTTGGTATATGGAGAGGCGTCGTAGATCGTCTCCTTGGAATGACCGCACCCCGATCAGAGAAGCGCTTTTTGGCATTGATCGGCTAGAACAACATGCTGAAAGTTTAGCTAAAGCTCAGGATGTGACCAAGCATCCAACATCGGTTTATTCCTTGCAAAACCGATTGAGTAATAATGCAAAAGCGCTGCGCGAAACTTATCAGACGATCACCTCTGACCTCGAGAGCGGCCATGGTATTGCGCATGCCGCAGAATGGTTGCTGGATAACTACCACGTTGTTGAAAAACAAATTCGCGACATTCGTACGGCGCTCCCTCCACGTTATTACGATCAGTTGCCCAAGCTTGCGGACGGGCCTTTTGCGGGTTATCCCAGGGTGTTCGGTATTGCCTGGGCTTTTGTTGCGCATACCGATAGTCATTTTGACCCGCAGGCGCTGCGTCAGTTTATTCGTGCTTACCAACGCGTTCAGCTGCTCACGATTGGTGAGCTCTGGGCCGTCGCCATTACCTTACGCATCGTCCTCATTGAAAATTTACGCCGCCTGGGTGACCAGATTGATGAGGAACGCGCAGCGCGGGCGGAGGCAGAATCTTTAGCAGAAACACTATTGCAAACCGGTCGTTCTAAAGCGGCGCTGGACAGCGATATTGCCGCACATTTATCAAAGCCCTTATCCGATACTTTCATCGTCCATTTATCCAAACGCTTGCGCGATCAGGATCAGCGAACCATGCCTGCCATCACCTGGCTGGAACAGATGGCTAAAAGACAGGGCCTTTCTCTTGATGACCTTGTGCAAAGAACACAACAGCAAGAAGGCGCGACCAACGTCACTGTGCGTAATGTGATTACCAGCATGCGGCTCATTTCAGATATTGATTGGGCAGCTTTATTTGAGAGCGTGAGTTTAGTTGATGAACGGTTAAACCATGGCCATGACTTTTATGCCATGGATTTTTCCACGCGTAATGTATACAGGAGTGCTATTGAGCAACTGGCACGTGGCTCCAGGTATTCCGAGGTGGATATCGCTGAGGCCGCGCTGCATTTGTGTAGAGAAGCAGGGTTCTCAAATGACTCACTAACCTCGGCGAGGGTCGAGGAGCCAGGATACTACCTGATTGCAGAAGGGCGGAATGCGCTCGAAAAAGCCATTCAATTCCAGGCACCCGCCAGGCTGCGAATCAGCCGATTCAATCTGGGTGTGGGTATTGGCGGTTATGTAGGTGCGATTCTATTGCTCAGCTTTTTACTGCTGGGATTATTTTTGTATTGGCTTTATGTGCTTGATACACAGACTTTGTTGCTATGGGCTATCGCTGTCATTGGCATCATCCCTGCCAGTGAGGCGGCGACCAGCCTGATCAATCGTTTCATTGTCTGGAGTGTCGCTGCTACCGCCTTGCCAGGTTTGGAGTTAAAGTCAGGCATCCCGCCTGCATTACGTACGCTGGTTGCTGTTCCCATTTTATTAACAGATGAAGCCGAGTTGCTCCAGCATATTGAGCGGCTGGAAGTCCATTATTTATCAGGCGTTGGCGGCGATCTTTACTTTGCCTTGTTATCAGATGGTGCAGATGCCGATGAGGAAGAGGTTTTAACTGACCTGCCTTTATTAGCGTTGGCACAAGCTTCAATCGAAGAGCTGAATCAAAAGTATGCCGGGGATGACGACTTAATCCGTTCTACGCCGCGTTTCCTGTTCCTGCATCGTAAAAGACTATTCAATGTTACCGAGGGCAAATGGATAGGCTGGGAGCGCAAGCGCGGCAAGTTACGCGAGTTAAATCGCCTGTTACGTGGCGCGAAGGATACAACTTTCGTGACGGTGGAGGGCGATTCGCCTCAAGTACCTGAAGGGATACGCTACGTTGTCACTTTAGACGCGGATACACGGCTACCAAGAGATGTTGTCGGCAAGTTGATCGGGAAAATGGCGCATCCCCTCAATCGTGCCATTTTCAATGCATCGGAGCAACGTGTGGTGCAAGGGTATGGCATTTTACAACCACGCGTCACACCGTCATTGCCCCTCAATTACGAGGGTTCTCTTTTTCAACGCATCTTTTCCGCACCTGGTGGCATTGATCCCTATGCCGCCGCAAGCTCTGATGTTTACCAGGATATGTTTGGCGAGGGTTCGTATACCGGCAAAGGCATTTACGATATCGATGCGTTTGAGTCTGCCTTAGGCAACAGGGTGCCGGAAAACACCTTGCTGAGTCATGATCTGTTTGAAGGGATATTTGCGCGTGCCGGACTCGCATCCGATATTGAAGTCGTAGAGGAATCACCCACCCGCTATGATGTTTCCGCTAAACGGCAGCATCGGTGGACCAGAGGTGACTGGCAATTATTGCCATGGATATTCAGCGTTGCACCTGACCGTTATCTGCCCATGGTCGGCCGCTGGAAGATGATAGACAACCTGCGCAGATCACTGGTCGCGCCCGGTTACCTGGCCATATTGGCACTCTGCTGGTGGCTACCGCTGATGGTGGGCGCCAAAGCGATTGCGTTTGTTTTACTGATATTCGCCATACCTACCATCCTGCCTGTCCTTTTTACCTTATTGCCGCATAGACGAGATTTCCAGCTGCGCAACCATTCGAGGAATGTCGTCAAAGATATATGGCAGTTGCTGTCGTATCACTTTTTATCCATCGCCTTATTGGTGGATCAGTCTTTGAAAATGGCAGATGCCATTGTGCGCACATTCACCAGATTGTTTTTCACGCACAAACACTTGCTTGAGTGGACAACCGCAGCAAAATCCAAGGGCAACCCTAGCTTGACCATGTCTGGTTTTTATCAGGAAATGGCAGGCAGTGTCTTGTTTGCAATCATGATCGCTACGCTCACCCTCGTATTCAATCCGGCTTCATGGCCAATGGTGCTGCCGTTTAGTCTGCTATGGGTGTTCGCCCCATTGCTGGCTTTTAATGCCAGTGCGATATCCGCTTCTAAAACGAAAGCCGTTGATATTTCTGATGTGACGGCAGAGTCTTTAAGGCTGACGGCACGCCGGACATGGCGTTTCTTTGAGCGGTTTGTCACGCCTCTCGATAATATGTTACCGCCTGATAACTTTCAGGAAGAGCCGCTTCCGGTGATTGCGCACAGGACGTCGCCGACCAATATTGGCTTATATCTGCTCTCAACCGTGGTGGCCAGGGATTTTGGCTGGTCTGGTACGCTGGAAACCATTGAGCGCCTGGAAGCCACGTTTACGGTTTTACGGCAACTGCCCAAATTTCGCGGCCATTTATTTAACTGGTATGGCACCCTTGATCTGAGAGTGCTAGACCCGGCTTATATCTCATCAGTCGATAGCGGCAACCTGGCTGGTCATTTAATCGCGCTGGCGAATGCCTGTGACGAGTGGGCAGACAAGCTGGTGATCGGTGATGCAAAGGCTGGCATGCTGGATCACCTGATCCTGGCCAGACGTGGCATTCTCGCTACAACGATAGCCAATAGTGAGGCCGGAACATTGCTGATGTCCAGGCTGGATGAGATCGCCACCTTGTTGAATGATGGCCAGCTCATGCACTCGCTACCCGCATTAAAACGGCTGGCTGAAAAAGCAGCCGTGAGCGTACGCAGCCTTATGCCTGTTCTAGATACAGACTCTCCTCCTGATGCAGTTTACTGGATAGATGCCCTGGTAAAATCAGTGATTGCCCATCAGCAGGATCAACTGCTTTTACAACAAACTGCCAGTTCAATCACCAGCAGACTGCAGGTCGTTTCGGAAAGTGCGCGCACCATGGCAATGGCCATGGATTTTGCGTTCTTGATTGAGCCGGAACGGAAGTTGTTATCGATAGGTTACAGCTTGCAGGACAACAGCCTGGATGCCAGCTGTTATGATTTGCTGGCTTCAGAAGCACGACTGGCCAGCCTGTTTACCATTGCAAAAGGCGACGTCTCGACCAAGCACTGGTTTCGCCTAGGCCGCACTGCCACGCCTATCGGGAATGGATCGGCATTGATTTCATGGTCCGGGTCCATGTTTGAATACTTGATGCCCTCCCTGGTCATGCGTGCCCCGGTCGGCAGCCTGCTGGAGCAAACCAATAAACTGATCGTGGACAGGCAGCAGGATTATGCAAAGTCATCAGGCGTGCCTTGGGGCATTTCAGAGTCAGCCTATAATGCGCGGGATATCGAATTCACCTATCAATACTCGAATTTTGGTATTCCCGGCCTGGGATTGAAACGGGGTTTATCTGAAAACCTCGTGATTGCGCCGTATGCAACCGGCCTCGCCACCATGGTTGATGCAACCAGGGCGCAGGCAAACTTTGCGCTGCTGGCAAGCATGGGCGCGGCAGGGAATTATGGTTTCTACGAAGCGCTAGATTTCACGCCATCCAGATTACGTGAAGATCAGAGTGTGGCCATCGTTCGCAACTACATGGCTCATCATCAGGGCATGACGATTGTTGCGATTGCTAACTGTTTGCGTGATGGTGAAATGCGTAACCGGTTTCATCGTGAGCCCATGATCCAGAGTTGCGAGCTTTTACTGCAAGAGCGTATGCCCAGGGATATCGCCATTGCCCATCCACGTGCCGAAGAGGTCAATATCGCGACGGATGCCAGCGATAGTACGCCTTATGTACGCAGACTCACCGATACGCACTCAGCCAACCCCATCACGCATCTGCTTTCAAACGGCGCCTATTCCATCATGATCACAGCCACCGGGGCGGGTTATAGCCGTTGGCATGAAACAGCGATCAGCCGCTGGTCTGCGGATACCACCCGCGAAGAAGACGGCTGTTATATCTTTATCAAAGATGTTGCGAGTGGCGATATCTGGACCTCGGCGGGACAGGACATCCGCAATAGCGCTGTCACGCCCCGGGCAGGCACCAGCATTATTTTCAGCGAAGCGCACGCAGAGTTTGTGCGGCATGACAATCATCTGCTGACACAGATGGATGTGGTCGTCTCCGGAGAAGAAAACGCCGAAGTGCGCCGCGTGTCGTTGACCAATAATAGCCGCCGGCCCTATGAACTTGAACTGACTTCTTACCTGGAGCTTGTGTTAGCGTCTTCTGCCAGTGATAAAGCACATCCGGCTTTTTCAAAAATGTTTGTGGTCACCGAGTATCTGGCCGAGTTTGGTGCGCTGCTGGCAACCCGCCGTTTACGCTCGGCAAATGATACGCAACTGTGGGCGGCGCATTTTTGTGTGGTGGACGCTGACATGTCGGCACCGGTGCAGTACGAATCAGATAGAGCGCGCTTTATCGGTCGTGAAAAGACGGTTAAATCCGCCAATGTGATTACCAGTGGCGAGAAACTTTCCAACACCGTGGGCACGGTACTGGACCCCATCTTTTCACTGCGTAACCGTGTGACAGTTGCACCCGGGAAAGTGGCGAAGCTGGCCTATTGGACGGTTGTCGCATCATCGCGGCAGGCGTTGCTGGATATCATAGACAAGCATCACGACCGTAGTGCGTTTGAGCGAGCGCATACATTGGCCTGGACCTTGTCCCAGGTGCAAATGCGCTACCTGGATATCACCTCGGAAGAGGCGGCAAACTTTCAGAAGCTGGCGGCCCCGGCGTTATATGCTGATCATCGTTTCAGGTCACATACCGATGTGATCACGCGCGGTGCGGGCTCTCAATCCGGGCTTTGGTCACAGTCTATTTCCGGAGACCTGCCTATCGTATTGCTGCGGATTGATGACCTGGAAGATATGCCCAAAGTGCATGAACTATTGCGGGCGCATCAGTACTGGAAAATGAAGCACCTGTTCGTCGATTTGGTCATCATCAACGAGCGTGCCTCTTCCTATGTGCAGGATTTACAGATTGCCATAGAGACTGCCGTGCGAACCAGCCAGGCGAGACGCAGGGATGGCGAAAATCTGTCAAAAGGGATCGTCTTTACCTTGCGCGCAGATTTGATGAGTCTGGAAACCCGCAGTTTATTGCAATCTGTTGCCAGAGTCGCTTTAACTGCCAGGCACGGTTTGATCGCACAGCAACTGGCCCGAATGCCGGAATCGAACTACATTGCGCCAGCCCTCCCAGGCGTGGTGGATAAAGAGATGACTGCTTTAAAGTCGTCAGTATCAGAGCCATTAGCTTTAACCAGGCATCTGGAATTCTTTAATGGGTTTGGTGGCTTTGCGGAGGATGGTAAAGAGTACGTGACGGTTCTCACCCAAGGGAAAATAACCCCGGCACCCTGGATCAATGTCATCTCGAACGGGCAATTTGGTTTCCAGGTGTCTGCTGCGGGCAGTGGCTATACATGGGCAGATAACAGTCGGGAAAACCAGATCACACCCTGGTCAAATGATGCGGTGATGGACCCTTCCGGTGAGGTGTTTTATGTGCGCGACGAAGATAATGATGTCGTCTCCAGCCCGACTGCACAACCGCTACGCGATGATGGTAGCTACGTCGCGCGACACGGTTTTGGCTACAGCCAGTTTCAACATGAATCAAATGCACTTGCACTGACGTTATTGCAATATGTGCCGCTGGAAGACCCTGTCAAGATTTCGCGCCTGACCATCCGCAACCTTTCGGAAAGTCCTCGCCGGATTTCAGTGACCGCGTATACAGAATGGGTGCTAGGCACTTCGCGTACCGCTTCAGCACCATTCATCACGAGTGAGGTTGATAGCGTGACTGGCGCCTTTTTAGTCAGAAATGCGTGGAGCATCTCGTACGCAAATCGAGTGACGTTTACAGACCTTGCGGGTAAACAAACCGATTGGACGGCTGATCGCACTGAGTTTATCGGCAGGCATGGTGATCTTTCCCAGCCTAAAGCTCTGTTGGGTAAACAATCACTGTCCGGTAGTGTGGGTGCGGGCATGGACCCTTGTGCGGCCTTACAACGCACCATTCTCCTGGCGCCAGGAGAATCCATTGAGGTGAGTGCGCTATTGGGTCAGTGCGCTTCTGTGGAAGATGCCAGAGCAATGATACAGCGCTATCGTGAAACAGATCTTGATGTCGTATTGAATGAAGTCAAACAGTATTGGCAGAATCTGCTGGGCGCGATTCAGGTGAAAACGCCTGACAGGTCTATGGATATCATGCTGAACGGCTGGCTGCTTTATCAGACCATGGCTTGCCGGATTCTGGCACGCTCTGCGTTTTACCAGGCAAGTGGCGCCTATGGTTTCAGAGACCAGCTGCAGGATTGCATGGCCATGTCTTTCGTGGCACCTGAAATCAGCCGCAAGCATTTATTACGCGCGGCGGGACGCCAGTTCGTTGAAGGCGATATGCAGCACTGGTGGCAACCGCAGACTGGGCAGGGCGTACGCACCAGAATTTCTGATGACTGTGTCTGGCTGGCATTTTGTACTGCACATTACGTTGAATGTGCAGGGGACGCCGCAGTATTGCATGAGGAAATCCCATTCCTTGAGGGCCAGTTATTACGGGAAGGCGAGCATGATTGTTTCTTCCAGCCCATGATAGGCGATGAAGCCGCCTCTCTTTATGAGCATTGTGTCAGGGGCCTGGAGCTCAGCATACAGCGAACCGGTGAGCATGGATTGCCGCTAATGGGCACCGGCGACTGGAATGATGGCATGAACAATGTCGGCAAAGAGGGTCGCGGGGAAAGTGTCTGGCTGGGCTGGTTACTTATTCGCACCATCATGGTATTCGCGCCTATCGCTGCATCACGCCATACGGCAATTGATGATGCACGTGTCAAACGCTGGTATGCGCATGCAGACGCTGTCAGGCAGTCGATTGAACGCGAGGCATGGGATGGCGAATGGTACCGGCGCGCTACATTCGATGATGGGTCCTGGTTAGGGTCTCAGGAAAGTGATGAATGCCAGATTGATTCAATCGCCCAGTCATGGGCAGTGATATCAGGCGCCGCTGATGCAAACCGTGTTGAAAAAGCGATGGCATCGTTAGAGCAGTACCTGATTAATCAGACGGATGCACTCGCCTTATTATTTACACCGCCATTCGAGCATACCCACCATGACCCAGGTTATATCAAAGGCTATCCGGCAGGGTTGCGAGAAAACGGTGGCCAATATAGCCATGCTGCCATGTGGACAGTGCTTGCCTTCGCTAAATTGGGGCAGGGGGGTAAAGCAGCTGATTTATTTGCCATGCTCAATCCGGTTAACCATGCACTTGATCAATCCGCAGCGGAGCGCTACAAAGTTGAGCCATATGTGATTGCAGCCGATGTATATTCTGTCGCGCCTCATACAGGGCGCGGTGGCTGGACCTGGTATACCGGTTCTGCAGGATGGATGTACAGGGCCGGCGTAGAAGGGATATTGGGGATCAGGCGAGTGGGCAATGACATTTTAGTGAAACCCTGTATACCGGAAACCTGGCCAGCATTTGAGGTGGAAATTAACCTTCAGGATACAAAGTACAGTATCCAAGTTGAAAATCATGGCAGTACGGGCAGCCTCATCTCGAGCGCAACGAGCAATGGCATAGCATTAACCATTAAAGATAGCACGCTGAAACTGCCATTAGATGGTGGCTTACACACGCTTGTCGTCAGGTGCTGAAGCAAAAGAGAGCTGACTATTCATCATCGATGGCTATGCTGCATTCTCGATTCTGTCTGATGTCGTAACCACAATTGATGCGCCTGATCCAAACACATTCACTCTTTCAAATGCACACTTTAGTTGTACCTTTTTAGCCATAGGCATGCAGCCACAGCCTATGCAGTTTCGTTGAGGAAAAAATAGAATGCTGGACCACATCTTTTTAACTGTCAGCAACACAGAGCGCTCAATTGCGTTTTATGAAAAGGTGTTGCCGCTGCTGGGTATAGGCTTGCGCCACAACTATGACGGGAAAGAAGGCCCGGCAGGGCACCCGGACCTGAAAGGGTTTGGTGCGAAAGGGCGCATGTTCTTCTGGCTGCGGCAAGGTCAGGCGGCACCAGGTGCTTTGCATATCGGGCTGGTGGCAGATTCGGAAGAGATGGTTGCAGAGGCTTATCATGCCGCGCTTGCCGCTGGCGCTACTTCCATACACCCGCCAGGTCCGCAGCTGCATTATGACCCGCGCTATTACGCTGCCCAGGTGAAAGACCTGGATGGCTATAGCCTGGAGTTTGTTTACAAAAGCTGGCAGCATGGCGATTAAAGCTGAAATCGTTGAGCAGGCCGGCAATCAGGTAATGACTTAAATAGCCAGCGGCTTGGCCTGGCGGTATTGCACATCATCCAGCGTGATATCCATGCCGCCCAAACGGATGCCGAGTAAATTCAGCAGCGGGTCCAGCAATACCCTGCCTATCTCCGCGAGTAACGGGCTCACTATCGATGACAGCACATTATTGATCAGGCCTAGATTCAATACACTCAAGACGGTCACTGTCAGTGTATTCGGTCTTCCCAGGGCGTTCTCAAGGCTACTACCTAGCGGACTGCTAACGGTTTGTGCCAGTGGCAGGTGATCTTTCACCGGATGGGCTACGGTAAATTCGATAGTTTGCGGGTTGGGTGGCTGCAGCGGCAGGTTGAGGCCAATATCGGCAAGCGGGATATTCAATAATGTCGAGATTCTGGCCGGTTGCGTGCCGGCGATATTAGTCAGCCTTATTGCAGCAATGCCCGGGCTGGCTTCAATTTGCACTTCGGTTTCACCATCACCGGTTTGAATACTGCGCAGGCTGGCAGACCCTTGCGCGACTTCTACACCCAGTGCCAGGTCAATACGGGCCAGCAAGGGAATATTGACCAGCACAGCGACACGTGTCCTGATCTGTGCCGTGCGCGCGACGGTACGTAAGGTGCCGCTGCCGCACGCTGGGCCTATGGCCAGTTGCGGTGGTTCAGTGACAGTCACCTGGGCGTTGATGCTGGTCAGCGCAGGGATATTGATGCCTAAAGGGAGTGTGATGGCATTGGCGCCATTCGCGATCATGGCGGTGGTGGTAATGATGGACAATACATTCAGCGCGACGCTGGCAGCAGCCTTGGTGTCAGGCGTTGCCAAGGCAAGCACATCACCCAGTTTAAGCGGTACATTTTTCACGGCTATATTGGCGATGGTTTGTATGCCTGAAATCGCTTGCAGATCTGCTATGCCGTTTTGTGCGGCAGCGCTGGCGACCAGGTCAAGTAAATCTCCCACTAACATATTGGTATTCAGTAGTCCCTCCACCGTGCCGGCTTGCCCTGAAACAGCCAGAATATCTTGCAAAGTGACTGTGGTAGCTGCAATGCCACGGTAAGTCAGTGCATCCAGGTTGAGCGGCCCGCCCAGCATGCCGCCTAATAGCCCATTCAATAGGACGGATTGCTGGCTGGTCAGGCTGGTGGTGAAACTGCCCACACCGAAAGTGGCCAATGTCGGGTCAGATATTGAGACGGCTTCTGCATGCAAGGTCACCGTATTGCCAACCAGGCCGCCAGCGATCATGCTGCTGGGCACCTCTTTGGTAGCCCTGATATACACCGCGCCAGCACTGCCATCGGCAGTAAATTGACGTACGCCCTGCACGGTGTCCAGCCTGCCAAGCAGCACCTGGTTCGGGTTGGCAGATAGCTGGCCTGCAAAGCCGTTATTCACGGCTGCTTGCTGCGCGATTTGTGTCACACCCTGCTGGCTGGAATTACAGCCGAGATGGCGCGCGGTATGGATAGCAGTCATGTCGGCGATGGATTGCAATTGCTTCTGCTGCATCCAAAGCCTGCCACTATCCACGACCAGCATGGTCAGGAGTAATGCCAGCAACAAAACAAGGCCGCCTGCGAGAGCGATGGCCCCGCGCTGGTAGGAGTATTTAGCGAGCGGTGCGCATCTCATGCTCAAAGAACTCCGGAATCGGTTTTTCAAAGCTCTTGAGATAGCGCGTATGTACTTTATCCATCACTTCGCCCGTGACTGGCTGCGCCTGGGCTGAGGCGGCTTTACCCGAACGTTGCAGTTCCAGCCATTGCTGGGTCGGCGATAATGAAGAGGAAGATGGAAGCTGTATTGCTGCCGGTGGTGTTGGCAGGCTTGGTACATCTTCGGCCAGGGCGACAGGCAGGTTGAAAAGCCCACCTAACAAAACAATCAAAATACGGTTCATGACGACTCCTTGCTCGGTTAGGGGGTAGCTTTGTTACTGGCTTGCGTCATTTTTTTCAGTTGCTGCATTTCATCCTCAACCAGGCCAAACTGCCTGGCAAATGCCTCCGCTTTTACCATATCACCTTGCTTGTACAGCAGCAAAACCAGGTTGTGGGCAGCCTGCCGGTAATCCGGTGCCAGCTCTACCGCGGTCAGGAATTCATGCAGGGCAGGCTCATTCTGGCCTGCCTGCATCAGCACATAACCGTAATCATTGCGGATGGTATGTTCGGTTGGCAATGTATTGCTGGCCGCTTTAAGGTAACGCAGCGCCTCCTGCAGGTTGCCACCCTGACTGGCAATCAGACCCAGGCCGCGGTAGGCATGCCCGGAAACGCAGCTGTTGGCTAACTGTTCATAAATCGCCTGTGCCTGCGGTGCCCGCCCGGTTTGACGCAAAGCATGCGCGCGCAGTAACTCTGCGCGTTCGCTCTTGACCTTGATGGACTCAAGGTGGGCAAGGGCCGCGTGCGGTTTGCCTTCTGACAGCATCTGCTGGATCAAGCCCAGCCTGGTGGTTTCCTCAGGGGGGAGCTCTGCGCAAGGCTTGTCGGCAATGGTTTTAATAGGCAGTGCCGACTTTGCATTAATATCAGCGGCGACTGCATTTGGCAAACTCAGCATGCATAGCCATGCGAGCGTGATTAATTGTGAGATCGGTCTCATAAGCCATTCACTCCTTTTAATGCTTTAGATAAACCCATAAACCCTGGTCCGGCCAGGAAGATCATCAGCGCCGGGAACAGGAATAGAATCATGATCACCGTCATTTTGGCGGAGAGTTTACTGACATATTCACGCAAATCGGACACCTGGCGCTGTTCAACCAGTGTCGTATATTCAGCCAGTGAATCGCGGATATTGCCGCCATAGCGCGTCACCTGTTTCAGCATGGCGATGGTGTCGTTCAACTCCATCACTTCTAATGGCGCTGCCATTTCATTGAGTGCATCGGTCCTGTCCTGTCCTGACTGTATGCGTTTGATCACCAGGTGTAATTCATCGGCCAGATTGGGCAATAGGGCCTGTCCCTGTTGCTCAATGACCAACAAGATATGCTCCATCGACAGGCCCGCTTCAAACAGCATGCGCAGTAAGTGCAAAAATGGAATCACTTCTTTGCGGATGGCATCACGCCTGGCCTGCGCCTTCCAGCGCAACAGGCGGCGGACCAGCACGAACGCGGCTGCAAACGCGAACAGCAAATGGAACAGCACGTTGATAAAAGTATCCTGGTTCGCAATGGCATAAGCGGCCGCCAGTCCGCCCAGTACCAGCGGTAGCACCCATGCGGTCAGCAGGAATGTGAGTTTTGCCTTGGCCCCGGGCCAGCCAGCCTGGATCAGAAGAAGCTGCATTTCCGCCATCTCGCTGCGGGAAACCTTGTCCAGCATCTCGTGCAGCGTTTCTTCGAAATCTAGTGGCCCCAGCCGTGCAGAAATATGGATGCCTTCCTGCTGCAAAGCCTCACGAAAGCGGCGTTGAATATACCTGGGGTGACTACCCTTCTGCGCACCGTAAAGCAGTAACCCTGCCGCCAGCAGCATGAATACAATCGAAATGGCCCAAAACAGACTCATCCCTACACACTCCTCAGCATGCGCCAAAGTATCAATGCGCCCATTGCCTGTAGACCCAGTGCTGTCGTCAGCAGGGTTTTACCGGTGGCATCTTCCAGTAGCATGTTCAGGTAGTTAGGATTCATTACCATGATGTAAACCGCGATCGCGATGGGGGTCATGCCCAGCACCCAGGCCGACATCCTTGTTTCACCGGTCATGGCTGCCAATTCCCGGCGCGCCAGTTCCTGCTGGCGTACCATTTTGACCACGCTGTCCAGCATATCGCGCGGACTGCCGCCATACTGGTTGCTGATGCGCATGGACAACGCAATCAGGTTGAGTTCACGCAGGTTATGCAGTTTGGCCGCCTCGGTCAGGTTCTCCACCATATCGGCACCCAGGTCTGCGGCACGGGTGACGCGGTCCACGATATAACGTAAAGGTGGTAGCGATTCATTCGAGGCAAAGCGGATCGCACTTTCCAGGCTGCGACCGGTACTCAGGCTGCGTAACAGCTGGTCAATAAACAGCGGAATCTGGGCAATGGTTTGTGCCTGGCGGCGGCGCAAACGGCTGTATGGCAGTAAAAAACCGAATATAAACAGATTGGTGCCGATAATCAGTATCGCCCCGATCAAGCCATAGATCAGCCATCCAACAACGCCTAAAAGCACTAATGCCAGCGGGATGAGCACGGCATGTTTCTTTTGCAGTTCAAAACCGATATAGATAGAAGCGCGTGTGACGAGCTGGTGCCAGCGCGTCTGCTGCACACCCGGTGCCAGGCCGGAAACGGTCATACCATCAGGCAGCACTGCCCTGAAATGACGTGCCATGCGTTCACGCATGCCTACCTGTTTGCTGTGCCTGAACATCCAGATGGCTAAAAGCAGCATGCCCACCGGCAGCAGAACAAATGACATAAGCAGGCCATTCATGGCTGCCTCCGGAATGGTAAGTTCTGCAATTTCCTGTTGCAGGGCCGCACGCCAGGGTGTGCAAAATTGCCGCTGGCAGCGTCATACGCATAAAGCTCATTCAAGACAAAGTGACCATCGCGTACGCCTGCAATTTCGGTAATCGACACTACCTTGCGTTGACCATTAGGCATGCGGGCGATCTGTACTACCAGCTCAATCGCGGCAGTGATCATCTTGCGCAGGGTGCCCTCAGTACCCTGAAACCTGGCCAGGCCTGCCAGCATCTCAAAACGCAGCATGGCATCTTCCGGGGTGTTGGCATGCACGGTACTCATACACCCATCATGGCCCGTATTCATGGCCTGCAGCACGTCCATCACTTCTTCACCACGCACTTCACCGAGCACGATACGGTCAGGCCGCATCCGTAAAGAGTTTTTCACCAGCTCTCGTGCTGTGATTTCGCCATTGCCATCAATGTTGGAAGGCCGGGTTTCAAGCCTGACCACGTGTGCGTGCTCAAGCTGCAATTCAGCGGCATCTTCAATGGTCACAATGCGTTCGTTCGGCGGGATAAACCGGCTTAACACATTCAGTAAAGTGGTTTTACCAGCGCCGGTACCGCCGCTCACGATCAGGTTGCAGCGGCGTTCAACCGCAGCTGTGAGGAAAGTCAGCATTTCTTCATCCAGTGTGCCATATTGCAGCAGGTCAGCAGACAACAATGGTTGCTTACGGAATTTACGGATAGACAGGCAAGGGCCATCCAGCGCCAGCGGCGGAATAATGGCGTTGACACGGCTGCCATCCGGCAGCCTGGCATCTACCATGGGACTGGCTTCATCGATACGACGCCCAAGATGGGCAAGAATACGCCGGATCACGCGTAACACATGCTCATCATCAATAAAACGCAAGTTGGTGGTTTCCAGCCTGCCATCACGTTCGATAAAGATCTTTTTGGGGCCATTGACCAGGATGTCGTTAATACGGTCATCCCTGATCAGGCTTTCCAGCGGGCCATACCCGGCCAGCTCATCGACTACTTCCTCGACCAGGTTATCCAGGTCGTAGCCGCTGATAGGCAGATGGCGGTCGGCGACATACGCAATGACTTTCTCGCGTACATAGTCTGCGATGTCGTCACGTGCCAGCTCCAGCAACCCAAGATGGTCACGCTCGATTTCCGCAATCAGGTGCTGATGTAACTGAAACTTCAGTTCCTGAAAGTCCTGTGCCTGTTTCAGGCCATAATCAAATCCACTTAGCTGAAAATTCATCATGCAGCCTTTATGCTTTTTCTTGCATAGCAGTGATGGCAGTAACCAGCTTGTGTAGCAGGCCAGGTTTCTTTACTGCTGGTGTGGCCTGGCCATTTACCAGTTTTTCGGCCAGTTTGCGCACACTGATGCTATAGGGATCATTCGGCGATAATTCAAACATGCTTTCACCAGAGTTCATGGTGGCAAGGCGCGCCATCCCTGAGGATGACAAAGTGGAAAGTAGCGGCAGGCCAAAAGACTGTGCAATGCTTTCGGCATCCGGAGGCATTTTGGAAAGGTAGTGGTCTACCACTACGCCGGTGTTGGTCAGGGAGACTTTCTCCTCACGCAGGTGCTTGATCAACTGCATGTTCTGTCGGCAACTGGGCACACTTTGCTCCACCAGCAGCACGATCTGGTCAACATTACCCAATAGCAGTAACAGAAAGTTAGAGTCGACCATGCCGCCAAGATTCAGCACAATTCTGGAGAAATGCCGGCGCAGGCTGCGTAAAAGCACGCATACATCGGCGGCAGTGAATTGTGCACCTGTCCATGAATCCTCAGGCATAGACAGCACAGTAAGGCCACTCTTATGCCGACCAAAACCGGTCTGGATCAGGGTTGAATCGATACGCCGCAAACTGCGGATCGCGTCAATGAAACTGTACGAAGAAGTCAGCCCGAGATAGAGCATGGCATCGCCATGTGGCACACCCAGGTCAAGCAGCAGGGTAGGTTCAGTTTCCTGGATGGCCAGTGCCAGATGCAGCGCCAGCATGGGCGAGTCACTGCCCGGCCGTGCACTCACCACGGCGGTGATCTTGCCGTGCTGGTCACTTTGAGTGGACTGCAAACCGCCATCGCGGGGAATCAGGCGTTTGACCTCTGCCACCACTTCGCTTGCCCGGCTACCGCTTTTGATAAAGTCACGCGCGCCCAGGCGCATGACAGTCAGCAGCAGGTTCTGGTCAAAGGCGTCAGCCACCACAATCACTGGCAATAAAGGCTTGGCTGCAATAATGCCTTCTATCAGTAACGCTTCCTGTCTGTAGTCAGCTGGATTCAGTTGCACAAACACGATGGAAGCCCCAATGGCATCCGCGAGTTGTATCACGCGTTCGGTAGAAGGCGAGTCGGCAGGAATCAGGTCGCCCTCATCCCTGAGCGACTGACCTAACCATTGCAGGCATTCCTGGCTATCGGTAATGGCAATAAAGCAGTTGCGTTCGCTCATGGGTTACCTCGAAAAGCCGGTATCAGGGATGCCGCTATCCGGCTTGGGCCCTTTCTGGAAAAACAGATCGCTGAAGCTGGGGTTATATTCCCGCAGGTTTCCGCCCGGCATGGCAGGCAGCGCTGCCTCCTTGGCAATGGGCCGCACCAGGTGAGGGGTCACTATCATCAGCAACTCCTTATCCTCACGGTCAAAGCGGGTAGAGCGGAAAAAGGCACCGATAATCGGCAAGTTGCCCAATCCCGGCACCTTGTCCACATCCTGTAACGTGTTACGGCTGACCAGCCCGCTGATGACGAAGCTTTCGCCATCTCCCAGCGAGACGCTGGTATCGGTTCTGCGCACGCGCAGGCCAGGTACGGCAACGCCGCCGCTTTGCACTGCGTTGGTAAAATCAATTTCACTGACCTCCGGTGACACTTTCAGAAAGATTCTTTTTGAATCCAGCACTGTGGGCGTCAGCATAAGGCGCACGCCATACTCCTTGTAACGTATCGTGACTGCTCCTAAGCCGCCTGCGCCAGATTGAATGGGGATGGGAAACTCGCCACCGGCAAGAAAACTGGCACTTTGACCGGAAAAGGCGGTCAGGCTTGGTTCTGCCAGGGTATAAGCAAAGCCATTGGCTTCAAGAATGCTGAGCGTACCGAGTAAGCCGCGACTTGCATTACCCGCCATAAAGTTGAATGCATTGGTGATAGGTAAAAAACCTGAGGCGCTGTTGAGCGTGAAATTTCCGCCGGCATCACCGCTAAATGCGCCTGGAATTCCTTTGTTAACGCCATTGAGATTGCCTGGCGCGCCTATCGACAAGGTGGTGTTACGATTATTCTTACCCAGGAAAAACCCGGCACGCATCATATTTTGCTTGCTGACTTCTACAACCTTGATATCGATCTGCACTTGATTATCGAAGCCACTCAAGGTGGCGTCCATAGGCGCGGCGGTATTTTTATCAATGGCCTGGCGGGCGAATGCATGCTCTTCCAGGGACTCGGCTTCACCGGCAATCGCCACCTGGTTACCCGCTGGCAGCAACTGGATGTTTTTTGAGAGTGTCAGACGCTGCTTTTCAAGCTCGACACTGACTTGCACCGCCACTTTGATTCGTTTTGCAGGTGCTGCCGCTTTTTCACTTTCCCAGATGGCAACCTCGGTCACGCCTGCCTGTTTGCCGGTGATCAGGATATTGTGTGAAGTGAGCATGCTGATATTCACCGTCTCCGGGTTACCAACCGCCACACGCTTGACCGGTTTGGCATGCACGTATACCTGCTGGTCGCCCACTGCCAGGTTGAATGTATTGGCGTCTTCGGCCTGCGCAATCGCAACCAGGCTGCACAGGCAGCTTAAAAGCACTAGCCAGGCGTATTTGAAATTCGACATGATCAGTCTTTGGTTTTCATGATTACTTGGCCACATCGATGACCTCTGTCTTTCCGCCAAGATGCACGATCACGTGTTCGCGTTTAGGCAAAGGGTGAATAGAATCTTTTTGCATGCTGACCTGGGCTGGTGCCGCAACAGTTTGCGAAAGTGCTGTTGGCTTGAGTCCGGATGTCTGGGAAACCTCTCCCAGGCGGATAAACTGGCTATCTGCGACTGCGGCACTGTTTGCACCAGGCACGGCCTCACCTCGTAATGCCAATCGCAAACTACCGGTGCTGTCTGCCAGCATCAGCTTGGCCATATCCTGTGCGGGTACCGCCAGGATGGCAGAACGACTGTCTTTGCCATTTTTGTCGGATCTGTTGTCACTGCCCAGTTTGCCCGGCGCGGATGGCGCCAATGCATCTTCCTGGCTGGATTCTGTTTCGGCAGTGAGTGTGCCGTAGGCCAGCACTTTTACATTGGTGATCACCACCTGGGCAGAACTGATATCTCCGGTTTCACGTTCCTGACGTAAATACAGCAACACATCGACATGATCACCAGGCTTGATAAATCCGCCGACGCCTATCACTTCATTGACCTTGATGGCGATTGCACGTTGATCAGGCGCCAGTGCCTGCCCAAGCAAATTTCTGACAGGGAAATGCGAAGTATTGAAAGGTGCCCCCTTCATGATCGAGGCCGTCACTACTTTGCCAACCAGGGCCTGAGGGTCGCTGAATGCATGTTTATCAAACTGGGGTGTGGTGGCGGTTTCCAGGTCTTCCATGGCCAGCACGTGTCCAGCCGCTAGCGCATTTTTTGCAATGACATGTGTATAGGTAGGCACCACTACCGCCAGCGTATCCGCCGGTTTTTTCTGGCTCAGCCGATAGCCGACGTAGCCTGTCATAACGGCAGCAATCACCATCAAGGTCGCCAATACACGCAGAAATGTACTGTTCAAAATACCAGGTCCTTTATTGAATACATTAAAGTTCGATCACTGCTTTGCCCGCCAAATCGGCAGGCACTTTTGGAATCTGCCCTATGATGGGTAATGTCAGCATAGGAATCAGCGGGTCAGCGGCATAGCCACTGTAAACAACACTGACCGTCAGCTGGTTACCATTCATGCTCAGTTGCACGCGGCTGTTACCAGCGCCCAGCACTTTGTCTCTAGGCTTTGCCGGTAACCAGTTCAATGCATCACCTACTACACTGCGCACCTTGGGATCAACGCCGCTACTGAGGTAAGCCACATTATTGGCAAATGCCAGGCGGTCCACCGCAATGGCCGCGCGCGCGCCTTCTTCTGCCGCATGGACAAAAGCCGATTGCATCAACATCACCATGGCGTAGTTGACCATGGCATAAAACAGCGCAAAAAAGAGCATGAACAGCATCATGAATTCGATGGCTACTGCGCCTTTTTGTGGCTGCAAATCCTGCAGATGGCAAGTTGTTCGTTTTGGCATCATCATTTCGTTATTCCTATTGCCAGTAGCAATCCCACACTCAAGGCAGCCCCAAACGGCAGCCACCGGCTGCGGGTAAAGGGTTTTGAACGTAACCGGGCAAGTATCAGATAAGCACCGCCAAACACTATCGCAAGCAAGGCCGCAATCACAAAGGCAAGCAGTGTGATGTAACCACTACTGACCAGGGCAATTGCCAGCAATAACTTGACATCACCAGCGCCCAGCAGGCGAGCTGCATAAGCCGGTAATGTCAATAGCAGGCTGATGGCTGCGCCCAGCGCGGCAGATTGCATGGTGGCATTCATCATTGAATGGCCGGTGAGCAGCAGCCAGCAGATAGCGATCAGGCACATACCCAAAGTCAGGATATTCGGGATACGCCTTGCATGCAGATCTGCCAGGATGACACCGAGGCACCAGGGAATTACAATCATTTCTGCGATAGTCATGCTATGCATTCAGTGATTGATCGCCAGAACTGCTGGCGACTGCACAAGCTAGGTAAGTGCGCCTTGTATCTGGGTGAAGATAGCGGTAATAGCAGTGTTGATAGGGTCGACGAATGCGACAAGTGCAATCGCTACCATGGCTGCAATCAATGCATACTCAATAGCGCTGGCACCTTCTTCGTCGGAAATGAAGTTTACAACAGCAGTTTTGATCAAGTTTAACATCTGGGTTCCCCGAGAAATTGATAAGCGAGGTATCGTTAAATGCCTCATTGATTACATTGAAAAAAGTAAGTACCTGGAAGGTACTTTGCTCTGCAAGCGAAAGTGGAACCCTAATAAAGCTACACCTGCAACTCTTTTCTGCCTGAGCATATATTGCTCGCAATGTAATTAGCAACTTGCGTGCCATGAATGTTAATCTTCGTGAAAAACCGTGTAACTGTTTGATTTAAATATATTTTAATTAAATATTATTGAATGGATTTCGCAACAACTAATATCACAGATTCACATATTTTGTCTTAAACCTGACAAATTGTGACAATGGGCATTCACTGGAGATGAATTTTTGGGGAAGTTGTAAAGTTATTCTTTCTTCACATTTTTTACGATTTGCCATTCCGCACGGTTACGTCCGTTTTCTTTTGCGCGATAGAGGCATTTGTCTGCTTCTTCTACAAAGTGCTGCATATCGTCGTGCAGGGTAGGCAGGATAGTGGCTATCCCCATAGAGATAGTGACGATTTCATGCTGGGATTGTGCATGCGGGATAGTGAGTCTACGGATAGCATTGAGCATATTTTCGCTGACATGTTGCGCTTCGTTCAGCGAGGTATGAAAAAGCACGACCGCAAATTCTTCGCCACCATAGCGGGTGACTGAATCGCCGGCGCGCCGCGCGCAACTGTCCAATGCCAGCGCCACCTGCCGCAAGCACTCATCTCCCGCCTGATGGCCATAGTTATCGTTGAATTTCTTGAAAAAATCCACATCTACCATCATCAGTGACAGCGGTACTTTGGAGCGGGTTGCCTGTGCCCAATGATTGGCAAAGTTGACATCAAAGCTGCGCCGGTTGCCAATGCCAGTCAGTTTATCCTCCCACGAGGCCTGCTCTGAGGCTACCTGCTTGAGCAAGACCTCTATCAGTATCTTGCGAATATCTCGGGCCGATGCCCACAGGGTGGCGCCCACCAGCAGCAGCATGACCACGACCATATGCAAGGTTTCAAAATCCAGGAATGGTGTCGCCAGCAGGAGCGGCACATATACGCCAGCGGCAAAGGCAAAGAAAATCGGCAGGAACACCACCAGCCGTGGCAATGCCACAATCACACCGATAATCATGATAATCAAAATGGCCGCTTTGCTTGGCCGGCTCAAAAAGGGCAAGGCGATTGAAAGCGCACCCCATCCCAGACCGGCAAAGGCAGCCGCCATCACATGACGGTTGATACGGGCTAATTCGGCGCTGAGGTTGGCGGAGTGGAAATCCAGCCGCCCCAGCCACCAATGCCAGGCATGGGCCACCAGCAACCAGGCATACCAGGCGCATGCATACACAATCCCGATATCCCATGCCAGCATGCCGGCAGCGACAAAACCGCTGAACAATACAATGAGCTTGCTGCTGTTTTTACCGCGGTAAACATGACGCAACTCTTCGCAGGCAAGCGCATGCGGATCGAATTCCTGGGCCTTGATGACATTTCCTCTTGTTTTTTTAGTCAAAATCCAATCCTGTTCTGAGATTTTTTTAAGGTGGGTACGATTTCCTGAAATGCTGGGCAATGTTAGTTGATCAGGGTTTCCTGACGTGGAGGTATGCTTATTATGCTGCATTTTATGGCGCTATGCTTGCAACCTTTTGCGAATCAGTCGAGTATCCCCAAATCCTGCTGCAATGATGACAAGCAGCATCTTCTCTGATTAGTTCCCAGTCACTTTTGCCTGGAGGCGCTCGAAAAAATCTTAGTCTGATGGGTGTAAAAAGTCAGCACATAAGCCAACGATGCGGAGTAGAGCATGCCGTATGATGGTTTATCTCATGCAGTCATGCATTTAATGATGAAAGCAGAACCTGTTTTTCCATAGGTATATTGCAAAAAAATCCTGGCCCAATCAGCCAAAATTCTTACAGCGCTTTCAGCGCTTTGCTGATAATGCTTTAGATGACTTATCACTATCATTCATCTCACATTGGTAGCACTCTGCAATGCACTGAGACAAATGATTCGGAAACAGGAGATAAAGATGGCAACAGACCCAAACAGCATTTTTGAAGGCTCAAACCAGCAAAACGGAAACAATGATGATTTGAACCCGAATAGAAGTAATGACGGAAACTCAGGCAGCCCGCCTACAATTCCTGAGATTGAACCCGGCAAGATTCCGGGCGTTGATCCGGAAACCGACCCTGCGATTGAACCGGAAATTGAGCCGGGCAAGATCCCGGACGACAGTTTGATTCCGCATAAATAAAGCAACATTTCCGGTTTAGAAATTAAAATCGAGACTTTTCCCAAGTAGCCTGACTTTAATTAATCTTAAAAACATTATTTAAAAGACCTATATTAAAAAGACCTATGCGCATCGCCTGGGTCTTTTTAATGCCTGCCACTTTTAAAGCACGCAAATTTAAGTCCGACAAATCCTACACAATTTGCAGCGCCTTTCTGATAAACCAGGTCATTCAATTTGATTAATCTACAAGCGCTGATGCCAGCTGTGGAAACTACATAGGATTCCCTGAATGGTGATCAGCGATACGGTGGCTCTCAAAGGGGGCCGCCGTATTTATACCCAACAATGATTGCTTATGATTAAAGGGATTGCATATGATCATCAACCAGGTAATGACCACTAATGTTCTAATTGCGCCACCACAAGAATCCCTTAAATTTGCAGCGCAGATCATGGAGCAACATGATTATGATGCACTGCCTATCTGTGTGAACAACCAGCTGATAGGCATGATCACTGTGCAGGACATTGCGGTGAAAGCAATCGCAAATGGCTTGTCACTTGAAGAAAACAAAATCGCGCATTTCATGACTTTTGAAGCCAAATACGTTTTTTCAGACCAATCCACAGAACATGCCATCAATTTTATGACTGAGCACCAGTTGCGCAGGTTAATGGTATTAGACCGTGGCTATCACCTGGTGGGTATGGTTTCGCTGGATGATCTGGCAATCACAAACAAAATCAAGGGTATCTTCGCTGCCGAACAACAGCTCACTTCACTGGCATGCTGACAAATGAAAAGAATAACCATTATTCTAGCGCTGGCTTTAACTTCCACTTTTAATGCACAGGCAGACACGCTGGGTTTTGCGGTGGGTCAATATGATATCGACGGCTCTCATTCAGCCACGGATTTTCGCGTGGATTATGAATACGATACGTCCATCTGGCTGAATGACCTCAAACCCTGGTTGGGTACGCAAGCCACTACTGATGGCACGATATGGCTGGGCGGCGGCTTGTTATACGACTGGTCGTTTGCTGAAACCTGGCACCTGAAACCTGGTCTTGGTGTTGGCTATTACAGCCGGGGCAGCAGTGACCTTGACCTGGGCTATCCGGTGGAATTCCGTACCCAGCTGGAGGTCGCCAAAGATATCAATCCAAATAACAGTCTGGGCCTGGCAGCCAGCCATTTGTCTAATGCCAACCTGGATAGTGTCAATCCGGGTGTAGAAGTGGTGACCCTTTACTGGCATTACCGTTTTTAAGGGCGCGAGGCTAACATATTTCATAGATTGATCATGTGCATCATGGAAGGCAATTTAGTAAGTCAATATGTAACGTTTTGCCATATTTAAATGCATGGTCTTTGCTATACTCTAGCGCTATTCATGACAACTCTGGTAACAACAAGTGGCACGCAATATAGAAATAAAAGCAAATATCGATAGCATCAGTTCAATACTTCCAAAAGCACTTGCACAGGCGACTTCAGCGCCGGTAGAAATCTTCCAGGACGATACCTTTTTCCAATGCAATAATGGCCGCCTGAAGCTGCGTATGTTTGATCCTGCCAGGGGCGAACTGATTTTTTATCGTCGTGCCCACCAGTCCGGGCCCAAGGAGTCTTTCTACCTGGTCACACTCACCAGTGAGCCCAATACGCTCAGGGATGTGTTGAGTACAGGTCAGGGCGTGATTGGCCGTGTGATCAAACACAGGACGCTGATTATGTGCGGTCGCACACGCATACACCTGGATAAGGTTGAAAGCCTTGGTGAATTCCTGGAGCTGGAAGTGGTGCTTGAAGAAGATGAAAGCCCTGAAAACGCCATTGCAGAAGCCACTTTACTCATGGCTGATTTAGGCGTTTCACCTCAACAACTGATTGAAGATTCTTATGTGGATATGCTGGCGCGCAAGAAGTAACGATCAGCCATCAAGCAGTTTCAGCAGGTAATGCTTGATATTGTGAAACCTATACAGGAAGACCGGGATGTTTATTCCAGTTTTCCAGCCATGTTAAAGTGTCCGCTTCATCCATAGGCCTGGCAAAATAAAAGCCCTGACCATACTGGCAACCCAGCTCCCGCAACCCGATGGCCTCAAGATGGTTTTCTATGCCAGCTGCAAAGGTTGTAATCCCCAAGGAGTCAGCCAGCTCTATGGCAGACACAATCGACTTGCGCGATTTAGACGAACTTTGCATGGTAGTCACCAGCGATTTGTCTATCTTCAACTCTGAAAAAGGCAACTTTCTCAGTTCCGAGACTGTGTAATAGCCATTGCCGGCATCATCTATCCCTAGTCTAAAACCATTGGTTCTTAATTGGCCCAGAATGCCTTCTGCGTGGGCAGGATTTTCTGCCGTGGCAGTTTCGGCAAATTCCAGCACGATTCTATGCGGATCAATATGGAATGTATGACAGGAGCTATCCAGCGTATGTAATAGATGGTTGTCTCTGATACAGCGCGCAGACACATTGAAAGAAAACGATAAGTCAGAGTCTAGTTTCTCGATGAATTTAAAGCCGGTATCAATCACCAGACGCGTGAGTTGCGCAATCTGCCCGGTTTCCTCGGCGACTGCAATAAAGGTCTCCGGCAGTTTCATCCCTTGTTCAGGGTGCCTCCAGCGTAACAAGCCTTCTAATCCAATCACTTCACCGGTCGGCAAATCTATCTGGGGCTGATAGAACAATGCAAACTGGTTGTTTTCAAGTGCATTATTTAAGATAGATTCGTCTAGTGCCGGCGCCAGATTTTGGTGGTTTGGCCTGATGAAATCATCAGCAGATCGGTTATCAATACTCATCGTTAATACCCTTTGCAAAAGGTTGATCGATAAATTATTACCGGATGTGCCTTTATCGTTAGGCGCTGTCGGCTTGATGAAGCGCTGGAAGCTTTAAAGTCATTTATTGCATGCTGCGTTTTGACTCGAATTCAACACTGAGGCTGAAATTTGAGTAGGACATAGCTCACTATCATTTATATAAATGTAATTTTTATTTTATCAAATAAGTACTCGCAAGAGACTGATTTTTTTGTCAGATTCATCTCACACATTCAATGGTCATGGACTGATTCAGGTTGGAGCCCCATTCTTACGTCGTTATCAGCCGTCTACGGATAACTAGCGGTGCGTAATTTCCTTAATCTTTCTATTGATATTTCGAATTCACAGATTTCTTTTCAGATAATTCACATCGCTGTGAATTCTGTAAAATAAGGAGATGTTGATGGTTTTAGCCCAAGGTGATAACAATTACTTGACGGATTCAGACGAAAGTCTATTTCAAGTCACCAATCCGAACTTACTCGACCCTGCTGGTACGCAGTCAACTAACGATGCCTCAGATGCGGAAGTCGCTCCTCCCGATCCAACTAATCCTGACCCTATCGATCCTGATATTACTAATCCCGCTGTGGTAGACCCGGATGACGTCATCGACCCCGATGAGAAAGATCCGGGTGAGGATGAAGGGGAGGAGAATATTGATCCCGAGCCGGATTCGGACTTGCCTGATGCGGACAAGCCGAACCGGGATATCAGCAATCTTCATGCGGGCATTTTAATGGTGCCAGTTTAAGCTTCTTGTCATTGCAGACTTCATGGTATTAATTATTAAAGACTTGTAGCTAAGTTCACTTCGTACCAGAACGTTCTTTTTCATATTCCTCATGGGTTTTCGTATTCAGCTTTATCAGGCATGGCTCTACCTCACCGGGAGGCTGGCTGCGGCAATTATTCCTTGCGCCTTCTTTCACCCCTTCATACCACGCTTGCCTGCTACAACCTGAGCTAGCAAGGGTCAAGAAAATAAACAAAGCAAGTCCTAAAAAATGATTTTTTAACATTTGCAGGCTTCCGATTTGGTCTTTCTGTCCCACATTTTAATCAGCATTGATTGTCCGCGTCAGCATAGGTCAGCAACTTCCTACACTGGAATGAGCATCGAACTGATAGTTGCGCATATGAAATCATTATTTAATGGCTCAAGCTTAAAAAGAACTGGCTTTAAGTCAATTAACGCTCACTTTAAAAAAGGATTTCAAATGAACAAGTTACTTATTGCATTACTGGTTTCAACTGTTTCAATGTCTGCTTATGCCGCTGAGAGCAAAGATGACGGCGCCAAGTTAGGCACTTCTAATAGCCCGCAAGTGGAAAGACAGCAACGCTACACCGATAAAGGTCCAACTGATGTTAACCAGAATGGTGTACCTAATGATGCCAGCAACTTGGGCAATGCAGACACCCCACAGGTGAAAGAGCAAAACAAACGCACTGACAAAGGTTCAGCTGACCCACAGTTTAAGAAAAAGAAAAACAAAGTACTGAACAACAAGGATGAAAAAGCAGGAACCACCAAAGGTAACCCGGTGCAGCCAACTGAGTACGAATCGGCTCCACCAGCCACTACGCATTAAGGTATAGCAAGTCACTACCAGTTCAGAACTTGTGTCCTGCTACATGAGTCCAAACTGGTAGTTCACTCCCAAGCTAGTGCACTTTTAGAATAGTGCTCCTCATTAATTAACTTTGATGCGAGAGGATTCACCATGTCATATCCAGCTGTAATTAATGAGGTTGCCAGTGCCATTAATGGCGTGATTAATGTGATCGCCTGGTCGGTTTTAAAGATATTGCCTGTGCTGGTTGCCATGTTGATAGGGTTGGTTGCGCTAGAGATGGTGTTGGGCTCTATGTTCGAAGATGAAGCAAAAAGCGAATCGCCGTTTCTGTCTGAGACTAGCCAATCAGACATTCAGCTGACCTCTAACGAGCAAGTGGATCCAGGTGTTGTCATTGCAAAATAGTTAAATTCCGGCAGGTCAACAGTTAGTCGGATGCGCAGCTTTGAATATATACATTAAAATGAAAAAACGCCTGATGCAGGCTAAATAAAAGTTCATGCTCCAGTAGCAGGGATATCAAGCAAAATGGGGATGAAGAATGAAGGACCTTTATCAATTTTTTGATGATGAATCCAGTACCTACACCTATCTGTTAACCGACGCTGACTCTCAGGAAGCCGTCATCATTGACCCGGTAGACCAGCATTTAAACCAGTACATGACCCTGCTGGCGAAACAGAATCTGAAACTCAGGTTAGTCTTCGAAACACATACGCATGCTGATCACATTACTTCAGCGGGTGCGCTTTGCTCATTGACCGGCGCCAGGGCGGCGACACCCGTGCATTGCAAGATTACCGCTGCTGAAATCCAGCTGGCTGACGGTCAGGTATTAACGTTTGGCAAGAATCAGGTGATTCAGGCCGTACATACACCAGGCCATACTGCCGGTGCCATGTCTTATTTCTGGAACGGTAAATTATTCACCGGCGACAGCCTGCTGATTGATGGCTGCGGCCGCACCGATTTCCAGAACGGCGATGCGGGTGCGCTTTACGACAGCATCACCCAGCGACTGTTTAGTTACCCGGATGAGACGCTGGTGTATCCATGTCATGACTATGATGGCAATACCCAATCAACGATAGGGCATGAAAAACGTACCAATAAACGGATTGCCGGCAAGAGCCGCGAGGAATTCATCCGCATCATGGATGCCCTCGATCTGCCGCCGCCAAAGATGATCGATAAAGCGATTCCGGCAAATATGAAACTGGGTCTTAACATTAAACACGCCGCAGGCGTTTAAAGCCCACTTAAGATAATACAAAATTGAGATTATGAGGAGCACAGCATGGATGTGAATTATCAAGTGAGAAATACCAATCAGTTTGACCGGGTAAGAAACTCCACCGCCGCCGACATCAATATTCATATTGATCTGGTGACCAACCGCAATATCCAGTACTTTTCCACCAGGCCAGCCTGGGAAGTGAAAAAGCGTATTCTTGCTCTGGAGAAAGAGTGGGATGTTGAGCGCGTGCTGGAAGTGAATGCTTCTACGCTGGCATTAACTGGTCTTTTTTTGGGGTTGACGCTCAATAAAAAATGGCTGGCATTACCAGCTGTAGTATTGCCTTTTCTGTTACAACACGGTCTGCAAGGGTGGTGTCCGCCTTTACCGGTGTTGAGACGCATGGGTATCAGAACGCAGGATGAGATCGACAGGGAAAAGTATTCATTGCTGGAAAATTTGAGATCCAGGGCTGAGTGATTTGTGTTCTGAATACTGGCTGTTTCAAGTTTGATCAGTCACTATGTAGTGATAACACTAAGGACCTAAGGTTGATAGCCTTAGGTCTTTTTTATTGGCTATGTTAAGGGATTCCGGCGCACGACAATCGCGATGCCGGTATGCCCTGGCTTGCTAATTCATTCAAAAAAGCTTAGATTCGTATATCTTAATCAGGGGGAAATCATGAGCAGTTTCACATTAGCAGGGACACCCCTTACAGATCATTTTCATGTGTGTGCTTTTTTTAACAGCAAGGCAGATGAGTACGAAGTATTACTGCCTTTTTATGCTGAAGCACATGGACAAGGCGAGAAGACACTGCATCTGGTTAATCCCGACAATGAGCAGGACCATAAATCCCGCTTGAATGCCTATGGCATGAATGTGCCTGATCTTGAACAATCTGGACAGTTAGAGGTGATGACATGGCATAGTTCTTACCTCGATGGTGGTGGTAAATTTGAACGCTCAAGCATGCTCACAAAGTTGATTGATGCACGCAATGCTGCCATAGATGCGGGCTTCCCACGCTTAAGAGTCGTGGGCGACATGGATTGGGTGTTTCTCGAGAGTATGGATTTCAGGGGCATTCTTTCATATGAGGCTGAAGTGAATGAGTTCCTGATCTTGAACAAGCAGCCCGCAGTCTGTGTCTACGATATCGCCAAACTGTCCGGCTCCATGATGATGGACTTATTGAGGACGCATCCGTTGACACTGGTGAATGGGGTTGTCCAGGAAAATCCTTTCTACACGCCAGCTTCTAAAATGCTGGAAGAACTAGATGCCCGCAGCAATGCTTACTCATAATGGATGAGAATAAGGTCAGCTACCTGAAGTTAGTGAATTCACCAACGCAGGCCAATGATGGGAAGCCGGGTGATGCAACGCATGACCAGGAAGCGCTCATCGAAGTAAGCGCTGGCCAAGATAGACCTGCAGGGCAAATCATTCCTTCGGAGTTATCCGATACCTTACGCAATATGATGGGCTTGCTCGCGCTGCCCGGTTTATGGGTAGGGCGCAGCGGGCAAGGCATTCTCAAGTTGACGTTTGAAGCGATTGAACGCACGCTGCCGATACGGTTCATTTATTCTGAGGTGCAGCTGGAACCACATTCAGTCTATGCTTCACTGATGTGGGACCGCCAGTTTGAATCGGGAGATCAATTGGGTGCCTGGCAACCGGCACTAAACGATTTCAAACAACTTGCCATGCAGGAAGCCCAGCCATATACACATATCCTGCATGGAGAGACGTTACGGCTCATTAAACTCAGGCTTGGTTATGGCCCCACTGGTGGCACCATCTGGTTTGGCTCGCAAAAGCCTGACTTCCCTTCATTGACTGATCTGGCATTTATCCGGTCGGCTATTACGCTGGCAGGCACCGGCTTATTGACTGCCCGAGCACAGCAGGAAACAGAAAGAGCCAACCGCGCCAAAGATGAATTTATGGCGATTCTCGGCCATGAGTTGAGAAACCCCCTGGCGCCTATCATGATGTCGCTGGATGTCCTGAAAATCAAAAATAAAGGTGACCTGCCGAACGAGCTGCACATCATTGACCGGCAAGCCAAACATTTGACGCAGCTGGTAGATGACTTGCTGGATATTTCACGCATTACTGCTGGCAAAACCACCTTGAAAAATGATCTGGTCAACCTGCAGGATGTGCTTGCCAGAGCGATTGAAAACTGTACCCCGCTGCTGAATGAAAAGCGGCATCACTTCAGCAAAAGTTTATCCAGCGAACATCAGCATTTTGTCAGGGGCGATGCTTACCGCTTGATCCAGATTTTCAGCAATCTGTTGAATAATGCCGCTAAATTCATGAATGAAGGTGGGCATATTTATGTCGGTTCCACGCTCAGCGGAAACATGATCGAAATCACCATCCAGGATCAAGGCCCAGGTATACCGGCAGAATTGCTCCCTAATATATTCAACATGTTTGAGCAGGGCAGGCAAACGATAGAGCGGTCGCAAGGGGGATTGGGCATCGGTTTGTCTGTGGTTAAAAGCCTGGTCGAACTGCATAAGGGTCGCGTACAGGTCGAGAGTGTGGAAGGGCATGGCGCAAAATTCTCCGTTTTACTGCCAGTCGCAAATGACGCCGGCCAGATGGAACTGGTTTCTGACAAAACAGCCCACACGATATCCCCTAAGAAAATTTTATTGGTCGATGACAATGTCGATGCGGTACAAACCCTGGCCGAATACCTTGAGTTGATAGGATATAACACTACCACCGCAACCCACCCTGATGATGCGCTGTCAGTGATGCCTGAATTCAATCCTGACATTGTTATCCTGGATATTGGGTTGCCAGGCATGAGCGGCTATGAACTGGCGACGCTGATCAGGAAAAACGCACGCCAGGCACCTTTCATGATTGCCCTCACTGGCTATGGCCAGCAAAAAGATATCGCCATGTCCAAACAGGCAGGGTTTGATATCCACCTGACTAAACCTATAGCACTTGAAGCTTTGGAAGAAGCACTCTCCAGGCTGGATAACCGCTCCACTTAAGCTACATTAGTTACTGTGCCAGTATGGAGCACGAAAAAGTTGTAGGAAAATTTAAATACAGCAATCACTGGTCCCGGCCTTTTAAAGCTTATGTTTTCCTCTAAAACCCCACGTGAATGCGTTGGGTTTTTTTGTTTTTTTGTCCGATGATTCCTACGTTAAATTCAGCTGAAACGGTATAGAGCGTTTGACGCAAAGCCTGCATGATTAATCCTACAGACATTGAGTCGTGCAAATATTCAGCGATTCAATTTTCGACATTTGTTGGTGAGGTTATTTAGGAGAAGTTCATGCTGCATACCATTCTGATTGTGCTGTTAATTCTTGCTCTGATTGGCGCCTTGCCAACCTGGCCACATAGCGCTAAATGGGGTTATTACCCGAGTGGCGGGCTTGGCCTGGTCCTTCTGATATTGATCATTCTGGCACTGACAGGCGGGGCGTAAATCGCCTCTGAAATATTGCAGCTTAATACCAAGTCGATCAGGGAGGTTTCATCATGAGTCAAGCTGATAGTTCAAATGAATATAGTTCTAGCGAAGTTGATGGTGGCATTTCTTTAGCAAGTGTGACAGTCGGTATTATTGCTGCAGTATTTTTTCTGCTGGTTTCTTCTTACTTGTCTAACGATGCCAGTTGGAATTTACCCAGCGACAGGGCGTGGGTTTCCACCAGTTTGACCGGCAATGACTTGTCCGGAAACGAAAGCGCTGTCGCTACGCATGAGAAGGTGCAAGATATTCAACCCCACAATGAGGAAGCGGCACATTTCTCGGATGCGCTTTATAGTGCGGATTTCATGAATTCTTTAACCGGGCCCACCTGAATGTAGTCAGCGCTTACGATTGGTGGTGCGGTTTCTAAATTTTATAACGATATATTTCAAGGAAAAAACATGACAAATAATCTGTGGAAAATTGCTGCTTTGGCATTGGTCTTATCCGCTTGTAAAAGCACACCGATGAATCCCGCTGTCAATGAGGGTTCCAGCGTGACTAAGCCTATCCCTGCCACGCAGGACAATCGCAGTGCTGATACACCTGCCACGCCGAACAAGATCACCATTAAAACAGTGGAAGTTGATTCCAGTAAAGATCAAATCAGTGCCGAAGAGCTTGCAAAACGCCAGATTTTCTTTGATTACGATAGTGACGCAATCCGTGACGAATACCGCAGCCTGATCACCAATCACGCAAAATATTTAGTGGCCCATCCGCAAACCAAAGTGGTTGTGCAAGGTAACACTGATGAGCGTGGTTCGCATGAATACAACCTGGCATTGGGTCAACGTCGCGCTGTGGCGGTGAAAAAAGCACTCAATATTGAAGGCGTGAATGATCAGCAGATTGAGACAGTAAGTTATGGTGAAGAACGCTCCAAGCAGAATTGTGCGGAGGAAGAATGTTTCCAGCATGATCGTCGCGTGGATGTTGTTTATTCAGCCCAGTAGACATCATCTGATCGTGTCAGATAGCGCCTACTCATTAATCAGCGCTTTCACGATACTGGAAAGTCACAAAAATTGAGAATATAGCGGTAACAGAGGTAGCTGGCTTAGAGCTCTTCTGTTTTCCCTGAGACACCCTAATTTATCTCCCCACTTCGGTGGGGATTTTTTTTATGGAAATTTCCATATTAATATCCAAATAATCAATCACTTAGTACGCGGATTCTTACAATAAACTCAGCCGGAATGCGCTACACCATCTTGATGGCATACATCATGATTCGTTTTACAAAATAAATTAGTTCAAATAATTAAACACTTAAAAAATTAAATAACAGGTTCGCAATGGCAAAAAGTTATCTCAGCAAACAACGGTTAAGCAGCATCACCTCTATGGCTATTTCGGCCGGTGCATTGGTTGCTTCCGTGTTAATGATGTTCCTCATATTTATCACCACCATTGTGATGATAGGGATTGTGTTGAGTTGACTTGTCAACTGATAGAACAGCACTCACAAAATCTATAGAACAAACCAAGAAATCAAAACACAGCAAAATGAAAATCTTTAGCCTTAATCAATAAAAATCATCATGCCGACCAATTCTCATCATTCCTCCGCATTAGCACTCCGATTTGAGATTATCAAACGCCTTTCGCCGGGTTTCCGTCACCGCATGCTGGGGCGTATGCAACCGATTTCTTTGCTTTCCCATTTGATGGGTAAAAAAATACAATCTGGTCAAACAGAGCCTGAGTTTCTGTTAAAAAGGCTACAGGAACTCAAGGAGTCGCTGAACTCTGCTACCGATGCCACAGTTGATCTTTTCAGCTGGTTAACGCCTGATGACCACAGCTTGCAGGCTTTGAATGCGGTGGTGGAAGAGTGCCTGGATTTGTTAAAAATGGATATTTATACCAGCAATGTTTCTTTTGAAAACACGATTGATTCAAAGGCTTTGATCAAGGTGAGCAAACTAAGGCATGTCTTGGCTGCCTGCCTGCTCACCTTTATAGACATCACTGACAAAGCAACAAAAGTGACGCTCTCCGCTGAGCTGGTGGCAGGGGAATTAGTGATTGAAATGACCATGCAACCTGCAGTTGGCGAAAGTAAGCCTGCGAATGGAAATGCCAAATTTGTTGACTGGGATGCTATCCAGCTGATCTGCCAAGGCGCGAAATTTTCAAAGGAACAAGAGCGGATTGTGATATCCAATCTTGCTTGAGGTTGGATAAAAGGATGACAGCCCTAGATTAATCTTTAATCCTAAAATTTAAAGCCCCAGGTGATTAAAGCCCCAGGTTAATCGACTCGATTTTTTCGTAATCCAGTGGTTTGGTTAGATGTAGATCAAAGCCCGCATCCAGAGCCATTTTTCGGTCAGCCTCGGTACCATAGCCAGTCAACGCAATTAAATAACATTTGCTGATCTGGTCTGTTTTGCGAATCTCTTGCGCGACTTCGTAACCCGTCATATCCGGCAGCCCGATATCGAGGAAGATAATGCTGGGTTGAAAGTCTTTCGCCGCGGCCAGGCCTTGTTTGCCCGAGTTAGCGGTTCTCACTTCATTGCCGGCTAACTCTAATAAGGCTGAGAGCGTGCTGGCGGCATCCTCATTATCGTCCACCACCAGCACGCGTGCATTGACTCTAGGCAACGTTTGAGTGGTTGCCGGCTGCACTTCGCTTTGCGGAGCGTCGACCAGCTTCAAGGCCAATGTGAAGGTGCTGCCCAAATGAGTGCCGGGGCTTGTGACATGGATTTCACCATGGTGAAGATCGGTCAGATTTTTCACCAGCGCCAGCCCGATGCCCAAGCCTTCATGTGCGCGCTCTTCGGTGTGTGCATGCTGCACGAACAAGTCAAAAATATTGTGCAGATGATCACTATTCAGCCCGATGCCATTATCCGTGATTTTAATCAGAACAGATTGTGCATCTTTAACTACATCGACGGTAATCAATCCGCCGTTAGGCGTAAATTTTGCGGCGTTACTAATCAGGTTGCTGATGATCTGTATGAGTCTGACCTTGTCTCCCGATACCCACAGCGTTTCCGGGAGGAAATTGAGCGTAATGGTATGTCCGCGATCGCTGATTAAGTTGCTACTCCCCTCTGCCGCTGCAGCTACAAAATCGCTGACTTTTAATGTCTCAATATCCAGCGAGATCTTTCCCTGAGAGATACGCGATACATCCAGTAAATCATCGACCAGCTTCACCATCTGGTCAGTCTGGCGGGAGATAATCTCCAGCAACTCCTGCTCTTTTGGCTTGAGTGTGGTATCCAGCATTTTAAGCAGTTTGATCGAGTTTCTGATCGGGCCTAAAGGGTTGCGCAGTTCATGCGCAAGCGTCGCCAGGAAGATATCTTTTCTTTTATCAATCTCGCGTACATCTTTTTCCGCCAGGCTTAAGCGAAGCAGGGCTTTGATGTTGACTACCAGCTCTTCAGGCTCTATCGGTTCAAACAGATAGTTATCAGCCCCGCATTCAATACCATTGATTTTATCCAGCAGGGTAATGAAAGAGGCAGAGGTTTGCAGGATGGCAATCGAGTCAGTCTCAGCTTCGGATTTTAATCTTCTGCAAACCTCAAACCCGTTAATATCCGGCAGGCGGGTATCCAGTAAAATCAGGTCCGGTTGCTTACTTCTGGCTAAAGCCAGCGCATCCGTGCCGTTGGAGGCTTCTATGATTTTGAATCCTGCTTTAGTCAGCACCCTCGATTTTGCATACCTGGTCGCATCTGTGTCATCGACATTCAGGATCAAGAAATCACTCAGCGCATGATTCCTGATCATTCCAAGCGCTCTTGGTTGAGAGTCTTTCATTTTGAAGTATCCGAAGCATGCATCGCTGCATCAATATTCGATTTTTTAGTGTTGACTAACGCTTCTAAAGAATCATCCTGCTGCACATGAAGTAATTCCCTTAAGCTGCTAAGTAAATCGGCTTTGAGCAAAGGCTTGTGGTAGTAGGCATCTGCCCCCAAAGCCAGCCCTTTTCTTTCATCCTCTACGCTTGAAGCTACAATGACCGGCACATGCTGGCGTTGGTTGTCCTGTTTCAATTCCGCCAGCCAGCGCCAGGAGTCTTCCCCTTTAAGTAAAATGTCCAGTAGCACCGCTACCGGTTTCACCTGACCCCATAAGGCATTGGCTTCCCGCAGGGAGCGCGCAGGGATGGCCTTAAATTCGCTGTCCGCTAAATAGCGCTCATACAATAATTGTTCATAATCCTCGTCTTCGATGATCATGACGGGCAACCGATTATCCGACGCCACTAATGCCGGATTGAGCGCTTCCACAGGGTTGATGACTTTAAACTGCGCAGGCACCGTCACCGAAAAAGTAGAACCTTCACCAACCGTGCTTTCAACCGAAACTTTTCCTTTGAGCAGCGTTGCCAGGTTTTTACAGAGAGGCAAGCCCAGGCCTGTGCCTTTGACGTCTTTCTGCAAACGATTCTCTATCTGGGAAAATTCCTCGAATATCACCTCCAGATGCTCTGGAGAGATGCCCAGGCCGGTATCTTTTACTGAGAAGGTAACGCATTGGTCCTTGGTGATAAACACACTGACATCGATACTGCCAGCCTCAGTGAACTTCAGCGCGTTTGAGATGAAATTGCGCAGGATCTGCGACAGCTTGGGCTCATCCTGAAACAACTCGATATCTTCTTCGGGAAAAGTGAAATTCAGGGCCAGTTTGTTAGAAACTAATAGCGGTTTGAGCATGCCCCGCAATGCGCTCAGCATTTCACTGACATAGAACGTAGTCGGTTTGATCTCGGTTTTGCCAGCCTCAATTTTGGCGATATCCAGTAAATCATTGACCAGGTCGCTTAAAGAAACTGCACCTTTCATAATGAATTCGACTTGCACTTCCTGCTCTGCCGTCAAATCGCCATCCATTTTATCTAATAATAATTTTGCCAGTGCCCTGATGGAGTTAAGCGGTGTCCTGAACTCATGGCTCATATTTGAAAGGAACCTGGACTTTAATTCGTCCGCCCGGCGCAGATGGCTGGCTTTCTCATCCAGTTCGGCATATAGCGCGACAACACCGCGGTTGGTATCTTCAAGCTCCTGTGTGAGCAAAAGCAATTCTTTTTGCCTTGCATTTAATTCATCCAGGGTGCGCAGGAGCTCCCTGTTTTGATGCTGTACTTCGGACAATGAGATATTCGGTGCCAGTTCTGAAAGGTTGGAAATCGAGCTTCCAACCATCATTGGCGTGAGCAAAGGCGCAGAACTCGGCAAGAATTTGCGCAGAATAATTGTGGTGCCGGCACTGTTTGTTGTGATTTCAAAACGGTCCATTAATCTTTTTGCGCCAATCACCCCCACCCCCATACCGGTAGGGGATTGATAGCCTCCAGACAACACTTCTTTGATATGCGGGATGCCCGGGCCTTTATCTTCAATCACTATTTTTAATAACTGAGGAACGGTGGATCCTTCTATCGAGTATTCGATCCTGCCTTTCCCGGCATAGTTGTACACATTTCTTGCCAGTTCGGAAACGGCGGTAGAAATGCGCGCCTGGTCCTGCAAAGCAAAGCCACAGATGCCGGCAATATCCCTGGCACGCTGGCGCGCAGCCACCACATCCAGTTCTGTTTCGATATTTAAAGCGAGAAATCTGATAGACATGTGAACCTAATTTAGTATTCGCTTGAAGACCACAATGGTGGCGTCATCTCTGCCACGGGTGAAATCTCTGTGCAGCACAGCCGCAATCACGGATGAATGACGATTTTCAAGCTCTGGATAATGTTCAATGGACCACTTTGTGCCTATGCCGTCGGAATGCATGATCACAATCGAATCATCCGTCCATTTGTGCAGGAACTCCTGTGTTTTACGCATGTTATTGCCGACGATACCATTATGACTGATCAGATGTTGACGACTTTTCTGCGAGCATATACATCCGGCGATATTGCCGATACCGCAATATCTGAGTTCATTCGCGATTGCATCAATTCTGGCCACAGCCACTGCCGCACCGCGGCTACCCCGCATGAGCAGATGGCTATTTTGCATCACTCTGGCAGGAAATAGTGCTGGATCGTCTTGCAAGGCTTTCACCGCCAATAACGAGGCTTCTGCCGCGCCCTGACCATGACCTAATCCATCAGCGACCAATACACTCAAGCCATTTTCTGAGCCTACGGCAATCCAGGAATCTCCACATACTGTTTCAGAAGGAATCGGCAGGCACATATTGCCAATCTCCCAAAAATTTTCTGAGATGATTTCAGGATCTGCCCATAAGATCATCAGCAGCACGGTGCCTTTATCATGCTCAGAATAAATATCCATAAAATGCGCCAACCTTTTAATGGCTCCCAGGCCAGTACCCGAGGTCCCTGTGGAAGAGTTCCCATCAATAAAGTTGATTTCAATATCGCGCATGCCAGGTCCTGAGTCCACGGCAAGCACCTCTATGCCATGTTTATCACCTTCTGAAATCGCTCTAAGGTAGATTTGTCCCGATTTTGCATGTTTGCCTATATTGGTCGCTGCCTCGGTAATAATGATGGCCAGCTCTCCAGAGCGCACGTCATCAAATCCCAGTTTACGACTCATCTCGACACCTGCCCTGCGTGCCGATGACACTTCGCTGAGCTCTCCCACATTGTGGCAACTTTGTGTGCCTAAAACCATCATGCGAACTTCCACTTTCTAATCGTAACGTGCGTCCCTTGACCGGGTTGCGTTTCCAGATGAAACTCATCAGAAAGCTTTTTTGCGCCACTCAACCCTAATCCTAGACCGCCACCACTGGTATAGCCATCAGTCAGTGCCAATGCAATATCCTCTATGCCGGGTCCATCGTCTGTGAACAACAGTTCAACACCGATTTTTGCCGATTCATTCAGTTTGTTTAAGTGACACTCGCCTCCTTTGCCATATTTGAGGGTGTTTCTGGCGAGTTCACTTGCTGCCGTGATCATTTTGGTCTGGTCAACAATGCCAAAGCCTAAAGTTGCTAATTCTTCGCGTACCAGTTTTCTTAAGCGGACAACATCTTCGTCGCTATACAAAGGCATCACCACGGCGCCTGATTCTGCTGTTTTCATTTAAGTACCAAGGGTAATTTTCTGACAGTGTGGGAAGCCTTTCATGCGTTTTGTTCTAGCATGGCAATGCCGCGCTCAACATTGAGCGCGGTAATCACACCTTCCAGCGCCAGGCCTAATTCAACTAGCGTAATCGCCACGGCAGGCTGCATGCCAACCACCACGGTTTTCGCATCCAGGATTTTCGCCATGGCAGCCGTATTACTGATCATCCTCCCGATAAACGAGTCGACGATATCCAGCGCTGAAATGTCGATCAATACCCCTTTGGCCCGGTCTTTGACAATACGATCGGTTAGATCTTCCTGTAATGTCATGGCCAGCCGGTCATGCATATCGACTTGGATAGTCACCAGTAACAGTGTGCCCATCCTCAATATTGGAATGCGTTCCATAATGCCCTCTTAAACTGCGATAGGATTGGTGACAGATGCCCCTGTTTTTTTCAAGGCGATCACGAAAGCATCGGCCAGCGTTGCCTTAGTAATGACATCTTCCAGGTTCACACCTAAGTGGACAATGGTTTGGGCAATCTGAGGACGGATCCCACTGATGATACAGTCGGCACCCATCAGGCGGGCGGCAGCAATCGTTTTCAACAGATGCTGTGCTACCAGGGTATCCACAGTCGGTACCCCGGTGATATCAATAATGGCGATCAATGCACCGGTTTCTACAATTTTCTGCAGCAGGTTTTCCATCACCACCTGGGTTCTCGCACTATCCAGTGTGCCTATCAGTGGCAACGCCAGCACGTTTTGCCACAACTGAACAACCGGGGTTGATAATTCAAGCAGTTCTTGTTGCTGGCGCGCGATGATTTGCTCTCTCGCTTTCTGGTATACCTCAATTGTGAACAGGCCCAGATGATCGAATAAGGAGGTGGTGATTGCCATTTCCTCTGCCAGCTGCTCAGGCTTGTCTTTAAGCGCTGACCGCAGCAATTTAAAAATAGGCTCTTTAAAAGAGAAAATAAACCCGGCGGTTTCAGCAGGCGAAAACCCCTGTTTCACTCTGGAATGTGAAAACTCAGTCAGAAGTTGTTTTGTTTCCGCCCAAATTGCTTCATTCAGGTTGTAAGTGGTCGTTTTTGGAATATTTGTTTCCAGCAACGTCAGCAACTGCGCTGCCTGCTGTTTGATTTCTGCCTCGGCCACCCGGTCAAATCGAATGACTTTAGTTTTCATGGCTAAAATCAATTCATCTACCAAAGCCTCTTCATTCCCTTTAATCACTTCAGTGAGTTGCAATGCTGATTCCTGACTCATCTTTATCTCCGTTGTTCAGTTACCGGTAAATGGATTACCGTGTTTTAAAAGAACTCAATCTTTTGTTTTTGTTATTTAAAAAATACCTGCTAAAACAAGCAGTCTAACTGGTTTTGTGACTAAAAGGGAATTATTGAAATTGGGGTTTATGATTATTTACTTTCGCGATAATGATTATTTCAGACTTCATTTTTAAAGGCGTTGTTTTCAAGTTGTGATCTCACACACTTTTTTGATCAATACGATTTAAAACCTGGGAGTGGCAGTATAAAAACCTGGCATACATCTTCGCTATTCTTAAGTATTGCGTGCGCTCAAAACATTAGGGTATCTTTAAATAAAAGAGGCGGCGCATGTTAAGTCGCCTGCATTCATTATTCAGAAAACAGGGGGGTGGTATGTCGGTGACGGATGAAAAAATCATTCAACTGAGCAAAAGTAAAATAGTAGTACTCTTGCTCATTTCAATTGTGTTTGTCTGGCTCGGATGGTGGATGTTTTCCCTGGATGCTGTGCAAATTCAAAGTCAGCGTCGTTTTAACAGTCCTGAATTCATTCACGGACTCGGGCTGGTTGCCATCATATTGTTCGGCCTGGGAATGGTCGTTGCCATCATCAAGTTTTTTGATAAGAAGCCCGGCCTGGTTTTGAATAGCCAGGGCATCTATGATAATGGTAGTGGTGTTTCAGCTGGCTTTATTCCGAGGTCAGAAATTACCGGGTTCGGGATATGGGAGTTTCAAAAACAAAAACTGCTGATTGTTTTGCTTGAAGACCCGGAAAAATATATTGAAGCGGGCAATGTTTTCAGAAGAGCGTTGAATCGGGCTAATTATAAATTGTGTGGAAGCCCGATTGCCATCACTTCAAACGCCTTGAAAATAAATTTGATACGCTTCTCGAAATCAGCGACACGTATTTAAGCAGATATGGCATAGCAAAGGACACATAAAGCGAAGCCGATCGTTTTTACAACCGCTCCCAAAGAAGCAAGTGCATGCGCAACGCTAGAATAGCTTGCTGAAAAAGTTGCCCTTCTCTTTCTCTACCGAGTCGGTTTCAAATCGCTTGCCTACGAATCCCAGATTCTTCAAAGGTATAAATGCTGTGACAACATTTACCAATGCTGCGGCATCCGGATTTTCGGTTTCTCCGTCAAGAGGCCAGCGTTTTTTACCATTAGATGAGAAGCTGGATAAAAGTAAACCTCGTTTGCCATCATTTGTGACCAGTTCGACCATGTTTTTTGCCGCATTATCGGTAGTGATATAAGACCTCACGGCACTGAAATATTGAATGGGGTAATGTCTGATGCGTTGATGACCAAAGATGGTCACGCTCAAAACCGTAATCCGGCCTTTAAGCCTGTTAATCGAGACTTGCCTTTTCGAGGTCGTATGCAAATCCCAGATACCATAAGCAGTCATTAATATTGTAGACATCAGAATTGCCACTGTGAGGGATGAAAGCCCGGTCTTGATATATAGGGCAACCACGAAAGAAATAAAAATGCAGAGTGTCAGAATAGGCAAGGTTTGTAATGCAGCTTTAGCTTGTTTGATGTGTAGCTCGTTCATATTTCCAGTTACTCTTTGCCAGGCCAAGCACATACCGTTAGTGCAATTTTAGACTGGCATGCTCCAATAATATTCAAAAAAACAAATTAACAGGGCGTCATCCTAAATTAAATCTTGTTAATTACAACCTCTTATTGCAGCAGGTCACTTCTTTACTAATGGGTTTGGTAGCGGATTTGTGCGGCGACAGGCTGAAAAGTGGGAAGCCGGTGATTTTTAAAGTGTAGGACTTCCTGGAATTTGCATGGGGATTGTGAATGAATATCTACCGGATGCCTATCAATTCTGACAAGCGTCTCAGTGGCAGCTCTATAGTATATGCAGCGATAATCAAGCAATATCCAGTGTTATGCATTTAAAAATCAATCACTGGAAATTGCTTAATTCCCAAGCGTAGCTGGTTTGATTTGAGGAGGTCAACTTGCTAGGTACGCTACTCATAGGTATTAACATAGTCGCTTTATTTGCCTTTTTGCCAGCCTGGCCTTACAGCGCAAGGTGGGGATATTGTCCTACCTGGGTGACTGGCGCCTTATTGACTATGCTCATCGGATTAGCACTGGGCGGCGTTATCTGACTATGCTAATTAAACAATGTGTTTGAATGAAAGTCTGACGATGCAATCAGCCATGTACGGATAATCCCATGATCACTCTCCCCATAAGATAGTCACACATTGCTTCACCTCATTCCCGTCTTTCCAGATACCTGAGGCAGTGGGTCATTATCTGGAGGCGAACAGGAGAAATATCATGGCTACAACACAAGCTAACAAGCAGGGCGCATCAAAATCCGGTAGTGGGTCTGGCGATAAAGATTCAAAGGCAGGGCAAAGTGACAAAAATGAAAAAAGTAAAAATGCATCAGGTAGCGCTAATGACAATGCCAAGTCTGGTAATAAGACTGACAAGAAAAACTGATTCATGATGATGTCCGGTGATTCACTTTCGCCGGGTCATTTTAGGATGTGTTCTACACATCCTTTTTTTATCTTTTGCAGATGTATGCGATCTTCTCAATTGTCGGTAAATTCTTACATGCATATCAGCGTTGAATGGCTACTGAGATGAGCAACTAATCTGCATCATTAATCTGTTTGTTTATAATATATTGCGCAAGATTAATTAGTTTGTTTCTGGCGGGATACTTCTATTACATCAAAATAAAGAAGAATTTATTGTTGTGCGAGCTGAAGAAGTTGAATAAAACGCTGAAAATGGAATGTAATTAATCACTAAAGGATGTGAAGTATGAAGGTTAGTATCCATGCAATCATTAAAATGATGACATCGTTGCATAACTCCCCTGAGAGAAATATCAAATGAATGCCCTGTCATGACATTCCTGTATCAACTCGCTGTGCTAGGCGCACCGACTGAGGTTCAACTCAGTACGCTCAGCGAAGGGATTGCTGCAGCATTGGCAACATTCAATCTCCGTTTAGGGCACGATGTGGCTTGGGAAGTCTTACCAACCACATTCAAACCGCATCAACTGCAACCTGCTGCCGCTGTTTTTTTTGGTGGCCAGCCAGCAGATATTGCCAACCTGGAAGAACTGCTTCAACGCGGTGTTCCTATCTTACCCGTCGTCTCCAGCGTCGATCAGGCGCATATCGAGTTGCCTGCAATATTGCAGCCCCTGAATTACCTGAGCTATTTAGAAGCGGGCGCCGAAGCTATCGCGACTGCCTTGCTGGAAAGTGTGGGTTTATTACGCCACCACCGGCGGGTATTTATCAGTTATCGTCGCGACGAGGCTGCTGTGGTGGCGACGCAACTGTTTAATGTGCTGTCAGAGCGGCAGTTTGATGTATTCCTCGATAGTCAGGGCACGGCACCGGCTGAAGAGGTGGAAGCCCTGTCATGGCATAGATTGTATGATTCGGATGTATTACTGATGCTAGACACGCCCGACTATTTTGAAAATCGCTGGACGAATGCAGAGTTTGGCCGGGTGCTGGCAAAAGGCATCAGTGTGATGAAAGTGTGCTGGCCAGATGCTGCCAATTCCCTGCGTTCATCCACCGCCAGTGTCGTACAACTTTCGGCATCAGATATCACGCCTGATTCCGGGCGCATGGCAGAAGATGCCCTGGCTAATATTTGCCAGCAACTTGAAGAAATCCGCAGCCAGAACCATGCGGTGCGCTCAGTCAATCTGATCAGCAGCATCCGCATTGCCATCCAGGCCATAGGCGGCAAAATGCTGGGCATGAGTGCGCACAAAGCCGTGCATCTGCTGTTGCCTAATGGTGAACAATTGACGGTTTACCCTACGGTAGGGGTGCCGGTTCCGTTCAACCTCGAAGAAGCGTATCAATACTCGCCGCACCACTCTGTGGCGGTGATTTACGACCCGGTGGGGCTGCATCAGGAGGGGCTCAAGCACCTGGACTGGTTGAAGACGCATGTGCAAGCCGCCCGTTGGATCAAAGCTACAGAAGCCAGTGCACAATTTACGAAGTGGAGACATTAGGTATGGGGGCGATTTTTCTTTCCGCCAGTGTGCCGTTGAAGCATCGTGGCACTTATCATGAGACTGCCAATCCGTTCCTGATCCAGTGCGCAGTCCGTGAAATCGTTATCGCCATCATCCGGCAGCATCAGATCATCTGGGGCGGGCACCCGGCAATCACGCCTATGCTATGGAGCATCTGTGAAGATCTGGGCGTCGATTATGCAGATGCGGTGGTGCTATATCAAAGCAAGTTTTTCGAGGATGATTACCCTGAAGAAAACCGGAAATTCGGTAATGCGATTTTTACCAATGCCGTGGCCGGAGACCGCGAGGCCAGTGTATTGCATATGCGCAAGGAAATGCTCTCTCGCCAGGACCTGACAGGTGCCGTGTTTATTGGCGGCATGGAAGGTGTGGAAACAGAGCATGCCATCTTTAAATTTTATCATCCGAATGCCAGTGTGTTGCCAGTGCCTTCACCTGGCGGTGCGGCGTTGACCCTGGCCCTGGACCATGGTTATGGCACGCAGGCAGATTTGGCCGATATCGATTTCGCACGCATGTTTCATACGCATTTTTCCTATATGAATACCAAAGCCACGCAGTAAGTCCTAATGACTAAATCCCTTTCCTCTTTCTGATTTCTTTCCGGCAATACACAGCATCTTCAATTAGATATTCAACGCCATTCAGTTTAAAGTACTATCCGGGCTTTAAAATTCACAGGGTCGGGTATGGCGCGCAGGGTCTTCTATAGTTTTGATTACGAAAACGATTGCTGGCGTGCTTCCATGGTGCGCAATATCGGCGTGGTGGAAGGTGATCAGGCAGCAAAGGATAACACTTGGGAAAGGGTCAAGCAGGGTGATGAGGCAGCCATCAGGCACTGGATAGATGATCAGCTGAATGGGCGCAGCTGTACCATTGTGCTGATTGGCGCCCGAACGGCCGACAGTTGCTGGGTAAATTATGAAATTGAACAATCCCTCAGCAGTGGCAAAGGCCTGTTAGGTATACGCATCCACAGATTGCTTGATCAGCATCAACAGGAATCTTCTGCCGGGCCGGACCCTTTTGCTACACTCACTTTACCCGATGGCAGGCAGTTATCTTCCATTGTCCAGACCTATGACCCGCCAGGTGAAAGCAGTAAAGAGGTATATGCCTATATCAGTGACCACCTGGAAGACTGGATCGAGGCAGCCATTGCCGCGAGACAGCGGTAAAATCCAGTGCATGGATGCATGCGCTTAAAACATGTTCCCTCCCTCAACAGTATTGAGGAAGGGAACAATTTGAATGACTGATAGATGAATAATCTGCGAACGCTTACTTCACGCATTAGTCATCTTTGTTCACTCGGGCATCAATTCTTTTTGCTTCTTCCAGGTGTTTTTTCAATACTGGGAGGGTGTCAGTCGCGAATCTCTTGATCTCAGGATCAGTGGCATCTTCAGCTGCATCTTCAAACAGTTTGATGGTTTGTTCGTGAGCAGAAACACCTACACCTGCGGCATAGCTTTTATCAAATTTGGTGCCCTCTTTGGTTTCAAGGTATTTCAGTTTTGCTTGTTGTATCAGGCTAGGCTCTTTTGAAAGTTCCACTCCACGTTTAGCGGCTAGCTCTTTTACCTTCGCCGCTGCCTGCGTATGGTCTTCAGTCATCATCTTGGCAAACTTAAGGATCTCCGCATCTTTTGATTTCTTAAGTGCCAGCTGGCTGCCTTCCACTTCGTAATTGCCCCCTTCAGCGGCATTCTTCAGGAATCGTTTATCTGATGAAGTAATATCCTTGGCACTGGCATTCAGGCTTATAAATATCAAGCCTAGCAAGGCTGAACCCAATACAAAACGTTTGACTGAATACATGACGATTTCCTTTTTATGGTTGAACTTGAAATCAGTGTAGGGGTAAACAAGAATGCTGACTGTCAGTGCCTCTCTGATTCACCTGTCAGTCAGTGAGAAGCGTGCTTTTATCCGTGCTTTCAATCACCAAATGTCTAGTAGGTAAGGATTAGCTATACCTACAAAAGTATCAGAGATAGCACGCTTATGCTTATTATTTGCGCTCTTTAAAGTTGAGCGATTGGTTGGCTATGGTGAAACACTGACCCTTATCAATCAGCCCGATACATTTCAACTTTATCTAAGGATTTTCTATGCGCGCACTCACCTATCATGGAAGCAACGATGTTCGAGTCGAGAGCGTTCCTGATCCTGTCCTGACTCAAGAGGATGATGTCATTCTGCGGGTCACTGCTACCGCTATCTGCGGCTCTGATTTGCATTTGTATCGCGGCAAAATCCCAGAAGTGAAAGACGGTGATATCCTCGGCCATGAGTTTATGGGAGTAGTAGAAGATGCGGGCCCTGCGGTGACCAATGTGAAAAAAGGAGATCGGGTGATCATTCCGTTTGTGATTGCCTGTGGACACTGTTTTTTCTGTGAAAAAAGCCAGTATGCCGCGTGTGAAACGACCAATCCTGATCGTGGCGCGTCGTTGAACAAAAAAGATATCAAACCACCAGCTGCCCTGTTTGGCTATAGCCACCTGTATGGCGGCGTGCCTGGCGGGCAGGCGGAGCTGGTGCGCGTGCCGCATGGTAATGTAGGCCCGTTTAAAGTGCCAGGTTCACTGGCAGATGAGCAGGTGTTATTCCTCACCGATATTTTGCCGACCGGTTACCAGGCAGTTCTGAATGCGGATGTGGTGCCCGGTTCAAAAATTGCCATTTTTGGTGCGGGACCAGTCGGCCTGATGGCGGCGGCCTGTGCCCGCATGCTGGGTGCGGAAACCATCTTCATGATTGATCATCACCAGTATCGTCTGGATTTTGCACAGCAAGCCTATGACACCATCAGTATCAATTTTGATGAGAACGAAGACCCGGCAGATCTGATCATCCAGCACACCGGATACAGAGGCGTAGATGCCAGCATTGATGCAGTGGGTTTTGAAGCCAAAGGCAGTCTGGTTGAAACCACGCTGACTACCTTAAAACTAGAAACAAGTAGTGGCCAGGTATTGCGTCAATGTATAGCGGCCACCCGCCGTGGCGGCATCATCAGTATCCCAGGGGTCTACTCCGGTTTTATTCATGGCTTTTTATTAGGCGATGCTTTTGATAAAGGCATCACATTTAAAATGGGCCAGACCCATGTGCATAGCTACCTGGGTGAGTTGCTCGAAGCTATTGAAGAGGGTAGATTGCAACCGGCCGATATCATTACTCATAGAATGGCGCTGGAAGATGCGGCCAGAGGCTATGACATCTTCAACAACAAGCAAGAAGACTGCCGGAAAGTGGTGTTGATTCCAGGTGCGAAAGCCATGGAAGATAAACAGCTGGTGACCATAGACTAAATGCTGGGGATTGCCTTGTCAGATGAATCTGCGTGCAATTGAATCAACATCTGACACGGCAATCAGTCGCCTGCTGATAATGTACATACTCGCAGACCCTTATCATTGATCTAACGGTGCTTCAACTTTAAAACCAAAGTTGGCACGCTTTTAAAACCAAAGTTGGCACGCTCACTTTGACAAGGATAAAACATGCTGATCAGCCAGATAATGACCCCAGAAGTAATTGTCGCTTCCCCCAACGATACCCTACGCAGTGCGGCACAAACCATGGCAGAGCATGATTTAGGCATCTTGCCTGTCTGCGATAATGGTGAGTTGATTGGCATGCTGTCAGACCGCGACATCACCATCCGCGCTGTGGCGCGTGGATTGTCGCTGGACAATACTAGAATTAATCAGTTACTCGGAACCGAAGCACGCTATATGTATGAAGATCAGACGGTAGAAGATGCTGCGAGTTACATGAAACGATTTCAGGTGCGCAGGTTACCGGTGCTGAACAGCGAATACCAGCTGGTTGGCATCATTTCTTTGGCTGACCTTGCCCTGACGGATAGCTTGGCGGCTACCGATGCGCTGATAGGGATTTCCCAGCCAGCTTAAAGTGGAAGGTACTTTTCCGGGGTTCATTAGAGTCTGTGTTTAATAAAAACAGACCTACGAAGCGCCAAAACGAATATCTTTATTATTATCCCGGAAAGAAGTTTCAGCAGCTGATTGCAAGCTCGTTACTATTGGCGAGCCATTATTGAGCATGGCGGTATCCAGCGCTGTGATCACTTTTTCAGTGAACAAGCGATCATTACTGGTTATCACGCGATGTTCTCCGCCAGCCGTATGAATCACCACTGAATACTTGCTGCCACCAGATACCCAAAATACAATTCCCAGCAGTACTAAAAAGCCACCCACGGCAAATAAACTGCCTTCATCAAGTAACAATGTCATGCCGCTGAATAGCAGAATTAACGCCGTGATGCGTTTTGGTTCAACCAGGCGGGATTCGACAAGATGAATGTCTGACACCGGATAGATTTTTCCATGCACATCTAAATGCTCACGACTGACTTTTACATCAGCATGGCTGAACAATATATTTTCATCCATAACTTGACCTTTACTAGGTTTAAGCGGGGGAAGAATGGATGAGTATATACAGCAATCACCGATGCACCCACGCGGACTGCGTGTTACGTTAGCCAGCGAAATCAATCGCATGCTGCAGAAGTAAATGAACTACTAGAGGAGCACGAGAGGGAGATTCAGAACAAACATACTTGGAAAACTACTCAGGGCCTCACATGGCTACAAAGAGGAGATATTCAAGACTGCCTGCAAGAGGCAAATTTCAATATACGCTTTTTTCTCAATGACCACACTATCTTTTCGTAGATAAATTTATGCACGGGAAGATTTCACGTTTTTTTAATACGCGTCAAGCAGGACTGTGCGTTATTCAGCATGCGTTTTATGACAGGTTGTTGAGTTTTCATCCTTTTCCTACACTAGTTTCAGCCAAATCCGATACGGGTGAAATTCACTAAACGAGATGATTCCCAATCTGTCCATTGAAAGTTCATTATGTCCCGCCCGATTTGGAAAGGTGCCATCAGTTTTGGCCTTGTGCATATCCCGGTTGAATTGCATTCTGCCAGTAGCAGTGCGGGCATAGACCTGGACCTGCTGGATAAGCGTGATTTTGCGCCGGTTGGCTACAGGCGCTACAACAAGGTGACCGGCAAGGAAGTAAAGCAGCAGGATATTGTCAAAGGTTATGCCTATGAAAAAGACGAATATGTGGTACTGACCGACGAAGATTTGCGCCGCGCCAATCCCGAAAGCACGCAGACGATTGATATCCTGTCTTTTATAGATACCAGCGATATCCCGGTGTTCTTTTTTGAGCAACCCTATTACCTGGTGCCAGGCAAAGGTGGCGAAAAGGTTTATGCCCTGTTGCGCCAGACGCTTGAACGCTCGGGCAAGCTGGCACTTGGGCAGGTGGTGATACGCACCAAGCAGCACCTGGCAGCGCTGATGCCTTTTCAGGACGTGGTTGTGCTAAACCTGCTGCGTTACCAGGAAGAAATCCGCGAACTACCGGAAATCACCCAGCCCAAAGCCGGTAAACAGTCGCAAGTGTCGGCCAAGGAAATCGATATGGCATTGTCACTGGTGAAAGATATGTCCGAGCGCTGGGAGCCTGCCCAATACCAGGATACTTTCCGTCAGGATATTTTGAAACTGGTGAAGAAAAAAGTGAAAGCAAAGCAAACCCATACCCTCACCGAGCCTGCTGATGAGGGGGAAGAGAATACCGCCATTAAATCCAGCAATGTGGTCGATCTCATGCAGTTGCTCAAAGCCAGCATAGGCGACAAAACCATGCGGGCGGCCAATACAAAAGAGGGTGGTTCAAAAGCGGCCAGCCCGAAAACTGCTGGTAAGGCCAGTGCCAGCAAGGCTGCTACCAAAGCTGCCGACCCTGCACGAAAACGCTCTGCCTGACTGGATATGCCATGGGCTTACAACAATACTGGAAAAAGCGCGATTTCAATATCACCAGCGAACCGCGCGGCCAGGTGGGGTCTTCCGGTGAACAACTGTTGTTCTTCATCCAGAAGCATCATGCCCGCAATCTGCACTACGACTTCAGGCTGGAGCTGGAAGGCACCCTGAAAAGCTGGGCAGTGCCAAAAGGGCCCAGCCTGGACCCGGCTGACAAACGCCTGGCAGTTGAAGTCGAAGATCACCCGATTGCATACGGCAGGTTTGAAGGCGATATCCCAACCGGCCAGTATGGCGCCGGACATGTGATGTTATGGGATAAGGGCAGCTGGGAGCCGATAGGTGACCCGGTGAAAGGCTACAAAAACGGCTCGCTGAAATTCTATCTGCATGGCCATAAATTACAGGGCAAATGGGCACTGGTACGCATGAAGGGCGCTGCTGCAGGCAAGGATAATAAAGCCAACTGGTTGCTGATCAAAGAACAGGATTCGGAGTCCCGCAGCGGCAAAGACGCGCATATCACAGAAACGGCTGCCGGATCTGTCAGCGCGATACCTGACACGAATACGCATGCTCCTAACCCAAACCCATCTACACATTCACCCGCAAAAACCACCACCAAAAACGCTAAGACAAGCACCCGCATTGCCATGCCCGCCACCTTCCAGCCGCAACTTGCAACCCTGGCCACACATGTGCCAGCAGGTGAGCACTGGCTGGCAGAGCTAAAGTATGATGGTTACCGTGCATTGACCAGGATCGAGAACGGCAGCGTCAATATGTTTACCCGACAGGGCCACAACTGGTCAGCCAAATGGCCTGCGCTGGTGAAAGCGCTGGCTGCATTACCTGCAGATTCAGCATGGCTGGACGGAGAAGTGGCGGCGATTGGGCCAGACGGCCACGTCAGCTTCCAGTTGCTGCAAAATGCCATGCGCCTGGGACACGATGCCAAGCTGGTCTATTTTGTATTCGACCTCATGTACCTGGACGGTCATGACCTCACACAGTTGCCGCTCAGTGACCGCAAGGAATTACTGCGTACCCTGCTGGGCAATCAGGATGCGCAAAGCCCTGTTCATTTCAGCGATGACATCAGCGGCCACACAGAAGAAGTCTTCAGGCAGGCATGCGTGCATGGGCAGGAGGGCGTGGTGGTCAAAGATGCCCAAAGCCCATATGTACAGCAACGCTCCGCGGATTGGCTAAAGATCAAATGTGGCATGCGCCAGGAGTTTGTGGTGGCAGGCTATACCGATCCGGCTGGCAGCCGTGATTTATTCGGTGCATTGCTGATAGGCACCTATGATGAGGAAGGACATTTACGTTATGCCGGACGGGTGGGCACCGGTTTTAACGGCGATAGCCTGAAAATGATTGCAGCTAATTTCCCTAAACTAGGCGCCAGCAAGCCCGCATTTGCAAACCCGCCAAGTGGCCGCGATGCGATAGGCGTGCACTGGCTGAAACCTGTATTAGTGGCAGAAGTGAAGTTTGCCCAGTGGACCAGTGGTGGTCTGGCACGGCATGCCAGTTTTGTCGGCCTGCGCGACGACAAGCCCGCCAAGCTTATCAGGCAGGAGATTGCAGAGAAGCCAGCACAAACTGCCAGCGCGCCACCAAGCATATCGGCCAGCCCGGCGTCCAGCAAAGCAGGCCCATTACGCCAGGCAGCTTCTACCGGATCGCACATTGCAGGTATCAAACTTAGCAATGCGGCCAAGATATTGTATGCGGAAGATGGTTACACCAAGCGCGATGTTGCCCGCCATTATGTCGATGTCGCAGACTGGATATTGCCCTACTTGCAGGACAGGCCACTTTCTATTGTGCGCTGCCCGGATGGTTACGACAAAACCTGTTTTTTCCAGAAGCATGTCAGCAAAGATAACCATAGACATGTGCAGGCCATACAGCTTGACCCGGCCAATAAGGCCGCCGAATACTTTGTCGCTAACCAGCTGCCCGCCATCATAGAGCTGGTACAACTAGGTGTGCTGGAGTTACATACCTGGGGCTCACGCTATCCGGTCACTGCCCTGGCAGACCGCTTGATTTTTGACCTGGACCCGGGCCCCGGACTGGCATGGGAAAAAGTCACCGAAGCGGCACTGTTATTGAGGGGCTTGCTGGAAGAAGTCGATTTGCAATGCTTTGTGAAAACCACGGGTGGTAAAGGTTTGCATGTGGAAGTGCCTATCAAGGCAGAATATCCCTGGGACGTGATCAAGGCATTTGCGCACGGGGTGGCCGACTATCTTGAGGCGCAAATACCGGACCGGTTTACCGCCAGTATTTCCAAAAAGAAACGGGAAGGGCGCATCTTTATAGATTACCTTCGCAACAGTTCAGGCGCGACGGCTATTGCGCCTTATTCCACAAGGGCACGCGCTGGTGCGCCGGTAGCGACACCGCTCGCCTGGGAAGAAGTAGGCGCGGGCATACAGGCCGATACTTTCAATATCACGAATATCTCTGAACGGCTGTCCGGGCTGGCGAATGACCCCTGGAAACATTACCTGGGCAGCAAGCAACAACTCACGCCTAATATCATCAAGCTGTTTTCCAAATCATAACTTAACCACACTTAAGAAAGTGTCGATGTTAAGCATATCCACTTGATCTAAGGCTGTAGCTGGCGTCCGACGATTCCTACAAAAAATTCAGTGGAAATGCTATGGAGCAGCCTCCGATAAATCCGCATGATTAAGCCTCATTCTACTGGGTATGACACACGATACATTGTAGTGAAATGATTGCGGCGCTACTTGGCGTAACACCCGCAATAAAGCGTTCAATCTTCTGTTGATTTTTGCGATTCTGGAGGGATCATGTTCGGTAATATTTTGATTGGACTTCTTATTATCGCTTTATTTTTTGCAATCCCGGCGTGGCCTTACAGTACCAAATGGGGTTATTACCCGATTGGCATCATAGGTTCAGTACTCGTTCTAATGCTCATTTTTTCGCTGATAGGGCTGATTTGATACCGGTCATTTTTGCCAGGTTTTTGATCAAGTCCAGTAGCAGTATGCATCAGGTTCAAATAAAAACTTAATTATAAATTTATGGAGCTACATCATGGCACAAGCTATTTTATCCACTGACCCGTCGTCGGGTCGCCCAACAAACCTCACGCATGTCGATGCAACTAATAAGAGTGCGATCTCATGGGCCGCAATCCTGCTAGGCGCAGTGGCTGCTGCGGTTATTTCGCTTATCTTGTTCATCCTGGGTACAGGGCTGGGTTTATCTTCTATTTCACCATGGTCGCATGATGGTGTCACCGCTACTACATTCGGTATTGCTGCCATTATCTGGATCACTGTGACCCAGGCATTAGCTTCCGGTTTGGGTGGCTATTTGACAGGCCGCCTGCGTGTCAGATGGCAAGACACAGACCCTGATGAAGTCTACTTCCGTGATACCGCGCACGGTTTTATTTCCTGGAGTGTGGCTACATTAGTAACCGCGACACTGCTAACGTCAGTCGTTGGCTCTATAGTGAGCACAGGAGTGCAGGCCACTGCCAGCGTTGCAGGCGGTGCTGCGACAGCAGGTGTGGTAGCTGCGGCTCATACTGGCATGGGTGAAGAGGCTGGCGAGCAAGCAAGTAGTGCTTCTGCCTATTTCGTAGACTCTTTGTTCAGACCAGCACCTGCGAATACTGCGACAGACTCTGTTGATCATGATCCATCTTCCCACGCTGCGCATCCAGCGATTGCGAATACCCAGCAAGAGTCGGTGCCTAGCGCTGAAGTAAGCCGCATCATTGCGACTTCAGTTGCCAACGGTTCATTATCTGCTGAAGACTCAGCTTACCTTGCTCAACTGGTTTCTCAGCATACCGGTTTATCTCAACAAGAAGCTCAAGCCCGTGTGAACCAGATTTACACTACCGTGCAAGACAAAGCTAAAGAAGTTGAATTGAAAGCTAAAGAAGCCGCTGATACAGCTCGTAAAGCTTCAGTTGGCATCAGCTTATGGTTGTTTGTTTCCCTGTTGATCGGCGCTTTCTCAGCTAGCCTGGCCGCCACATGGGGTGGTCGCTGCCGCGATGCGTAATTAGTTTGTTAAGCCCTCGCTGATCAAGCTTGGGCTTACTCAGCAAGGCCCAGCTTTTTAAATTGTCAGGAGAATTAATATGCGTTCATTACTACTTTTCTTTTTAGGCGTGCCTATTCCGCTGATCATCTTGATTGCTTTGTTTGTGCGTTAATTTGCAAGGTGATTGTTAACTTTTAATTCAGGAGATTATTATGCGTTCATTATTATTGTGGTTCATTGGTATCCCAATTCCAATCATTATCCTGATTGCGTTGTTCGTACACTAAATCAGAAAAGGCGAAGCTAGCTTCGCCTTTTTGCTTTTTGTAACTTTTTATAGCTTGTCACTTTTAACACCTGCGTTCAATAAACAAACTATTACCCGGCATTTTTTTAGCCTGTTTTTTCGCCATGCTCACCGCAGATGACAGTTCATGTTGTGACCTGTATTTGCCAGGTTTTACTTTCACTGCGCCTATCGACAGACTGACAAAAGGATATTGCACCACTTTGCCCTGCCGGTCTTCTGCCACTATGCCGCCAGCAGCTTTGTGGGCGGTGTCATAAAATTCCGGAATGTCTTTTTCCAGGTTTCTGAGTATTTGTTTACAGCGCTCCTGCCAGTCTTCGCTCTGGAAGATCACAATAAAATCATCGCCGCCTATATGGCCGACAAAGTCAAAATGCTGGTCGACATGGTTAAGCAGCAATTTGGCGGTATAGCTGATAATTTCGTCACCACGCCGGAAACCATAAATGTCGTTATAGGGCTTGAAGGTATCCAGGTCAAAGTAACAGACGCTGAATTTGCATTCGGAAGTCAGCAGGCGCTCAAGCTGTTCATTGATAGGTACATTGCCTGGCAGTAGCGTGATCGGGTTGGCATAACGCGCAGCGTTAAGCTGCATTTGCGTCACTTCACGCAGCAGATCCTGCCCGCGACCTATGCCCAGGTAACGGCCACTGTCAGTGATGATAAATCCGTTGCTGAAGTGCTGCGCTTCTTCAGCGATGATGTCACTCAATGCCTTCAGGCTCATGGATTTTTCCACAATCAGCGGGTGTGCATCCATAAATGTTTCAGAGCAGCGGCGGTTACCATATAGCTCCCTGCGGTAAGGCCGCGCCAGGTTTTCTATCATGGCATAGCGGGTAATCATGCCGATCGGCGTTTCACCATTGACCACCGGCAGCATATGGATGCTGCTGTCACTTTCAATCAGGCGCATGACTTCGTTGTTGGTCATGTCGGCAGGAATCGGCGGGATGTACTTTAACAACTTGTTGACGTTGGAACGTTGATCGAGTGCCACATAGTTATTCTGGTAAAGGTGCAGCGTGTTCCTCACCAGCTGTTTTTTAACGTCGGCATCAATCGATAAGATGAGCTCAGGCTCCGGCCGGCCCAGGTAGTAGCCCTGGCCGAAATCAATTTTGAGATCTTTGATGATGCATAGCTCTTCATAAGCTTCTATGCCTTCAGCAATCACCTTGGCGCCCGAGTTTTGCGCAATCTGCTGGATAGAGCGGACGAACTCGAACTTGACCTGGTCCTGATGGATGTTACGGATAAAGTGCTTGTCGATTTTGACGTAATCCGGCTTGAGTTCTGACCACAAACGCAAGCTGGAAAAGCCTTCGCCCAGATCGTCCATGGCGATTTCAAAACCGATATTGCGGTAGTACTGCACCGCCTCGCGCAGCAGGCCGTAATCCATATTGCGCGTTTGCTCGGTCACTTCAATAATGATTTGTTTCGGTTCCAGCCCAAGGCTGGCCAGGTAGGCCAGGGTTTCGCCTTTGTTCGGAGCAGACATCAGCAACATTTCCGGCGTGCTGTTGAGAAAGAGCTTACGTGTTTTGCAGGTGGCCGCATAATTCTCCAGCACAATCTGGCGGCTCAGGTGCTCCATCTCCGGCAGGAAAAGCTGCTCTTTGGCTGCCTCAAATAAATCGAGTGGCGAGTGCAGGCTGGTAGTTGCCGGTCCGCGGATCAGGCCCTCAAAGCCATAAATATCGGCACTCTGCAATGCCACGATAGGCTGGTAAACCGAGGACAGGCTACGATTGATCAGGATATCCAGAATGGCCTGCGAGTGCGCATTACGGCTATTTTCAAATAGTTTGCGCTGATCGTCTCCCCACTTGGCGCCCCAGCTGTAAGCCAGGTTGGCAATTAATTGTGCTGTTCTATCCAATTGTGCCGATCTATCCATAGTTGCATTCTTTTTGTGGGCAAGCATTGCTGACTTATCTATTGATTACAATTCACTAGCAATAACGTAACGCATAGCCGTTAACTTAAACCTGAAAGCGCTATTTGTGGCGATTTCACAAAAGATTCAAAGTTGCAGGGAATATGTTAATGCCGGAATTGAGCCTATCGGAGCAATGTCTGGATGAGAAAAAGGCCTCGTTTGCGAGGCCCTGGCTTTTGCCATTACACCAGTTCCTCCAAGAGGTCCGGCCCGAATACTTCTTTGTGGATACTGGATGTATCAACCCCTGACCCGACTAAACGTTGCTTCTGCGCCTGCATAAAACTTGTCGGCCCGCATATGTAAATCTCTGCATTCTTCAGGACTGCCGGCGGAATATCATCAATGGTCAGCCTGCCTTGCGCATCTCCTGATACCTGGCTGGTATACAGCTTGAATTTCAGCTGTGGCATGGCTTGAATCGCTTGCTCAATATCCGCGCGGTGCAAGTATTCTTCCTGCGAACGCACGGCATAAAGTAATTAGACAGCATGCTGGTGATTGACTTTAGCCAGGTGAATGCACATGAAACCAGGTCAAGTAAATATTCCGCTATCAGAATATTCCTACAATTAATTCAGCCATAAAGGCATAGCAGGTTTAATCATGTGCCTGCATGATTGAGCCTCATAACTTTAATAATTCAAAACAAGATTGCTCGAGATTCGGCAATAGTTTGAAGTCCAATAATTTAAAATTTAGGAGAACCCGCTATGCTCAGAACTGTCCTGCTCGTGATTCTTATTCTTGCCCTGATCGGCGCTTTGCCAGCCTGGCCTTACAGCTCTGGTTGGGGATATTACCCAAGTGGCGGATTGGGACTAGTGGTGTTGATCCTGCTGATTCTCGCTCTGACCGGCAGGTTGTAAAAAACCGTTATTCGATTGGCTTAGATAGAAATGTCTAAGCCAATTTTTATTCTGCTCAATTTCCTCGATAAGGAAGCCAGCCTTGGGGCGGAAAACGGTTTACCAGGGCAGTGGCTAGATCACCTGGTTTGATTATGCGTTAGGCAATGCTGCCTATGCCGCAGGTCACCTACCGTCAGTAGCCAATAGCTTCCAACATGCGACAGAACTGCATCATGAATCTGCTGTTGGATGGGGAAATAAAAAATTGAAAATCACAAATTGCACAGAGTTTGGTTGAGATTCGGCAGCAGAAGAAATGATCAACCGGGTCGTTAGATCATCTTTAAGCCTGATCAATTAGAAAAGCTCGGCACTATCGAGTTTTTTTATTGCTACGAACGATGCCTATATTTATTAATCTATCTCTGGTTAATTCACTCCAGTATGCTTTTCCAGGTAAGTGTAAAAATCTTTGCGCTTGAGGGATTTCGAGAATAACCAGCCTTGCACGTATTTGACACCGCGCTCGCGCAGTATTTGCGCCTGCTGCTCGGTTTCAACGCCTTCGGCCACCATATCCAGCTGCAAGGTTTTTGCCATCTCGATAATATGAAAAGCCACATGGCTGGTGACGGCATCGGTGCCTACCGAGTCAACAAAAGTCTTGTCTATCTTGAGGTAATCCAGCTGGAATTTTGTCAGGTAAGACAAGCTGGAATAACCGGTACCAAAATCGTCAATCGCCACCATGACGCCACAAGCGCGGATATTTTTAATGGTGTTCAGTGCTTCGTCATCATCCAGGAATCCTCGTTCGGTGACTTCAATGACAATCTGTTTTCCCTGCGCCCCGGTGGTTTTTTTCAGATGCTCTATCATCGGCAATAACTTGCCTGAACGAATATCATGCGAAGAGATATTGATGCCGACATGAAAGTTGCTGTGCATATTCAGTGCCGTGTGCATATCTTTCGCCACTAACTCAAACACGCGCTGGGTAATCTGGCAGATGACATCTGAGGCTTCCGCGGCCGGAATAAACGTGTCCGGGCTGATAAAATTATTATCAGGGGTTTTCCAGCGAATCAATGCTTCAGCGCCTACGCATTGATGGGTTTGCAGGTTTATGATGGGCTGGTATTCCAGGTAGAACTCGTTATTCGCCAGCCCCCGTAGGATTGCGGATTTTGTTGAATATCTTGTGCGCTGCATATAAACGAAAATGCCGCCCAGCGAGATGCCCACCACCATTGCCAGCGGGATCAGAATCTGGATAAAAGAAATAAGGTCATCGTTAATATCCTGCAATGGCATGGCGGCTACGACACCGGTCAGATTTAACTTATTGGGCGCCATATACACCAACATGTGACGCTCTTTATCGATAAATGTGAGTGCTTGCTTACCGTTGTATTTATTTAACCATTCGGACGCAATCGTGCCTCTGGAGGTATACAGCCTGTGTGACTCGATGCCAAAAATACCAACTGAAACTTCAGAACTCCCTAATGCTTCGATCGCATGGCTAGGCACCAGCACGACTGCCCAACCTGCTTTTTCCATGACCACTAAATGATGGTTTTGCCAGTCTGACACTTTGATATTGGCCCACATACGCGTGCCATCCGGCTCTGTCCTGAACGGTGTGCCCAGTATGACGCCATCGAACACTTCCGAAATGGACGAACATACAATCCGGTCATCCTTGACGTGCGCGACCGCCTGCAGAAAAAAACCGGAGATATTGAATTCCTGCATTTTCTGGATATGTTGCGGTGCGCAGGCGTCTTTTTCTGCCACATGCGAGAAATGGTTGACCACATTGGCGAACTGGTCCCGCGTGGAGCTCATGCGCATTAGCACGCCGCTGGTGATTTCACGCAGGCGTTTGGTTTCTTTGCTGATCGCCTGATTCTGCGCAATCATTAAAGACAAAAAGATAGACACAAAAGCGGTGACTATGATCAGGAGGATAGTGACACCAGTCAGCATCCTATTGTTACGCCAACTCATATTTAACAGATTATTCATATTGATACACCCTTCCAAAAGGTCAGTCTTATCGCTGCGTCTTTAGCTTGCATCGGCCAGTCATACAAAGCCGATCAGCGTCACGGGATAGAAGTGTGCAATCTGGAATTGATTAAATGCGCGCGAAGTACAAGAGTGATAAACATAATTTATTTTTTTCTTTGATGTCGTTTGGATATCGATCTTGAAGCGTATGGAAGATAATTAAATTGATACTAAATTATCTTCCATAGGGTAGTTATCGGCGCGAGATGGCTAGTCTGTAGAGTGAAGGGCGATTAAATGTTAATTTTTTTTATTTTATGGCCTGTGATAGTAAATCTGTCTTGCGTCATGCATTGTCGTAGCGAACCACGCTGATTTCACCATCCATTTCGATCTGCATTTGTTTGACTTCCGAGATGTTACCTATGCCTTCTTCTCTGAGTTTTGCCATGATTTCATCCTGTGTCACGAACTCCTTGCGCATCTGTTTTCTTTGCAGTACGCCATTCTTAACCAGTACCAGCGGTTGCGCTTCCACCATTTTTCTTACCCATACATATTTAAAACTCAGATAATCAATCAGCAGATTCCAGAAGACCAGGACGGAGATAAGCACCAGGCCATCGGAAATCGATTTGGAATCACCACTCATGGCGTTCTGCGAAGCATCGGCAATAATCACCACAAACAGGAAGTCGCTGACGCCGACACTGCCCATGCTACGGCGCAGGATAGATCTGAAAATAAGGAAGAGGAACCAGAAAACCACTGTTCCGCGCAGGACGATTTCCCACAGTGGCACAGTCAGGTGAAATGTTGAGAAATCCATACGGTTCTACCCCCTGGGTATGCATTAAATAGCGATTATAATAAGCCCATGCTAGGGCAGAATCCTACAAAACTAATCGCTATTATATTGTCAGAGCGGGCGTAAACTGATGTAGGAAAATGCTGAAAATGCATGTGCTGAGACACTTGAATCCTAGAACTTAAAGCCTATTGTAGTACTGACGACATGGTTTTCGAGATTGTGCGTAGTTTTATGAACGAACTGGTTGAGATAGCCGGTCTCCAGCAAGCAGGTTTTACTTACTTTCCAGTTGATTCCGATAAAAAGACGGTTCTGGTCAAAGCCACGCTGTGCTCCCCAATCTGTCTGGTCTACATTCACAAACACCTCATCCGACATGACATAGGTAAGCGCGGGGGAGTGACTGGGGAGAGAGACCTTGAACATTTGACGTAACCTGTGACCAGTCTCATGAAAGCCTTGTCGAGTACGTTCTTCGAGACGACTGCGGTTGCTTAATGTGAGCGAATAGTGGGGGTCAAACTGATATTGAAACTGTTGCCACCAGCGATTTTCCTGGTAAGAGGCTTTGCCATCCGGGTGGCTGGTAATGGTGTCGTGACCCAACCAGAAGCTGGTTTTTTTGTCAGGTTTGTAAAACAGCGCGGGTCGCACATAAAGGGTGTCGAGATGCTTGCCTTCATTTCGCAAACGGGGGTTGATATCAAGGTCCCAGTAAAAGTTGGGAGCAGGTAGTCCGCCTTGCATGCGCAGATTGAACCAGTAACCACCGTCCTCCTCTGGTCCGGCTATCGCATGCGTCCAATGCATTAAAATCAAGACCAAAGCAGATACAAGGTTATATCTCTTCATCATACGAAACACTTCCCTTCTTCAATCACTTTCAGGAAATTGTATTTGAGACAGGTGAATTGAATCTGAATTTTGCTGAGCTACCCTACTAATGAATCACTATGCATGTCTGATCATTCCTACAGAGAATTCAGCCACTTTTTGATGGCGGATTTCTTGTCTGCACGGCAACATAGACCGGATAGAGGCCACTAGTGCTTACATTACACTAGTGCTTACATTAAAGGAGAACTTAGAATGTGTGGAGAATCACAGATTAATAAGGCAGGGCCTAATAGCGCAGTAGAAACTGATACTTTACAGACCAGTGAGGAAAATGCACTATTGCTAATGGATATCTTTGTGAATCACTTTAAATTACTGACAGGTGAAGCTTTGTTAGCCAGTAAACTCAGTAGTGTCTGGTACGATAAGCAGAAAAGCCAGGAAGATTTGCTCAATGGCATTGAATTCGCCAAATCTCAGGAATGGATAATCCCTCTGGACGAAGCTTTCAGATTAACAGAAGCCGGATTCCATACTGCCTCAACATCAAGCCAATAAATGCTCCCACCACTCTTTAGAAGTGAAGAGCCCATAACCAAGTTTTTGTAATTTAATTCTATTGCTGATTGTCACCGATGATATCAGGCTGAACGTCAGGATTGGCAGGTTCTGTAGGCTGATAAGGCGTATCCGGGTCAGGTTTGATCGGCTTGTGTGTTTCCTCTGGAAATACCGGATGGGTGGTTTCGTCAGCTGATCCGAAAAAGTGTTGTGCGATAAGTGACTGTGTCATATGTTATCTCCGTGTTTAATATCCGTTAACAACTGAAGATACTTAACTGAAGCACGCTTTTTTATCAGTGATTGCCTGAAACTCATGTCAGAATTTCTTGGTGTATGCGATGGTATAAAGCGCTGAATATTCCTACGCAGGGTTCCTGAAATCGCCGACAGAGCGCCTGACCAGAGTCGCGTATTCTGTGAATAAGTACTTAATACAATCAATCCTGATGTTTACATCAGCTGTCACTGCAGTTCCATCTGAATCACTTCCTATATGCAATAAGTGTTGAACACTGCAGAGACATCATGCAAGGAGATCACTATGTTAGATAAATCACGTTCAGATAATACATGGATAGAGCCGACAAGTCTGGATTGCAGGGAAGGTGAAACCTCATCCAGGCATACGAATGCCAGGGAAACGAATATACGTGAAGAAAAATTACAGAGCCGCGAAGGAAAATCATGTTCACGCACGGTTAAGCAGGCACTGGCTATCAGTCATTTAAAAGCGCGTAAAGTGGAAGAGTAATCACCAGGATAACGCTTTGCCTGGAGTAAAAAATGCGCTCGTGAATTGGCACCATAAGTTTTGTCTGAACTTTCCTACAAAACATTCAGCATAAATTGTATAGCGGTATTACTTCGAATTCGCGATGATGAATCATCGTTTAACTTTAAGAATTCAAGGCCAAAACGCTAGGCTTTCTGGCAATGCCTGAATTGATTTGCAGGAGAACACCATGATTAGTACTCTGCTTATTGTATTTGTCGTTTTGGCTGCGATCAGCGCCGCCCGTACCTTGCCTTATAACATTCATTGGGGTGAGTACGACTCTAATAAAGGTGTGATGGGCGTGGTAATTGCGGTGTTGATTATTCTGTCATTTACGGTCGGGTTTATTGAAGTTTAAATGTGCAATTGCTGACCAGATATACCTGTCTGAGTCAGGTGACATTTACATCCGTCGACTTCAATGCTCAAACAACACATGTCCAGCACTTGCCAGTTCAATGCGTTTGATATCGTAATCACTCAGGCTTGTTAAACCGGTAAATGTGATCTTTGCGCCTTTATCTTTGGCTGCATCGGCAATCCTGATCAGGTCATCAAGCGACTTGCTGTTTACACTCAGTTTAAAACCCAGTCCGGCATGGGCGATGCGGATTAATTCATCCGTGGCAATGGTTTCAAAACGCATGTCGTTTTCCTCCCCAGTGATTAACCAAACACTGACATTCCTGCGTGATAGTTCCGGTCACGATAGTGACCGTCCCTTGATTCACTCCCTGACTACAATTTTGTAGGAAGATCGCAATAAAAAACCACGAAAAGCCAGCTTACACCTTTATTAAACTTTGTTAAATATTTATCTAAATAATATTTTTACATTTGGGATTGCAGGACGGATATAAACTCTTATTTGCCGATTTTGGTCGCCGTGATATTAATCAAATGATCATTTTTTGTAATATGCTAAAATCAAATCAATGAGAAAGTCTTTTCTATGCATGCTGATGCTATTGCTTCCATTGCAGCCCCTGGTGGCTGCCGAAGCCGAGTTTGCACACCTGATGCAAGGCCAGCATTCAGCTAAAGAAACCATGCAGCATATGATCGAGCACATCAATCACGTGGCCCATCATCACCATCAGGATGGCAGCTCGCATGAGAGTAAATCCAGCAAGTCTGCACTGCATATACTGGTCTGCGATTGCGTATGCAGCCTGATCATGCTGCCAGCCAGCGAGAAAGTGTTCACTGCCGAGTCTTTTGCAGATTCGGCCCCTGTCTTTACTTCTGAGTTATATCAGAGTCATTCACCTCCCCCGCTGACCAAACCACCCCTCCAGGCCCTGTAGCGGTTAGATCGCTGGCACATTGCCGGCGCTAACCGCCTGCTTTGCTGAATGTTTTCAACTTGCAGGGGTTTCCCATGTTTTGTTTCCTACAGTCTGCGTATCGCTATGGATACGCATTGTTATGTCTTTTATGGATGCTGGTTACCGAGTGTATTCATCTCGCAGTGGCGGAAGAAGCGCCGAATTATAGCGATCTACTCAGGCAGGCGCTGGTGCAGGCACCGGTGCTGGTCGAGCAGGCGGCTAATATCCGCGCAGTTTCTGCGGATGCCCGGCAAGCCGAGGTGTTTCTGAACCCGAATATCAATGGCATGACCGAAAACCTGAATGCGGCTGCCAGGGACAACCAGCCGCGCCAGGATACACTGATGATTACCCAGCCTTTTGAAATCGGCGGCAAACGTGCCGCAAGGATAGAGGCCAGAAAACGGGATGTCACGGTGGCTGAAGCCAGGGAAAATCAGATCCGGGTCAATTATGCCGCCGAGCTGGCGACCGCTTATGCGAATGCCGAAGCCATGCGTAACCGGGTGCAAATTACCGGGGATGATTACACGCGTGCGCGGGAAGATCTCAAAGCCGTCACTGCTTTGGTCAATGCCGGGCGTGAAGCGCGGCTCCGTTTATCCCAGGCGCAAGCCAATGCAGCAGCGGCTCAAGCTGCTGAACAATCGGCACAAGCTTATTTTACTGAAGCATTGGAAAGGTTGTCAGCCATCAGTGGCGCCAGGGAGTCTTTTACCAGCGTGCCGGATGACTTCATCAGCAAGGCGATAGTGACTAAGGTAGACAGGTCGCAAACCAGTGACGAAATCACGCCGGCCATTGCCAGCGCGCAAACCGAAAAAGAGGCCCTGGAAGCGCAAGTACAGTTTGAAGAGAAACGTTGGCTTCCGACTGTAGGAGTGAGTGCAGGCGTCAGGCGTTTTGAAAGCAGCAATGACAATGCCTTTGTATTCGCCATCAGTTCTGATATCCCCGTCTTTGACCAGAACAAAGGCGGTATTGCCGCAGCCAGGGAGCGGGTGCTGGCTGCAGATGCCAGGCTGGATGCTGCCAGGTTGATGGCGGGTGCGAATCGCCGTTCGGCACTTTCACATGTAATAGCCTCTGAAAAACGAATGGACGCTGCCAGTCAGGGTGAGGCGGCTGCCTCGGAAGCATACCGGTTAGGAAAGATAGGCTATGAAACGGGCAAGACTTCGCTGATGGAATTGCTGCTGATCCGCAAATCACTGACCGATGCGCGCCTTTTAACAGTAGATGCTAAATATTCACTGGTGAAAGCGCTTGCCATCCTCTCGGCGTCAGAAGGACGTATCGCATTTGGAGACATCAAATAATGCACACTCAGAATAACACCTGGATATGGGTATTGATCACGGCCCTGCTAGCCGGTACAGCAGGCTATTTTCTCGCATCGGACCAGCAACCGGCGCCATCCCCTAAAACGGAGGTTGCCGACACCAAACAACCAACCGATATTGAGATCAAGCTGCCCGAATCTTATCTGGCCTCTTCCAATATTGTGGTTGAACAGGTGACCGCAGGCGACATTGCGGCTGAAATCACTACTTCCGGCAGGGTGGAAGCCGCGCCAGGAGGGGAGGCCAGTGTGATAGCCAAAGTGGCCGGTACCATCACACGTATCAATAAGCGGCTTGGTGATACAGTCGAGGCCGGGGAAGTGGTGGCTATTGTCGATAGTTTCGAAGCCTCTGCACTCACGGCTGAGCGCAATACTGCCCATGCAAAACTAGACCTGGCGCGAAAAGTATATCAGCGCGAGCTGAGCCTTTTTGAGCAGGGTGTCACGCCCAGGCAAGAGATGGAATCAGCACATTCTGCATTAAAGCTGGCAGAAGTTGAGGCCTCAAAAGCGGACGCGGTGGTTAAGGCTGCCAGAGTTTCCCCGAATGGAAATTCCATACTGGTGGTGAGCCCGTTCAAGGGCCATATCACTTCCGAGTCCTCCCTGGTCGGCACCTTTGTGCAGCCGAGTGTAGAGATTTTCAGGGTGGTGAGTAATCAGCAATTACAGGTTGAGGCTTTTGTCACTGCCACTGAAGTTTCCAGGGTAAAGGTAGGCGACACTGCGACGCTGACCACACGTAATGGCAAAAAAATCACGGCCAATGTGCATTCGATTACGCCATCTGTGAATGGCAATAACCAGGCCGCCACCGCCATCCTGACCACCGATGTGCAGAATCCGCCTTATGTGCTTGGCGAAGGCCTGCAGATCACGCTGCATTCGCATCCTGATAAAGATACCGGACTGGTTATCCCGGAAGATGCCATACAGCGGGTGGATGGGCAGGATGTGGTGTTTATTCGAACGGCAGAAGGCTTCAAGCCACAGAGTGTGGCTGTGGGCATGCGAAGTGGCGGGGAAGCGCAGATATTGTCCGGGCTCGATCAGGGTGCATCTATCGCCACCCGCAACGCTTTCCTGTTGAAAGCTGAATTGATCAAAAGTGCGACTGCGGAGGAAGAATGATTAACGCGATTCTTGCTTCGTCTGTCAGCAAGCGCTGGCTGGTTATTTTTCTCACGCTGATTGTTGCCGGTATTGGCGCCTGGCAACTGAATCTGTTGCCGATAGACGTGACGCCGGATATCACCAATAAACAGATACAACTGAATACGGTCATCCCCACCCTGAGTCCGGTCGAGGTGGAAAAGCGGGTGACTTACCCGATTGAAACCGCCATCGCTGGCCTGAACGGCATTGAAAGTTTCCGCTCGATTTCCAGGAACGGGTTCAGCCAGGTGACGGTGATTTTAAAAGATAGCGCCAATCTTTACTTTATGCGGCAGCAGGTGTCCGAACGCCTGGCGCTCGCTCGTTCAAGCTTGCCTGCCGGTGCAGAACCTATCATGGGTCCGGTATCTACCGGGCTGGGTGAAGTATTCCACTACAGCGTTGAGTTTGAACATCCCAATGGCATCGGTGCAGAAACAAAAAACGGCAAACCTGGCTGGCAGTCCGATGGCAGTTTCCTGACCGAAGAAGGTGAATACCTGAAAGACCAGGTTTCCCAGGTGGCTTATCTGCGCACGGTGCAGGACTGGATTATCCGCCCGCAGCTACGAACCACACCTGGCGTGGCTGATATTGATAGTCTGGGTGGTTATGTTAAACAGTATGTCGTGGAACCGGATCCTGCCCGGCTGGCGACCTATGACATTTCTTTGCTGGAACTGAGCCAGGCGATAGAAGCGGCGAATGTCTCTGCCGGGGGTAATTTCGTGCAGAGGGCAGGGGAAGCTTACATCGTCAGGGCTGATGGCCGTTTGCAAAACGGCGAAGAAATCTCACGCGCCGTGGTAGCTAACCGCAATGGTGTGCCGGTCATGGTGGGCCAGATTGCCAATGTGGTGATTGGCGGCGAGTTGCGTACCGGGGCTGCCAGTAAAAATGGTGTTGAGGCCGTTGTCGGCAGTGCCTTGATGCTGGTGGGTGCGAATAGCCGTATTGTGGCCGGTGCAGTTGGCGACAAGCTTAAGGATATTAGCAAGACGCTGCCGCATGGCATCATCATTGTGCCTACCCTGGACCGCTCACAACTGGTGATTGCCACCATCAAAACCGTGTCCAAAAATTTGCTTGAAGGTGCGTTGCTGGTGGTCGCTATCCTGTTTGCGATTCTGGGCAATTGGCGTGCGGCCTTGATCGCGGCGCTGGTCATTCCTCTTTCATTCCTCATGAGTGCCATTGGCATGAATCAGCTGGATATCTCCGGCAATTTGATGAGTTTGGGTGCGCTCGACTTTGGCCTGATTATCGATGGTGCCGTCATTATTGTTGAAAATACGGTCAGGCACCTGGCGGAAAAGCAGGTGCAATATGGCCGGTTGCTGACATTGCAGGAGCGCCTGGCAGAAGTTATTGCATCCTCCAGGGAAATGGTCAAACCCACCATCTATGGTCAGGTTGTCATTTTCCTGGTGTTCCTGCCATGCCTGACTTTTCAGGGCGTTGAGGGGAAGATGTTTTCTCCCATGGTCATTACCCTGATGCTGGCCTTAGCGTCTGCCTTTGTGCTCTCATTAACCTTTGTGCCAGCCTTGATTGCGGTACTTCTGAAAGGTGATTTGCAGGAGAGAGAAGTCAAAGTCATCCAGGTTGCCAAAAAACACTATGCACCTATCCTGAAATGGACGATCCGCAATCCCTTGATCATCATGCTGGGTGTGCTGGTGATTTTGCTGGTTGCAGTGTTTGCATTCAGGTCGGCAGGCCGGGAATTTATGCCTACCCTGGATGAACAGAACCTGAATCTCTCGTCAGTCAGGATTCCGTCTACCTCCATAGACCGTTCACTAGCCCTCGACCTGCAGATTGAACGGGTGGTCAAAGCCCTGCCTGAAATTGAAATGGTGTATTCCAAAGCCGGAACGGCCAGCCTGGCAGCTGACCCCATGCCACCTAACGCTTCAGACAATTACATTATCCTGAAACCCAAGGCAGACTGGCCGGCTGGTATCACTACCAAACAACAGGTGATAGACCGCATCAGGCAAGCGACTAAGCCGGTGGTCGGCAATAACTACGATGTCACCCAGCCGATTGAAATGCGCTTCAACGAACTGCTTGGCGGCGTGAGAAGCGATGTTGCGGTCAAACTGTATGGGGATGATGTCGACCAACTGGCGTTAACGGCCAGGCAAATCACTAATGTGCTGCGCAATACGCCCGGTGCGGTCGATACCCGTTTTGCCCAAACCACCGGTTTCCCTACCTTTGATATCGTGTTTGACCGCGCCGCGATTGGCCGCTATGGCCTGTCTGTGAAAGAGGTGGCAGAGACGGTGTCTGCCGCGCTGGCAGGGTTGCCTTCCGGGCAGGTGTTTGAAGGCGACCGCCGCTTTGATGTAGTGATCAGGCTGCCGGGCGCGCTGAGAAACAACCTGGATATCCTCGGTGCGCTGCCGGTCAAATTGCCTGCTGCAAAAAATGGAGAAGATGGGGCTGTGCTGTTGCGGCAACTGGTGCAGTTCAGGTTCAATGAGGGTTTGAACGAGGTTAGCCGCGATAACGGTAAACGGCGTATCTATATCGAGACCAATATCGAGGGCCGTGACCTCGGCAGTTTTGTCGATGAGGCGAAAAAACGCATAGAGAAAAAAGTCGTGTTGCCTAGCGGCTCATGGATTGAATGGGGCGGGCAATTCCAGAACCTGCAGGAGGCAACCTATAGATTAATGATCGTCATCCCGGTGTGCCTGTTACTGATCATTGTCACCCTCTATTTAGCCGTTGGCAGCGTGCCACTGGCTGCCATCATCATGACCGCGGTGCCGCTGTCCACTGCAGGCGGCGTATTTGCGCTGGTGTTGCGTGATATGCCGCTTTCAATTTCTGCGGCGGTAGGTTTTATCGCAGTTTCCGGCGTCGCCGTTTTAAACGGATTGGTATTGATTGGCTCCATCCAGAAACGGGTGCAGGCCGGGATAGCGGCTGATTTGGCTGTGATTGACGGCACTATCGAGAGGTTGCGACCAGTGCTAATGACCGCACTTGTCGCAAGCCTCGGCTTTATCCCGATGGCAATTGCGACCGGCACTGGCGCGGAGGTGCAGAAGCCGCTTGCGACTGTTGTGATCGGCGGGCTGGTTACTGCCACCATCCTGACATTACTCGTGTTGCCTATGCTGACGGCAGCGTATTTTAAAAGAGAAGCATAATCTAAACAGGTAATGGTCAAAAAGTGAAAGGTGGAATCATTCTGTTGATGGCTAAGTCCATACCAGCCGATTTCCATCCGCAATCCAGTATAGGTGGGTGCTAAGTGGTGAGAGTGATCATTGATCATTAATCTATGATCACTACCCCGTTTTTTCCGTTCTTTTTGGCGGTATACATGGCTTTGTCCGCCAGCCTGATCAACTCCAGTGGCTCTATGGATTGAGGTTCCGGACCGCCATAATAGGCGATGCCTATGCTCAGCGTGATATTCAGCTGCTTGTCGCCTATCTGCACCGTTTCGGCAATTATTTTCTGGATATTGGCCGAGATCCGTTTGGTGTCATCTTTGCTTTTAAGGTTTTCAAGCACAATCACAAACTCATCACCGGCATACCTGACCACAGTGTCGGACGCCCTGGTACATTGATTGATGCGGTTGGCGACTTCGCGCAGCAACTGGTCACCGGCTTGATGACCGTGGGTATCGTTAATCAGTTTGAATCCATCCAGGTCTATAAACACCAGCGCCACATAAACGTTGTTCGCCCGGGCACGCTGGAAAGCAATCGGCAGGATTTCTTCCAGCTTACGCCGATTGGCCAAGCCGGTGAGCGGGTCATTCCTGGCTTCATTCTTGAGCAGGTTCTCAAGTTGCTTGCGCTCGGTGATATCCCTCAGAAATGAGGTAAACAATACCTGTTCGTTGATCTCAAGCGCGTTGACCTGCAATTCAATCGGTATGCGGATGCCATCTTTGCGCATTGCTTCGAGTTCAATCCTGTTCCCCAATATCTTTGATTTTTTTTCACTTAGATAGAGATGCATACCCGCATGATGGGCGGCTTGGGATTCTGGCGGAATGATCAGTTTTTCAAGTTTCCTGCCAATGGCTTCTTGCTCCAGCCAGCCAAAAGTATGTTCTGCCTGTTTATTCCAGGCGGTGACTAGTCCGCCTGCATCCATGCAGATATAGGCCTCATTAGCATTGTCCAGAATCGTTCTGAGCTCGAGTTCCTTGTTTTGTAACTCTTGTTCGGAGTGGATTTTTTCCTGATAGGCCTTGGATAGTGATTGGTTGACCAACCTGAGTTCATCCGTGCGTAGCGCGACTTTTTCTTCCAGGGTTTTTCTCAAGGCAGTCAGTGCAAGCTCGGTTTCTTTTTCTGACTGAATATCCTGGATCGTGGAAAGAAAATAAGCAATTTCACCAGTTTCCGTTAATTGTTTGGTCACAGTAAGGCCAGTCCACACACTTAAACCATCACTTCTGATATATCTTTTTTCTAATTGATAGCGGTCTATTTTATGTGTGACCAACTGATCCAGCAGATTCAGGTCAGTGTTTAAATCATCGGGATGGGTGATGTCCTGAAAAGTTAAATTCAACAATTCTTCTCTCGAATACCCCAAAATGCTGCACAACTCATCATTGACCTCTAGCCATGTACCGTCCGGTTTTACCATGGCGATGCCTATGGGGACGTTTTTAAAGATACCCTGAAATTTATTCTGCGCGACATCAATGGAATCTTGCGCACTGAGCATGCGCTCGCGGAATTGAATCTCTTTGGTGGCCAATTGGGCCAGATCATTGAGCGCCTTTAATTCACTCACGCTGGGGCGTTTAGGCTTGTTATCGATCACGCACAAGGTGCCCAGTGAATAACCTTCCACGCTTTTTATAGGAATACCTGCATAAAAACGGATATTGGGCGCATTGACGACCAAGGGGTTACTGGCGAAGCGTTCATCATTGCTCGCATCTTCAACGATAAGCTCCTTGCCACTGCTCACGGCGTGTGTACAAAAAGAGATATCCCTGGCGGTTTCGGTGGCTTCTATGCCGTGCCTGGATTTGAACCACTGCCGGTTCTCGTCGACCAGGGAAATGACAGAGATGGGGGTGCCGAGTATGGTGGATGCAACACGGGTAATGCAGTCAAAAAACTCATCCGGGTCTGAATCCAGTAATCCCAATGACCTTAACTTTTCTAGTCTTAGTTTTTCATAACTGGGTTTTTCATAACTGGTCACAATGTCTCCCGTGAGTGAATGCATTCAAACTATATAAAAATACTCATAAAATATATAGTCATAAAAGAGTCAGTTTGAGAGCGTTTTTCTTCGCTTTACAGTCAGACCTGTGTGCAAGAGGGACGTTCGTTTTAAATGGCCGCCTCAAGCAGCGGCCGTGAACTATTCGCGTTGCGATGGTTTACGCAGCGATACAACAAAGTGCGGTTCTAGAAGCACTAGCGTTCTTTGAACAACAGCGAATGACCTGGTAATACCGAGTTTTAACGGCAGCCTTTATTTTTTGGAGGATGCTGTGTTTTTCCTCGGGTCTTCGGCCGGATTAGTATAGGTAATATCCCAGGGCCCGGTGGCAATCAGTTCAACAATGGTTTCCTGGTCAGTTGTCCATACATAATGCGTATGCCCGGTAGGCAGGACAAAGCTGGAGCCGGCATTGAGCACTTCGCCTTTGGTTTTGTCCAGCACTTTACCCATGCCATTTCCCAGTTTGCCACTTAGCACAGTCACCACTTCAGTATAGGGATGGGTATGCGGTGGAATCGGGGTAATTGGCAGGAAATTTCAGCCAGGCAATAAATACGCCTTTTTTAGTCGGGTCACCAACCAGGATGGCACTTTTTGCCCCTTTGGGTAAGATAGGCTCGTCTTTCCATTGCACATTTTCCGGCGTGAATGATTGCATGGTGCTGGCATGCATGCGCTCGATATTATCTTGTGCAAAGGCAGCGGTTGCCGCGCTTAACATAATGGGTGCAATGAGTAATGATAGATTTTTCATGAATATCCTCTCGTGAGTAGCTAGTTATTTTCAGGCATATACAGATCTGTATATACAAGGACTATTGTTGCCGAATTCAGCTTTATCAGGCTGTACTTAATCATGAGCTCGGACTAAGGTAAATACTGATTCATTCCTGTGATAAATCCTTAGCTGAAAACTGCGATGGTGAACAAAGCCTTGTTTTTATGGATATTAGCCATGTTGTGAGGAAAATATCCGCGATCAATGCTGCTGAATGTGCTTTTATCACGGTAATTGATTTCGAAACAAACCAATAAACACCGTGCTTTTGTATCAAAAGAGCGTAGGCTTGTTAAAATAAAATCCTTACAAACCACTATGTGATCAAAAACCGGTGTTTCGTAAACCCAGTCAAACATTGAAAAGCTTCTGTGTGGCTGCGCTGGCAGGGCTGCTTGCTTTTTCGTTCTGGTACTCCCTGTTTGAGTACCAGCGTCAGAAAGATGAGAGCGAGGCATACCTGGAAGCGTCATCTTACGGCAGTTTGCTCCGTTCCGAAATGGATCGCGAGCTGAACGCGCTGCTGTTCATCTCCAATGGCTTATCCAGCTTTATCAAAGTCTACCGCAACGAGTTGGAGACCAAGAAGGTACAGGCGATTCTGGCCGACTTGTGGACCCAGGCCCAGCATGTAAGAAATCTGGCAGTGGCAGTCAATTACAAACTGGCCTATGTCTATCCCGAAAAATCCAATGAGAAAATCGTCGGTATCGATTACCGCGACGTGCCTTCACAGTGGCCGAAAGTCAAACTGGCGATCGACTCCAGGCAAGGTGTGCTCGATGGCCCGCTGGACCTGATCCAGGGCGGCAGCGGCATGATCTACCGCTTTCCGATTTTTGTGGATGGCGAGTACTGGGGCATTATGTCCACTGTCATTGATACACATGGATTTTTAGAGGCGGCATTTAAAGATCACTTGCGTCACGAGTTTACGTTTGCAATCAGGACCGCAGATAACAAACATGTGTTTTATGGTGACCCGGCGTTGTTCAGGCAGAAACATGTCTATATCCAGGAAAGCCAGGTGCCGAATGGCAAGTGGGAATGGGCGATTGAAAATAAAAAAATACATGATTTGCATGACCGCAGGTTTGGCGTGTCCCTCAGCCTGTTTTTTAGTATGCTGGTCGGGCTGTTTGCTTACTTTTTTGCCAAAGAACGCTACTACCTGTCTGAGGGTGCATTGATGGACAGCCTGACCGGCTTGCCGAACCGCCGCTTGCTGGAGAACCGCCTTAACTACGTACATTCGGAAGCAAAGCGTTTTAATAAAATGTTTGGCATGATGGCGCTGGATGTCGATCACTTTAAAAGTATCAATGACAATTACGGCCATGATGTCGGCGACGAGGTGATCAAGCAAGTTGCCAATGTGCTTAAATTTAATATCCGCGATGTGGATACGGTGAGCCGGATCGGCGGCGATGAGTTTGTGATCGTGGTCAGGGACCAGCACTCAGAAGAAAGCCTGGTCAAGGTCGCAACCAAGCTTTTAAACGTATTTAAAAAACCTATGCATATTCACGGTCACGAGATCACGGTGCACTTGAGCATAGGCTTAACGTTATTTGAACCAACTTCTGAATTTACCTTGAAGCAGTTATTCAAGCAGGCGGATATCGCCCTGTATCAAGCCAAGCAAAAAGGCCGCAACACTTACAGTTTCTGGCAATAAATATTCCTGCCTACACTTCTGAAAATACAAAGCGGTCCTTGCCCAGGTTTTTGGCTTCATACAGGGCTGCATCACCACGCTCAAACAAGTGATCCACCGAGACTTGGTTGCCGTTAAACAGCACAAAGCCCATGCTGGCGGTGACCTTGAATACATGTTCATCAATTTCATAGTGCTGATTCAACAGCGTTTTCATGCGCCCGCAAAATTGCATTGTCGTGTCTTTGGCAGCCTGCCAGTCAGCCCCGGTGTCACTGATAATAATCACGAACTCATCGCCACCTAGCCTGGCAGCGGTATCGTTGCCGCGTACAGAGCGTTGCAGCCGTTTGGCAACCTGCTTGAGTAATTCGTCGCCGCTGGCATGGCCATAGGTATCGTTGATGTGCTTGAATTTATCCAGGTCCAGCATGATCAATGCGCCATACACTTCGGCCCGTTGGCAATTGGCCATGGTGATTTCGAGTCGCTCGTGCATCAGCCTGCGATTGGCGAGCCCGGTCAGCACGTCGTGTAAGGCCAGGTAATTCGCACGCTCTTCAGCCAGTTTGCGCTCGGTGATATCGGCGCGTATGGCCACATATTGTAGAGGTTTATTATCCGGCCCCAGAAAAGGCACAATGGTGGTGTGCACCCAATACAGGCTGCCATCTTTCGCGCGGTTGCAAATTTCACCATTCCACACCTGTCCCGATGAAATCGTCTGCCACAGATCCCTGAAAAAAGCGGTAGGGTGCACGCCGGAGTTAATGATCTTGTGCGTGCGGCCGATCAGCTCGGCACGCGAATATTTGGATATCTCGCAGAACTTGTCATTCACCTTGGTAATAATGCCGTTGCGGTCAGTAAACGCAACAATCGCGTGCGCATCCAGCGCGGCATTCAACTCCGTCAGCTCGCGCACAAACTGCCTGACTTTTTGCTGCATGATTTCCTGATTCGAGGTATCCAGGATAATCATGAGCACACCGCCTTCATTGTGCTCATCCGGTTCCGGCACTACCTGAACGTGCCGGTAAGCTATTTTGGAATCGACTTTTTCAATCGAATAGTTAAAGTTGCCTTGCTTGCCCTCTAGTGCTTTTGCCAGGTGCATGCGAGCTGTTTCGCGAATCTCATGTGGCAATATTTCATCCACATGTTTACCGATAGTGTCATCCAGGGGAAACCCCATGACTTTCTCGTGGGTAGTATTCACGTAACGGTAACGCAGGCTGTGATCCAGCCGGGCGATCGAGAGCGGTAATGCCTGGATCAATGTATTCAATTCGGTTTGATTTTGTTGCTGGATTTGCTTCAGATTCTGCGAGTATTGATCAAAAGTGAACACAAACGTCAGTTTCGACAACAGGATATACGCAATCAGCGTAAACATATGGCTGGCCAGTTCGCCAACATCAGAGCCAGTCTCGTGCGATTGCAGGCAAAGCAGGCTTAGGCCTGAAAACACACAGGTATAGGCCAGCAGGCAGGCGCGCTCGTGTTGCAGCAAGGTGGTTGTGGATTGCGAGAATAACAAATAGGCAAGTGCCACATACAGCAAGGCCAGCATGTATCCCGCTACCGCGTAAACAAAGATGGAACCGGCCGATTGCACCTGGTTGGAAGGGATATAAGGCTCGGTGAATAACAATAAAACCATAGCAAGGCTTAAACCTGTAATCAGCAATGTCTGGCGGCTCGCGCGGAGCTTGATGCCAAACGTCAATGCGGCATACACCATGATCTCGAACAGCCGGGCATAGAACAGGAATGCCGTGGTTTTATGGGGAGGTTCTAAAGTATGTTCGTTGACGAAACCATACAGGTAAGCTGCGTGCATGATGACCACCAGCGAGAAGCCGGTGAGCAGGATATGGTTCACATTTCTTTCAGCTCCGGCGCGCGAGAAACCCAGACCTGCCGGCAGGCTGTTCCATGCGGTAATCGCAATCAGCGCCGATATCACAATCACAAATAGTTCGGCCAGTAGCTGGATTTCCATCAGCATTTCGGAAACGATAGGTGATAGCACATGTTGTGGCACAACATACACCGTCAGTGTCATTATGGCTGCCGCAGCGACAAGATTTCTTAGACTAAAAAATGCCTTCATGAGTTACCTGCTTATGGTTCAGGGCAAAAGTGGTAAAGGCTTCTCCAAACAAAGGCATGGAGATCAGGTAGCCTTGCAGCTCATCAACGCCGCAAGCAACCATGCAAATGCGTTCATCCTCAGATTCGATGCCTTCAGCCACCGTCCTGATGCGCAGGTCTTTCGCCATCTGGATAGAGGCGCGGATGATTGGCAGGCTGCCGGTGCGTATGCTTTGCACAAAGCTGCGGTCAATTTTCAGTTCATGTATCGGTAGTGTATGCAGTAGGCTGAGTGAGGAGTAGCCGGTACCGAAATCGTCGATAGAGAGCTCAACCCCAAGTTGCCTGAGCTTTTTCAGCTTCTCAATCGTGAGCTGTGGTCGCAGCATGGCGGCAGATTCGGTAATCTCAAAACAGATCGTATCAGGCGGGACTTTGTATTTTTTCAGCAGGGAGGCAATGCTTTCCACCAGGTCTGGTTGTTCAAGCTGGTAAGGAGACAGATTGATCGAAAGCCGCAAATGCAGGTGGTCGGCTATCCAGCGTGCCTGTTGTGCCAGGGATTGGTGCAGGATCAACTGGCCAATGGCATTGATCAGCCCGTACTTTTCAGCGATGGGGATGAACTTGGCCGGGCTGATAAACTGGTTATCGCCAGTGCTCCAGCGGAGTAGTGCTTCGGCACCGATCAGTTCGCCAGAATTGGCATCCACCTTGGGCTGGAAAGCCAGCCTGAACTCGGAGTCATGGATGGCTTTACGCAACTGGCCCTGGATCTCCAGTTCATCACGGGTATCTTTCAGCATGTGAGGCTCAAAGCTTAACCAACTGACGCTGCTGCGCTGCGCATAGTCACACGCCGAACGCGACATGGAAGGCAGTTGCATCAATTCGCCATATGAGTTGGCGGTGGCAAAACCAATCTGGCAGCCTACTGAAATCGACTTTCCATCGATTTCAAAAGGCTGCGAAATGTGTTCACTCAGTTGTGAGATAAATGCCGGGATATCCGAAATGTAATGGGTGGACAATATTTCGAATACATTCTCCGATGCGCGATAAAGCGTGCCGTTTTGCAGCTTATGGCCATGGATACGGTCTTTCATCAGGTGGATGACTTTATTGCCAAACTCCTGCCCCCACGAGTCACAGATAGACTCATAACTGACCAGCAGGATTTTGATCAGGTGTGCATGGTTGTGGTTGGTTTTAACCAGTTCGCGCAATTTCTGGTCCAGCGCATTCCGGTTGGGTAACTCTGTAATAGTGTCGACAAATAATAGTTGTTCCAGTAACTCTGTTCTATTGGTCAGGTTACGGTTCTGCTCCTGCAGCTTCGATTCAATACGCGCTTCAATATTGCTGGTAAACATCATGCTGGCGGCAAGAATCAGCCCGCAGATGATCACAATAGTCGCCAGTGTGCCGGTAGAAAAAGCTGCGTTGTTAATGCAAAAACTGCCTTGCGGGAAGCTGGCACCAATCACCCCGGTGTAATGCACGAAAAATAAGATCACTCCCAGAGCGAGGGCGACAAAAAAGCGCACATGACGTTTTTTATCAGCCGGTAACTTGCTCTTCCACTGCGTCCACGCCACGGCACTCAAACTAAGCACGATGGCGAGCACCAGTGACATCAGTACCCACCCCCAGTCCCACTTGGCACTAGGTACGGTCTGAGCGGAAAAAATCCCCAGGTAATGCATGAGGCCCAGGCCGACGGTGAATCCCAGCGTGCGCAACACAATGTATGTCGAAAAAAGTCCGGCTTTCATCCTGAAGGCTGAAATCAGCGAGTAGGCAGCCAGGATGGAAATAATCAGGGAGGTAAAGGTGAGGGTGGTATCAAAGTACAGCGTAAAGCCCGGGTGCCAGCCTAGCATGCCGATAAAATGAAAGGCCCAGATACCAAATCCGAGCAGCAATGTTTGCCAGATACGCCATTTGCGGGCATTCAGGTAATCCAGGCTGCGGATGGTCGACTCTATCACGAGCACCCCCCACCAGATACTGCACGACATCAGTAGTGATAGCAGCACTACGAACGGGTTATTCTGTCCCGTTAAAAAGTAGCCTAGTGTCGACATGGATTCCTTGCTCTGATCCTGTTCAGGAAACGTTAATCTAAAAAAACGTTAAAAAATCAGATATATGCAAAGATGCTGATCTGCATGCGTGACTCGCCAGGCTGGATCAAATGCATCTTTTGCAAGGGTGTTACCCATTCCCACAGAGATTGCGCGTTTAAAGCCTATGCCGACTAGGCTTTAAATGCTTGTGCAACTAACTATCTCTCAATCACATGATAGCATTGCATTTTTATTTATATCAATGCACTTAATGAAGTTAAAGAAAAATATTTTTACATTCGTTTATTGTTCCTCACTTTTACTTCCCCTCGGTCATGCTTCAGAAGAGCCGGTTTTCCATGAAACGGACGCGGCACACAGTGATCGCTTGCTGAAAATCCCTGAGCCCATGGTGTACGACCTGGTGCGTCCTTTAGGGGTAAGGCAGGGCGATATGGAGGTGAATGCGCTGGTGGATATCAATCCGCAGACTGAGGATGTCAGCTGGGCACCTGAAGTGGAGTATGGATTGGCAGATGACCTGGCGCTGGAGCTTGAATTGCCTTTTGAGGATGCCAGCCATGAAAGATACAAGGTGGCTATCCAGAAAACGTTGGGTATTTATAACCATCTCGGCATGGCTAATGGCTGGCAGGCCTTTGTTGACCTGAATAAACACACTAAAACCCTTTCCGGCGACGCGACTTATATTCATGCCGTGCGCTGGGCTGATCAATGGTCTTCACTGAGTATGCTGGGCTTGCGCTTTCATGGCATCAATCGCAGTGCCGAGGTCGAATATCTGCTGAACAATACGGTGTTCTATGATGTTTCACCCAGGTTGACCCTGGGTCTGGAACTGAATCAGGAAGTCAGCAGCGGCGGGACATGGCGGTACCGGCTGACGCCTCAGTTGCACTATGATATCGACCAGCATTACACCATACAGGCAGGTGCTGCGGCCTCGACACTCAACGCTACCGGCAAAACAGAAAAGTTATGGAGTTTCAGACTGATCCGCGTGTTCTAGTGACGATTATCCGCGCCGGATTTACAATATCTGTTCGCTACTTGGGTTGACTGTTCATTCAAGTATGCCATTTCTGAAGAGATTGAAAAAATTGGATAGGGGCAGGTCATGAGTCGTTTATATGGGGAAGTACATCGCAAGGTGCAGGATGAGCAAGGCACCAGGAAACTGGCTGACAGGATAGAGGAAATCGCCTGTAAAACCGAGATTGATGCCGATGCTCAAGCGTTTATTGAATCACTGGATATGTTTTTTCTCTCGACAGTGGACCACAACGGGCGGCCAACAGTTTCTTACAAAGGCGGCTTCACAGGCTTTGTCAGAGTTGTGGATGCCCACACGCTGATTTTTCCGGTATATAACGGCAATGGCATGCAATTGTCGGTGGGCAATATGGTTGGCAATGCTGAGATCGGTATGCTGTTTATTGCGTTTGATAAGCCGCATCGCATCCGCCTGCAAGGCGTGAGTAACGTTTCCAAAGATCCGCAGTTGCTGGCCATGTATCAGGAAGCGGAATTTGTCGTCAAGGTCACCTTGTCCGAATTGTGGCAAAACTGCCCGCGCTATATTCATCGCTACACCCGTCAAAGCCCGTCACGCTATGTGCCGGTGGCGGAGTGCCAAACACCTTTGGCCGAGTGGAAGCGGTTTGAGTTTATGCAGGATGTGTTATCCGAAGAAGATGCTAGAAAAGCGCAGGACGCCGGCTTTATCCAGGTGGAAGACTGGGTAGAGAAAATCAAGGCTGGCGCACCTGATGTCTGATTTTTGCCTCATGCCACACATGTATTGTCATCATTATTATTAAATTAATTGTATGGAGATGGTTTTAATTTTTCTTATCCCGCATAATCGTTAAAAACCTTTATAACAATTATTTTCCTGTGACGAAAGATCAATTGATGTAAGTGGTCACTCCCTTCGCCATGTGGAATTTTATTCGATACGCATCTCTTCTGCTTTTTAGCCTGGTATCTGTATGCCAGGCTGCGGCCGCGCCTGCCAAGGCCATCACTGTCATCAGTGATGATAATTACCCCCCGTACCTGTTCAAAGATGACCATGGCAATACCGTGGGCATTGTGGCCGATTACTGGAAACTGTGGGAGCAGAAAACCGGTGTCAATGTGACACTGATTTCTACTAGCTGGGAGATGGCACAGCAGCAATTGCTGAGTGGCAATGCCGATGTGATTGAAATGATTTTCCGCAACCCCGAGCGGGAGAGTAAATATGCTTTTTCTGCACCTTATGCCACCGTACCGGTAGGCATTTATGCCCACGAAAGTATGAGCGCCCTGATTTCTGCCGACTCGCTGACCGGATTTACCGTTGGTGTGCAAAAAGGCGATGGTTGCATTTTCAAGCTGAAAGAAGCAGGGGTGAAGTCTTTCAGGGTCTATAACTCCTATGACGAAATTATCCAGGCCACGCTGAACGAAAAAGTCATGATCAGCTGCATGGATGACTATCCTGCCCGTTACTATTTATACCGCCTTGGCGCAGAAAATAACATCTTGCGTGCATTTACCCTTTATCAGGGTCATTTCCACCGCGCGGTCAAAAAAGAAAACCAGCCTATGCTGGCATTGGTGGAACGAGGTGCCGCGTCGATTACAGCCGCAGAAATCGCTGCCATCGAATCAAAATGGAAAGGCAGCCATGTTCCGCGCAATGCTTATTCGAGGCAGGCCATCCTGGCGGGTGTGGTGGTATTGATTGTCGGTGCGCTGCTGATGCTGCTGATTTATACCCTGCGCGTTGCCGTGAGGCGCAAGACGGCTGAGATTCAGAGCAAGAGTGAAGAAATTGAAAACCAGCGCTTACGGCTGACCGAGATCATAGATGCGACACGGGCAGGCACCTGGGAGTGGAATATGCAGACCAGTGAATGCCAGTTCAATGCGCGTTGGGCGGAGATTGTCGGCTATACGCTGGAAGAGTTGGAGCCGCTGACGCTGGAGGTCGCCAAATCCCTGATGCATCCGGAGGATTTGCAGGTAGCCATGCAGATGATTGAACGCCACCTCAACCGGGAAATGGATTTTTATGAGTGTGATATCAGGATGCGACACAAGGATGGTCGCTGGATATGGGTGTCTGACCGCGGCAGCCTGATCTCGCGTACGCCTTCCGGCGAGCCGCTGGTCATGCGCGGTACGCATTTTGATATTACGGACAAGAAAGCGGCAGAGGAAGTAATCTGGCGGCAGGCCAATTATGACAGCCTGACGCAATTGCCTAACCGGCATTATTTTAACCAGCGGCTGGTGGAAGCCATAGAGGAAGCTTCTGCAAAACAGCAGCGGTTAACGTTGCTGTTCCTGGACCTGGACCAGTTTAAAGATATTAATGATACGCTGGGGCATCACTGGGGTGATGATTTGCTTATTGAAGTCGGGCGCCGCATCCAGAAAAACCTGCCGGTCGCTGCCATCGTAGCCCGCCTGGGAGGGGACGAGTTCGCTATTATCCTGACGGAAGATGTCGCAGATCTGCAAAGGTTGTGTACGCAATTGCTGCAGGATATTTCCCACTCCTACACCCTGGGAGGTGAGCGCATATTCGTCACTGCCAGTATCGGCATCAGCCAGTTTCCCGATGATGCGGTCAATGCCGACGAAATGATCCAGCATTCTGACCAGGCCATGTATGAAGCCAAAAGCCGCGGACGTAATAATGTAAGGTATTTCTCGCTGGCAATCCGCGATGCGCTGGCACAGCGTACTTCACTCGCCAGGGATTTACGTAGCGCCGTTGATAACAATGAGCTGCGGGATTATTACCAGCCGATTATCTGCCTGCGTACCGGCAGGATCGTCAAGGGCGAGACATTGATGCGCTGGCAGCACCCTACGCGTGGACTGATCAGCCCGACATTGTTTATTCCGGTTGCCGAAGAAACCGGCGAGATTATCCGCATGGGTGACTGGATATTCAGGCAGGCTGCGCAGAATGCACTGAAATGGCAGTCACTGGCAGGCGACGAATTCGCTATCAGCGTCAATAAATCGCCGATGCAGTTTATCGACCCTTCAACAATGAGTGACGATTGGATACAGCTTCTGCACACCCTGGGTGTGGATGGCAGGCGCATTGTGGTAGAAATCACAGAAGGGCTGTTATTAGACCCTGATCCTATTGTAGAACAGCGCTTGTTGCATTTCCGGGATAGGGGCATCCAGGTCGCGATTGATGATTTTGGCACCGGTTACTCATCGCTGTCTTATCTGAGCAAGTTTGATATTGATTACCTTAAAATCGACCAGTCATTCACACGTAACCTGAACGAAGGCAATGAAAGTTATGTGCTATGTGAAGCAATTATTGTCATGGCTCACAAGCTCGGGCTCAAAGTGATCGCTGAAGGCGTGGAAACCGCCCTGCAGCGCAACCTGCTGCGCGATATTCATTGTGACTACGCGCAGGGGTTTTTCTATTCTCCACCGGTCCCTGCTGACGTGTTTGAAGACTTGCTCAAGGCAGACTCACAGCAAAACATGACTAGAGCCTGATTTCAATAAAGTACTGATTTGCCTGCGCTACCTGGCATTTCCCCCAAAGTAAAAGAAATTAAAAGCGCAAGCTAATTGCTTCATTATTCATTAGCATGCCGGATTCCTTGTTGCTTAAAGAAATCGGCCCTGATCAGAATATGAAATCATTCGTTAAAAGTTTAATCATCACTGCACTGTCATTGCAGGCATTCAGCGCTTCGGCAGCCATCCTGGATTTTGGTGTTGCCGGGCAATTTAATGTATTTGTGTTTGAGGATTTCACCAGCAGCAATTCTGATGTTGAAGGTGCCGTAGCGGTAGGTGGAGCTTTTAAGGCGACCAGCTATTCTGTGAATGAACGCAACAAGGCAGTCGCAGGCAACGCGCTGGTGGTGGGAAAAGACCTGGATTTCAGTAATGGCAGTGTCAAGAACGGCAATATCAACGCAGGTGGCACAATCAAGACTTCAGGTTTTGGCTTTGATGGCAGTCATATCAATACGCATCCTGTCAATTTCGCAAATGAACGTACCTACCTGACAGATCTTTCAGCCAGCCTGAATAGCCTGGCCAATACAGGTACTGCCACCTATAACTATTCCGGTTTGCAGTTAACAGCTGGTAATAGCACGGATGCACAGATTTTTGACATCGACGGCAGCTTGTTTAACTCCAGGAACAATACCACTTTCAATGGTTTCGCCAATGGCCAGACCATTATCCTGAACATTTCCGGTAATGGCTTGAAGTTTGATGGCGGCACCGGTACCGATTTTGGCAAGTATGGTTTCAATGTGATTTATAACTTTTACCAGGCGACTACGCTAGATACCGGCTCTGGTGCAACAGGTAGCATACTTGCACCGCTGGCAGATATTACCGGTGGCTACACTGCAATCAACGGTAACGTGATTGGCAAAAGCTGGAACACCAACACGCAAGTCAATGTGAACGGTATGTTTAAAACGACCGAAGTTGCCGGGCTGACGGTGACGCCAGTGCCTGAGCCTGAATCTTATGCCATGCTATTGGCAGGGCTGGCAGTGGTTGGTAGATGCTCACGCAGGCGCGTATTTAAAGCCTGATCGCAATTCGGCTAGCGCTGACCCATATAAAAAAGACTCAAGCTTTGCTTGAGTCTTTTTTGTTTCCAGCACCGTTTTTAAAACTTGAGGCGCAGGCCTGCACCTACGCTGTTGACATCACGGTAGGTGGTGGCACTCGGGTATTTGTCACCTGAAAAGTGGTTGGTGGTATAAGCGACATAAGTATCAAAGCGTTTGTTGAACCGGTAGTCAGCCATCGCTGTCCAGGTATCGATTTTGCCCTGTGAATTGGTTGAAATCGTCGGTCCTTCAATGGCATCCGCTTTGGTTTCATAGAAACCGATAGAAGTGGTCAGGCCAGCCAGTACAGGCACACGTTGCGCAAAGTCAAAGTTGGCACCCAGGTAATACACATGATTATCCTGCTTAAAACCTGGCCGCAAAGCCGAGGTTGCCACGCCGCCGAACACCGTTTGATCATACAGGTTGTGATAACTGATGGTAGGCGTAGATGAAGGTTTTAACTGGTACCATTCCATACCGCCTATGATTTTCAGGTCTTTGGTGGGTGACCATCTGCCGGTCAGCAATGCGGCTTCGGTGTTAAGCAGGGCGACTGCAATGGTGTCATTTGCCAACGGGTTGCCAGGTGCAGCCACACCGGAACGCACCGAGTCGAAAAACTTGTCATAGGCAAACTGGACGCCGAATGCACTGCTTTCGTAGCCTAGTTGCGTGGTAAAGCCATTGCCGTGCGAGGTGCCTGCCGAATTGCCGAACTGGTTGATGACTGCATAATTGATTTTGTCATGATCTTCCAATTCGTACACATTGGCGTATTTAACAGAGTTTTTCATACGCGAGTTTTCTGAGACACCACCGCCACCGCCAACCGTGCCGCTTTCACCCAATGGTGAAAAACTGTCCGCTTTGCCGTTCGGGTCATAGGTGACGGTAATTTCAAAGAACGGGTTGTACTGGGTACCATAGGTCATTTTACCTAATGAACCACCGTCTATCCCTGCCCAGGCTTGACGGGTGAACAGTTCACCGTTCATGGATGAGTTGGTGCTGACGCTGGAGTTGGCATTAGTACCGGAGTTGTCTGCCAGCGTTTGTGCAGCATCATGTAATTTCATATCCAGCGTATTAAAACCGGCTTCAAATTGATAGATGAATTTAAAGTCATGATCCCATGCCTGCAGTTTGGCGACTTCGCCCTTGAAGCCCAGGCGTGAGCCTTGCCAGCCACCATTGACCCAGTTGGTTCTTGAAGTAGTTCTGGGCGTCTTTTTTGCGCCTGCGTAAGGATAAAAGTTATTCGCTAATTCGTAGCTTTCAGGTAAAGAGTGGTTGATATGAGTGAGGCCAATATCTACCAGACCATATACCTGGAAATAAGAGGGATGATCGCCCAAGTCAAAATTGATCCTGAACGGATTATCATCATTCATAAAACGTGTCAGGAATGAAGGTGATTCTTGTGAAACTGCCGTGGGCTGGTCTGCCGGGCTTTGTGCCTCGGCGGCAAATGCCTGGTGAATGGCAAGTGGCAGTAATGCGAATGTGAAAAAATGCTTGATGGTCATCCATTATCCTTGAAAGCGATGTTGCGGGTTATTTCAAAGAGTGGATTCTCGTTTTTGCGTGTGAATGTTAGATGACAATCGGCTTACATCAACCTGACAACTTGATTTGGGTGGCAGCGAGTGTAAAGAAAAAGCCGTGCTTTTCAGAAGCACGGCTTGTGTAAAACAGCAGTGTGTAAGCTAGAAATTATAGGCAAATTGCAGGCTTAAAATATCGGCGCTACCTTCATATTTTCCTGCGATCAAGCCTCTTGTCGGACGCTGATCATCGTTAATGCGCGCATCTTTGATAAACAGATGCGTGTAGCCGATATCCAGTTTAGTCTGGGGACTATATTGCCAGCTGGCACCTAGAGAAAACCAGATACGATCATTGCCCGGGATGCGCGCGGTGCGGTGCTCGTTATCAATCGCTTCATCATCATAAGCAAGGCCGGTGCGCAGTTTAATCGTGTCAGAGTAGAGGTAATTCAAGCCAACTGAGTAGCGAAATACATTATTCCAGTGCTCGGTGATTGTAGGACCCACTGTGGTATTGCTGCCATTCTCACGGATGATGCGGAGTTGCTTGAACTGGCTCCAGCGCGTCCAGGTGATATCAGTCAACAATTCCCACTGATCATTCAAGTGGCTGAACGCACTAAAAGAAAATGTTTCAGGTAATGTCAGGTCTGCCGAGATATCGGTATTCAACGTCTGTGTAGGACTGCCGTTGGCTAAAGTAAATGGCGAGCGTACATCGCCTTTTAAATGCTGTTCCACTTTAGAGCGGTAAGCCACCCCGAAACGGGTGTCAGGTGTAGCCTGGTAAATGGCGCCCAGGTTATAACCAAAACCCCAGTCATCACCCTTGTTTTTGACGGTGGTTGTACCAAGCAGACCTAAATTAGCTGCGCTGGTCAGTTCGGCCTCAGCCCACATGGCTGAAATGCCAACACCTAGCGACCATTGGTCATTTACTTTCCAGGCCAGTGAGGGATTAATATTAATTGTTTTTAGTTCTGATTTAACTGCTTGGAAACGTCCCAGCCAGTTCCGGTTGTATTCTGTTTTCAAGCCAAACGGAGTGCCAATGCCTATGCCGAATTTCAATTGTTCGGTCAGGTCTTGTTTGTAGTAGAGGTTGGGTAAAAAAGCCCAGCTACCGAAATCACCGCCTTCGCTGCCTAACGGACGTCCCGCAGCGGCTAAACTCCCTTGATTGTCAAAATCACCCGAAGTCTTTATTGTATGTAAAGCACCAACCAGCTGGCGCCCTTGAATATAAGTCATCCCGGCCGGGTTGAAGTAAATCGTGCTCGCATCTTCAGCCACTGCTGCTGCACCGGCATAGGCGTTGCCCATGCCACTGCCACTTTGCTCGGAAAGCGCAAAGCCAGCCGCATGGCCTGTGAGTTGCTGAGCCGATAATAGAATGCCAACCAGCAATGGCGATGAAAAACGTGACATGAAACCCCCTAAAGCTTGTATGTATTTTAACGCTCAACCAGTATTACGCTTCCGGTAGTACTACTTTACGGAAACCTGCAGGAATACTTTCCGGGAAATCTGCCAGGAAAGTAGTGGTCTGGCTGGCCGACAATGCGGCACTGAACAGGTACCCTTGCACATGGTGGCAGAGTTTGTATTGCAGGTATTCAAACTGGATGGCGCTTTCCACGCCTTCCGCCACCACTTTCAGGTTGAGGCTGACCGCAAGGGCCACCAACGCATCCACAATAGCGATATCCACTTTGTCATGCGGAATGCCGCCGGTAAATTGTTTGTCAATTTTGAGGATATCTACCGGCAGTTGTTTCAGGTAATTCATGGAGGAATGACCAATGCCAAAGTCGTCAATCGCAATGCCTATGCCCAGTTGTTTCAATGCATAAAGGATATGCTTGGCGGATTCGATATTGCGCATCACCATGGATTCTGTGATTTCCAGATTGAGTGTGCGCGGGGCAATATGATAAAAATCCAGCGCGTGGCGTATGGTGTCGGACAAACTGTCATCATCCAGCTGGCGGGAAGAGATATTGACGTTCATGAACAGCTCTTTATCAAACATTTGCTGCCACATGGCCAGTTGTTTCAATGACTGATGGATGACCCAGGCCCCGATGCTGATAATCAGGCCGGAGCCTTCTGCCAGGTGAATAAACTGGTCTGGTGCAAGCACACCTTTAGTCGGGTGGCGCCACCTGAGCAAGGCTTCAAAGCCTATGGTTTTTAATTGCTGGGTATGGATGATAGGCTGGTAGTAGAGCTCCAGCTCCTGGTTCTGCAGTGAAAAATGCAGTTCTTCTCGCAATGTGCGTAGCTCAGAAGTATTGGTTTCATCTTCATTGCTGTAGAAACGATAGGTGTTTCTGCCTGCATCTTTGGCCTGGTAAAGCGCCATATCGGCATTTTTCATGACTTCAGTTTTAGAGTCAAAACCTGGCCTTAACGTGGCTATGCCAATGCTGACGCCGATATGAATTTCATGATCATCGACAATAAATGGCGTGGAAATGTTTTGTATCACCCGGTTGCAGACCTGTTCTATGGTACTGCGTTTAGGCGCTTCTAGAATCACGGCGAATTCATCCCCGCCCAGCCTGAATATCGCATCATCCTGCGACATATTGCCGCGCAGCCTGTGAGCGACCTGTTGCAACAATTTGTCGCCGGTATTATGGCCAAACGTATCATTGACGATCTTAAAGCGGTCCAGATCCAGCAATAGCAGGTAAACGCATTTGCGTTCATCCGCAGGCGTAGTGATTTTTTTGGTGATGATTTCTTCGAACGCGTGGCGATTCAGTAACAGCGTGCTTTTATCGTAATGCGCCAGGAATTGCAGTTTCTCTTCAATCTCCTTGCGGTGCTCCAGCTCTTTCTGCAATTGGGCATCGCGCTGGCTGATACTTTCCAGCATGTTGTTGATGTCTTTGCCCAGCAGCCCGATTTCATCCTGGCTGGTGGTGTAAATGCGTTGCTCGTAGTGGTGATTTTGCGTGATGTTGCTGACGAAGGTTTGCAGGGTATGAATCGGGCCGACAATATAGCGGTTCAAGCGCCACATCACGAAATAACCGAACAGCGCCGCTGCAATGGCGGCAACAGTATTTGACCAGGCAAAGCCGATCAGCATGTCGACAGTTTGTTCCTGTTTGATGATGGCGCGTAGAGTGCCTACTGTTTTTTCGTTCACAACAATAGGGGCATTGAGCTCCATATCGCCAAAAAACGGGTAAAGCCATTGCCATGCAGAAGAACTGGGCAGGTGTTGAGGGTGCAGGCTTTCCAGCTTGTTTTGATGCTGGTCCAGTATCACAATGGTGCGGATATTGGTGTTGTCCGATAAGGGTTCCAGTGTTTTGGTCGCTGAATCCAGTTCGCCAAACATGACTGCCGGGCCGATCGAGGTAGTCACCACATTCATTTGCAGCAAAATGCCCTGTGCCAGGTGCGAGCGTAGATCGTGATAGTGATTACCAAGGGCGAATATGCTAAATACCAATAGCATGCTCAAAGTCATTGCCAGTTCTGTCAGCAGTAATTTCTCGGCAATTTTCAGGTTACGAAACAGTCTTAACATACACGCTTAATCGTTAATAATATTAGTCGCCAATTTCAACAGTCGCGCATCAAACACGATACCGGCCTGTTTTGCCGGTTGTATCCGCAAATCAAACTGGTAGCGCTTATCCTGGGCATTAATCACGACATGGCCATTGTCAGCAAATTTGTTCCCTGCGTGGACCACGGTCAGTACGACCTCTTTTTGAATGGACTGTTGTAATTCCAGCGGCTTTTGTGGAATAAAGTCCTGAATATACAACAGATTGCAACGTTTCACGTCAGCGATTGTTTTGAGTGGCAGTAAAAAAACCGGCAAATTCTGGAGTTTTTGTGATTCCAGGGTGCTGGATTGCAGGTAGCCAATATCTTCTTCAAACGCGCAAATGTGATAGGCGTCCTGTGTCACGCGGTTTGGGGTCTGGCTCAGCAAGGCAAAGTTGTAAATCAATTCAGAAGTGGTTTCACGCATGTCGTGCGGTGCAGAAGCTGCCCAGCCAATATTGGCGGTTACCAGGCCCAGGCACAAAAGGATGACATTCAGGGCAGGGCGAATCACAGTTAAGGAAGCGTGATATGGTCGCACTTTCTCGCGGCGACTGGGCTGCAACATGACCGGCAAACGATGGGATACAAAGCCGGGGAAAAGTGACATGACCAGGCTTAACGGCTGCGTTCTCCTGCAAAAGCTTGGTTTCATTTTCAGGCTGAACTCCCTTGTGATGTCATCGGGGAGCGCCACTGACTATCCTTTTAAAACAGGTGCAGGCAATTAGCGCTTAACAATCAAACATCATACCTTGTGGCGCAAAATCTACAATCTAAAACACTGATAAATTCTGTATGTATATGATAAGCAAGTTATTTTCGTGTTATTTGCGGATTAGGCCAGGGATATTGCGCGTTCAATCAATATTGGCTGCGAGCCATTTGCAGGTGCGTGGCGGGTTTTAAATCAAAGGCGACACAGATGCGGTTGGCCTCTGCATGAAAGGGAATCGTCCGGTGGAAAAGCGAAGAGGGGAACAAGACAATATCGCCGATGCCAGGCTTGATAAAATTGGTGGGAAAGTTGTCATGTAACTTTGGATAGCCGTCGCCATGCGTGCCATATTCAAATGCGCCTTCTTTAGGGTCCGCTGTCTCCGGCATGGCCAGATAAACCGCACCACTGATCCAGCCTATTTCATGGATATGTGCATCCAGATGGCCCCCTTTTTGCATATTGACGTACCACGAACTGGTGAATTCCAGTTCTTGAGGAAAGTGCGTAATCAATGCACATTGCGCCTGCTGGAAATGTTGCTGGTAAAGGCGGAACTCACGTTTCACCAGCTCTCCCAGTGCGCGGAAAGCCGCTTCCGGGCGCTTGAACAAATTACCCGCCGATTGTTTTCCATTGGTTAATCGTGCTTGCTTGCGTTCTGCAATGTCGGTTTGAGCAATATTCTCCAGCAGCTGTGCCAGTAGCGGGCTGCCAGGCGCCAGCTCGGGCATATGCCGCTGATAGACGAATTCCAGCCCGTTGGCGCAAAACTGGTAAGGGTCTGCTTCACCATGGTTGATGCTGTAATGGCTGGATAAGGTGGCAATAAATGGTGCAGTGTGCGGACCTTGCGCGATCACCTCGGCGCGCAGTTGCTTGAACGCTGCAAATTCTTCGGCTTGATATAGGCAATACAACACTCTCGATTGCCAGTCATCGAGTTGGGAGCGTTGAAAGTAAGGGATCGCTTCTTCATAACGTTTTGCCAGGTAAAGAAACTCGCCCATGTTGTAATTGGCGCCAGCATGCTCCGGATATCGCTGTAATGCTTGCTGGTAGTACTGCACTGCGAGCGTCATCTCACCCTGGTCACGCCAGGTTTCGCCCAAATTGTTGTAGGCATCGGTGTAATTGGGGAACAATTCAATCGCACGTTCGTAACTGCTTACAGCTTCAGTTAATTGCCCTTTGTCACGGTAGGCGGTGCCCAAATTAAAATGGCCGCGCGCATCCTGCGGTTGAATACGCAAACCAGTTTGATAACTGGTAATCGCTTCATCCAGGCGTCCTTGTTTCTGGAGCAAGGTGCCTAGATTGCCGTGGGCTTCAAAAAATTGCGGATTCAGCGCAATGGCTTTTCGGTAGGCTTGTTCTGCCTGTTGCAGGTGATTCAAGTGCCTTAACACTATGGCATGGTTAAACCAGAGCTCTATATTATTTGGTTGCAGTTTCAATGCTTGGGCATAGGCCAGGGATGCCTCGGGGTATTGCTGGTTTTGATCCAGTGCCAGTGCCAGCAAGTGATGCAAAATGAATTCCCGTGGAAATTGCGCAACCAGCTGCTTTGCACGGCTCGCCACGCTGGAAAATTGTTGTGCATTCAACTGCTGGATCAGCGCATTGATTTCTTGCGGGAGGGTGAGTGCCATGATGCGTCATTCCTAAGATTGTTACAATTTTGTAACATATCTTATAATTAGGCAAGGCTCTGGCAATTCTGCAAGGCTTTGGCGATTTGAGTTAGGACAAGAACTGGCAAGATTCACGGTCTAAAAGCGCATGAACTTGATGCTGTAAATAATTAATCAGGCTGGAATACTGTTGATCTGGGCATGACTGGATAACTGTTTTAGCAGGCGCACGGCAATCTTCGGATCTTCCTGCAATAAATCTTCTATGCATTCGGCATCAATTTCGATCACCGCAGCTTGTTCTGACACCACCATCGCACTGGCTGTAACAGGCTGGGCAGAAAATAAGGCAATGTCGCCAAAGAAATCGCCATATTGCAGGATGCGTATGGTTTTATCCGAGCCATCCGGCAAGCGTTGAATTAAATGTAGCGTGCCCTCTATCACCATATAGTAGTGATGGTTTGGATCGCCCTGACTGAAAATGTAATCGCCGTTGGCATAGCTCTTCCCGTATTTGTGCATCAATGTCTGCAAGTAATGCTGCTGATTGGGAATGTCATCAAACAGCCCTTTTAGCAGCAAGACATCTTTCTGCCTGAGGGTGATCATTAACTCAAAGCCAATCAGGAAAATCGCAAAGTTCAGGTAAAGCCAGCTGATGGAAACGAACATGGCTTTCATGCTGCCAAACACCGCACCGAAATTTTTATTCACGCTGAGGAACAGGCCAAATGCCGGGCGCATCAGCAGCCATAAGCCGGCGGTTAATAACGCAGACAATAACAAATGACGCCATTGCACATGCAAGGGGCAAAATGTACGGTAAAACCCGGCAATCAGGAGGGTGGTGAGCAGCAGCGATAGCACCCCGCCAACAAAATTGATCAGAGCAGGGGGCAAATGCACCGCCAGAAAAACGATGACTGATTCGAGGACAAAGCCAGCGGCAGTGAATAGGAAGAAAACCAGCAGCACCCCAAGTACCGCCATCACGTCGCGGAATTTCTTGTTCCAGAAAGACGGCACATCATGGCGACTTGCGATCTGGTAGAAGCTGGAACGCATCGCGGCGGCCAGTGGGGTGATGGTCCACAGCAAAATGAAAAAGCCCACTGCGCCCCACGCCGCTTTGGTCTGCGTATTGTTGTACACCTCTATCATGATGCGCTGGCTGAATTCCGGTAGCAGGTTACTGGTCAGTATCGCCAGTTTGACGATGGCATAGTCTGATGAGTAAACCATATGGCTGATTAAAAAGAAGATCAGGATGATCAGCGGAATCAACGCGAACAGTGCATAAAAGGATAATGCGGCAGACAAACCCATCAGGCGATGTTTGGTGACACCTTGCAGCGTGGTTTTAATGACAAATAGCGGTGTGGAGTAAGCATAAGGCAGAAGGTACTGCCGTAAGGTATGCCAGTAGCGCTTTAGCCTGATAAAACTTGTCTTCAGCATTAACTGGATTCCATGCTTACAAAGCCACCAGCGCTTTGTAACGTTCTGTCGCCGCCAATAATGCCTGGCAAGTACCTTTCTCCATGGCTGAATGGCCTGCGTCGGGCACGATGATCAATTCGGCATGCGGCATGGCATGCGAAAGTTGCCATGCCGTTTGTGGAGGACACACCATATCATAGCGGCCTTGTACTATCGTGGTAGGGATCTGTCGCAATGTCGTTGCTGCCGATGTGAGCAGCTGTTCGCCATCAATAAAGCACAAATGCTGTATGTAATGAATTTGAACGCGCGCACGGGCCAGTTCGGTGGGGCCGTCTACAGCTGAAGTATCTTTTGCCGGGCTGGCTTCTGTTAATTTTGCTTGTGTTCCTTTTGTTTGGTCTGGGCTGGCAGTGCCTGGGTTATCAGCTTTAGGAACCAGGCTCATGATGCTGGATTCAAAAGCATTCCAGCGGATGGCTGCCGGTATGCTGACAGCAGTATCTGTATTGAATACCAGGTTCGCGTAGTAATCCAGGATATTTTCCTGCTGGTCTGCTGGGACCTCTTCCAAAAGCGCACTCCATGCTTCTGGAAAAAATATGGCAACTTCGCCTAAAAACCAATTGATCTCCCGGGGCCTGCTTAAAAATATGCCTCTTAATGTCAGGCTGATAATGTCATTGGGGTGCTGGGTGGCATAGGCCAGCGCCAGCGTACTGCCCCATGAGCCACCAAACACATGCCAGTGCTTGATATTCAAGTGCTTGCGTATGTTTTCTATGTCTTCTACCAATGCCTGGGTAGTGTTGTCCTGCGTTTCACCTGCCGGTTTGCTGCGGCCACATCCGCGTTGATCAAACAGGATAATGCGGTAATACTCAGGGTCAAAAAAACGGCGCTGCGCAGGATTGCAACCACTGCCAGGCCCGCCATGTAAAAAAATCACAGGCACGCCGTCAGGATTGCCACATTGTTCAACATACACTGCATGCGTCGTGCTGACTTTTAAAAGTTCATGCTTGTAAGGTGTACATTCTGGATAAAGACTTAAATGATTCATAAAGCGAATTTTTCTTGACTGGTGAATTAACTATCTGATTTTTAGGATATTTTTTCAAGCTGATTTTAATAAAAAGAAATAACAAAAACAAAGCTGAAAAAAGTGTAACCAATTTGTAACGAAAGTGTTGCAATTGAAAACAAATTGTTCTATATTGCAATCCTCATATGCGGCAAAGTGTGAATTTCTACAGTTAGTCGGGAAATTTTCCCTAGCCGGTATTGTGTAAAGTATGCGGACAATTTAGTACTCCAATCCTAGTGGATGCAAGTTGAACATGTACTTAATATTAAACCCTTAGTATCAACTTTGGAGATCAATATGCAAGTTAATAAAATCAAACTGGCTTTGGGCCTGGTAGCAGCGTTGCCATTAGTGGCATTTGCTGCAGCAGACCAAGAAGCTGCATTGAAAGATGCGAACAACTGGGCTCACCCACGCGGTCAACATAATAACCAAGGTTACAGCGCGCTGTCACAAGTTAACAAAGGCAACGTTAAAAACCTGAAAGCTGCATGGACATTCGCAACCGGTGTAAACCGTGGTCACGAAGGTTCTCCAGTAGTAGTGGGCAACATGATGTATCTGCACACTGCTTTCCCAAACAACGTATACGCTCTGGATCTGAACGACAATCAAAAAATCGTTTGGTCCTATTTCCCAAAACAAGACCCTAGCGTTCAAGCAGTTCTGTGCTGTGACAACGTATCTCGTGGTCTGGGCTACGGCGACGGTAAAATCTTCCTGCAACAGAACGATGGCGTTCTGATCGCTTTGGATGCAAAAACTGGTGCTAAAGTATGGGATGTTAAAAACACTGATCCTAAAGTCGGTGCTACTAACACTAACGCTCCACACGTAATCAAAGACAAAGTATTGACCGGTTGTTCAGGTGCTGAATTCGGCGTACGTTGCTTTATCGCTGCATACAACCTGAAAGATGGTTCATTGGCATGGAAAGCTTACTCAGCAGGTCCAGACAGCGAATCTTTGATCGGTGCTGACTTCAACAAAGAAAACCCACAATACAGTGCTCTGTCAGTTTACCAAGACGTAAACGGCGGTAACAAAGAAGGTGGTTCTTTCAAAAAATTGCCTAACGACCAACTGAAAACAGGTGAAAAAGAATTGGGTACACGTACCTGGTTGAAACCACAAGCTGTTAAAGATGGCTGGCAACATGGTGGCGGTTCCGTATGGGGCTGGTGGCCATATGATGCAAAAACAAACCTGGTTTACTACGGTACTGGTAACCCATCCGTTTGGAACCCAGATGTACGTCCAGGCGACAACAAATGGTCTATGACTATTTTCGCTCGTGACTTAGACACTGGCGTGGCTAAATGGGGCATGCAAATGACTCCACACGATGAGTGGGACTACGATGGTATTAACGAAGTAATCCTGTTCGACAAAGGTGGCAAAACATACGCATGGCACCATGACCGTAACGGTTTCTTGTACACATGGCAAGCTGGTAACGGTACATTGGTTGCAGCTGAAAAAGTGCATCCATTTGTTAACTGGGCTAACAACGTTGACCTGAAAACTGGTGTGCCAGACAAATTGGCATCAGCTTCTACTCACCAAGACTACAATGCTAAGGGTGTTTGCCCAGCTGCTTTGGGTACTAAAGACCAACAGCCTGCTGCTTACTCTCCAAAAACAGGTTTGGTATACACACCATTGAACCACGTGTGTATGACATACGAGCCAGTTGAATCCAAATACGTTGCTGGTCAACCATGGGTTGGTGCGACATTGACTATGTTTGCTGGTCCTGACGGCGTAATGGGTGGCTTCGGCGCTTATGATCCAATGACCAACAAAAAAGTTTGGTACAACAAAGAGAAATTCTCTGCTTGGGGTGGTGCTTTGACTACTTCTACTAACGTTGTGTTCTACGGTACTTTGGATCGTTGGTTCAAAGCTGTTGATGCACAAAACGGTAAAGAGCTGTGGAAATTCCAAGTTGGTTCCGGTGTAATCGGTAACGCATTCACATACGGTAACAAAGGTAAACAATACGTTGGTGTCTTCTCCGGTATCGGTGGTTGGGCTGGCGTTGCGATGAACCTTGGTATGACTAACGACACAGACGCACTGGGTGCTGCTGGTGGTTACAAAGAGTTGACCAAGTACAACGCTGCTCCTGGCGGCGGTGCACTGAATGTATTCTCACTGTAATTTGAAATTTATTTCAAGTTAACTTAAGAAATACGTTGACTCCTCTAACACCCTGCTTCGGCAGGGTGTTTTTTTTTCATGAAATTCATGATTAGTAAATGCATTAAAAATTAAAATACGTTTTGGCAACAAATAGAAACTTATTCAAGATAAGATGATGGCTCTTGTCGGGCGTTAGCAGAACTTTTGGCTTCAAAAAGGACTCCAAGTACGACAGGTAAAACCACAATAAGGATGAAATCAAGATGAAAATGACATGGAAGTTACTGGGTGCGATTGGGTTGATGTGGGTAGCGCAAACAACAGTGTTTGCAGAGGAAATAGAAATTCCATCTATTAATCCGGATGAGGGGCGTATCGGTGAAGTACGCCGCGTAGCCGATGAATCAGAATTCAAGGTCTGTTCTGACCCTGACAACATGCCTTACTCCAATATAAAACTGGAAGGCTTTGAAGACAAAATCGCGAAAGTACTGGCAGACGATCTTGGTAAGAAATTGACATTCCAATACGCTTATAACCGCCAGGGTTTTTTGCGTAACACGATTAATGCCATGCGATGTGATGTCATTATCGGCATGACCTCAGATTTTGATGGCTTGCGCACCTCCAAACCTTATTACCGTTCTGGCCATGTGTTCGTCTGGCGTAAAGACAGCAACTACGATATTACCAACTGGGATTCGCCAGACCTGAAAAAAGGCATCATTGGTATTGTGGGTCAAAGTCCCGCCACTATTCCTTTAAATGATTTCAACCTGATGACCAATGCACGCCCTTATCGCCTGCAACGTGATTTAAACCTGCCAACCAGCTTTATGATTGATGACTTGGTTGCCGGAAAAATTGATGTAGCGATCATGTGGGCTCCGATTGCTGGTTATTACGCAAAGCAATCAAAAGTGCCGCTCGAGTTACGCATGATTCCTGAATACAACAAAGTGAATCTGAAAGGTAAAGAGTACTGGAATATCTCTGTCGCCGTGAGGATGAAAGATAAAGATCGTATCAAGATGATCAACGAAGCACTAGAGCGAAACAAAGACAAGATTGATGCAATCCTGAAAGACTACGGTATCCCAACGGTGCCTGTCGTTGAGGGTGATAGTGTGTACAAAAAATAACACTGAAATGAAAAATTGTTATAAACAAGCCTTGATTAATGACATTGGGAAAAAAACTCAGTAAAATCGAGCACTTGTTTTGAAATGGCCAAGTGAAGCATTCTGAAGATTATTCGGAAAAATTCGTCAACCGTTTCTGAAACGATTCGTTAAATGAGCATGCGTTAATTATTTCGAAATTTGATTAGCGCCGCTCATTTTGTTCAGGATTAGGAGACAACATGTTAGGCAACAAAATTAAATCAGCTGTAATGATTTCACTGTTGGCATTTGCTACCGGCGCAGTGGCTGATATTACTTTTTCGGCTACTCAAGACGGATCTACCATCACTATTGATAAAGCCATGTTTGATACCGATGCAGCTAAAGAATTTTTGGCGACAGGTAAAAACCCATATATCGGCAATGAAGCTGCGATTAAAGCAGGTAAAAAGAAATTTAACCTGTATTCATGTGTGGCCTGTCACGGTGGTAAAGGTGAAGGTGCAGTTGGTCCTGGTTTGATCGGTGCTAACTTCCGCTACGCTAAAGATGCTACCAATAAAGGTATGTTTGAAACCATCTGGCACGGTACTAACGGTGGTATGGGTGCTAAAGGCTATGGCCTGATGGCTCCAGATGATGGCTTGAAACCAGATGAAGTATTGCAAGTGATTGCTTTCATCCGTAGTAACAGTGTTGTAAAAGCAACTGGTAACGAATAATTATAATGCGAACTTAAAACGGTCACCTTGGTGACCGTTTTTTGTTTTTATGGCACAATGATTCAGTCAGTTTTATCCATAATAAAAACAAGAAAAAACTGTTTTATTTCAAAGAAAAATTCTTACTTAAAGGTATGGGGGCAATCATGAGAAGTATGTTGTTAACGTCAGTGCTGGCAGCGTTGTTGGCGGCATGTGGTAACGGTAGTCAAACATCAGGTGCTAGCGCCGAGTCGTCTGAAGATATTAAAGCGATTAAATTCGAGGCGACCCAGGACGGACAGCCTTTGCAAATCGATGTCAAAATGTTTGATACACCGGGTGCAAAAGAGTTTTTGAGCACAGGCAAAAATCCTTACATCGGCAAGGAAGATGCGATCAAGGAAGGTAAAAAGAAATTCAACCTGTTCTCTTGCGTGGCATGTCATGGCGGACACGGTGAAGGCGCGGTTGGGCCTGGCCTGATTGGTGAAAACTTCCGTTATGCCAAGAATGCCACCAACAAAGGTATGTTTGAAACCATCTGGCACGGCACTAACGGTGGCATGGGGGCCAAAGGGTTTGGCCTGATGGCACCAGATGATGGCTTGAAACCAGACGACGTATTGAAAGTGATCGCTTTTATTCGTAGCCATGCAAAAATCACAGGCAACGAATAGCGGTATAATGTAGTTGTTGTGCGCGCTTGGCTGTACGGCAGGCGCGCTTTTTTATTGAAGGATATAAGTGTGACGGATGAAAATAATTTACACCATGTCATCATCGTAGGTGGTGGCGCAGGTGGCCTGGAATTGGCGACGAAGCTGGGAGATTCCCTTGGCAAAAAGAAGAAGGCTCTCATCACGCTGATCGATAGCACCAGGACACATGTATGGAAGCCGTTATTGCATGAGATCGCTGCCGGAAGTATGGACCCGGACCGCCATGAGCTGGATTACCTGGCGCAGGCACACTGGCATCATTTCAAATTCCGCCTGGGACGTATGGATGGCTTGAACCGTGCCACACGAGAGGTGAGCCTGGCGCCATTTATGGATGAAGATGGCAATGAAGTGATTGCGCGCCGCACCTTTAAATACGACACGCTGATTATTGCAGTGGGCAGTACAACCAACGACTTTGGTATTAAAGGTGCTCGCGAATATTCACTAGCACTGGACACGCATTCCCAGGCACAAAGATTCCATCGTTATTTGCATAACGCATTGTTGCGTGCGCAAACACAGCCTGAGCCATTGAAACCCGGTCAGCTGGAAGTGGCCATTGTTGGCGCCGGTGCAACAGGTGTGGAACTGGCAGCTGAATTGCACAACACCACGCGTGAATTAACGGCATATGGGCTGGACAAGATTGACGCTGACCGTGATGTGAAGATTTCACTGATTGAAGCCAGTGATCGTATTTTGCCTGCATTACCAAACAAGCTTTCTTATGCGGTGGATGTTGAGTTGCGTAAACTGCGCGTCAATGTATTTACCGGTGAGCGTGTGACCGAAGTTTCGCCCAAAGGCATTACCACGCACAGTGGACGCTTTATTCCTGCGGAACTGGTGGTATGGGCGGCAGGTATCAAGGCGCCGGATTTCCTGAAGGATATCGACGGCCTGGAAACCAATAGAATCAATCAGCTCGTAGTGAACCAGCATCTGCAAACGACGCGGGATGAGCATATTTTTGCTTTTGGCGATTGTGCCGCCTGCCCATGGCTGGGGCATGACACCACGGTGCCGCCACGTGCACAGGCTGCACACCAGGAAGCATCATTACTGGTTAAAACAGTGAAGGCGCGCGTTGCCGGTAAAGAAACGCTGCCGGAGTTTCATTACCGCGATTATGGCTCACTGGTTAACCTGGGCAAATACTCCACGGTTGGCAGCCTGATGGGCGCAGTGGCGGGCGGCAGCATGTATATTCAAGGGTTGTTTGCCAGAGTGATGTACCGCAGCTTGTATAAAATGCACTTGATGGCTTTGCATGGTGTGCTGGCGGTGATTATTCATAGCATAGGCCGTCTGATTTCCAGACGTACCGAACCGCATGTGAAATTGCACTGATTTTGATAGGGTGGTTTTTGCAGATAGACTGCAAAAGCATCACAAAATAAAAGGGCGCTTCAAGCGCCCTTTTATTTATTCTGAATACTGTTCAATAAAAATGTTTAGCGCTGAATATGTTTGCGGTAGACGAATGTAATCAGTGACATGCTGACGATAATAAACACGCCAAAGATCGCCACGATAGTATTGATCTCGAACTGCGCACCCACCATCCAGGTATACGCACCCAGTAGCAATAATATGCCGATATTCTCGTTAAAATTCTGTACGGCAATCGAGTGTCCGGCACCTAGCAAATGATGACCACGGTGTTGTAGCAGCGAATTAAGCGGCACCAGGAAATAGCCCGACAACACGCCAATGACAAACAATAAAACCGCCGCGACTATAGGATTGGTGATCAACACCATGCTGATGACCAGGATACCCATATAGATACCGGCTGGCAGCACTTTGACTGCATTTTCCAGCTGCACATAGCGCGAGGCAATCACTGAGCCTGCAGCGATGCCTACGGCCAGGATAGCGATCAGGTAAGTGGCTTCCTGCTGGGTAAAGCCCAGCTTAACATCCGCCCACTTCAGTACCACAAACTGTAAGGTGGCACCTGCGCCCCAGAACAATGTAGTCACCGCTAATGACACTTGCCCCTGTGGATCTTTCCACAACGTAACAAATGCGTGCCAGAAGTCTTTCAGCAAAAACCTCAATGTTTTTTGCTCAACCTTGTGGTCGATAGGGACTTTAGGGATGAAGTAATTAAATGCTGCGGCCAGTAGATAAAGCAGGGTGATAAACGCAATGCCAACGTAAGGGCTGGTTGCCGCCGCGATGGTAGAGCCAAATACAGGTCCCAGAATAATCGCGGTTACCGTTGTACCTTCCATCCAGGCATTGGCTTTAATCAGCAGATGCGAAGGCAGCATTTCGGTGAGGATGCCGTATTTCGCCGGCGAGTAAGCAGCGGCACCTATGCCGACGACAGCATAGGCATATAAGGGCGGGACGCCAGCAAGCGCCAGTAAGCAGCCGATAAACTTCAGGCCATTGCTCAAAAACATGACGCGGCCTTTAGGCAGGGCATCCGCAAATGGACCGACAAACGGCGCCAGCACGATATAAGAAATCACAAAAAACTCGCGCAACAAAGGCTCGTGCCAAGTCGGAGCGTTGAGTTGCGCGAGCAGAGCGATTGCCGCAAACAGCAGTGCATTATCGGCGATTGCCGATAAAAACTGGGCAATCAGTAGTGTATAAAAGCCTTTGACCATAACATGGGGCAGACCTGCGTCTACAGCACCTCTGCCGCAAAATCCGCCAGGCGCGAGCGTTCGCCGCGAATCAAGGTAATGTGGCCGTTATGCTGCCAGTTCTTGAAACGGTCAACCACATAGGTAAGGCCAGAACTGCCCTCGGTCAGGTAGGGTGTATCAATTTGGGCAATATTGCCGAGACAAACCACTTTGGTGCCTGGACCTGCGCGGGTGATCAGGGTTTTCATTTGTTTTGGCGTCAGGTTCTGCGCTTCGTCAATAATCAGGAATTTATTTAGGAATGTGCGTCCGCGCATAAAGTTCAGTGACTTAATCTTGATCCGTGTGCGAATCAGGTCTTGTGTCGCGGCACGGCCCCATTCACCGACATCTTCATCGGTTTTGTTCAGTACATCCAGGTTATCTTCGAGCGCACCCATCCACGGCGCCATTTTCTCCTCTTCAGTGCCCGGTAAAAAGCCGATATCTTCACCTACCGGCACGGTGACACGGGTCATGATGATTTCAGAATAACGTTTTTTATCCAGCGTCTGTGTGAGGGCTGCAGCCAGGGTCAGCAAGGTTTTACCTGTACCGGCCTGGCCCAGCAGGGTCACGAAATCGATTTCAGGGTCCATTAACAGGTTCAGGGCGAAGTTCTGTTCGCGGTTACGTGCAGTAATGCCCCAGACATTATGTTTCGGGTTGGCGTGGTCATGTACAACTTCAAGCACCGCAGAGTTATCTTCAAGTTTGCGCACAATCGCGTGAAATGGCTTGTTGTACTCGTAGAACACAAACTCATTGATCAGCAGAGATTTCACAATCGGGCCGTTGATCTTGTAAAACATGCGGCCTGCTTCCTGCCAGGAGTGCATATCCTTGCTATGCGCTTCCCAGAAGTCTTCCGGTAGCTCGCGCAAGCCTGTATACAGTAACTCGCTGTCTTCAAGCACCTTGTCATTGAAATAGTCTTCGGAAGGCACACCCATGGCGCGTGCCTTGATGCGGATATTGATATCCTTGCTGACCAGAATGACATTACGGTCCGGGGATTGTTTTTTGAGTGCCAGGACAACACTGATAATCTGGTTATCTGCCTTGCTACCCGCCAGTCCTGGCAGGTCTGTAGGCACATGTTCGGTCTGGAAAAAAAGTTTGCCGGACAGGTGGCGATTACCCTTGATTGCCAGTTGACAGCCAGCCTCCAGATTGCTGGTGTCTGCCCCACCCATGATTTCTTCAAGGAAGCGGCTAGCCTGGCGGGCATTGCGGGCAACTTCAGTCAGCCCTTTTTTGCCATTGTCCAACTCTTCCAGGGTCACCATCGGCAAATACACATCATGTTCTTCAAACCTGAACAACGATGAAGGATCGTGCATCAGTACATTTGTATCCAGAACGAACAACTTAGTTTGCGGAGCACGTGCCATAGAAAATCACTTTATGAGTGGAAAGATTGGATGCTGGCCAGCACTTCAGCGGCGTGGCCATCGACCTTGACACCACGCCACTCGCGGACAATGGTGCCTGTTGGGTCTATCAAAAACGTACTGCGCTCAATACCACGTACCTGTTTTCCGTACATGTTTTTCATTTTAATCACATTGAATGCCTGGCAGGCCATTTCATCCGCGTCCGAGATCAATTCAAATGGAAAGGTGTACTTGGCTTTGAAATTTTCATGCGATTTGAGGCTGTCGCGCGAAATGCCAAAAATGACTGCATTAGCGTCAGTGAATTCGGCATGCAGATCTCGAAATTGAACGCCTTGGGTAGTACAGCCAGGGGTGGCATCTTTGGGGTAAAAATACAAAACAACGAATTTTCCCAAATAGTCACTGACTTTGAATTGAAGGCCGGAAGTTGTCGGCAGGGATAATGCGGGAGCAGGTGAATTCAACATAATATTGGTGGCAAAAGCTTAATCACATTGTTGATAAAAAACCAAAATTAAGCAAGCAGAAAAAGAAAAATTTCCGGACTACCCATTATGCCGCCTCCATCAGGCATGTAGGCATTTGGCCTGCCTTACTGCGGCAGGGAAATGGTAATACGGGTGCCGTTGCCAGCCTGACTTTCAAATTCCATCGCCCCGCCCAGCTCATCGCAGACTTTGAATGCGAAAGGAATGCCCAGGCCGGTACCGAAGCGTTTGGTGGTCGGGCCCGGTGTAATGGCATGCGGGTCAGGTTTGAATGGCATGCCCGGCCCCTGGTCAATAATCACCAGGGTCAATATATTATCCAGCAGCGAACACTGGATATGGATATCTGTGCCTTTGGGAGAAGCTTCTGAGGCATTCAGCAGTAAGTTGTAGAGCATTTGTTCCAGCAGGTGCTCATCGGTCAGGATCAGGCGCTTGATATTGGCACTGTCTTCAATCACTCTGATGTTTTTCTCAGTCAGCTTGGGCTGCAAGGTAATGATGGCACCCTGTACAATCGAAGAAAGCATCAACTGGTTCAGCATCGGTTTGATCGGGTGCAGATAGGAGAGTAGGCTACCGGTCCACCTTTCCAGTCTATCCACCGTGTGGATGATGCCATGCACAGATTCCTGGGTGTCTTTATCCGGAGCATCGATCACCTGGGCGGTGGCGCGTATGCTGGCCAGCGGATTCCGTATATTGTGCGCCAGCATAGGCACCAGCAGGCCCAGCGCAGCCTGTTTCTCGCTTTTCACCAGCGCGTCCCGGCTTAAAGCGAGGTCTTCCGCCATTTTGTTAATTTCTTTTGATAACACTGCCAGTTCTTCAGCGCCAGCTTCAGGCACTTGATGGCTCAAGTTGCCGGTACTGATGGCATTGGTGGCAACCATGATGTCATTAATGGGTTTAACGATAGAGCGTTTTAAAATGCGGCGTGAGTAAAGAATCAGCACAAAGGCTAGCAGAAGGGGCAGGGATAGCACGGCAATGGAGCTGCTTCTGGCATCATCCAGCCGGTTCTTGATCTCGCTTTGCTTGATCATCAGCAGGTGTTCGGCGCGTTTGGAGACTTCTTCGTAGTGCGTGAAAATACCAGTCTCGATATCCTGGTAAATAGATTTTTGCGCCTGTTTGTTGGGGTTGTTCTGGTAGCGGTAAAACAAGGTAGGCGCTTCATTCACCAGCTTGCGGTATTTACTTTCTATCTCGCTGAGTGCGGTGCGCTCTTCTTCATCAATGGCGATGCTTTGTAAGCGCTGCAAATGCACGAGGATGGACGTGGTGTAGTGATTGTATTCATTCAGTGCATTTTCTTCCTGCAGGAAAAAAGCATCGAACAATTCTTTTACCTGGCGGTATAGATCGCCTCTGACCAGGTAAATTTCTTGGATCACCATATTGATACGCTGCGATTGCTTGGAAGCCTTATCCCACAGGTAAATGCCGTAGCCACCGCTGGCAACCGCCAAGATAATCAAAGCAATAAAATACAGGTCATGAAACAGCAGTAAATGCTTGAGCGATTTGCCATAAGCCCGCTGTGTGAAAGCCGTTTTAAATTTTTCTTTGGGAAATGCCATGGGCCGCGGGCTTAGCTGGACAGCTTGAAGCTGACCGTGACGATAATATTATTGATTTTACCGCGCAGGATCTCGTTGAAGTGAGGTTTTAACTGCGACTTCTGCGCTGCGGCCAAGGCTGCGTCATCGATTGCCTTATTACCACTGGACTCCACCACTTCAATGCCTGTGATGTCGCCGTGGTCATCAATGTTGATCTTCAACCTCACATCGCCTTCAATGCCTCTATCCTGAGCGATTCTGGGATAGCGCTGGTTTTTCTTCAGTTCCCGGTGCGCTGCATTTCTAAACGCATTGCGCGCAGCTTCAATATCGCCCTCACTCGGGCCGGTGGCTTTGGGTGGCTCAGCTGGCGGTGCAGGCTGGGCCGGGGGCGGCACCACCACTTCAGATTTACTTTCACTCGCGGTAGGTTTTGCCGTAATCACCGCCGGGGCGGGTGCTTCTGCGACTGCGCGCGTGGGCTCTGATGGTGGTTCTACCACTGGTGATGCTTTTTGCGGCACTGGTTTTTGTTCAGTTGGCTTAGGCTCTACCGGCTTAGGTGGCGGTTTGACCGGCTGTGGCTTGGGTGGCTCAGGCGTTGGTGGTGTAGGCTGAGGTTCTGCAGCTGGCAAAGCGGGCGCAGGCGGCGTCTCTTTCACCAGTTCAATCTGGATTTCCTGTTTTATGACAGGCGGTTTTTCATAGGTAGGTTTTGGAGTGAACAGCACAATCGATGCATGTATCAACAGCGAGCCAATCAGGCACCACTCCAATGCATGTTTGAATTGTTTTGATTCTTTCAGTACGGCTTGCACGCCTAAATCCTAACCTTAAACCCCCATCACGACCCGACACTATAAGCTATTTTTTAGCATTCTTGCCAGAGGCAAAAGGTTTGTTTATCTAGCAGGCGCCCTGGAAAGGTTGTACTTCTACTATCGCACCCGCAGCCAGTGCGCCGGTTTTTTCACTCAGCACAATAAAGCAATTGGCCCGGCTCATGCTGCTTAAAATGCCTGAGCCTTGTTCACCGGTGGTTTTGACTTTCCAGTCTTCCCCGTCTTTAAATAGTATGCCGCGCTGGAACTCGGTACGGCCAGTAGCCTTTTTAATAGCATTTACGCATTCAACCTTGAAAGCAGGCGATGTCAAGTCGGCGGTGCCCATCAGGTGCTTGAGCGCATCCTGTACAAACTGGTAAAAAGTCACCATGGCAGAAACCGGGTTGCCAGGCAGGCCAAAATAATGGGCACCGCCAATTTTGCCGTAGGCCAGCGGGCGGCCGGGCTTCATATTGATTTTCCAGAATAGCACCTGTCCATGCTTGGCTAACAGTTGTTTCATAAAGTCTGCCTCGCCCACCGAGACGCCACCCGTGGTGATCACGACATCATGTTCAGCCGCCGCTTTTAGTAATGTTTTTTCTAATGCTGCAGGGTCATCAGCCACATTGCCAAGATCATTTATTTCAACCCCCGCGGCTTGCAACACTCCCCATAAACTATAACGGTTGCTGTCGTAAATCTGCCCTTGCTGCAAAGGCTGACCCACGCTGACCAACTCATCACCGGTGCTGAAGAAGGCTACTTTCAAACGACGGTAAACCTCAATCTCGGCAACGCCCAAAGAAGCAAGCAGGCCCATATCCGCCGGTTCAATACGATGACCCCTCGCCAGCACCGCTTGGCCAGCAGCGATATCTTCACCGGTCAGGCGGATATTGGCACCCGGCGCCGGTAATTTTGTCAGGGTCACCCACTCGCCTTGCGTGGATGTGTGTTCCTGCATAATCACTGTATCCACCGTAGGCGGAACCACAGCACCGGTCATGATTTTGATGCAGCAGCCTGTAGGAATCTCGGCGTTGAAGGGGGCACCCGCAAAGGCAGTGCCTATGACTTTAAGCGCATTGCTCGCTTCGGCATGTCTGAAGGCAAAGCCATCCATGGCTGAGTTGTCATTGCCCGGTACATTCAGGCCAGAAGTCACCGGAACAGCTAATACGCGCCCCAGGCTGGCTTTAATCGCTACCGTTTCGGTCTCACTCACCGGACTTAAAAACTGTTGAATGTAATGACGTGCCTGGGTTACCGACATGGCATTCGGGTCATAATCGTCCACGCAGGAAGCATTTGAAACTAAAGCAGAAAGGTCTAAATCAGAAGGTTGTGGAGACATGACAAATATTCACCAATCGCGAAAAACATTATTTTTACATACTAAAAGGGGCTGTCACCAATTTTCAGCGGCAGACGCTTATGTGCTCAACCAGGGAAGTTAATTTAAAACATAACATCGTTACTGAGGATGATTGATGTTAGTAAATGCTTGCTCATCTTTAAAATCAACAAACACGGGAGAATGTCTCGCTTGCCAGGCGCTGACCCGCCGCTGGCCATCATTCAAATATGTATTCAGGTCAGCACTTAAGGAGCGATGAAGCAGGCAAAAAACGGGATGGTCACCGCTGGCGCTACGGGCAATGGCGACTAAAGTGTTTGATTCCTGAATGGCCTGCGACAGTCGTTCGGCTAAATCCAGCGGTAATAGTGGCGAGTCGCATGGCGCCGTGAGTATCCACTCTGTCTCGGCATGCGCTAATCCTGCCTGGAGTCCTGCCAGGGGGCCATCAAACTGGTTAGTGGCATCTGTGACAACCGTGACGCCGTATTGCTGATAAAGATCGATATTACGATTGGCATTAACAATGACCTGAGCCACTTGCGGCTGGATGCGTTCCAGCACATGCGCCACCATCGCCTTGCCCTGGTAATCGACTAATCCCTTATCAACGCCACCCATGCGCATGCCGCGGCCACCGGCTAGAATCACTGCGGTAATATCCATCAACCACCTGTGTGTGACATAAAGCGGATTACGGCTGGTGCGGCACGCTGTAAATCAAAATCGTGGCCTTTTGGCTTGATGCGCATGCCATGCAGAATCGCTTCTACCAGTGGCTTATCATCCGTAGGGTGCGCACGCAAAATCGGCATCAGGTCTATATTGTGTTCTTGCCCCAGGCATAAAAAGAGTTCGCCTTTGCAAGTGATACGGACGCGGTTGCAGCTTTCACAAAAATTATGGCTATGTGGCGAGATAAATCCGATTCTGGTTTTTTGTCCATTGACTTGCCAGTAGCGTGCAGGGCCGCCGGTTTTGTGAGTGCTCGGTGTGAGTGAGAACTTACTTTTTAATTTTTCTAGTGTTTCTGTATTACTGACACAGCTGCTTTCCCGGGTGTGATTCACTTCTCCCAAAGGCATTTCTTCAATGAAGCTGATGTCTATATTTTTCCTGATGGCAAAGTTAACCAGGTCGAACGCTTCATCGTCATTGATGCCACGCATCAGCACGGTATTCAGCTTGATATTATCAAACCCGGCCTGAATGGCATGCTCGAGGCCAGATAGCACTTTTGCCAAATCCCCCACCCGGGTAATTTTGCGGAAACGTGCTTCATCCAGGCTATCAAGTGAGATGTTGATACGGTTAACCCCGGCTACTTTTAGTGGCAGGCTGAACCGGTCGAGCTGGCTGCCATTGGTGGTGAGCAGACATTCTTGCAGGCCAGGCAGGTGACCGATCTCTTCAAATAGCCACATGGCATTTTTGCGCACCAGCGGTTCGCCGCCTGTGATGCGCACTTTACTCACTCCCATGCGCACAAATAATTTAACCAGCCGTGCGCACTCTTCCAGCGTCAGCACTTCATCGCGTGGCAGAAAGGTCATTTCTTCAGCCATGCAGTACTGGCAGCGGAAGTCGCAACGGTCTGTAATCGACAGGCGAATATAGTCCACCCGACGGCCAAACTGGTCGATCAACTCGGTAGGAAAATTTTCCAAAGGGGTCATGAAACTCATGAATCTTAAAGTAATCAATATATTATGCCCTTTTCCTGCTTTAACAAGGCATAAATAGAGGTTATTATTCGATGGTGATAGAATGTAACTGAATTGTAAATGCGAGGTTGGTTTGAACCAGACACTGAGCCATGAGCAGCAAACGCGCATTCAAGCGCATATTCAAGCACATCGTCTTGTACCAGGCGGTTTAATGCCGCTTTTACATGCGATTCAGGATGATATTGGCTATGTGCCAGAAGACGTTTATCCTGATATTTCCAGCGCCCTGGCACTCTCGGTTGCCGAGGTGCATGGCGTAGTCAGTTTTTATCATCACTTCCGCACTCACCCGATAGGCAAGCACGTATTACAGATTTGCCGCGCCGAATCCTGCCAGGCAATGGGTTCTGAAAAACTTGAGGCCGATCTTAAATCCAGCCTGGGTGTGGACTACCATCAAACAACACAAGACGGCCGGATCACATTGTTACCCGTATATTGTCTTGGCAACTGCGGCTGTTCACCGGCGGTGATGCTGAATGATGAAGTTTATGGGCGTATGAATAGCGAAAAGGTTTCTGAGCTGATTGCCGAGGTTTGTCATGGTTAAGTTATATGTGCCAATTGACTCGACCGCCTTGTCGCTAGGCGCCGAGCGCACTGCCAAAGCCATTGTGGCAGAAGCGCAAGCAAGACGTATTGATATACAGCTGATCCGTAACGGTTCACGCGGACTGTTCTGGCTGGAGCCATTGGTGGAAGTCGAGCTTGCCGAAGGTCGCGTCGCTTTTGGACCAGTGCAACCTAAAGACGTTGCCAGCCTGTTTGATGCAGATTTTATCAACGCCCTGTCTGACTCCGCCAAATCCCATCCTTTGTATCTCGGGTTAACCGAAGAGCTTGCCTGGTTGAAAAAACAGCAGCGCCTGACATTTGCCCGCGTAGGGATCACCGATCCGGTATCGCTGGAAGATTATCTGGCCCATGATGGCTACAAAGGCCTGAAAAATGCACTGGCATTGAGCGGAGCTGATATTGTGAAAGCGGTGACGGATTCCGGTTTGCGTGGCCGCGGTGGTGCAGCTTTCCCGACCGGTATCAAATGGAATACGGTGCTGAATGCGCCGGCAGAGCAGAAGTATGTGGTGTGCAATGCCGATGAAGGCGATTCCGGCACTTATTCTGACCGCATGATCATGGAAGATGATCCGTTTGTCCTGATTGAAGGGATGACGATTGCCGGAGTCGCTGTCGGCGCTACCCAGGGCTATATCTATTTACGCAGCGAATATCCGCACGCACTCAAAACCCTGAATGAAGCCATCCGCCGGGCAAATGTAGCTGGCTACCTGGGTGAAAATATCCAAGGCTCCGGCAAAACCTTTTATCTGGAAGTACGCCGTGCCGCAGGGGCTTATGTCTGTGGTGAAGAGACTTCTCTGCTGGAGAGCCTGGAAGGCAAACGTGGCCTGGTGCGTTTCAAACCCCCATTGCCTGCGATTGAAGGCCTGTTTGGCAAACCAACCATCGTAAATAATGTGATTTCGCTGGCAACTGTGCCGATCATCCTCGATAAAGGTGCGCAGTATTATGCTGATTACGGCATGGGCAGGTCACGCGGCACGCTACCTATCCAGCTAGCGGGTAACCTGAAGAAAACCGGATTGGTTGAACTGGCATTTGGCGCCACTTTGCGCGAGCTGTTGTATAACTATGGTGGTGGCTCGGCCTCCGGTAAACCTATCCGTGCGGTGCAGGTTGGAGGCCCTTTAGGTGCTTACCTGCCGGAAAGCCAGTTTGATACACCGCTGGATTATGAGGAGTTTGGCAAAATCTGGGCGGTACTTGGTCATGGCGGCATCGTAGCATTCGATGAAACGGCGGATATGGCCAAAATGGCACGTTACGCGTTTGAATTCTGCGCCGTTGAAAGCTGTGGTAAATGTACGCCGTGCCGGATTGGTTCTACTCGTGGCGTTGAGGTGATGGATAAAATTGTGGCCGGTAAAAACCATCCGCAGAATGTGCAGTTGCTGCGGGATTTGTCGGACACCATGCTGAATGGTTCTTTATGCGCACTGGGTGGCATGACGCCTTACCCGGTATTAAGTGCGCTGAATCATTTTCCCGAAGATTTTGGTCTGAGTAATAAAGAAGCTGCTGCCTAGGCAGTAAAGGTGACATTATGGATGACATCAAATATACCCCTTCCCAACCTTCAGTATTGAAGTACGACGCTAACAAAGATTACGGCACACCAAAATCTGACAGCGATGTCATGGTGACGCTGAATATCGATGGCGTCGACGTGACTGTGCCTGAAGGTACTTCGATTATGCATGCAGCACAATTGGGTGGCGTAACCGTGCCTAAATTGTGTGCGACCGATTCGCTGGAAGCTTTTGGCTCCTGCCGACTGTGCCTGGTGGAAATTGAAGGGCGCCGTGGCTATCCGGCTTCGTGCACGACGCCTGTCGCTTCGGGCATTAAAGTCAAAACACAAACACCAAAACTGGCCGATGTGCGCCGTGGTGTGATGGAATTATATATTTCCGACCATCCGCTGGATTGTTTGACCTGTGCCGCCAACGGTGATTGCGAATTGCAGGATATGGCAGGTGCAGTAGGTCTGCGTGAGGTGCGCTATGGCTATGAAGGTGAGAATCACCTTGGTCAGGCTAAAGACGAATCCAACCCTTACTTTACGTTTGATGCATCAAAATGCATCGTCTGTTCCCGCTGTGTACGTGCCTGTGAAGAAACACAAGGTACCTTTGCCTTGACCATTCAGGGCCGTGGCTTTGACAGCAAGGTTTCTGCCGGTAACCAGGATTTCCTCGATTCAGAATGTGTGTCCTGTGGTGCCTGTGTACAGGCTTGCCCAACCGCTACCCTGATGGAAAAAACTGTGATCGCTGCAGGTACGCCAGAACATAGCGTGACCACCACCTGCGCTTATTGCGGCGTAGGTTGCAGCTTTGATGCTGAAATGAAGGGCGAAGAAGTGGTACGCATGACGCCGACTAAAGAAGGTGGCGCCAACCACGGACATAGTTGCGTTAAAGGCCGTTTTGCCTGGGGCTATGCCACCCATGCTGACCGTATCACAACGCCTATGATACGCAAGAGTATTCATGATCCATGGCAAAAAGTGAGCTGGGATGAGGCGATTAACTATGCCGCCAGTGAAATTCAACGTATCCAGGCTCAATATGGTAAAGATGCCGTCGGTGGTATTACTTCCAGCCGTTGTACCAACGAAGAAGTCTACGTCACTCAGAAGCTGATACGCGCCGTATTCGGCAGTAATAACGTAGATACCTGTGCACGTGTCTGCCACAGTCCGACCGGCTATGGCCTGAAACAAACACTGGGTGAGTCTGCCGGTACCCAGACCTTTGATTCCGTCATGAAATCCGATGTGATTTTCGTGATGGGGGCTAACCCGACAGATGGTCACCCGGTGTTTGGCTCATTAATGAAGCGCCGCCTGCGTGAAGGCGCTAAACTTATCGTCGCAGATCCACGTGCGATTGACCTGGTAGAAAATTCACCGCATATCCGTGCAGATTATCACCTCAATCTGCGCCCAGGCAGCAATGTGGCATTGATCAGTGCGTTGGCACATGTGGTGGTCACCGAAGGCCTGGTCAAAGAAGATTTTGTCAAAGAACGTTGCGAGTGGGATTCTTTCGTTGCCTGGCGTGACTTTGTAGCCAAGCAGGAAAATTCACCAGAAGCGCTGGCAAAAGATTTGGGCCTGGATCCTCAAAAAGTACGCGAAGCCGCGCGCCTGTTTGCGACTGGTGGCAATGCCGCGATTTATTATGGTCTGGGCGTAACCGAGCATAGTCAGGGTTCCACCACCGTGATGGGTATTGCCAACCTGGCGATGGCGACTGGCAACATCGGCCGCGAAGGTGTAGGCGTCAACCCGTTGCGTGGACAGAATAATGTACAAGGCTCATGTGACATGGGTTCCATGCCACACGAATTTCCAGGTTATCGCCATGTGTCGGATAACGACACCCGCGCATTGTTTGAAGCCGCGTGGGGTGTGACCTTGAGCGCGGACCCTGGTTTGCGTATCCCGAATATGCTGGACCTGGCAGCTGAGGGTAGTTTTAAAGCAGTCTATTGCGTTGGGGAAGACATTGCGCAATCCGATCCTGATACCCAGCATGTGACACATGCACTTGAAAATATGGAGTGCGTGATCGTGCAGGACTTGTTCCTGAACGAAACTGCCAAATTTGCCCATGTATTTTTCCCAGGCGCTTCTTTCCTGGAAAAAAACGGTACTTTCACCAATGCCGAACGGCGCATTTCACCGGTACGTAAGGTGATGACGCCAAAAAATGGCCTCAGGGATGATGGCAAACACGAAGCTGGCCTGGAAGACTGGGAGATCACTGCCAGATTTTCGGAAGCGCTGGGTTACCCCATGCATTACAGCCATGCCAGCGACATCATGGATGAAATTGCAGCGCTGACTCCTACTTTTAAAGGCGTAAGTTTCAAAAAACTGGATGAGCTAGGCAGTATCCAGTGGCCATGTAATGATGAAGCACCTGAAGGCACCCCGACCATGCATGTGGAAGAGTTCGTGCGCGGCAAAGGCAAATTCTTTATCACGCAATATGTGCCGACCACTGAACGCGTCAATGGCAAGTTCCCGTTGATCCTGACAACCGGGCGTATTTTGTCGCAATACAACGTCGGTGCGCAGACACGCCGTACCGACAACGTGGTCTGGCATCCGGAAGACAAGATTGAAATCCATCCGCATGATGCTGAAGACCGTGGCATTCTGGAAGGTGACTGGGTAGGCGTGACCAGCCGTGCAGGCCAGACCGTTTTACGCGCCAAGATCACTGAGCGCGTACAGCCTGGCGTGGTGTATACCACTTTCCACCATCCTGAATCCGGCGCCAATGTGATCACCACTGACAACTCTGACTGGGCGACCAACTGCCCGGAATATAAAGTCACAGCGGTGCAGGTCACCAAGGTGAACCAGTTATCTGAGTGGCAGAAAGACTACCGTACCTTCAGCGATACGCAAATCGAATTGTCGGGGATGGATCCGCAAACGGTTGTTTCCTGATGGCATCACTGGCGGCTGGAGTTAACGATTGTGCGATCACTGCGGATGTAAGCAGTGACTGGCAGCCCGTAGCAGCCAGCGAAACCGGACGCCAATTTGCAGTTACGCGCTGCCGAGGTGAAAAGGCCGCCACTGGTGTCGTCGATACTCTCGCGCAGGAAGTGCCGATTGCATTGGTCTATAACGGTATCTCGCATGTGGTGATGCTGGCTACCCCGGCTGACCTGGAAGATTTTGCCTATGGCTTTTCATACACAGAAGGCATTATCAGCGAGCGGGCTCAGATTTATGGCATAGATGCCAAAGCTATTCATCAACAGGATGGCCAGCTGCGCGGGATTGAGTTGCATATCGAATTAGCCACGGCACAGTTTGCCGCGCTCAAGGAGCAACGGCGTAATCTGACCGGGCGTACCGGCTGTGGCTTATGCGGTGCGGAAAGCCTGGCGCAGGTATTTAAAACGCCAGAGCATTCAAAAGCATCCATGCCTTCCTTATCATTGCAAGTCATTGATGCCGCCATGGTACAGCTTAAATCACTTCAACCGCTACAGCAGATTACAGGCGCTACCCATGCGTGTGCAATTGCAAATGACCAGGGGCAGGTGTTGAAAGTGCGTGAGGATGTAGGCAGGCATAATGCCCTGGATAAGCTGATAGGGTCATTGTTGCGGCAATCACCTGATTTTAATGCATTATGGCAAAAGCATTGGGTGCTCACCACCAGCCGGGCCAGTTATGAAATGGTGCAAAAGGTGGCCATGACGGGTGGCCGTGCACTGGTTGCCATTTCTGCACCTACGGCCCTGGCTGTAAACCTGGCAAAAGAATACGATTTTTTACTGGTCGGGTTTGCCAGGCCTGCGCAGTGTGTGGTTTACCACGGGTCACTGGTAGAGGCAGGTTGAACAATCATTAACCATAATCAGTAGTCAGACCTAGGAAAACAGGATGCTGTTACCTGGATGAAATAAAGCTTGAGCGTCAGTTATTTACAGTTGAAAAGAGCGCGGAATGGAAGTAGATAAATTAATCAGAATGGCCAATCAGATTGGTGATTTCTTTGAGGCGAATCCGGACGTTGAAGATGCCAAGCAGGAGATTGCCGGGCATCTGAAGAAATTCTGGAATTCGGTGATGATCAAATCGCTGGTAGCGCATGTGCAACAGCAGCAGGGCGCAGGGTTGAATCCCAGGGTGCTTGCTGCAATTCAACAACATATGCAGGCTTGAGTGTTTCTGTACTGACGTTATTCAGTTAACGGCGCTGAAGCAACCTGTAAGACTCTTTGCTCTGGCGGCTTTGTTCGCCTTCCCAGATAAGCGACCATTCTGCACCTGGGGATGCATGGCGTTTACCAGGCTGGTCCTCAATCAATAACAAATCGCAACCTGAAACATCTGCCGTCAGGCGAATTCCCGCATGGTAATGCAGCAAATCCGATTGTGAAGAGCCAATATTATGGCTGCTGATGCAGCGGTAGTGCGCAGGCAAGTGATTGCGCAAATCTTCGAAAATCGGCTGATAAGTACGCGCGGCTTCTATCATCGGTAACCACAGGCTCATGAACACTGTCCAGGCGCAGGTCATGCCTATCGCCCAGTTGGTGGCGCTGGAGCGGTTGGAGTGTTTGGAACGTATCACACCTGACAACCAGATCAGGGTGACGGCCAAGGCAATAGTCCCGTACAACACACTCAAATGTATGGTTTGCAGACCGGATAAATAAGCCAGGCGCTGGTAAAGTTTAGCCGGGTTACCCGTTAACATCGCCCACCATCCCAGCCAGGCGATGGCAATCAACAGGCCGAAAAGAATCAGGCCAAACCAGTTTAATGCGCCAGCTGCGCCGCGTTTGAGTGTCTCTATGCTGCCAGCTGCCAGTGCAGTAAGCGGGATCAGTAGGGGTAACGCATTGACTTCGCTGCGGTCACTAAAAAATCCTATTAGCAGAAATGCAAAAATGAAGAATATCAGGCTGAGCTGAAAGCGATAGGTGTGCAGCACTGCATGCCTGAAGCGCCAGATGCCCCACATGGCGAGCGGTAATGAGGGCCAGGCATACCAGGCCAGGGTGCGTAAAAAATATAAGTGCTTGCTCGGCATCTGAATAGTCACCTGTGTAGGCCACCAGCCCGCCCATAAGCCGGGTGCCCACTGCTGGCATAACCAGCACCAGAGTAAAATACCAGGTAACGCCAGTGCAAGGCCAGACAATAGAGCGCGTTTGGCTGCTTCATGCTGGCAGATCACAGGTAGAAACATGACGCCTATGGTGGTGCCAATAATCATGGTCGCCGGTAACAGGCCGGCCGATAAAAACGCAATCAGTAATCCGCCAGAGAGCAGCCACATGGCGCGTACGGGCTTGCGCATCACCATGGTCAATGCATAAAAAGCCATGCTGATGCCGCTGAGTGCGGCTACTTCCGGCATGATGGTATGCGCGCTGACAACCAGGCCCAGGCAGCCAATAAAGATGAAATTGGTCTGGCGTCCGGCACCCAGGTTCCACAATTCGCGGCCGCTCAATCCCATCATCAATAGGGTAATCAGCATCCATACGCCAACGCTTAATCGTGCGGCATCATGAATGGGTAACAAAGGCGAGAGGGCTTGCGAAAATCCGGTGGCTACCCAGTAAAACAGGGGCGGCGTTTCTAGCGCGGGATGTCCGGCGGAGACTGGCGCGATCCAGTGGCCATCGGTCCAGCTTTGCGCGGACAGGAATGGATGGTCGATCAGGCTCTGGATAATGCTGGCAGATTGTGACTCAAATGGCTTCCAGGGCGAGTGACCGATCAGGCCGACACACAACCAGATGGCACACAAAAGAATCAGCAGATGTGTTTTGGCGCGTTCCCCCACTTTTGCGCGCGGGGTGGCCATGTTTTCCTGCCAGTCGTGATCAATAAAAAACTGCATGTGTCAGCGGTGTGCTCGTGTAAGACATGTATGCTGGTATCTTAACGTAAACATCAAGACTAGCCAGCATGCGTTGAAAACAAAAAAGGCAGCCATGCTGCCTTTTTGATATACATTCCACCCAATTACATGCCGTATTTCTGGCGGAATTTCTCGACGCGACCAGCGGTGTCCACGATCTTCTGTTTGCCAGTGTAGAACGGGTGGCACTGTGAACATACTTCGATGTTCAGGTCTTTACTGCTGGTAGAACGGGTTTTGAATTTATTGCCACAGCTACATGTGACGTTAATTTCAGGGTATGTTGGGTGAATGTCGGCTTTCATGCTTTCTCTCTAATCTTTAAGCAGTTGCGGTAAGCGCGCGATTATCACCCAATTCATTCTATTTAGCAATAGATGCAGGGAAATAATTTTTACGCGCAGGCGGGTTAACCGCGACGCATGCTGTCAAAAAAATCGTTGTTGGTTTTAGTGGCCTTGATTTTGTCCAGCAGGAATTCCATCGCCTCGAGGTCATCCATAGGGTAAAGCAATTTACGCAGCACCCAGATTTTTTGCAGTACATCTTTATCCAGCAGCAATTCTTCACGGCGGGTACCGGATTTGTTGACGTTGATGGCAGGGTAGATACGTTTTTCGGCCATACGTCTATCCAGATGGATTTCCATGTTGCCGGTACCTTTAAATTCTTCGTAAATCACATCATCCATACGCGAACCGGTATCAACCAGCGCGGTCGCGATAATCGTCAGTGAGCCACCTTCTTCGACGTTACGGGCTGCACCAAAGAAACGTTTCGGTTTTTGCAAAGCGTTTGCATCCACACCGCCGGTCAGTACCTTGCCTGAAGAAGGAATCACCGTATTATAAGCACGTGCCAGCCGTGTAATGGAATCCAGCAGAATCACCACATCTTTTTTGTGTTCAACCAGGCGTTTGGCTTTTTCCAGCACCATTTCGGCCACTTGCACGTGACGTGTGGCTGGTTCATCAAAGGTAGATGCAACCACTTCGCCGCGTACCGAGCGGGTCATTTCGGTCACTTCTTCCGGACGCTCGTCAATCAGCAATACGATCAGTACACAGTCAGGGTGGTTGGCGGTAATCGCGTGTGCCACATTTTGCAGCATCACGGTTTTACCACTCTTGGGGCTGGCGACCAGCAAAGCGCGCTGGCCTCTGCCGATAGGCGCAATCATATCGATCATGCGGCTGGTGATGTTTTCCTCACCGCGGATCTCGCGCTCCAGCGTGAGCGGTACGGTCGGGAACAATGGCGTCAGGTTCTCGAACAGGATCTTGTGTTTGGTATTCTCAGGCGCTTCGCCGTTCACGCTGTCTACTTTAACTAATGCAAAATAACGTTCACCATCTTTTGGGGTGCGGATCTCACCCTGGATGCTGTCGCCGGTGTGCAGGTTGAAACGGCGGATTTGCGAAGGCGAGACATAAATGTCATCCGGCCCGGCCAGATAAGAGGTGTCTGGTGAACGCAGGAAACCAAAGCCGTCAGGCAATACTTCTAGCGTCCCATCTCCAAAAATGCTGTCGCCTTTTTTTGCTTTGTTTTTCAGAATGGCAAAAATCAGGTCCTGCTTGCGCATGCGGCTAGCATTTTCGATTTCGTTACTGGTGGCCATCTCTACCAGTTCGGTAACAGGGAGATGTTTGAGGTCGGATAAGTGCATGAGTGACTCGCTAGATTGAGAGACGCCGGAGAGTGGAAGAGAAAAACCCGGTTTCGAGGCTATTGAAACCGGGTAGAGTGTTTTAAATATTGCTGTCGATAAACGCGCTGAGTTGAGACTTGGATAGTGCGCCTACTTTGGTGGCTTCTACATTACCGTTTTTGAACAGCATTAAGGTAGGAATGCCACGAATGCCGTATTTAGGCGGCGTATTCTGGTTATCATCGATGTTCAGTTTGGCAACTTTCAGGCGGCCAGCATATTCTTTGCTGATATCATCCAGAATAGGCGCAATCATTTTACAAGGGCCACACCACTCTGCCCAGTAATCAACCAGTACGGGAACCGTTGATTGTAAAACTTCCTGTTCAAAGCTGGCATCGCTTAAATGGGTAATGTTGTCGCTCATTATTGCCTCGTAAGAATGGGTGGAGAATAGATAGAGTGGAATTAAACAGAATAATTCTGATAATTGGTACTAAAAATTGTTTGGCTTAAATTGTTTGAATTAGTAATTTGCTGAAAATGAAATTACTAAATGTGTTTGCGGTAAGTATAGCAACACATTTCCAGCAGAATCAAGTCTTTTTCTGTACATATACTATGATGGGATTAATAGTGTGGTTTTCAAGAGCAGACAGTTAATATCGACTGATGGTATTTAATGAAACATAACATTTACAAGCAATGGATCATAGGTATGCTGGCATTGCTTTGGGTGAATAGCCTGCTGGCAGAGCTATCCGCGAGTTGGGTCATGCAGGACACGGCAGGTAAAACCCATCAGTTGTCTCAATATAAAGGCAAGTGGCTGGTGGTCAATTACTGGGCGCCGTGGTGCTCACCCTGTCTGGAAGAGATGCCGGAGCTGGTGGCATTCTACGATGAACACAGGCATCAGAATGTGGTGGTGCTGGGCGTTGCCGTGCAGTACAGAAGTGAAAAATCGGTCAGGGATTTTGCTGAAGATATGCTGATCTCATATCCGGTTATTTTAGGTGACGCACAAAAGAAAGCATTGCCGCAACCAGAAGTGTTGCCTACTACTTATATATATCATCCGGATGGTCGGCTGTATAAACTGAAACGCGGCGCTGTCAGCAAACTCTGGTTAGAGCAGTTGCTGAAAGACGCCGCGCCATTGCCTTAGGCCAAGGAGGCTAGGACTCGATAGTTACTGCTTCACCAGCCGGATTGATAATACTCAACTGATTTTCTTTGGCAAACTGAATCAATTGTTCAAAGCCTTCCGGGTTGACCTGTTTCAACTTCATATCCACAGACAGGCTACGCACATTATTCACCAGCTTGGGTTTTAAATAAGGCGAGTAGCGCAATTTTTTATCGGTACCAAAACTGGCGTACGTACTACACATGCGGTCCACCCAGTCGCTGGGGCGAAAGGGTTTTCCGGCAAGCGTAATGCCTTGAATGATAATTTCCTGGTCTTCCATTCAGTTTCCTTAAAGCGCTGCTATTAAAAATTTATTTGTTGTATTCAAAGACTTTAACCACTTTGCTTACGCCTTCAGTGGTTCTGGCAATTTCCACCGCATCATTGGCTTCTTTTTCAGACACGATACCCATCAGGTAAACCACGCTTGCTTCAGTCACGACTTTTACGACGTTGGCAGGGAACAGGTTTTCACTGAGGAAGCGCGCTTTCACCTTGGTGGTGATATAAGCGTCATTACTGCGGTCGCTAATAGAGGATGTGAAGCCGACAGTGATAGCGTTATGGATGTCACGGACATTAGGAATCTCGCGTGTCAGCGTTTCGGCTTGCGTTTGCTGGCCAGCGTTAGGCACTTCACCAGTTAACAGCACAATGCGGTTATAACTGGTCACGTTAATGTGCGAAGACTTATCCATGTATTGCGAAATGCGTTTCAAGGTTTTAAGTTCGATATTCTCATCTTCGACATAAATGCCTGAAGAACGACGATCTGCGGCCATGGCGCCACCCGCTGCTGCACCACCGACAATGGCTGGGAAACAGCCGCTTAACTGTGTGCTGATCAATAACATGGCAATGACGGAGATTTTTTTGGCGTGAATTTTTTGATTCATGAGGGTCCTTGATCTAAGATAAAAGCTTAGGTTCACGAGACAAATCGTGAAGATGTGTAGTGTGACAGCAGGTAATAAATAAAATTCTACGCTTTTTATGTGTCGATTGCATTACGAATCCAGTTGGGTAACGCGTAACTGGCATTATCAAATAGCACTACATCAAAGCGGCATGGGCTGCTGGAATTTAGATTTTGCAAGTAATGCTGGGCAGCGCGTATGAGTTTTTGCTGTTTGTGCGGATGGATGCTGTCAGCGGCACTGGTGAATTTCAGGTTGCTGCGCAGCCTGACCTCTACAAAAACCAGCGACTGCTGGTCGCGCATGATCAAATCGATTTCGCCAAAGCGGCAGCTATAATTTTGTTCCACCAAGATCAGGCCTTGTTCTTTGAGAAACCTGGCCGCCGCAGCTTCAGCCGCAATGCCTTTGTTGTTGAGGTTAAGCTTCATCTTTGCCTGGCTCTTGTGATTGAAGGTATGCGTCTCATTGAAGGTATGCGTCTCTTTAGTCCATGATTCTATAGCGTCTGTTTCTATATCGCTTAGCGAAACGTTCTCTATGCCTTAAAATGGCGGTATGAGTGAACCGGGTACATTATATGTGGTGGCGACACCGATCGGCAATTTGGGGGATATCACCCTGCGCGCGCTGGAAACCCTGAAGCAGGTGGATGCGATTGCGGCCGAAGATACCCGGCACAGCGTGGGTTTGTTGCGGCATTTTGGCATCAGCAAACCCTTGATCGCCGTGCATGAGCATAACGAACAGCATTCAGCCGAAGCCCTGCTTAAACGATTGCAGGCCGGTGAATCCATCGCGTTGGTGACAGATGCTGGCACACCGGCAGTCAGTGACCCTGGTGCGGTAGTCGTGCATGCAGTGCTGGAAGCGGGCTTGAAAGTCGTGCCTATCCCCGGTGCCAGTGCATTGATCACGGCCTTGTCCGCCTCAGGCATTGTGCAAACAGGTTTCTGCTTTGAAGGGTTTTTGCCCGCCAGTGGCTCGCAGCGGCGTAAGCGGCTTGAGCTGATAAAAGCCTATCCTTCCACATTGATCTTATATGAAGCACCGCACCGTATTATCGAATGCGTGCAAGACCTGCAAACAGTATTCGGCGGAGAGCGTTTGCTAACCATTGCACGCGAACTAACCAAGACCTTTGAAACCATACATATCAGCAGTTTGACAGAGGCTGTAGACTGGTTGCAAGCAGACAGTAATCAGCAGCGCGGCGAATTCGTGCTGTTGATCCACCCGGCGCCGGAAGTAAAAGCGGAAGGGCTGGATGATGAAACCCAGCGTATCCTCAAACGCCTGTTGAAGGATCTGCCTTTGAAACAAGCAGTTGCGCTGGCAACAGATATTACCGGCCATAAGAAAAACGAACTTTATGAAGCGGCGCTGGCATTAAAAGACGCCGTTTAAACTTTCAAGATATCTCTAATATGACTACACAATTGACGATTACCCGCCCGGATGACTGGCACCTACACCTGCGCGATGGCGAGACTTTAAAGGCGGTTTTGCCGGATACGGCCAAGCAGTTTGCTCGCGCCATCGTGATGCCTAACCTGCGTCCGCCGGTGTCTACCGCCGAGGCCGCGCGTGGCTATTATGACCGCATCAAGCAGGCATTGCCTGCTGGGGTCGTTTTTGAGCCGTTGATGACGCTGTATCTGACCGACAATATGGCGGCTGAAGAAATTTCGCGTGCGCATCAGGATGGCATAGTCAAAGCAGTGAAGTTGTATCCCGCCGGCGCTACCACCAATAGTGATTCAGGCGTGACCAGCCTGTCCAAATGTGCGGCCGTTCTGGCTGAGATGGAAAAATTAGGCATGCCATTGTTAATTCATGGTGAAGTGACTGATGCCGAGATTGATGTGTTTGATCGTGAGAAAGTATTTATCGAGCGTCATTTGCAGCCATTGCTGAAAGATTTCCCTGGTCTGAAAGTGGTGTTTGAACATATCACCACCCAGGATGCTGCTGAGTTTGTTACCCAAGCCCCGGCCAATCTGGCGGCAACAATTACAGCGCATCATTTATTGATGAACCGCAATGCTATGTTTAGCGGCGGCATTCGTCCTCACCATTACTGTCTGCCGGTGCTCAAGCGCGAAACACATCGTAAAGCTTTAGTTAAGGCGGCGATTTCGGGTTCGGCTAAGTTCTTCCTGGGTACTGACAGTGCGCCACATCCCAGGTCTGCCAAAGAAGCCAGTTGCGGCTGTGCCGGCATGTATACCGCCCATGCCGCCATTGAGTTATATGCTGAAGCCTTTGAGGCGGCAGGCGCGCTGGATAAATTGGAAGGATTCGCCAGTTTCCATGGACCGGGCTTTTATGGTTTGCCACGTAATACCGAGCAAATTACATTGCGCAAGGAAAGCTGGTTAGTGCCGGAAAGTATTCCATTTGCGGATGATGTGCTGGTGCCATTGCGTGCCGGACAAACAATCGCCTGGAAATTGGTACCCTGATCTGAGAGTATGGCGATGAATAAGCAGAAGCTTGCTTGTTCTCGCTAGCCTTTGAAAGTTACGTTCTAAAAAGCTAGTCTCCCGACTCTTGCTTAAACGGCGAACCACCGATCTCCAGGGTTTCTAGAGCCTAGAGTTGCCAGTTTATAGGTGCTTGCCCACGCGACAACAGGTAGTCATTGATCTGGGAAAATTGGCGGTTACCAAAGAAACCGCGATGTGCCGAGAGTGGGGATGGGTGCACTGATCTTAAAATCAAATGTTTATTGGGGTCTATCATGGCCCCTTTTTTTTGCGCATAACTTCCCCACAGCACAAACACCAATCCCTCGCGCTCTGCATTCAGGGCTGTGATCGCTGCATCGGTAAATTGCTCCCAGCCGCGGTTCTGGTGTGAGCCCGCAGTAGCCATCTGCACAGTCAGTGTGGCATTCAGTAGCAACACACCCTGATCTGCCCAGGGCGTTAAGTCGCCGTTGCCGCTCATGCGGATGCCAATGTCTGATTCTATTTCCTTGAAGATATTCATCAATGATGGTGGTAAGGCAACGCCTGCTTGCACCGAAAAACTCAGGCCATGCGCCTGCCCTGGTCCGTGATAAGGATCCTGCCCGATAATCACCGCGCGTACTTTGTCGAATGGGGTGTGGTTGAATGCATTGAAAATATAAGGGCCGGGCGGGTAAATCGTTTTACCCGTTGCTTTCTCCTGTTGCAAAAATGCTTTGAGCGATTGCATATAAGGCTTCTCAAACTCATCGCCTATATGGGTTTGCCAGGAAGGATGTAGCTGGCCGGATTTTTCTGGTGAGGTCATTTTGATCTGTATGGTAAAAGACTGCTTTTAAAGCACGGTTGCTCGATCTGTATGTTGATTTTCTCTGGCAACGGCAGCCTTGCGTAGAAACACCGCTATTTGTTCTACCCACGCCAGACGTTGTGCTGGCGTCAGTGCCCTGAACGCTGCCATGCGCTCATCGGTAAGGGAGTAAGTTCTGTCTTCTCGTTTGAATGAGCCTTGCACAGTACTAACCTTTCAAGCGTTTCAGATGATCAATGTCGCTTAAATCTATCGCTCTGCCTGCCGCTTGTTTGAGCGAGATCAGGTCATCGATAGAGGCTACTGAAATTTCAACATGATCAATCATGAAATGTGAGGCACGTTGCTGCATGTCAATAAAATCTACGGAAGGAAAAAGTAAGATATCAATGGTGACGCCTGCTACTTCGGGTGTGGTTAATGCAAAGGCCACAAGGTTTTTTTCTTGATGCCACTGTTTGAGCAGGGCAACATCGCGCAGGCTTTCCAGTGGAACCGGTAATACCGGTTTTAAACCTGATGATTGTGCCCAAGAAATCAGGTTTTCCTGATTGTCAGGGGTCATGGCGATTGTAATATCTATATCCATGGTGGCACGTTCTATGCCGTGCATGGAAATGGCTAATCCGCCAATCAGCACATATTGCACCTGATGCTGAGCGAGTTGTTTGAATAAATCCAGATAAAACATGCGTTTGAGTTTAATTCTTTAATGAATCCTCCGGCAAGTGTTTTTTGCTTCGTGTTAAACTGCCGCCTGAAGCCAACCAGACAGTCGCCGCTTAGCATTTGCTAGGGGGAGGAAAGTCCGGGCTGCACAGAGCGGGATGACGGCTAACGGCCGTACGCTGAAAGCTGGTAACAGTATAAGGTGAGGAATAGGGCCACAGAGACGAGCGTATTAAGTTACGGTGAAACGCGGTAACCTCCATCTGCAGCAATATCAAATAGGCTGGCATTTTACGCAAGTAATAAGGCGTGGCTCGCGCTGCCAGCGGGTAGATAGCTTGAGCGTGTGAGTAATTGCACGCCTAGATGAATGACTGTCGTCTACGCAAGTAGTCACAGAACCCGGCTTATCGGTTGGCTTTACTTTTCTTTTTTATTTTCAGCCTGTTATGTTTCAAGTTTGCTTTTACTGCTTTGCGCCTGGCTGTTTTGCCAATGCGCTAGTGCGGTAATGATGGTTTTCTCGTTGTATCCGCGCACGACTTCCCCATCCACCAGCAATACCGGCACCCCTTTTCCAGCCAGGCGCTGGTATTGGCTCCTGCCTTCTTCAGAGGTTTCGATATTGTATTCCTTATAAGGGATACGTTCCTTCTCGAGTAGTTTGCGGGTTTTTTCACAGTAAGGGCACCAGTCGGTGGCATACAGTGTGACCTTGCCTTGCCCAAAATCCGGTAGTGGAAACAGGTAGTAGTATAAAGAGCGCCATTCCATGGCCAATAAAATACCGGTGCCTATCAAGAAAAACTTCAATTTGCGTGACATAAGTGTGCGTGCAATCTTCGTTAAGCGCTGGATATTCGACCAGTTTTAATGCAAAAAATAGCATCAAAACTAACATTTTTTAATTATTCAATATTTTCAATGACATAGCTATTTTTATTAAACAACTTTGTTTGTTTAGTGCTGCAATATGTTGATTTAAATTGACTTGTTAAAATGCTGTAAGTCTTTGTCTTTAAAGAAAATTTTCCATGAAAGTGCTTGCCAAGCACTTTTAATTTATCTATAGTGTGCAAAAGGGTAGTTTTGTGTTGAATTGTGGGAAATTTACTCATAAACAAGCGCAAAGTGCAAAAAGGACAGTCAGGTAACCATGTTTCGCGGGGCAGTACAGTTAAGTTTGGATGCAAAAGGTCGGCTCAGTGTGCCCGCCAAGCACCGTGACGCCCTGACTGCGGGTGGGCAGGGTGAACTTGTGCTAACAGCACACCCGCACCGCTGCCTTATCCTGTATCCCCAGGCAGCCTGGGAGCCCATCGAAACCAAGCTGACCAGCTTGTCCAGTTTTAATCCTCAAATCAGTGGTATTCAACGCATGATTGTCGGCCAGGCCGATGTGATGCATCTCGATTCAGCCGGTCGCTTGCTGGTGAATGCAGTGCTGCGCAAATTCGCTCATCTGGATAAAGACGTGATGATGGTCGGCCAGGGTAGCCATTTTGAGCTCTGGGATGTCGCCGCCTGGGATGCGCAACTGGAAAAACTGATGTCCACTGATCAACTGCAGATCCCGCAAGAACTAGAGGGATTCTCACTATGATGACGGGCGCGAAGTCAGCGCCCGCGTCTTCGACGGAAACGTCTGTGTCGCCAGCCGCCAGCCACATTACGGTGTTATTGCATGAGGCTGTCGCTGCGCTCAATGTGCGTGCCGATGGTATTTATGTTGATGGTACTTTCGGGCGTGGCGGCCACAGCCGCCTGTTACTTTCCAAGTTGGGAGCCAAAGGCCGCCTGATTGCGCTGGATCGCGATCTGGCAGCGGTTGCGCATGCGCAAACCATTAACGATGCGCGCTTCAGTATTGCGCATGTGCATTTTTCCGGTATGACGGCGGTATTGGCTGAGCTGGGCATAGAAGCGGTTGACGGTATTTTGCTCGATCTGGGCATTTCGTCTCCGCAGATTGATGAAGGCGAGCGCGGCTTCAGTTTCCGTTTTGACGGACCACTGGATATGCGTATGGATCAGAGTCGTGGCAAAACTGCCGCCGAGTGGTTGGCGACTATTTCAGAGAAGCAATTGGGTGAGGTGATAAGGGATTATGGTGAAGAACGGTTTGCTAAGCAGGTTGCAAGGGCGATTGTTAAGGAGCGCGAAGATGGGCATGCCATCACCACTACGGGACAACTTGCCAAGATCGTGGCAGGCGCCATCCACAAGGTTGAGCCGGGCCAGAACCCTGCAACGCGCACATTTCAGGCTCTACGGATTTTCGTCAATCAAGAGCTTGAGGAACTCTCGCTAGTGTTGCCGGACTGTTTGCGCTTGCTGCGTCAGGGCGGCCGGTTGGCGGTGATCAGCTTTCACTCGCTGGAAGACCGCATCGTCAAGCGTTTTATCCAGTCAGAAACGGATAGGGATAATTTGCCTAGCGGCTTGCCGGTGCGCGCCAAGGACTTGCCACAGCCGCGTATGAATGCGATTGGCAAAGCCATTAAGCCAGGCAAGGCTGAGGTGTCTGCCAATGTGCGTTCGCGCAGTGCAGTGCTGCGCGTGGCTGAGCGTACTAGTGTTCAGTAGTCGTGGCAAATGATACGCCTGAACCTGATTTTATTTGCAGTCACCATCGCCATGGCATTGGGCGTAGTGACTGCGCAGTATAAGGCGCGCAAATTGTATTTTGAGCTGGACCGGCAGGAAATGCTGACCAAGCAATATATGACCGAGTATGACCAGTTGCAGATTGAGCAAAGTACCTGGGCCATGCATTCACGGCTGGAAGAGTTTGCCACCGCGCGTTTGCATATGCACAGCCCAAGCATGCAGCAGACGCAGGTCATTGTTGTAGATCTGCCAGCTGCGCCTGTCGTTGGGCCTGTTGTTGCGCCGGCAGCACCTTAAGCGGGGCGAGTGAATAAACGTCATGCTGCTTAAAGAGAGTCAACACAAACTGGTGAAGTTACCAGCCTGGCGCAGAAGAACGCTGCTGATATTGCTGTTGCTGAGTTTTGCCTTGTTGCTCGGTCGCGGGTTTTACCTGCAAACCCTGCATAAGGATTACCTGATTAAAAAAGGCGAAGCGTTTTCGCGTCGCAAAGTGGAACTGATGCCGCACCGAGGCAAGATTTATGACCGTAACTTCAAGCCATTGGCGATCAGCCTGCCGGTGGAGTCGTTATGGATGAACCCGACCGATGTGAATATTTCGGCGGTGCAGTTGAAACAAATGGCAAAGTTGCTGGAAATGCGGCCAAAAGAGCTGCAGCAAAAAGTGCAGCAAAAGAAAAAAGAATTTGTATATATCAAACGGAGAGTAGCGCCCGATGTGGCAAAACTGGTGATGGCGATGAAAGTGCCCGGCGTATTCAGTCAGAAAGAATACAAACGCTTCTACCCTGCGGCAGAAGTGGCGGCGCATATCGTCGGTTTCACGGGTGTAGACGATACCGGCGTGGAAGGCATGGAGCTTTTCCGCAACAGCGTGCTGTCAGGCACTTCCGGCAAGCGCGATTTCGTGCGTGACCGCAAAGGCCATGTGGTGGAAGACCTGGTTGCCATTAAATTGCCACACGATGGCCAGGACCTGGTGTTGAGCATAGACCGCACTGTGCAATATGTGGTACATCGCGAATTGCTACGCGCGGTAGAAAAGCACAAGGCCAAGGCGGGTGCGGCGGTGGTGCTGGATGCGAAAACCGGTGAAGTGCTGGCACTGGTGAATATTCCTACCTACAACCCTAATAATCCGGGCAATGTCGCAAGCAAGCTGCGCAACTCAGCCATCGTCAATATTTTTGAGCCAGGCTCTACCATGAAGCCGGTGACTGCCGCTGCTGCCATGGAGTTCGGCCCTTATCAGCCGGATACCAAGATCCAGACTGCGCCTGGTTATCTGCGCGTAGGTACTGCCACTATTCATGATGCGCACCCTAACCAGATGTTGAGCGTGTCACAGATTATCCAGAAATCCTCCAATGTAGGCTCCGCCAAAATGGCACTGGAGCTCAACCGCGAACAATTGTGGAATACCTATATCCAGTTAGGGTTTGGCTCACCGACAAAAATCGGTTTCCCAGGTGAAGCCTCCGGCAAAGTGCGCGACTACAAAACCTGGCGTCCGATCGAACAGGCGACCATGTCTTATGGTCACGGCATCAGCGTGACGCTATTGCAACTGGCCCGTGCCTATACCGTATTCGCTAACGAAGGCGAATTGATGCCGGTGACGCTGACCAAATTGCCTGAGCCGCCAGTAGGCCGCCAGGTGTTTTCTGCCAAGGTCGCCAATGCCGTGAAAGATATGCTGGAACTGGTAGTACAGCCGGGCGGTACAGCCCTGAAAGCACAAGTCACCGGCTACCGCGTCGGCGGCAAAACCGGCACCGCGCACAAGCTGGGTCCACATGGTTATGAACATGACAAATATGTCGGTTCGTTTGTGGGTATGGTGCCTGCGTCGAATCCGCGCCTGATCATGGCGGTCATGATAGATGAGCCTAACAATGGCGAATATTATGGCGGCAGTGTTGCTGCGCCTGTGTTTAGCGCTGTGATGAATGATGTTTTGCGCATGCTGGCGATTCCCCAGGATGGTAACGCAGTGCCTTTGGCCACTCCTGCAGAAGCAGCTGCAGTACCGGAGGCGATGTGAGTAAATACATTATTCCAGCGCCGGTACACGGGATTACGGCAGATAGCCGCCAGGTGGAGAAGCATGGCCTGTTCCTGGCTTATCCGGGGCAGCATGGCGACGGCCGTGACTATATCGCTGACGCGATTAACAAAGGTGCCAATACCGTGATTTGGGATAACCAGGCGTTTGACTGGAATCCTGAGTGGACAGTGCACAATATTGCTATTCCTGACCTGAAATACCAGGTAGGCCATATTGCCAGCCAATTCTATAAAGACCCATCCGAGCAGTTGTGGTGCATAGGTGTCACCGGCACCAACGGCAAAACCACGGTCACCCATTGGCTGGCGCAAGCTTACCGTTTCCTGCAACAAAAGTCAGCGGTGATAGGCACCCTGGGCAATGGCACGCTGGATGATTTGCAGCCTACCCAAAATACCACGCCTGGCCCGGTGGAAGTACAGAAAATCCTTGCCAATTTCCTGCTGGAGAATGTGCAGATGGTGGCGATGGAAGTTTCTTCGCATGGCCTGGATCAGGGGCGTGTGAATGGCGTGTCGTTTGACGTAGCCGTATTCACCAACATGACACGGGATCATCTGGATTATCACCTGACCATGGAGGCCTACCAGGAGGCCAAGCAAAAACTGTTTGACTGGCAAACCCTCAGAGCCGCTGTGATCAATGCGGATGATGCGTTTGGCGTCACGCTGATTGACCGTTTGCGCCATGAAGGCAAACAGGTGCTGAGTTATGGCATGCATGAAGCAGATGTCTGCGCCACGGCGGTGACCATGCATGCGACCGGATTTGAAGTCCAGGTGCGTACACCGCACGGCAATGGTGTGGTGCAATTGCATGCACTGGGACAGTTTAATGTCTATAACGTCTTGGCGGTGCTGGCAAGTTTGCTGGCCAATGACGTCGCTTTGCCTGCAGCCTTGCAGGCAGTATCCGGCCTGGTGCCGGTGGCTGGCCGTATGCAGATGTTTGGCGGCGGAGATTTGCCTTTGGTGGTGGTCGATTATGCGCATACGCCAGATGCACTGGAAAAAGCGCTGGATACCCTGCGTGTACAGGCACGCGGAAAATTGAGCTGCGTATTTGGCTGCGGCGGTGACCGCGATAGCGGTAAGCGTAGTGAAATGGGCCGTATTGCGGGCGTGCTGGCAGATAGTGTGATTGTCACTAACGACAATCCGCGCAGTGAAAATCCTTACGCCATTATTGCCGCGATTTCCGAAGGCCTGACCCGTGAATTCACCATGGAAACTGACCGTGCCAAAGCGATTGCGCTGGCAGTGTCGCGTGCCAACAAAGGCGATGTCGTGCTGGTGGCTGGCAAAGGTCATGAGGATTACCAGGAGATCCAGGGCATACGCTATCCGTTCAGCGATGCCGAGTGGGTGCTGAATGCGCTGAAAAAGAGGGCGCAAGCATGATGTCATTGCACACCATCGCAGCAGTATTGCAAGGCACTTTACATGCCGAAGGGCTTAGTGCGGATATCGAAGTGACCTCAGTCGATACTGATAGCCGCCGGGCGCAGCCAGGCCAGCTGTTTGTTGCATTGCCGGGCGAAAAGTTTGATGGGCACAATTTCCTGCCACAGGTGACTGCACTCGGCGCATCTGCCGCACTGGTTTCACACCCGGTGAAAGCAGAACTACCTGTGGTCGAAGTCAAGGACACGCGTCTGGCCATGGGTGAGCTGGCTGCTTACTGGCGTAAGCATCTGCGCACGCCTTTAATTGCGGTGACCGGCAGCAATGGCAAGACGACTACCAAAGAAATGATTGCCGCCATTATGCAACTGCATGTAGGCGGGGCTGATAAAGTGCTGGCGACCGCTGGCAACTTTAATAACGATATCGGCATGCCATTGACCCTGTTGCGCCTGCGTCCCTTCCACAGGAGTGCCGTGATCGAGATGGGCATGAACCACCTGGGTGAAATTGACTACCTGACACGCATTGCACAGCCGAATGTCGCGGTCATCAACAATGCTGGCACCGCGCACATTGGTGAACTGGGCTCGCGTGAGAACATCGCCAAAGCCAAGGGTGAGATTTTTGCTGGACTGGCCGACGATGGTATTGCGGTGATCAATGCCGACAGTGAGTTTGCCAGCTATTGGCGCGGCCTGAATGCTTCACGCCGCGTGCTGACGTTTGGCGTGCATGCTCAAGCGGATGTCCGCGCTGAAGCATTAGCCAATGATGCCTTTGAGCTGCATTACCAGAATGCATCAGTCACGCTGACACTGGCTGTGCCAGGTGCACATAACATGATGAATGCACTGGCTGCCGCTGCTGCCAGCCTGGCCGCCGGGGCAACATTAGATGAAGTTGCACAGGGCCTGCAAGGCTTTGGTGGTGTCAAAGGCCGTTTGCAACAGAAAACCGCAAGCAACGGTGCCAAAGTGATTGATGACACCTATAACGCCAATCCGGATTCAATGAAAGCGGCACTTGATGTGTTGCGCAACTACGAACATCGTACCGTGTTTGTCATGGGCGATATGGGTGAACTGGGCGATGACGCCGAAGCCATGCATGCCGAGATAGGTAGCTATGCCAAAGACAGTGGTGTGGATGCCCTATACACACTGGGGGCATACACAAAAGCAGCCGTCAGCGCATTTGGCAGCCAGGCGCAGCATTTCGACGCCATCGAAAAATTAATTGCCGCATTACAGGCAAACACATCCGCAGAAGACATCGTACTGGTGAAAGGCTCACGTTTCATGCAAATGGAACGGGTGGTCAATGCGCTGGTGGAAACACAAGCCGCCGAACTGGTGGGGAAATAGGGAAGCTTATGTTATTGGAATTGGCCAAATGGTTGTCGTCGGATGTACGTGGATTCCATGTATTTGATTACATCACACTGCGCGCAGTGCTGGCGACGCTGACTGCACTGGCGATCTCTTTCCTGGTCGGGCCAGCCATGATCCGTAAACTGACTCAATACAAGGTAGGCCAGTCCGTGCGCGATGATGGTCCGAAAACACACCTGGTGAAAGCCGGCACACCGACCATGGGTGGCGCGTTGATCCTGGTGGCGATCGCGATTTCTACCCTGTTATGGGGCAATCTGCATAACCGTTTTATCTGGGTGGTGTTGATCACAACCCTGGGTTTCGGCGCTGTTGGCTGGGTCGATGACTATCGTAAAGTGGTTTACAAAAATCCTAAAGGCTTGTCTGCCAAAGAGAAATATTTCTGGCAAAGCCTGATCGGCTTTGGCGTGGCAGCATTTTTATACGCAACCTCCACCACGCCGGTTGAGACCACCCTGATTGTGCCGTTTTTCAAACATCTGGCACTGCCATTAGGTGCGGTGGGTTTCATCGTACTCACTTATCTGGTGATTGTCGGTAGCAGCAATGCCGTCAACCTGACCGATGGCCTGGATGGTCTGGCGATTTTACCGACCGTGATGGTCGCTGCCGCGCTGGCGCTGTTTTCATATGTAGCCGGCCACATCGTATTCGCCAAATACCTGGGTATTCCTTATGTGGAAGGTGCCAGTGAACTGATGGTGTTCTGTGCCGCGATGGCGGGAGCCGGTTTGGGTTTCCTGTGGTTTAACGCCTATCCGGCAGAAGTATTTATGGGTGATGTCGGTGCGCTGGCACTCGGTGCGGCGTTGGGCGTGGTGGCCGTAGTGGTGCGCCAGGAAATCGTGCTGTTCATTATGGGCGGCGTGTTCGTGGTCGAGACTTTTTCGGTCGCGGCACAGGTGCTGTATTTCAAATACACCAAAAGAATGACCGGTACCGGCAAGCGCATTTTCCTGATGGCGCCTTTGCACCATCACTATGAACAAAAAGGCTGGAAAGAGACACAGGTCGTAGTACGTTTCTGGATCATCACCATGATGCTGGTACTGGTGGGTTTATCCACTTTGAAACTGAGATAACAAGGCAATTCTTTCGAGCATAAGCACATGAAAAAGCAATTTGAAAAGCAACGCGTTGGAGTGATAGGACTGGGTGACACCGGTTTCTCTGCCTTGCGCTGGCTGCGTCAAATGGGTGCTGAAGTGGTGATGTTTGACTCGCGCCTGCATCCGCCAGGCCAGGACCGCTTGCTGGAGGAATTCCCTAACGTGGAATGCCATCTGGGTGCATTCAATGCGTCATTGCTATCCAGCATGGATACCATCGTCACCAGCCCAGGTGTTTCGTTGAAAGAACCGGTATTGCAGCAGCTGATCGCGCAAGGCAAGAGCGTGATCGGCGATATCGAGTTGTTTGCACGCTTTCGCGCGCCATATGCCAAAGTGATTGCGATTACCGGCTCTAACGGCAAAACCACGGTCACCACCCTGGTTGGTGAAATCTGCAAACAGGCCGGGCTGAATACCATCGTTGCAGGCAATATTGGCGTGCCGGTGCTGGATACCCTGCAGATGACTGCGCCTGATGTCTATGTGCTGGAGCTGTCCAGTTTTCAACTGGAAGCCACCCATCATCTGGTGGTAGATGCTGCCACAGTACTTAATCTTTCTGAAGACCACATGGACAGGTATTCCGGCATGGATGATTACGCGCAATCCAAGGCGCGTATCTACCAGCATGCCCGTATCGCCATTGTGAACCGCGATGACCCTGCCAGTGCCGCATTGGCAGGCCAGTTGCCGCAGGTGTCGTTTGGTGTGAACCCCGCACCTACCATTAACGATTACGGCTTGAATGACCTCGGCTGGTTGTGCGCCGGGCACAGGCACTATATCGAAGCGGATAGTCTGCATATCCGCGGCAAACATAATATTGCCAATGCGCTTGCAGCGATTGCATTAACCCAGGCCATAGGCGTAGACAAGGTATCTATCCTGCATACCGTGCAGTCTTTTGCCGGTTTGCCACACCGCGTCGAATGGGTAGCCAATATCGAAGAAATCGATTTTTATGATGACTCCAAAGGCACCAACGTCGGTGCGACTACGGCTGCCATCAGCGGCATGCTCAAACAGGGCAAACCGCAGAAAGTGGTGTTGATCGCCGGAGGTGATGGCAAAGGCCAGGATTTCAATCCCTTGAGAGAAGCGGTTGTTAAACACGCACGCGCAGTAGTGCTGATAGGGCGTGATGGGCCAAAAATCCAGCAGGTACTGCAAAACGTGCAGGTGCCGGTGGTGGATGCTGTGGACCTGACTGCAGCAGTGCATATCGCCAAAACGCTGGCAGAAGCCGGGGATGCGGTCCTGCTGTCGCCTGCTTGCGCCAGTTTCGATATGTTCAGGAACTACGAGCACCGGGCACAGGTATTTGTTGAAGCCGTCAAAGCCATGGAGGCCGCATGCTTGGTCCGCTGATGATGACACGCGAGCGCTATAACTCACCCAGCTACGATATGTCGCTGCTGTGGGTAGTGCTGTCATTGCTGGCATTTGGCATGGTCATGGTCTATTCCGCCTCGATCGCCTATGCAGATTCTAGCAAGATGTTCGGGCATAACAGCACTTATTTCCTGATGCGCCAGGCGCTGTATATCGCGGTAGGGCTGGTGGCCGCCGTGGTCGTGTTCCAGGTGCCTATGGCCTGGTGGCAAAAGATGTCGCCTTACCTGTTTGTGTTTGGCATTGTGCTGCTGGTGCTGGTGCTGATCCCCGGCATAGGCAAAGTGGTCAATGGCAGCCGCCGCTGGATTTCATTACTGGTCATGAACCTGCAACCTTCCGAATTGATGAAGCTGTTTATTGCCATGTATGCCTCTGATTACGCAGTGCGCAAAGCCAGCAGCATGCACAGTTTCACCAAAGGTTTTTTGCCTATGTTGGGCGTGATGGTGTTTGTCGGTGTGCTGCTGTTGCGCGAGCCTGATTTCGGCGCCTTTGCCGTGACCGCTTCGATTGCCTTCTCCATCATGTGGCTGGGTGGTGTGCATATCAAGATATTCCTGGCCATGCTCGCTGCGTTACCGCTGGCAGTGGTCGGGTTGGTGGTGATGGAACCCTACCGCCTGGAGCGCATGAAAGGCTTCCTGAATCCGTTTGATGACCCGTTTGATACCGGCTACCAGTTATCCCATGCCTTGATTGCTTTTGGCCGTGGCGAGTTTTGGGGCGTAGGCCTGGGCGGCAGTGTGGAAAAACTGCTGTATTTGCCGGAAGCGCATACGGATTTCCTGCTGGCAGTGGTTGCTGAAGAATTAGGCTATGTCGGCGTCATGGTCGTGGTTTTGCTGTTTGCCTGGGTGGTGATCCGCGCTTTCAGCATCGCCAAGGAAGCCGTTGCGAACGAGCGCTATTACGCTGCATTGCTGGCGCAAGGCATAGGTGTCTGGATGGGCGTGCAAGGCTTTATCAATATGGGCGTGAACATGGGTTTGCTCCCGACCAAGGGTTTAACGTTGCCACTGTTGTCGTACGGTGGTAGCGGTATTCTGGCCAATTGCATCGCCATGGCGGTGTTGCTGCGTATTGACTTCGAGAATAGACGTTTGCAGAAAGGCTTGCAAACATGAGTCAGCAGAGCACATTAATGGTGATGGCTGGCGGCACTGGCGGCCACGTGTATCCGGCAATTGCGGTGGCAGATGCATTGCATGCGCAAGGCTGGAAAATTGTCTGGCTGGCGACCGAAGGCGGCATGGAAAATCGCCTGATTGCCAATAAGCCTTATGCCAAAGCCATGATGACCATGCAGGGCGTGCGCGGCAAAGGTCTTCTAGGCTGGCTGACATTGCCTGTGAAACTGGTGCGTGCGTTTAGTCAGGCCAGGCAGGCGATTAAACAGCATCAGCCTGACGTGGTGCTGGGCATGGGCGGCTTTGCAGCTTTCCCGGGTGGGGTGATGGCGAAACTGGCAGGTGTGCCGCTGGTCATCCATGAGCAGAATTCTGTCGCGGGATTAACCAATAAATCACTGGCAACAATTGCCAACCGTGTCTTGACCGGTTTCCCGCAAGCGCTAGGTAGCAAAGGCGAGATGGTCGGTAATCCGGTACGTGAAGACATTACTACTTTGCCTGTTCCGGAAGCGCGCTTTAAAGAACATCAAGGCGAGTTACGCATCCTGGTGGTAGGTGGCAGCCTGGGCGCAGCCGCATTGAATACGCAGTTGCCCAAGGCTTTCGCGTTACTACCAGAAAATGCACGGCCGCAGGTCATTCACCAGGCAGGTGAAAAGCATATTGAGGCACTTAAACAGGCCTATGCAGACGCTGGTGTGGCGGCCGATTGTCGCGCGTTTATCCAGGACATGGCACAGGTGTATGCCTGGGCTGACCTGGTAATTTGCCGTGCGGGCGCACTGACTGTGGCTGAACTGGCGAATGTCGGCGCTGCCAGCATACTGGTCCCGTTCCCATTTGCGGTGGATGACCACCAGACCACCAATGCTGCTTACCTGCAACAGGCGGGCGCCGCATTGCTGATCCAGCAAAGGGATCTGGATGTAGCCGAGTTGGCCGATATTTTGAAAACACTGGACCGTATCACCTGCCTGGCGATGGCACAAAAAGCACGGGCACTGGCCAGACCGGATGCAACACGCCAGGTAGCAGACATTTGCCGGCAACTGGCAGCAGCCAATACACATATGAAACAAAGTTCGCTATGAAACATAAAGTCAAAAAAATTCATTTTGTCGGTATAGGCGGTTCAGGCATGAGCGGCATTGCCGAGGTATTGCTGAATCTTGGCTTTGAAATCAGCGGCTCTGATCTTGCCAGCAACGTGACCACCAGGCGTCTGCAGGGTTTTGGTGCCACCGTGTACCAGGGCCATGCGACCGAGCATCTGGGCGATGCTGATGTGGTGGTGGTCTCCAGTGCTATCAATGAAGAGAACCCGGAAATTATTGCTGCCCGCGCACGCAAGGTGGCGGTGATTCCACGTGCATTGATGCTGGCAGAGCTGATGCGCTTCAAGCAGGGCATCGCCGTCGCCGGTACGCATGGCAAAACCACCACCACCAGCCTGATTGCCAGCATCCTGGCCGAAGCGGATATGGACCCGACTTTTGTGATTGGCGGCAAACTGGAAGCGGCCAGTGCCAATGCCAGACTGGGCACCGGCGAATGGATAGTGGTCGAAGCCGATGAGTCTGATGCTTCCTTCCTGCACCTCAACCCGGTGCTGGCAGTGGTCACCAATATTGACCAGGACCACATGGATACTTATGAGCACAGCTTTGACAAACTGAAAACAGCCTTCGTTGAATTTTTGCAGCAGATTCCGTTCTGGGGCATGGCGGTGATGTGCATTGATGATGCCAATGTCCGCGAAATACTCCCGCGTGTGACACGGCCGGTGACTACTTACGGTACACATGAAGAAGCCAGCATCCGCGCCGAGAATATTGTCGCCGATGGTGGAAAAATGCATTTCACGCTGATCCGTAAGAATGGCACCACGGTACGCAATGAAGTCACGCTTAACCTGCCAGGGCACCACTATGTGCTGAATGCGCTGGCTGCGATTGCGATTGCCACTGAATTGAATGTGCCGGATGCCGCCATCCTGAAAGCGCTGGCCGAGTTCAGGGGTGTAGGCCGCAGGTTTGAGCGTTACGGTGAAATCCCGGTGGCCGATGGCCATGCGACTTTGATTGATGATTATGGTCACCATCCGGTTGAAATGCAGGCAGTGATTGCAGCCGCACGCGGTGCGTTTCCGGGGCGTCGACTGGTGCTGGCGTTCCAGCCGCATCGCTATACCCGCACCCGTGACTGCTTCGAGGATTTCGTCAAGGTGTTGTCAACCGTCGATACGCTGCTGCTGACAGAAGTGTATTCGGCTGGCGAAGCGCCAATAGTCGCGGCAGATACCCGCAGCCTGATCCGGGCCATCCGCGTCAACGGCAAGGTAGAGCCACGGTTTGTAGAAACGACGGATGAATTGCCAGCCAGCATCCTGGACAGCGTACAAGCAGGAGATGTGGTGGTCGTGATGGGTGCTGGCAATATCGGTAACGTCGCCGCCAAGACGCGGGAGCTGGCGACAGCATGAGCGCAACAACCTTACAGGTACTGCAGCACGAACCGCTCACCCGCTACACCAGCTGGCGTGTGGGGGGTGAGGCCGATCAACTGGTGCTGGCAGATAACGTAGAGCAGTTGCAACAGTTTTTGCAACAGTTGCCGGCAAATGAGCCGCTGACTTTCATCGGCTTGGGCAGCAACCTGCTGGTACGTGATGGGGGTGTGCGTGGCACGGTAGTGGTGATGCACCAGGCCTTGCAGCAACTGGAAATGCAAGGCGAACGCGTGTATGCCGACGCCGGTGTGACCTGCGCCAAGCTGGCACGTTTCGCTGCGAGTAATAACCGCGCAGGCGCTGAATTTATGGCTGGCATTCCCGGCACAGTCGGCGGTGCACTGGCGATGAACGCCGGTTGCTATGGTGGCGAAACCTGGCAATGGGTGGATCAGGTGAAAACCATACACCGTAATGGTGCTGTGCAGGTGCGCGACCGGGCAGAGTATCAGCCTGTATACCGGCACGTGACGCACCCGGTAGCAGATGAGTGGTTTCTGGGTGGATGGTTTGCCATCCCTCAAGGGGATGGTAAAGCCTCCGCAGAACAGATTAAGCAATTGCTGGCAAAACGCCTGGCCAGCCAGCCATTGAACATGCCGAGTGCAGGTTCCACTTTCCGCAATCCGGAAGGCGATTTTGCGGCGAGATTAATTGAAGCTTCAGGCTTGAAGGGCACCACCATAGGCGGTGCACAGGTTTCAGAAAAACATGCCAACTTTATTGTGAATCTGGGCCATGCGAGTGCGGCAGATATTGAAGCGCTGATTGCACGTGTGAAAGCTACCGTCCAGGAAAAACAGGGCGTGGAATTGATACAGGAAGTGAAAGTCATTGGGGAAAGTGTTTAAGAACATGAGTGCAACACAGCAAGATTTTGGCAAGGTAGCGGTGTTATTCGGTGGCCGTTCCGGCGAGCGTGAAGTGTCGATCAAAAGCGGCTCGGCAGTGCTGGCAGCCTTGTTGCGCCAGGGCGTGGATGCACATGCATTTGACCCGGCGACCCAGGAACTGTCTGAGCTGAAAGCCTATGACCGTGCTTTTATCGCTTTGCATGGCCGCTATGGTGAAGACGGCACTATCCAGGGCGCACTGGAACTGATGGATATTCCTTACACCGGTAGTGGCGTGATGGCGTCTGCACTAGGTATGGATAAATGGCGCACCAAGCTGTTATGGACAGCCGCGGGTGTAGTGACGCCTGACTATGTGTTGATGGATGACGCCACTGCTACAGATAAGGTAGTTGCAAAACTGGGCCTGCCACTGTTTGTGAAACCGGCCAACGAAGGTTCCAGCATAGGGGTCAGTAAGGTCAAGCAGGCAGGCGATCTGGCTGAAGCGTACACGCTGGCTAAAGCCTCTGACCCGCTGGTGATTGCCGAGCAATTTGTTGGCGGCGGCGAATACACGGTCGGTATTCTGGGCGATACCGCACTACCAGTGATACACATAGTACCGAAAAACGAATACTACGATTACGAAGCCAAATACCTGCGTGACGATACCGAATACCGTTGCCCGAGTGGCTTATCTACCACGCAGGAACAACAGATACAGGCAGAAGCCCTGCAGGCATTCAGGGTGCTGGGTTGCAGTGGCTGGGGCCGGGTGGACTTTCTGATGGATGACGCTGGCAAACATTACTTTCTTGAAGTGAATACCAGCCCGGGCATGACTGACCACAGTCTGGTGCCTATGGCGGCCAAGGCTGCCGGACTGGATTTTGATGCGCTGGTCGTGCGTATTTTGCAACAGACATTGAAGGCATAAAACGGGAACTGGATAAACGATGTGGCATAGACCGACATTGCTGAACTGGACTGCCAACCTGCTGTTTTCACTGGCAGTGGTGCTGATGCTGTACGCCTTGCTGTTTGTGGTGCTGCATCTGCCTATCTTCCCGGTCAAGCACGTGCAGGTAGAAGGCAACCTGGATCATGTCAACCATGAACAGATCCAGCTGATTGTCAGCAAGTATTTAAAAGGTAATTTTTATACGCTGGATTTACAGCGCACACGTACTGCCTTCGAGAAGCTGCCATGGGCGCGCAAGGTCAGTGTGCGCCGCCAGTGGCCGGATACGATAGTGGTACAGATTGAAGAGCATCAGGCACTGGGCCGCTGGGGTGGCGTGGCTTTGGTCAATCGGCACGGCGAGTTGTTCCAGGCCGCTTCTGATGAGCAGTTACCGGTGTTTTATGGCCCGGGCGATGCGGTGAAAGAACTGGCGCAAGGCTATGCCAGTTTTGCGCAGACTTTGTCGGTGACACAGTTGCAGATTCAGCAGTTGAGTTTGTCCTCCCGTCGCGCATGGGAGATCAAAACCGTGGATAAAAGACTAATGATGCTGGGCCGTGAAGCTGCCAAGCAACGATTACAACAGTTTGTGGCCGCTTATAGCCAACAGCCAGCCATCGCTGAAAGTGACTGGCGGTATGCAGATTTACGCTATCCGAATGGCTTTGCATTACGTATGCCACGTAATGGCGCTTAAGGGATGGCCGGAAGCAAGGAAAACACATGAGTAGAGCAAGAGAAGATAAAAATTTAATCGTCGGCCTGGATATCGGGACATCCAAGATCGTGGCGATTGCGGCTGAAATATTGCCGGAAGGCACTTTGAAGGTGATCGGGGTTGGCCAGCATGCGTCACGCGGACTGAAAAAAGGCGTGGTCGTGAATATCGATTCCACCATGCAGGCGATCCAGCGCGCAATTGAAGAAGTGGAGTTGATGGCAGATTGCAAAATCAACACCGTGTATTCCGGTATCGCAGGTAGCCACATTAAAAGCCTGAATTCACACGGCATGGTGAAAATTAAAGAGAGCGAAGTTTCGCAAAGCGATATTGACCGTGTGGTGGACACCGCGCGCGCGATTGCCTTGCCAGCTGACCAGCAGATCCTGCATATCCTGACCCAGGAATTCATTATTGATGGCCAGGAAGACGTGCGTGAACCACTGGGCATGAGCGGCATCCGCCTGGAAGTGCGTGTGCACATTGTGACCGGCGCCATTGCGGCTGCACAGAATATCGTCAAGTGCATCAAGCGTTGTGGTCTGGAAGTAAGCGACCTGATCCTGCAGCCACTGGCTTCCAGTGAATCAGTGCTGACTGAAGATGAAAAAGAACTGGGCGTTTGCTTGGTGGATATCGGTGGTGGCACGACCGATATCGCAGTATTCAAAAATGGCGCGATCCGCCATACCGCGGTGATACCGATTGCGGGTGACCAGATCACCAATGACATCGCCGTGGCCTTGCGCACACCAACGCAGTCAGCCGAAGAGATCAAGGTCAAGCATGGCTGTGCCTTGCGCCAGCTGGCTGATCCGCGTGAAGTGGTGGAAGTGCAGGCGGTCGATGGCCGCGAGCCACGCCAGTTGTCCTGCCAGGCATTGACCGAGGTAATTGAAGACCGCGTCGAAGAGATTTATGAGTTTGTACAGCAGGAACTGCGCCGTAGCGGCATGGAATCCATGATCGCTTCCGGCATCGTGATCACCGGCGGCGCTGCGCAAATGCGCGGCATGGTTGAATTGGGTGAAGAAATTTTTCATACCCCGGTACGACTAGGCGTGCCCAGAGGAGTGGAAGGCTTATCCGAGGTAGTGGGTAATCCGCGCTATGCCACTGGCATAGGCTTGCTGTTGATGGCCAAACAGCAGGTAGAAAAACAAATGGTAGGGAATTTGCAGTCGGGCTCGGTTGGCCGGTTGCTGGAGAGAATGAAGAGTTGGTTTACAGGTAATTTTTAACTTTTTTTAGGGCGAGTGTGCGGGGCAAACCAATCACTCAAATAATTAGGCAATGGAGGGTTAGTATGATTGAAATTTTTGATAAAGAGAATGAAGGTGCTGTCATCAAGGTAATTGGTGTCGGTGGTTGCGGTGGTAACGCCGTTGAGCACATGATGACCAAGATGGTGCCGGGCGTAGAATTCATTTGCGCCAACACCGATATGCAGGCATTGAAGAAAAGTAATGCCAAAGTCGTACTGCAAATCGGTGCCGATATTACCAAGGGCCTGGGTGCTGGCGCCAAGCCGGAGATCGGCCGTGAAGCCGCACTGGAAGACCGTGACAGTATCGCAGAAACCATTGATGGTGCCGATATGCTGTTTATCACAGCGGGTATGGGTGGCGGTACCGGTACCGGCGCTGCGCCTATCATTGCGGAAGTCGCGCGTGAAATGGGTATCCTGACTGTTGCCGTCGTGACCAAGCCATTTGCTTTTGAAGGCAAACGCGCCAAAGTCGCGCAAGAAGGCCTGGAAGAACTTTCACAGTACGTTGACTCTCTGATCGTTATCCCTAACGAAAAGCTGATGGATGTGCTGGGTGAGGATGTGACCGTGGTTGAAGCTTACCGCGCGGCCAATGATGTATTGCAGAATGCGGTATCCGGCATTGCTGAAATCATCAATTGCCCTGGTACGGTTAACGTTGACTTTGCCGATGTACGCACCGTGATGTCTGAAATGGGCATGGCGATGATGGGTTCTGCTGAAGCTACCGGGCCTAACCGTGCACGTATCGCGGCTGAACAAGCGGTTGCCAGCCCGTTGCTGGAAGATGTGAACCTGGCTAATGCACGTGGTGTACTGGTGAATATTACCGCCAGCACCAGCTTCAAGATGCGTGAATACTATGATGTGATGAACACTATCAAGGAATTCACGGCGGAAGATGCAACGGTGATTATCGGTAACGTGATCGACGAAGAAATGGGCGATAACCTGCGTGTGACCATGGTTGCTACCGGCTTGAACGGCTCCATCGGCAAGCGCCAGGCCAAACCTGAGCTGAAAGTCATGACCACGACGACATTGCGTGATGGTACGACTAACCAGCCTATCTTCCAGAATGTGGTTGAAGAGGATGAGCCGGCAGTGTTCACCAGCAATAGCCGTCGTGCCCAGGTTGAAGCCATGAAGAATTCCGGTATTGAAGAATATGATATCCCGGCTTTCTTGCGTAAGCAGGCTGATTAACCCTCAGGCAGTGATTGCTTGTCGGCTTGGAAGTGGGATTGGCTTATAATAGTCGTCAGACACTGATAAAGAGAAAACCATGTTAAAGCAACGCACGCTTAAACAACAGATTAGCGCGACCGGGGTCGGGCTGCACAGCGGTGAGAAAGTCACGCTGACGCTCAAACCTGCGCCTGCTGATCACGGAGTGGTGTTCAAGCGCATCGATTTGCCCGATACGCCTGCCATGCGGGTCACACCGACGGCAGTGAACGACACTCGCCTGAGCTCAGCCCTAGAGTTTTCAGGTGCGCGCGTTGCTACTGTGGAGCATTTGATGTCTGCCCTCGCCGGTCTGGGGGTAGATAATGTATTGATAGAGTTAACGGCAGCCGAAGTGCCCATCATGGATGGCAGCTCGGGGCCGTTTATCTATTTATTGCAAACGGCCGGATTAGCTGAACTGGAGGTGCCAAAGAAATTTGTGCGCATCCTGAAACCGGTTGAAGTACAAGATGGCGATAAATGGGCAAAATTTACGCCGCACCATGGCTTTAAAGCCGAATTTACCATTGATTTCGCGCACCCGGTGTTCGAATTCTCCGGTAAAACCGTGACCATAGATTACGATAGCCAGAGTTACGTTGACGAAATCAGTCGCGCACGTACCTTTGGTTTTATGCACGAAGTAGAGTACTTGCGCGCGAATGGCCTGGCCAAAGGTGGCAGTCTGGATAACGCGATTGTGCTCGACGAATATAAAGTACTGAATGGCGGCGGGTTGCGCTATGAAGATGAGTTTGCCAAGCACAAAGTACTGGATGCGATTGGCGATTTATATATCCTCGGTTATCCAATTGTAGGCCAGTTTTCGGCTTTCAAATCCGGACATGCCTTGAACAACCAGTTGCTGCGTGCCTTGCTCAAAGACGACACTGCCTGGGAATACTGCACTTTCGATGATAGTCAGGCACCGGTTGGCTTTGTGCGGCAGCGTGACTATTTTAGTCCCGCGCCATTTTTGCCTGCGGCTTAAGGGGTAAACCCGGATATGTGGTGGATACGGATATTATTTGCGGTGCTGGTGCTGAGTACCCTGGTGCTGGCCCTGCTAGGCTGGCAAACCGGCAACGCGCGCTATTGGCAATGGCTTAAAAAAGTGTGGAAAGGCGGCTTCGTCGTTTTGCTGCTCTTGCTCTTATTTTTCTTTCTGAGTCGCCTGGCCAGAATTTGATTGTTACCCCCCCTGAATCCACGTGATGCGTCGAGTGCACTGTGAAGTGCACGCAAATATTCGAACGGGCGTGAGCTCAATTGCACGTGAGCCTGACCGATTGAATATTGAGCAAGACCCTGTGATTATTGACTCATGAAGACTAAACTCCGTCATCTCCTTTCGATTGCCGCCTGTGTAATGGCACCGTGCCTGTCTATGCTGGCAACGCCGGCCCACGCTGGTGATACTGAAACCTATCTGCAAGCCAAACAGGCTTACCAGACTAAGAACCTGCCGCTGTTGACCGAGTCGCTGGAGACACTCAGGCAACGTAAATCACCGCTGGCGCCTTATCTGCAATACTGGCAGATGATCCTGACCATGGATCAGCTCTCCTATTACCAGGTGCAGGCGTTTCTGCAGGAAAACAACGAGTCACTGCTCTCGCAACGTGTACGTGAACTATGGCTCAAGCGGCTGGGGCGCGTACAGTTCTGGGACCAGTTTGTGGAAATGCGTGCGCAAATTCCCAACTATTACAATTTGAATGACACCGGCAACCAATGCTTCCAGGTGCAGGCAGGTATCGCCCTGGATGATCCGGCGGCTTATGAAGATGGCAAAACATTATTGCTGTCAGGCAAGGAGTTGCCCGCCGATTGCCAGGGCATGCTGGAAGCATTGCAGCAGGTGGGTGTGCTGGATGAAGCGTTCCTGCTGTCGATTTACCGGAATGCCTTGTTTGCCAATAAACCAGGCATGGCTAAAACCCTGGCGAAACGCAGCAGGAAAACCGATGTCACTTTGCTGAAACAGATTGATGATGTGGCGCAGAACCCGGCGCTGGTACTGAAAAAGAACAATGTGCAGGATAAATCAGCCTATGGACGCGCACTGTATTTGTACGCTATTCATCGCCAGTCCAAGGCGGACATTGCCCTGGCGCAAAGCAGTTACCAGAAATATAACGGTGTGTTCAATAACGAAGAAAAGCAGCTGATGCAAGCGTATATTGCGCTGGAGTCGGCCCGTAAACATGAGCCCGAAGCCGTGCGCGCTTTTGCCAAAGTCGAGCCGGGTACCCTGACTAATGAACAATGGGAATGGTATGCACGCAGCGCATTGCGTCAGCAGGACTGGCCAGTATTGCTGAAAGTCATAGGCAATATGCCGAATGCGCTGGCAGACGAGCATACCTGGCGCTACTGGAAAGCACGCGCGCTTAAGAATAAAGGTCAAGTCACAGAAGCGAATCTGTTGCTGGCAAAACTGTCGCAGGAACGCCATTTTTATGGCTGGCTGGCGGCTGAAGAGCTGGGGCCGGTCGCTGGCGAGCCAATGGCGACTTTCCAGCCTGCCGATGAACAAGTCCGCCAGTTTGCCAGACTACCCGCTATCAAGCGTATTGAGGCGCTGTTTGACGCTGACGCACGTTATGAGGCCAGACTGGAGTGGATGTATTTACTCGAAGCATTGGATGACCCGTCACGCATTGTCGCCGCGCAATATGCCTTGCTCAAAGGCTGGTACGATCTGACTGTACTAGCTGCTGATAAAACCAGCCGCACGCACAACTTTGAATTACGCTACCCGACGCCGTACAGAGACTATCTGCAAAAAGCATCAAAGGCGCGAGAAATTGACGAGGCCTGGGTATATGGCATTATCCGCCAGGAAAGCCGGTTTATGCACTATGCCAAATCTTCAGTCGGTGCAGGTGGTTTGATGCAGGTCATGCCTGCCACCGCCAAATGGATAGCCAAAAAACTGGGATGGAGCAGCTACAGTGAAGCCATGCTGCATGATATAGATACCAATGTGAATCTCGGTACTTATTACATGCGCTATACCCTGGATACTTTCAATGGCCAGGAAGCGATGGCGACTGCCGCTTATAACGCTGGCCCCAGTCGCGCCAGGCGCTGGGCGGCTGATATTCCACTGGAAGGGGCGATTTATGCAGAGACCATCCCTTTCAGCGAAACACGCAATTATGTGAAAAAGGTGCTGGCAAATGCGCATATGTACGCGCCCAGGCTGGGGTTGCCGGTCATTACCCTCAAAAAGCGTTTGGGGACGATTCCGGCCCGTAATGCTGGTCTCGCCGATGTGGAAACGGTGACAACCACCATCACCATTACAGATCAAGAGTAAGCTGATACGGCATTTTTCTGTACAATCTCTCTTAAGGAAGCTTTGATTAAGTGCAACTTCTAAGTCAGACTAGGCGCGAGTAATAAATTTTGACGCTGTATATTTGTAATATATAAGGAGAAATTTCTTATGAGCAACAACGTATGGCGACGAAGATGGGCTTAATCAAAGCTTCCTTTTAATACCAACCTGCATCGGGAATAAGCAATATGAAGACAGTCACAGTATTGGGTGGTAGCGGTTTTGTCGGTAGCAGTGTGGTGGCCGGGTTGGATCAGGCCGGCTACCAGGTCAAGGTGTTGACGCGTCGCCGGGAGCAGGCAAAACACCTGATTTTGTTACCTTATGTGCAAGTGGTCGAGTGCGATGTAAACGACCAATCGGCATTGCGGACACAGCTGGCAGGCAGTGACGTTGTGATCAACCTGATCGGTATTTTGCACCAGACCAGCGACAATGGTTTTGAAAAGATGCACCATCAATTGCCTCGTCGTGTGGCGCAACTGTGTGTCGAGCTGGGCATCCCACGATTGCTGCAAATGAGCGCCTTGCAGGCTTCAGTCAGTGCACCTAGCGAGTATCTACGCAGCAAAGCGGCCGGGGACGAGGCCGTGATGGAGTGCAGTAAAAAACTGCATGTCACGATTTTCCGTCCTTCAGTGATTTTTGGTGCGCGCGACCGCTTTATCAACCTGTTTGCCAAACTTATCCATTACATTCCGGTGCTGGCACTGGCGATGCCACAAGCCAAATTTCAGCCGATCTGGGTTGAGGATGTAGCTGCCGCCATAGTGAATGCGGTAGATGAGCCAGCCACATATGGCAGGATTTATGAGCTGGGCGGACCGGCAATCATGACCTTGCAACAGGTGATGGAAGCAGTGATGAAAACCACAGGCGTGCAACGGCCTATCATAGGCTTGAGCACCAGGCTTTCGCTACTGCAAGGCAGCTTTATGCAATTACTGCCGATCAAATTATTGTCCCGTGACAATGTGAAATCCATGCAGGTGGATAATGTCTGTCAACAGCCGATGGCGAATGAGTTGGGCGTGGTGCCTACCGATATGTTTGCGGTGATTTCCGGCTACCTGGTGGAAAATAATCCGCGTGGTGCTTACGACCAGTTTCGTGCTGCGGCAGGGCGTGTGATCAACGCCAGACGCTAATGCGTTGTTTTCTCTGGCCTATGGATAACTGCAAATGCAAATCTACCAGGTAGGTGGTGCAGTCCGCGATGGCCTGCTAGGCTTATCTGTCAAAGACCGCGACTACGTGGTGGTCGGTGCCACGCCGGAGCAGATGCTGGCGGCAGGCTATCGTGCAGTCGGCAAGGATTTCCCGGTATTTCTTCACCCCGAAACGCATCAGGAGCATGCGTTGGCACGCACCGAGCGCAAGACCGGCAAAGGCTACAAAGGCTTTAGCGTTTACGCGGCGCCCGAAGTGACACTGGAAGAAGACCTCGCCCGGCGTGACTTCACCATGAATGCCATCGCGCAAGCCGAAGATGGCACGCTGGTTGACCCTTTCCACGGGCAACAGGATATTCAGAAAAAACTGTTACGGCACGTCACTGCAGCGTTCAGTGAAGATCCGGTGCGCATCTTGCGGGCAGGGCGCTTTCTTGCCCGATTCACTGATTTTACCGTTGCGACCGAAACCCTGGCGCTCATGCGTGACATGGTCGCAGCAGGCGAAGTCGATGCACTGGTGCCGGAACGGGTATGGCAGGAGATTGCCAAAGGTCTGATGGAAAAACAGCCGAGCCGTATGTTTGAGATGCTGCGTGACTGCGGTGCATTGCAAGTGATACTGCCCGAACTAGCGCGCTTGTGGGGCGTACCGCAGACGGCGCTCTACCATCCCGAAGTGGATACTGGCGTACACGTGATGATGGTGATCGATTATGCCGCCAAACAAGGCTTCAGCTTACCGGTGCGTTTTGCTGCGCTCGTGCATGATCTGGGTAAAGGCACGACACCGGCTGATGTATTGCCACGGCATATAGGTCATGAATTACGCAGTGTGGACCAGATTCGCGATGTAGTTGCACGCCTCAAAGTGCCTAACGATTGTAAGGACCTGGCGCTGGTAGTGGCGAAGTACCACGGCAAATTGCACGCTGCCCGCGAAATGAAAGCCAGCACCTTGCTAAACTTTCTTGAAGAGCTGGATGCTTTTCGCCAGCGCACACGCTTCGATGATTTTCTACTGGCGTGTGAGTGCGACAGTCGCGGAAGGTTAGGACTGGAAAATTGTCCGCTTGACGATGCCGAGCATCTGCGCAAGGCATTGCAGGCAGCGCTATCGGTTGATGCAGGTGCCATTGCCAAACACTACGCTACACCATCTGAAATTAAACAAGCCGTGGCAGATGCCAGAATGCAAGCCATTGAGGCGATGCTGGCGTTGAGTCGCAAGCCTGTTTTGTAAGCCTATTTGCTCCCTTGCTGAATGCGGTTACGACCCGCATTCTTGGCCTGATATAAAAGACTATCTACAAATTCCACAAACGCTTTTGGTTCCAGATTGCTTACCGGCACGGTGGTAGAAACACCCAGGCTAATCGTCAGAATCTGGCTGATCTTTGATCCGACATGCGGGATTTGTTCCTTGAAAATCAGGTTGCGGCAACGCTCGGCGATCTTGATGGCAGACGCTGCGTTAGTTTCCGGAAGAATCAATGCAAATTCCTCCCCACCAAAACGCGCGAAAAAATCTTTGGTACGTAATCCGGCACTATTCAACGTGCGGGCAACGCGCTTTAATACTTCATCGCCTTGCAGATGACCATACACATCGTTGTACTGTTTGAAAAAATCAATATCGATCATTATCAGTGACAAGGGCTGCTGATGACGCTTTGCTTCCAGCCATTCTTTTTCCAGAACCATATCAAACATGCGGCGGTTAGCCACTTCGGTCAGGCCGTCTTTGTATGAGTATTCTTCGAGCTGCTTTTGCAGTTCCAATAATTGCTGCTCGGTTTTTTTACGCTCACTGATATCGAACATAAAACCTATCAGGGCTTCGGGTTCACCAGTTGGCGTGCGTACCACATGCACTACATCCCTGATCCAGACATAGCTGCCATCTCTGGTCAGCGCACGGTAATCGGCCTCATGATCCTGGCCCTGCAATGAACGTTCCACGCAAAAATTAACAATGCGCTCACGCTCATCCTCATGAATCCGGGTGGCCCAGTCTTCTACCGTTTTCCAGCTATCCTGCGACCAGCCAAGCAGCTGTTCGATCTGCGGGCCTATGTAGGCAAACTGCTTGCTTGCCCAATCGATTTTCCAGGGAATGGCTTTGGTGGATTCCAGCAGCGTTTTATAAATGGTGCTATCGTTCTCATCACTTTGTGTATTCATTTCGCGCACTTCTTTATCACAGTATGTGATCTCAGGGTACATAAGCGGCATTCACTTCGCAATAGCCCGCCGACAGGATTAACGTAATAAAGCGTTAACTTGTCTGGCCAGTTCAAGACCGAGAATGGCATGTTGATCCGCATCCAGATGTATGCCATCTACCTGGCTGGCAGTGACTATACTGCCAGCATCAAAAAAAGCACAATTTAACTGCACGCACACTGCTTCAAGCGCTGAGGCCAGGCCTATGCATTTTGTTTCCGCGTCTTTAAATTTGGGTGCAATCGACCCCTTGGCTGACATTAGTGGCGGTGGCGCCACCACCAAAACAGGCGGCACCGGCATACCCGGTTCTACAGGTGCGTTGCGTATGGTGTGAATCAAACTGGCAATGCCCTGACTGGCATGCCAGGCTGTATGTGGATGCATGGATTGAAAGTCATTAGTGCCCAGCATCAAGATTACCAAAGAGAGTGGCGAGTGGATTTCTAAGCGTTCTGCCAGCCCTTGCTGCCCATTACGACCAGGCTTTAACGGATCTTCAAATACCGTTCTACGCCCGTTCAGGCAATCCTCAATCACGCGTACAGAATGACCTTGTTGGGTAAGCGCAATTTCCATCACGCCCGGCCAGCGCTGTTCAAAAGCCAGGCGCTGGCGCGTGTCGGGGATAATGCCCCAAGTCAGTGAGTCTGAATACACCAGGATATGCTGCATGTGTTGCTCCTGATTAAAAGTCATTCATTTTAGACTATGAGTGCGGAGGTGGCTGGCACCACTGATGCTCACAAGGGATACCATCATTATCGCCATCCATTTCGGTATTGGGGCAATTTGCCAGAAAGAAATGTGCTTCAGAACACGACGTCATCTGTGAGCAGTGCGTGCGGCCATCGCAGCGATTATTGGATTGAATTGACGTTGAGGTTTGAATGGGAAGGGCTGTCTGAGTTTTGATGGGCCGCGTAAAGCGAACGGGTGTTTCTTCGGCAGGTTTTACGATGTGCTGAGGCTGATTAGCAATCACCCACGGTAAAATCAGGTAATCGAATAACAGATATGCCCCACATGCCAAAAAAACAATCCCGGAAATCTTAAGGATATTCATAGGCAGTCAACATTCTTTCGCGTTAGTGGATATTCAGGAAGTGCTGGATTACCAGTTTGGCCAGAAAACCCACCAGCCCTTGCTGACCATTGCGACTAGGCTTGAATGGAACTTCAAATGCCGTTCTCCGTCCATTCAGGCAGTCCTCAATCACACGTACAAAATGACCTTGTTGTGTAAGCGCAATTTCCATCACGCCCGGCCAGCGCTGTTCAAAAGGCACGCGCTGCCGCGTAATGCCCCAGGTGAGGGAATCTGCGTATACAAGTAGCTGTTGCATAGGGCGACGCTCTCTTAGCATTGGCTTTCAAGCTGATGGAAAGATGCCGGGTGAGGACTGTGCACATAGGAAGTCCATGGCTACCATCCATCGGCGGCCGGTGGATAGATCAGCGTTGAACCTCGATCACAGAGCGATATACATGCCAGCTGGCATGGCCTGCCACCGGCATGGTCACGATCAGTCCAAGAAAGCTGGTGGCAAAGCCTACGCCTATCAGTACCACAATGCAGAATGCCCAAAGAGACATCACACCAGGGTTACGCAAGCAAACGCGCAAACTGGCCCATGCGGCCGTTCCGGCACTGGTATTGCTATCCAGCATCAACGGGATGGCAATCACGCTGATGGCAAATGTCAGCGCTGCAAATAAACCCCCGACAGAAAAATAGACCAGGGTGAAAATCGGTTGTTTGAAGGTCAGGACGTTAAATACAATATCAATAAAAGTGGGCAACTGGTGGTTAAAGTAGTAGGCGAAAATAATAAAAGACAGTTGTGTCCATGTGACCAGTGCTATCAAGAGAAAAGCAGCAAACAAGGCAATGTTGACGAGATTGGGGAGCCAGGCGGTCAGGCTGGGTAATAGCGAGGGTGTCTGGCCCAACGCAATGCGCCGGCTGATGTCATACAGACCAGTCGCCAGGAACGGGCCAATCAGGAAAAAACCAGTGGTAAGGCCGGCGAGCAGCCAGTAATTCTCAGCAAAAAAAGCATGGATCAGTATGCCGGTGATCGTGAAGGCAAAACCATAAAACAGGCTGGCCCATCCCCCAAGGTGGGTATCTTCCACACCAGCATGCAACCAGTCGATCACCATTGCGGGGTGTAAGTGCTTTTTAACCTTGATTTGCGCATCCACATTACTGGTTTCTATTACTCTGCTTCTGCTCATGACCCTGCCCCCATGTTACGTTTCATGTACCGCTAATGGCGCATTCTCGAACATCAACCCAATTAGTGTGCGTCTCGCAGCGGGCGTTGCTTGTGCAATTGCTTAAATTAAAATGTAACACATTTGTAACTGGATGACATAAAGGTGTGACACATATTCATGCGCTTAATGCATGGTTTGGCAGAACAGAGAGCATGAGCGACGCTGGCTATGCAACAGGCAGCCGCGTCCAGACAGCTTTAGCGGATATTCAAATAATACTGGATGACATATTTGGCGATAAAGCCCACCAGGCCAAGGGTGAGTGCCAGGAATAATGCGAAGGTGCCGGTTTTGCCTGCGTTGGATTTGCGGGCCAGGTTTCCTACAATCAACAGCATCAGCAGCATGAGTCCGCCAACACCGTAGGTCATGCCCAGTTCTGTGATCTGGGCTTCATTCATGCCAAAAATGGTGGCTTCCATTGTGTTTCCTGCTTTAGTTGGCGCACCAGTGCGCCGGGTGATAAAAATACTTGTTGCCTGCGGAGAGATTTCAGATGTGCGCTAGCGTATCGTAGTCATGGTCCTGGAAAAAATGGGATAGCGTGCCTGTAACCTTTATGTTGGGCCCATGGTCCGGAGGCACAAGAGGGTCATTCTGACGTCGAGGGTCATAGGACTAACGCTTATTGCAAACTGCCAGTAATAAGCAGCGCCAAATGTTGTTCAATCTGATCGCTTGGCTTACGTTTAAAACCGCTCTTTGCAAAACCGTGCCAGCGGCCAACCACAAAGCTGATCATGCTATTTGCCGCAATGCTGGCGTCAGTGATTTTGTTGCCTTGTGCTTCTGCGATACGCAGCGATTGCTTTACACTGGCTTCCAGGCGATCTATCAGCTGGTTGATGCGAGACTGCAATGCTTCATTTTCATTCACCAGTGCATCACCAATCAGCACGCGGGACATGCCCGGGTTGCGCTCGGCGAATTTGAGCATGGTCGTGAGCATGAGCTGTACCTGCTTGAGGCCATCGGTTTCATCGCTGGTGATTTTGTTGATCACACCAAACAGCGCGCCTTCAATAAACTCGATCAGGCCCTCGAACATTTTGGCTTTGTTGGCAAAGTGACGGTAGAGCGCTGCTTCTGACACTTCCAGTTTACCCGCCAAAGCAGCCGTAGTGATTTTTTCACCTTTAGGCGTTTGCAGCATGCTTGCCAGTGTTTCCAGGATTTGTTGTTTGCGGTTTGCTCTTACTTCTTTGTTGATAGTCGCCATGATGTGTTCCGGGATCCCTGTGAATGCAGCTATTGTCGTTTTGCGGCTATTTTAACCGGATTCTCTAGGAGCGGGAATGCACTAAGCGTGTTTTTTCAACGCACTGTGAGTGAGTGCCAACACATGCGGCAATCTATATTGCACAAAGTTTGGTTTATGCAATCTGCGGCTGATCCATACTGTGCGCATGCCTAATCGCTTCGCAGTCATCAGGGCTGGCAGGCTGTCTTCAAACAGGGTGCAACTGGCAGCACAGCAACGCAACTGGCGTAACAGCATGCGGAAACCGCGTACGGATGGTTTGGCATGGAAGCGCGATGATTCAACGCTGAATACCAGAGTAAAACAGTCACTGATGCCCAGCACTTCCAGCACGCGTATGGCATAGGCGCGCGGCGCGTTGGTGAACACGCATTTGCGCCCAGGTAAACTTTGCAGCATCTGGCGTAATTGTTTGGTGGTTTGCACCATGTCGTCGGTGAGAAACGCATGTGTCTCGGACAGAAAGTGATGCGGATTGACGCCATGGTGCCGCATTAGCCCTTTGAGGGTTGCGCCATAGAGGCGCCAGTAGTGCTGGCGTAGCTGGTGGGCGGCAGGTTCTTCCATCGCCAGTAAATCCATGATGTAACGGGTCATGGATTGGTTCATGACGGGGAAAATATGTGCGGAAGCATTGTGCAGGGTGTCATCCAGATCGAAAATCCACACCCGAGACACTTACTCCAGCTCCAGTTCGACGTTGAGACAAGTCGACAGCGAGTGACCTACGCAGGCAGTGCATATAGCACTGCAAGGAGAAAGCGAAGCAGTCAACGCAGTATCAACAATGAAATGGAGAATGGAGTTATTTTGCTTTGATCAAGGTACCAACACCTTCATCGGTCAGCACTTCCAGCAGTAAAGCATGCTCCACGCGGCCATCAATAATATGCACGGTTTTTACGCCACTGCGTGCCGCATCCAGTGCAGAACTGATTTTTGGCAGCATGCCGCCGCTCAAAGTGCCATCGGCCACCAGGTCATCGATCTGTCTAGGAGTCAGCCCTGTCAGCAATTGACCTTCTTTGTCAAGGACACCAGGGGTATTCGTCAGCAGAATCAGTTTCTCGGCATTGAGGATTTCAGCCAGTTTGCCAGCCACCACATCGGCATTGATGTTATAGGTTTCACCTTCGCGGCCTACGCCAATCGGCGCGACGACCGGGATAAAGTCGCCAGTGTCGAGGAAAGTAATAATGCTGGGATCGATCGCGGTAATTTCACCGACCTGGCCGACATCGATCATTTTGGTCGGGTCTTTGAGGTCTTCCATCAGCAGTTTCTGCGCGTGGATAAAGTTACCATCCTGGCCGGTCAGGCCTACTGCTTTACCACCGTGGCGGTTAATCAGGTTGACGATTTCTTTGTTCACCTGGCCGCCGAGTACCATTTCCACCACGTCCATGGTTTCTTCATCAGTCACACGCATGCCCTGGATGAACTCGCCTTTTTTACCCAGTTTATCCAGCATCTCGTTGATTTGCGGCCCGCCGCCGTGCACCACTACCGGGTTCATGCCCACCAGTTTGAGCAAGACTACGTCTTGGGCGAAACACTCTTTCAGGCGTTCATCGGTCATCGCATTGCCGCCGTATTTGATGACAATGGTTTTATCGAAAAAGCGTTTGATGTAGGGCAGGGCTTCAGACAGGGTTTGCGCCTTTTGGGCGGCTTTTGAAATGTTCATCATATGGATATGCAATTAAGGATATGCGTATTCTATCTGCTGACAGTTAAACAGTGAATGCATAGCCTGCTTAATTTTAGTTAGGATGCCTAATAAGAAGCTGATTCACGCACTTTGTTCAACTTTATTCGCTGACTATGACGCAATTAAGACGTTGCTGGTGAATTGTTTTAAATGGCTGGCGATCAGTGCCAGCCATTTTTACCAGGTGTGTTTCTATTCCAAGGTGCGTTGTTATTATAGTCGCGCCTGATTAGATGAAGTCAGGTCAGTACCTTCACAAATACTTTGGATTTTCGCTGCAGGTTATACAGTTGTTGCTTTTCCTGCGGTAGTTGATCCACAGTCTGCTCGGTAAAACCGCGTTCTAGGAACCAGTGTTCAGTGCGTGTCGTCAGGCAGAATAAAAACTGGTGGCCCATGGCTTTCGCCTGTTCTTGGCAATAATTAAACAGCTTGTCACCGCGCCCGCCGCCGCGATAGGCCGGGTCAATCGCAAGGCAGGCAAACTCAACCATTTTCTCTGCAGGAAACGGGTACAGCGCTGCGCAGCCGATCACCCGGTTGTCATGTTCCATCACGTAGAAATAGTTGATCTCCATTTCAATACGCTCACGTCCGCGCCGCACCAGTATGCCTTCATTTTCCAGCGGCTCGATCAGCATCAGGATGCCACCGACGTCATCAATATTCGCCTGACGCATGGTTTCCAGCGGCAGCTCGGTAATCATGGTACCTATGCCCTGCCGGGTAAACAGTTCCTGGATAATGGCGCCATCGATATGTCTTGAAATCAGGTGCGTTCTGGCGACGCCATGCTCACAGGCGCGCACGGCAGCGGGCAGGTAGTAATTCACATCTTCCGAGAAGTTGATGGGGTCATCACTCTCCTGCACATTGCGCAGCATATTTTTCGCTTTGGCGGAGGTCATCTCACGCAATAATTCGCCACGCAAGTTATGAATACCCTCAGAGCCCATCAGGAAGATCAGTTTTTCTGCATCCAGGGCAATCGCAGCACTCACCGCCACATCTTCCAGTGTCAGGTTGAATATCTCGCCTGTGGGTGAATAACCCATAGGCGACAGTAGCACCAGTTCGCCATCGTCCAGCCGTTTCTGGATGCCGACCGCATCGATCTTGCGCACTTCACCGGTATGTTGCAGGTCTACGCCATCTCGCACGCCCAATGGTTTGGCGGTGACGAAATTGCCGCTGGCGACACGGATATCGCTGCCTGCCATTGGCGAGTTGGAAATGCCCATGGATAAAAGGGATTCAATTTCAACACGCACAGTCCCATTGGCTTCTTTCACCGCTTCCATCGCTGTGTCATCGGTGATGCGCAGGCCATTGTGCATTTTAGGGATCAGGTGATCCCGCTTAAGTCTATGTTCGATCTGCGGGCGGGCGCCGTGCACCAGCACCAAACGTACTTCCAGGCTGGCTAGCAGGTTCAAGTCATGCGAAAGGGCGATAAACTGTTGTTCGCTGACCACTTCCCCGCCAAAGGCAATCACAAATGTACTGCCGCCAAATGCATGGATGTAAGGCGCAGCAGAACGGAACCAGTGCACGAAGTCTTTGCTGTTGGCGCTGGACAGAATCGCCGGTGGCGTATTGGTCAGGTTGCTTGGTGTTAGATCGGCATCATATAACCGGCCAGGTGTTGTGCTCAACGCTTGTGCAGCAGCGCGTAGCAAGGCATCTGAAATACCAATTTCACCGCGCTCTATGCGCGAGAGATTGCTGGTATCCGTGCCCATGCGCGAAGCGAGCTGCTGCAAGGTTAGATTTTGCGACTTTCGCAAATTTCTGATGTTTGAGCCGATCATGATCTGATTTTATCAATATAATTTGCAAAACAATAAAGTAAATTGGATTTTTATGCAAATTAACTATAAAAAATGACGGCCTAAGCCGTCATGTTAAATGTTACAGAGAGAGGCGAATGATCACATCAGCCTGGTACCGGACGCACCGAGCGGTAAATGCGGTTGCTCTGCCGCTTGCTCAGGACCAGTTGCCACAACTGGCCTTGCCGTGAACGGAAATAGCCTGCGCAACACATCAGGTAGTATTTCCACATACGGTAAAAACTTTCATCATATTTAAACTGCAATTCCGGCCAGGCACGGCTGAATTTATCCCACCACGCCATCAGGGTGCGGTCATAGTCGGGGCCGAAGTTATGCCAGTCTTCAATCAGGAATTTCTTTTCAATCGCCAGGCTGATTTCACTGGCAGAAGGTAACTTGCCGTTGGGGAATATGTAGCGGTCTATCCATGCATCGGTATATAGCGCCGTTTTGTGATTGCCTATGCTGTGCAATAAAAACAAGCCGTTATCTTTCAGCAAGCGATGTACTGTTTCAAAATACACCGGGTAATTTTTTGGCCCCACATGCTCAAACATCCCTACGGATACGATTTTGTCGAATTGCCCTTGCAACTCGCGGTAATCCATTAACTGGATGTCTACAGCCAACCCTGCGCAGCGTTCTCTCGCAATGGTTTGCTGTTCCCTGGAGACAGTAATGCCGACGACATCTACGCCGTAGTTTTGTGCCATATGCCTGGCCAGGCCACCCCAGCCACAACCAATTTCGAGTACGCGCTCACCAGGTTGTAAATCGAGTTTGCGGCAGATCATATCCAGTTTGTGGGCTTGTGCTTCTTCCAGCGTATGCGCATGTTCCCAATAGGCGCAGGAATAACTCATGCTGGAATCCAGCATAGATTCAAACACATCATTGCCGATATCGTAGTGCAGTTGCGCGACCTGGAAGGCGCGGTTAGGCGCCTGGAGATTAAATAACGCATGCCGAAGAATATCGCCCAATAATTGCAGCTTGCCCCAGCCGCCCATTTCTTCATCAATGTCGGCGCGCATCACGCGGGTGAAAAATTCATCCAGCCGGGCGCAGTCCCAGCGGCCTTCAATATAGGCCTGCCCAAAGCCCAGGGTGCCACGGGTCAGTACATCGCGATAGACGGTTTCATCATAGACCTGGATGTCCCAAGGGGCATCGCCGTTGATAGTGATACCAGTCTTGCCTAACAGCTTGACCAGTGTTTCAGGTGGCGCAGGCTGCTGCACCAGGAAATGATTCAATGTAGTTTTTGGCATCGCGGTGAAACTCCTCCAAAACGCATACAAATCACAACGGACTCAGGCAAATATTAAACAAGGGAAGAAAGCCTGAAAACGCGTTATATAACGTATAAAGATTGACCAGCAATGGTGTGATTTGTTCTACCGGCGGAATGGCAATTAATGGGATAGATATTGAAACCACGCCGGCAGCGTGAACATGCTGAGTAGCGTAGTAGAGAATACAGCGGCTGCATATAGCGCGCCATCCAGATGGTAGCGCTCGCAGATGATGACTCCGAATACCATGGTCGGCATGGCGCTTAACAGGGTGATGGCTGTGAGTGTGTGTCCGCCCAGCCCTAACTGCTCTGCCACCAGCATGGCAGTGAGTGGCGCAACCAGCAGGCCGATGATGCAGACCGGTAATAATTTGGGTATAAGTGAAGGTTTGAAAGTATCCCAACGGATGCTCATGCCCAGTGCAATCAGCATCAGCGGTACTACCCCTCCAGCCAGGGTGTGCAGTGCATGGCCTATCATTTCAGGTTGAGGCGTGTGTGTCAGGTTCAGCAGGCAGGCAACCAGCAACGCCCACAGTGGCGGCACGCGCAGCAGTTCCGCGAAAGGATTGGAACGTCCCTCGCTCTTGCCATAGGTTTGAGCCATCAGCATGCCTACCGATAATAAAATGGGTGTACAGGCAAACAGATCGAATTTAAGTACCATTTCCTGTGCCCAGTCACCCAATACTTCGCTGGTCACGGGTAACCCCAGATAGGTGGCATTAGGAAACGTGGCCGCCAGCATTAATGCGCCTTGCTGCGCACGTGAGAGTGGCTGAACGCGGTTGAATAGTTGCAAGGTTAGCCACATTAACCCTGCCGCTGTGGCCAGCCTGGTGATGGCCGTGAGCTGGATACTGAAAGTGTCGGCATCCAGTGGTGCTTGCCACAGGACATCTATGACTAATGCCGGCAGCAAGATATAAAATACCAGGTCTGTCAGCGCGCGCCTATGCGAAGTGGCCGAGATATGGTCTGGCGCGAACCGTTGCCAGGCAATGCCTGCAATGATCAGCAGTGCCATTTGCAGCATCACATTAAACATGGCTATTTCCTTTCATGCGCTGGCGATTTACTTGCAGAAGAATCATCACTATCTAAAAATCGCCCCACAATGTTTGCATGCTGGCAATCGCAGTCACTGCCGCGGTTTCTGTTCTGAGGATTCTTGGCCCGATGACAATCGATTGAAAATGGTGCTGGGAAGCGAGTGCAATTTCGTTGCCACTCAAGCCGCCTTCGGGGCCAATCAACAGGTGAATATGACCGGATGGTTTCTCGAGTTGCGCCAGCCATTTCGCCCCTACCGGATTTAGCAGGATATTCAGGCTGGATTGTGTTTCATGCTGGCCAAACCATTGTGTCAATGTGACTGGCGCATGCACTATCGGCAATAAGGCGCGGCCGCTTTGTTCACAAGCGGCTATCGCCACGCCTTGCCAGTGTTCTACGCGTTTCTCGGCACGGTCACCGCTGAGTTTTGTGACGCAACGTTCAGTGGTCAGCGGGAATATTTCGGTCACGCCCAGCTCGACTGCTTTCTGGATGGTGTAATCCATGCGGTCACCGCTGGAAATGCCTTGTAGCAGACGAATGTTGAGTGGCGACTCATTGCTCACCGCTGTGCGGCTTTGTACTTCCACGTATGCCGCTTTTTTCTCAATATTAGTCAGTGCGCATTGGTAGTCAAAGCCATCACCACAAAACAAATTCAGCGTATCACCGATTTTCAGGCGCATGACGCGTATGGCATGCGCAGCAGCGTTTTCACTGAGTGCAGTGGTTTCGCCAACGGATAGGGGGGCAGGACTGTAAAAACGTAAATTACTCATGCATCACATTGTAACCAAAATGCTAGCGTGCCGACATTCACCGATAGGACTTAATCACGTACCATACTGTTTTGATAGTTAATTGAGGCTGGCGAATGAAGATGGCAAGCATTAGCCCGCCCGTGTGCAATTTTGGCTGCAGCCGCTTCGCTTAACATCGGTTTCACTGAGTTAACCTTCGCCGAAATTGCACAAAGTTATATAGTGACAGTCTAGAAAGTTTTTGAAAGGAATCACATGGCCAGTATCAATCCCCCAGCATGCAATTTTGGCTGGAAAGCCCCTGAATTTAACCTGCCGGATACCAATGGCAAGCTGGTCAGTCTTCAGGAAAGTGTAGGCCCAAAGGGTCTGCTCGTGATGTTCATTTGCAATCACTGCCCTTATGTCAAAGCAATCCTGCCACGCCTGATTGCCGATGTCACTGAGTTGAAAGCCTTAGGTATCAACACAGTCGCCATCATGTCCAACGACCCTTCTGATTACCCGGAAGATAGTCCGGAGAATATGAAAAAGCTGTCTGAAGAACTGGCGCTGCCTTTTCCTTATTTGTTCGATGAAACTCAGCAGGTTGCAAAAACATACGATGCGGTCTGCACGCCGGATTTCTTCGGCTTTAATAAAAACCTCGAGCTGCAATATCGTGGACGATTCGACGAAAGTCGTAAGGACACTGCACCCGAAAGCAGCCGCGATTTATTCAGGGCGATGAAACAGGTGAGTCAAACCGGCCATGGACCGAAAGAACAGGTGCAGAGTATCGGGTGTTCCATTAAGTGGAAGATTGATTAGTCATTATCCGCCTGAGGATAATCCAACAGGTGATCTATTGCGCTAGCGAAATTGCATACACTGCTGCAAACTAAATGAGCTCTCCTGAAGGGTATGCTGTAAAAATTTTGAGGCGTGAGTTAAGCGCTTGGCGTTGGTGTTAAGCGCTTGGCGTTGGTGTTAAGCGCTTGGCGTTGGTGTTAAGCGCGGCGGGTCTGTGAAAAGTTTGCAAGCTTTAAGAAGGCCGCGAGTGCCTGCTCAAAGCTTGCCGGAGGATATTACAATCAGGTTATTGTTATTGTTATTGGTGTTGGTCAGGTGATTTTTTTCATGCGTCCGATCAGTACCAATCCGAAGATCATCAGGCAGTAAATGCTTGGTTCTGGTACGGGCGTCACGGCCCAGCTGGCGACGACTAACAGTTGATTGCTGTAGAAGTTGTTTAATTTCAGCCGGGATGCCGTTTGGTTACCACTTAAATAGAACAACTCATCGTTGTAGACTTCGCCCACATATTGCTCTTCGCCGAGCCGGATCTGGACACCATCATTGTTGCCGCCAATGACGGTCACCCCTTCGGCGGCGCCTTCCAGGAAAGAAATTCTGTCGAAACTGTAAGCAGTGCGCCAGAACGCATAACGGCTGGCAGCATCAAGTTCAATCTCTACCCGCCCGCTGCTGTCGCCTACATAAAACACTGACATGGTAGCGTTATCGAGGCCAATCAGTGAGCCATCAAAAGTGAGTACTGGCGTTGAGCTTATATCTAACGGATTGTTGAGTGCCTGTTCCAGGTCAGTCACAAAGCTGGCGTCAGTAGCGCCATTCAGCATGCTGCGCAGTACCGAAACCTCTGCCGCGACATTCGTGCCGGAAAAGGTTTCTCCGGTAGGCCCGGCGAGGCTGCGACCTAATGCCGGTTCAACGGTTGCCGTCAAATTCCACAACTGTTGTGTCAGGGAGAATCCGGAATTGTAGCTGGTGCCAGGGGCGTTGCCGGTTGCCAGTAAGGTAGCACTGTCGCGAGCCACCGTCAGCAGTTGTTGCGCCTCTTCTAATCCTGGCGTGCGGCTGGCTTGCAGGTTGCTGGCGACTGGCGCATCTGTCCATGTAGCTTTACGTAACAGTTGTATGTCAGCCGCCGCCGCTCCCCAGCGCAGGGCGCCAGTGGTGGCTGAAGTCGCCGCCAGTGCATCTGCTGCATATTGCGTGGTGGTCTTGGCAGTAAAGTTTACATTGACTTGTACGGTGCCGCTCACGTGCAACTGGCCGGAATTGATTGTCACATTGTCAACCAGCGGCTCTACAGTGGCATTGGCTTGTAAATGAATTGGCTGAAACACTGACTGGATATCTGCCAATGCATGTGTGGCTGGCGTGATACTTTTGGGTGTGCTGACTGAAGTATTGCTGTTGCATTTGAGCGAGGTGTTTGTACAAGACCAGTTGGTGTTGAAGGTCAATGCAGCCGGGTCGGCAAGTAAGGTACCGCTGGCGTTGGCGCTGGCATATACCCTTAGCAAATTGCGCGGAGCGTCTGGCAGTGTGTCGACACCTGGATCATTGATAGAAACACTTTGATGTCCGTTTAGTGTGAATATCACATTGCCACCACTGAATGTGCCCAGGCGGTTGGTGAGGAAGCGCGCATTCGCTGTCGTTGCATCAAGCGTCAGGAATTTGTCTATGCCCTGATCAAAGTTAGCCGCTTCATTAAACGACAGCACCATATTGGTTGCGATTTCACTGGCATGAGACATGCTGGACATTAACAGGCTGATGCCTAGCAATGTTGATAAAACCAGTCCGAACTGATTTTTTTGTTGGCCCGTTGGGCGCGTCCATTCTGTGAAATTCATGTTGCCTTCCTCTCTCAAAAGTAGCCATTAGCATTTTTCTAATTTGCTGTAAGACTAACGGATAGTGAAGAAAACGTGCACCCCCAGAACGGGGGGGGGGGAGTATCAATTATGTATGCATTTACTGAAATAACTTCTGAAAATAATGCTAAATCTGGGGTGGCTAATTGCACCCGATGATGATTTCCAAGCGCAAGCGTGCGGCATGATTTAAATATTTGCGTGGTTTTTAATATTATCGAGTAATACTTTTTTCAGGGTTTCATCTTCCAGTCCGCGTACATGTGCATCCCCGTGAGAGAAACGGCTGAATTGCGGGTTCTGGGCAATATCCTGGATCAACTTCTCGCTACCGACAGAAGGCTCAATCACCTTATCCCACAACTCGAGCAATTTTGTCGTTGCTGGCAGGTAGTTCACTGTCCTGGAAAAGCTGCTGGGCAAGGAAGGGGTGACTAAAATAATGGCGGAGCGTGCTCTTTTCAGGGTGTTTCTGTTCGAGAAAAACGTCTTGATGACAGGAATATCCCCCACGATCGGTGTTTTAGATTCCGTATTATCTCCCACTGATTCCGAGAGTCCGCTCAGAATAAGTGTTTCACCAAATTTGATATCTGCTGTGGCGCTGACAGTTTGCTTGAATGTCCCTACCGCTTGTGTAAATGTCCCGGCGTTGGTATCACTGAGAAAGCTTCTGTCGACTTCGAGCTGAAAGCGGGCGCCATCTTCAGTGATGAGCGAGGGCACAATTTTCATGGAGACGCCGACGTTGATTTTTTCGATTTGTGCAGACTGAATACCTGCAACATTGACATTGAGCTGGTCACCAATAAAAAAGCGTGAGGTTTCACCGACAAAAGCGGTTAGGCTTGGCCTGGCAATGGCGTCGTAATAGCGGTCACCACGGTTGAAAATATTCAGGTTGTAAGTCACATCCGGAATGCTGATGCTGCGAGTGATCGTGCGATTGGATGTGTTGATTTCCGGAAATCCGGTTTCGCGGAATTTGGTAGAAGTCAGCGTGCGGTCATAACCAAAAACGGCCTGCAAACCATCTAGCAGATTCACGCCGGTGCGGCTGGTGTTTCTTTTATCCGAGAGTATCAGGGTGACATCTACGGTTAATTGTTGCGCCGCAGCTGCTTTTGCAGGAATGACTCTTCTTTTGATAATGCGGACTTCCTGATCTTCATCTTCATTGAGCGCTAGCTGGGTATATTCATCCACCTGTCTGGTGCGCAGAAGATTTTGCGTTCTGGTTTTAAGCCAGTATTGCTGTTCCTGAGTCACCTGTAACGGCTTCTGGTCAAGCACGGCTGCGAGCTGCTGGCCTTTGCCTTGTGCTGCCAGGGTGAGTGCCAGCATGCGCCAGGCAATGGCTGAATCTGGCTGTAAATGCAATGCACGTTGTGCAGCATATTCTGCAATGGTGAGCCTGCCCGAGAGATAGGCTGCCGCGGCCAGGCCTTCAAATGCATAAGGATTGTCGGGGTCTGCCAGCACTGCAGTTGAAAAAGACTCCATTGCCTGCTGCGCATTTTGCTGTTGCATGGCCACCACCCCTGCCAGGTAGTTGGGCCACATATCCTGGCCGGCAAACTGACGGGAAGCGTTGTAGCCGGAGCTGGCAAGATTCAGCGATTCGGCATCCCCGTGTGAGTGGTAGCTCAGGCCGAGCAGCAAATGCGAGATAGCCGATTTCGGGTCTCCCAGCACCAACTCTTCGGCTAATTTTTTTGCCTGTTCAAATTGTCCGTTTTTAATCGCATCGACAACGGCCAGGCGCCTGGCCTGCAAGGTGTGATCTGTCAAAGCGCTCGATGGCTTGCTGGATTCTGTCGAGCTCGTCTGTAAAGAACTGCAACCAGTCAGGCAGCACAATAGCACAGCCAGAGGAATGTATCGGATTGTAAGAAGAGCCATAAAAAACCTTATGATAAAAAGATATTGAACCCGCACTTTGCCAGTGACTTCTGATGGTGCTGCGCCGCTACTTTTTTGCGGCATCCCACACTTTTGTGCGACATGTGTTTGTTTGCTGCAAACAACACCAATGTTGCGAGGAAGTCATCAGAAAAGGTTGCATATGCAGCCTGTGTGTTTATTTGAATAGTGTTTGTAAGGCGCCTAGTGCCAAGTTGTGGTCTTTACTCAAATTGCGATTGACTGCCACTGCTTTGGTCCTGGAGACGTTGATGCGCGTACCACCTGACGGTACTGGCCCCGGGGCTCCTCCGACAGGACTGCGGGGGTCTTGCGGTTTGGCCGGACCTGTTCTATCTGTTGGGCCTTTGGCCCCGCCATTGCGACGTAGATGCATTTCTTTGACATCCCTGTCTGTCGCTACAACACTTCCTTTACCCAATGGGTTCGGATTGGTTACTCCTGCCCCTCTACGCATATTGAGTGCTTTTTCTGCATTGGATAATTCTTCTGGTGTCAGCAACGTAGGGACGCCACCTTTACCTTCAGGATTAGGGCCTGCAGCACCACCAGAGCGTGCGAGATCCAGTCCACGCTGCTGACGTCTGGCCTCCTGGCTGCCCATCCGGCCGCCAGTGCGTCTGGATAGCTCTGCCGGATCTCCGCCACCGATGTCGAGCGGGTTAGGTGTCGTGCTGGCTTCTTTGCTTTCTTCAGTGGTGGTTTCTGTCTCGGTCTGGTCTGTTGATGTTTGTTCCGCAGGCGGAGGATCCTCCGTCTTGTCATCATCATCATCGTCGTCACTGTCATCGTCCTCTTCTTGATTAGAGGTTGCGTCATTATTACCACTCTGTTGATTGTTGGATGTATCAGATCCCTGCCCGTTACCAGAGGTTGGGGCGGTGGTGGTTTCACCTACGGTTTGCGTCGCAGGTGTCGGATTTCCTTCAGTGTCATATCCCCAAGTGCCCGAAATCGGCGTATGAGAGACACTGACAATGTTGCCGGCTGCATCTTTTGTGACCACAGTAACCGTGCCAGAATAGGTAGTGTCTGAGTTGTAGGTAATATCAACACCTACGTTAGGCATACCTGGCGGGTCATAGTGTTTAGTGGTTGGGCCACTATTGTTATTAGACGAGTTCAGTAACATCTCTCCGGTTGCAACCGTTGTATTCGGATTCGAGGGCGCCGCACCACCAGTGTTTGCAGACGGGTTACTTGCATTGGTATTATTCACCGGTGAGGTGTCTGTTTGCGGTGTTTGAGTGGTGGTCGTGGCAGCCTCTGTACGTACATCAGGCTGCTGCGATGAGGCGGGCAGATTGTCTGCCGTTGCAGGTGCGCCGCTACTGGCGGCCGGCGCGGTACCTGTCGGCGTGCCCGAAGTTGGCCTGCCTGCGCTGGAAGTGCCGCCGCTACCGGCAGCCAGGCGGCTAGAGGCCAGGTCTGCACGATTCGCGCCGCCCACGCCAGTGTTTCTCGTGGCGTCAGTGCCCGTGCCTTGTTTCGCAGTGCCTGCACCACTGGCATTACTGACGCCGCCGCCTACCGCTACTTTGACTTTAGCTGAAACACTACGCCCGGCGGTGGTTGAACCAGCAGCACCCTGGGTGATGGCACTGTTGCCAGGATTGCCAGCCCTGACCTTTGCCCTTTGCTGTGCCAGCAAATCTGCTTTGGCTTTCGCTGCTTTTTTGGCGTCCAGCTCGGCTTGCAGGATTTTTTGCTCTTCGGCCATGCTTGCCAGGCGCGCGTTAAGTGACTCACCTGGTTTTCCTGGTGTGAATCCCTGCCTGTCCAGCACCTTGTGTGCTGCTTTTTCCATGATGGTTCGCGCGTCCTGCCTGGTAGTCACCCCTTGTTGCGCACCTTCCTTAATCGCCTCCACCACCTCTGGCGCATCTGGCTCGGCGCCAAGAAGCTCCAGCGAGCCTTGTATCTCTAGCAAGGACATGAAAACTTCTCTGAATTCGGCTTTTTTATTCCTTGGCACCAGCTTGGCAACATCTTTGCCAAACACGCTCTCGGTTGCTGCTTCACCTACGGTTTCATTGGCGGTGTCTTTTGGATTTTTGCTACGGCTGATGGCATCCACGACGCGGTCACGTACCTTGGCATCAACACCCACCGTATCCAGCTCTCCAGCGGCGTTGGCAATGTCTCTGACCCTATCGATTGCGCTTTCCTTCTTGTCCGGATCTGCCACCTCTTTGACCAGCTTGTCGGCTACGTCCGGTTTCACGCGCAGGTCATTCAAGACATCCCGTGCATTGTCCTGCAATAGTTGAGTTTGTTCCCTTGCAGAGGATTGGTTTCTAGTTTGTTCCTGAATATTTTTATTTTCCGACGCATTACTATTGGCCGCTGCGGAGGACTCAGATTTCCGATTGCTAGCCGTCGCTGGTGTGATGGTGGGCTTTCTGCTGGTGCGCTGAGTCTGCGGTTTGATTTCATCTGCCTGGCTGGCAGGGCTGACTAGAATGCCTGCAAATAGCATGAGCATTAAAAGTGGCTTGGACATCTGAACCCTTTCTTTTTGACAACTTTTGAGCGCCAGGTGCGTGACTAACCCTGTTGCTTGAATCTTAAAAGGAATTTTTGGGCGTGTGACCCCCTTGAACTGGGGGTGTAAGGCATTGAGGGAGACGCCTGCTTTGTTGAATGCGCTAGATTGGCTGACGTGAGATCAGTTGCCACGGCAGATAAAGGCTGAGCTTTAATCCGCCGCTGGCACTGGCTGCGAAGTGGACTTCACCGCCAAGCAATGCGGCACGTTTCTGGATATTGCTTAAACCGCGGCCCGCAGATTTATCGCTGCTTGCCGGCAAGCCGATGCCGTTGTCCTGGATTTCAAGCAGCAAGTGATGATTGGTGGACTGCAAGGCGACAGCCAGCTCTGTGGCCTGCGCATGGCGGATGACATTGGAGGTGGTCTCGCGGATGATGCGGCCCAGATTCAAGGCTTGCGGTTGCGTCAACTGCAAGGTGTCGTCTTCAATCTGGTTGTCCCACAGCAATTGAATCTGCACGTCACCGAGCCGTTTTTCGCACTCAATGCGGTAATCTGCCATGATGTCGTTCAGCGCGCTACTTTCATCGCCAGCACGTGAGACTACGTCGCGCAAATCCTGCAGTGCCGAGCGTGCCAGTTCGGCATTGTTGGGGTTTTGTGCGCGGTAAACCAGTGTCAGCAGTTTGGCGCCCAGGTCGTCGTGCAAATCCTGGTAAATGCGTTCACGCTCTTCCAGCGTCGCTTGCTCCTTCAGGATAGTTTGCAGTTGCTGGAAGTTATCGTTGAGCTCCTGATGTTTGGAAACTACGCGCTGTTCCAGTTCCTGGTTCAGTTGCTCGTAATTATTCAGGGCGCCAACGTAGCGTGAAGTCATCATCAGCCCGACAATCAGGAACAAAACCGGCGCCGAGAACTGCATCAGGTATTCTTCTTCCGTGATCAGCCAGGCGTTGATGCCGGGCACATTGGTATGAATCAGCCAGTCATGAAACGCAAACAGCAGAATGATGCTCAGTGTCATCAGCAATAATCTGGCATCCTTGTTGCGGTCAACAAAGCCGGTTTTTGCCAGTAAGGCCAGGCCGAAAATCACCACCAGCATGGTGACCAGATGCCAGAAATCGGTAGCCAGCATAAAATAGTTGGCAGGCGTCAGCAGTAATGTCACCGGGGCCAGTATGAGTATTGCCCACAGCAACTGATTAAACCGTTTCAGGCGGATACCGACAAAGTCGAGCAGCGAAATCAGCCACAAAGCGGCAATCGCCTGGAAACTGGCATTGACCAGTATCTCCCATAGTGTGGTGGGTATCGGTGCAGTGATAATGTAAAAATTAAGCGATTGCAGCGCCCATACAAAAGCCGCCAGGCCAAACAGGCCATAAGCAGTATCCTGCTTCCTGCGCCACCACAGGCTGAGCATCAGCAGGCCGATACCGACAATCAGCAGGCTGGAAGTCTGGTTAAGCGTGATGCGGATAAACCTGGCTTTCTCATATTCCGGCTGTAGCGTATGCAGCAGGTTGATTTCCGGTGGGTACAACATGCCCTGCGAGTTCTGCGGCGCAATCACGCGGATATACAGCGTGTTGTCTGTGGCCTTCAGCGTGTCGGGCGGAATGGTAAATAGCAGCGGACGGTTCCAGTTACGCGAAACGGGCTCGGTGAATGAGCCGCCGGAACCGATCTTCTTGCCGTTGAGGTAAGCTTCGGCATTCAGGCTCATACGGGAAAGGTATAGGGCGTAAATTTCATATGCATCCAGGCCTTTGTAGTCAAACTGAAAACGGTACCAGCCTGTGCCGAATGCATCCGGGTGGGTCAGCTTCCAGATATCCGGCAAGCTGGTCGATGACCAGGCCGACTGTGCGGATGGCGGTGTTTCACTGTCGCTCAGGACAAATGAGGCCTGGCTTATTTCTATCCCTTGTGACGCCGCAGCTGCATCGTCAGCCAGGGCTGAGTTCAGGCTAAGCAAAAAGCCTGGTAACCAGCCAAGGATGATGATCCAGGAGTGAAATAGGGTGTGCTTTTTCATTTGAACAGGGTGATCACTTGCAGGTATATATCCTGCACATCAACGAAGTTGCGGCCGGCATAGGTATCCTGGAATTCCAGTTTCACGATCACCGGCAAAGGTAGTTTACCTTGCTGCCATGCCTGCACGCCGCTCCAGGTCGCGCTGACACGGTATTGGTCTGCGCGCCGGTCGGTGTAAACCTCCAGCGTGGAAGTGTCCGTTCCCTGACTGGAGTTGTATTCATCGGATTTCTTCTGGAAGCGATGCCAGGTGGTGGCAAGCCGCCAGTTCGACCAGCGATAGCCTAATTCAATATCTGCTTCGTAATAATCACCGAGGTCACGCTCCAGTTTTTGTTTAGTGCTGGCCAGCGCCAATCCCTGGCTGGCCGCTGGAATCCGCATACGGGCTTTGTCTGAAAACTGCCAGTTGTAATCCGCCAGCAAACGCAAATCAAAGTTGGCGCCGAGGTCATAAAAGTATTCTGCCCGCGTGCGGATGTCGGTGCTGCCATCACCTAATGGCGTATCCAGCAAGTTGTCCGGGTCATCTTTTTTTGCCAGGCCCATACGCAATCCAAGCCCGAGAATCAGGCTTTCGCCTGGCGATTTCATGGCACGCCATAATACGCCTAAGGTCGGGTCACTAAAGCCTTCGTTGCGTGTATCTTTAAGTGCTTTGTATTGATAGCCGAAAGCAGGATTGGTCAGGATGTTTTGCACACCCGCAGCTCCCATGGCCGGAATGCCACCACCTGCCGGCGCAAATGGGAAGTTGCCAGGCCCTATAGGCTGGTTGGCATTAAATGCCGGATTAAAGCCTACGTTGCCACCATCGACCGCAAAATTCACCCGCGATTGAGAAATGCCATAAGGGATAATCGCGCCTATAGTCAGGTTGGGCGTCAGGCCATAGCCTATGGTTAAAATACTGATCTGGTTATCGGTTTTGTGGTCAAAACGCGTAGTGCCCAATGAAGCCCCTGGCCCCAGTGCAGCCAGGGCAGGAAACATGCTGGCATCCAGGTTTATATTGTTGAAGCCGCTGCCTATGGGCGACAAATGCCCGCGGTCATCATAACGCGCATCAAAATGATTGTGGCGCTGCTCAAAGCGGATGGCCCAGCTGCTTTCGGGCGCCATGGTATCCAGTGCAAAATAGGATGAAGTGGGTATATTCTCGGTGGCAACCGCATTTGTAGCGGCGATAGACGATGCCCATAACATCAGCCAGGCGGGTGTATGCATTTTCGATACTTGCGATAACAGGTGGGTCATGGTGCCGATTATTTTTGTTGTTGGTATTTTGATCCCCCGCGTTTACGGGAGTGTATTCGTTTTAAATTCGTATATAGTCACTCTAATTTCTTTGAGCACACGCGCATTACTTACCCAATGAAAACTGCATTCATACTTGAAGATACACCGGAGTCACAACTGTGGTTATCAGAAGTATTACACAATAGCTTTGCAGGGGTTGCGATCAGCTCGGCAAATAGTATTGCTCAGGCGATCGCCGTGATTTCTACCAGTGCACCAATTGATATTGCCTTAATAGATTTAAGTCTACCAGATGGCAGCGGTATTACGGTGATTGAATGGTTTAACCGGCATAGTCCGCAGACTATTTGCGTTGTTGCCAGCATTTTTGACGACGATAGGCATATTTTCCCGGCATTACGCGCCGGTGCGCATGGTTATTTGCTGAAAGACCAACCACAGTCTGCGCTGGTGCAGGCATTGAATGGCATTGTCACTGGGCAGCCACCGTTATCCCCGGCGATTGCCAGGAAGTTACTGCGCCACTTCCATGAACCCTACACTGCGCAGCCCCAAGAATTGCTGACAGAGCGCGAAAAAGAAGTGCTGTCGATTATCGCCAAAGGTATGACCATGGCTGAAACCGCCAATATACTCGGCCTCAAGCGTAATACCATTGCCGGTTATGTCAAAGAAATCTACCGCAAATTGAATGTCTCTTCCCGCGCTGAAGCTGCGATCAGTGCCCAGAAAATGGGGCTGATTTAATAGTGTTCAGGCACTAACGCTGGCCCGCGTTTGTCTTCACTTCACGCATGTGAAATATCCCGGCAGTTTTTGCAGGGTATAATCAGACCGATAGAAGACAGGAATATTTATAATGACTACAAAACTCAACTGGGGCATTCTCGGTGCCGCCCGCGTCAATGAGCGCTTACTGCCAGCCATCGTCGAGGCAAAAAATTCACAGCTGGTAGCGATAGGTAGTCGCCGTGCCGGTGCCGCCAAAGCCATACTGGAAAAATATGCACCTGATGCGACTGGCGTCACCTGCTATGACGATATGGATAGCCTGATCAACGACAGCAATGTACATGCATTGTATTGCCCAATGGCGAACGAAGAACATGCTGAGTGGGCGCTGAAAGCAATCAATGCCGGCAAACATATCCTGATTGAAAAGCCGATGACCACCAACCTTGCAGATATAGACAAGATTGAAGCCGCTGCCAAAGCCAAGGGCGTGAAAGTGATGGAAGGTTTTATGTACCGCTTTCATCCGCAGCACGCCAAAATCAAGGAGTTGGTGGATTCCGGTTTGATTGGCGATGTGTTGTCGTGCCGCGCCAGTTTTTCTTTCCTGATGCCGCCTGCCCGTATGTATCGCATCAACCGCAGTATGGCTAAAGGTGGTGGTGCCTTGTGGGACATAGGCCCGTATGCCATCCATGCCTTGCGCTGGTGTTTTGGTGGCGGGGATGCGCCTGCCGAGCCGAGCCACGTCGTCGCTTATGGTAAGTTAAACGAACATGGTGCCGATGTAGTCGCCAGCGGCGTGCTGGACTTCGGGCCGGATGCACAAGGGCGTGCGCGCTATGGACATTTTGATGTGAGCTTCGAGCGCAGCCGCAAAGCCGAATATGAACTGATAGGCGACAAAGGCTGGATCAAGTGCCATAACATGTGGAGTTATCCTGTGGATGATCCGGTGATCAGCTGGGAGGCAGGTGGCAAATCTGAAACCATCGTGCTACCCAAATCCAATCACTTTAACCTCGAAATCGAGCATTTCAGTGACTGTGTGCTTAACGACAAAGCGCCATTGCTGACGTTTGATGATGCCAGGGGTAACTGCAAGGCTATTGAAGCAGTGATCGCCGCTTTAACGAAGTAATCATTACGGGGCTTATGGCCCCGTTCCGCTTCTGGAGATCGCTGTGGTTGCCTAAACTGCCGACCATTTCTCTGAGTATCGTTCAGCGCGAAATTTCTCGACAATAAAATCCACGAATACCCTGGTCTTGGCGGGCATCAGTTTTTTTGCTGCAAAGTACAAAGAAATCACACCGGTTTCCGTATACCAGTCGGGTAGCACCCTGACCAACGCGCCGCTCTCCAGATGGCGTAATGCATGTGGCATAGGCACGTGCGCGATACCCAAACCAGCCATGGCTGCATTGCACAACATTTCAGGGTCATTCAAGGTGACGCGAGGCGTAAGTTCCAAGGTCACTTGTTCGCCTGCAATTGTTTTCAAATGCCAAGGGGTGGGGCGGTTTGTGGTTTGCGAGTAGCGAATAAGCGCATCAAGCTGCGCCAGATCAGCAGGCGTTTTAGGCACGAACTTATTGGCCAGATATTCCGGCGAGCCCACCAACACCAAATGGATTCTGGCCAGTTCCCGCACTACGACACCTGGAGCAATATCAATGCCGCCACCAATGGCAGCATCAAATCCTTCCCCAATTAAATCGACCTGCCGGTTATCAAAGCGCCAGTCAGGTTTAATCGCTGGGAACTCTCTCAGAAACTGCCCCAGTAAAGGCAGGATATGGTCGCGTCCAAATGCCATCGCCATGCCCACCTTCAGTGTGCCGGCTGGCTGCCCGGCGACAGTGCTGGTGTTGGCAATGGCGGATTGTATGGCGTCCAAGCCGCCAGTCACTTGCGCCAGAAATTGTTCCCCGGCTTCGGTCAGGGTAAGGCTGCGCGTACTGCGATGAAACAACCTTACCCCTAAATCTGATTCCAGTTTCGCCACATTCTTGCTCACGCCACCGGGCGTCAGGCGGAGTCTGCGTGCTGCGGCGGAAAAGCTGCCGAGTTCGGCACTGCGGACAAATGATTCGATGCTGCTGAGTGTTTCCATGATGACAGTCCATTTTGATTTTATTTTATACCTTTAGTATAAAGTATTTATATTTATTGGTGACTAATTGTAATTGAATTGAAAGCGCATACTGCACTCGTCGTTGCAATACATCTTTCATTCATTAAGGAGTTCATCATGACCAATGCTACAAATAAAACCTATCAACGCCTTGCCGGTAAAGTCGCCATTGTAACTGGCGCCAGTTCAGGCATAGGCCGTACCACTGCCAAATTATTCGCCCAACATGGTGCGAAAGTTGTCGTTGCCGCACGCCGTGAATCAGAATTGGCAACCCTGGTGGCTGAAATTATTGCTGATGGTGGTGAAGCGATTGCATTCGCCGGTGACGTACAATCCGAAGCCTTTAACCAGTCGCTGGTGGCGCTGGCAGTCAACAGCTTCGGCAAGCTGGATATCGCTTTTAATAATGCGGGCACCTTAGGCGAAACTGGCCCAACGCACGAAGTGTCGCAGCAAGGCTGGAACAATACCCTGGCTATTAATTTGACCAGTGCTTTCCTAGGCGCCAAATACCAGGTTCCGGAAATGGCTAAACAAGGGGGCGGTTCCATTATTTTCACCTCAACCTTTGTCGGCTATAGTGCAGCGTTCCCTGAGTTCGCAGCCTACGCGGCAAGTAAGGCCGGGTTGATTGGTTTAACCCAGGCGCTGGCAACTGAATATGGTCCTAAAGGTGTGCGGGTGAATGCCGTATTGCCAGGCGCAGTCGATACCGATATGTATCGTGAAAAAAACAATACGGCCGAGGCGCAGGCGTTTCTTACCGGCATGCACGCACTGAAACGTGTCGGTAAGCCAGAAGAAATCGCGCAGTCTGTGTTGTACCTTGCTTCAGATGATGCTTCGTTTGTGACCGGTACGGCTTCGCTGGTGGATGGTGGTTTATCTGTGAATAGAACTTAAGTATTCGCCAGGTTGCAAGTATCCAATCAATAAATGGAAGTCGCTGAGGGAAAAGTAGTAGGTGGGTTTAAAAAGTTGTTTTGGGTGCATAAGTGCACCCAAAACCTCTGGCACTAAGTCTCTATACTGTATGTATGACCTGCAAAATGACGCAATCTGATATGTTAAAGTTAGACAATCATGTCACTTAGAGGACATGGATTATTGAGAAAACCAAGATGATCAAGGCGCATGAATAACATTCATCACTTTCAGTCTTCGTGATTCCCCATTCGGGAATGGCCAGTCAATTTCCTGCCCCACTTTCAAGCCTAGTAATGCCGTACCCACTGGTGAAAATACGGAAATCTTTCCGGCTTTGATATCTGCCTCCAGCGGAAAACATAACTCTATGTCTCTGCTGAGACCGGTACTATGATCCAGGTAAGTGACTCGTGAATTCATTATCACAACATCACCAGGGACTTGGTCCGCAGAGACCACAATCGCTTTACCCAGCTCATCTCGCAGTAACCCTTGATCTGAGAGCATGGATAAGCGCGCATAGTCCTGATCCGACAGTATTAAATTTTCAGATTCCATATTTTTCAACCACAAAAACCTTGTTATTCATCCTTGAAAGCAAGCTGGGAGAATAATATGTAAAGGGTCAAAAAATAAGCCTGTTCAGGTGAATATCACTGTTTCCCATAGAGCTACAATATCCATAGCTTATTCATATCTAAGAAATGCTTCGAGATCGAGGTTGAGCGCTAGCATTCTGGATTTATTTACTCTTTATCCCAATAAGGTTCTGCGCCGAACCGCTCAGACAGATAGTCAATAAAGACACGGGTTTTAAGTGGCAGATTCCGCTTGGGCATAAACATCGCGTAAACGTGTTGCTCTATCGGCAGGTATTCAGACAATACAGATTTCAGGCGCTTTGCTTGCAGGTCTTTACCAATAATAAAAGTCGGTAATAAGGCTAGACCAAAGCCACCTAATACCACTTGCGATAATGCTTCATCATCATTGATACGCAACCTGCCAGACACATTCACTGTCACCGCACCTTCGGGTCCGTTAAAGCGCCACAGGCCTTTATCTCCTGAATGGATGTAATCCAAACAGTTATGGTTGACTAAATCTTGCGGGATGGCAGGTACGCCGTGGTTTTCAAAGTATGTTGGGGTGGCACACAGCTTTCGTCGAATAGGCGCTAATTTCCTGGCGACCAGGCTTTGCGGCAAATCTTTTGTAATGGAAATCACAACGTCGTAGCCTTCCTCAGTCAAGTCCACTGCGCGATCTGTAATCGTCATATCGATTTTCAGTTGCGGATAGCGGTGCATGAACTCACCGATGGCAGGCGCGATATGTAAGGTGCCAAACGCCACAGAGGCTGCGACTTTAAGCACGCCTCTGGGTTGCGCATTCAGGCTTTCGATCATTTGATGCGCTTCTTCAGCTTCATTACTAATACGGGTGCAATAGTCATAAAAGCTGGTACCAATTTCGGTCAGGCTCAGATGGCGGGTGCTGCGATTAAGTAAGCTGGCACCTAATGCAAGTTCTAGTTTGGCCACCCCTTTACTCACTGAAGATTTGGTCATACCCATCTTCCGAGCTGCCGCTGAGAAGCTTTGCTCACTGACCACATTAGCAAAAATAATCATTAAATTTAGATCATACATCGCTTGATTGTATCCCATATGGAAACAGTTATATGCGGTTTGCAGGACTAATTTTATGTATGGAAATGTATAAGATATGACTTGGATCAATTCTTATAGTGAAGAAAAACCAGGGGGATGGGCCATGTATAAAACATATGCCGATACTAAAATATTTGTCATTACTTATCTTGTTTTTTTGTTACCAATTTCCTTTTTAACTTATTCAGGCATGGTCAAAAACAGCCTGTCTCTAAGCACGCTGAACATGCCTTCTATACTCTATGTTTTATCTATGATGGGTATTTGGGGAATTTGTTTGATCAGGGGGCATTTAATCGGCAAACATTGGCTGGTGCTGATTCCTACCATATCTTTTGTGTTCAATTTGACGCCAACGCTGAGTGCGATCACATCCGTGCCTTATGTATATCATTTATTGGCAATCTCATTGGGCGTCGCTTGCCCGCTTGTAGCGGAAGGCCATTCAGGCACTTACGAGATGAGATGAATTAAGGTTCTTGATCTGAATGTAGGGCAAATGCAATGGCTGGGCTGGTTGCACAGATCCAATCTGCAAACCAGATACCACGGTGCAGGGGGTGAGTGCAGGCTTATCTTTTAGGGTATGCCTGCACTAGAACCGAGCAACGCGCACAGCCCGAGCAACGCACACAGCCATAGATGAATTAGATTTTGTTGTCTAAACCCATCTGGTAATACTTATGCACAATCTTTTCCTGGTTCTCCAGCAGCCAGTCTATGCTGGGCTCATTGCGCAGGGCTTTCTGGATCGCCTTGAAAGTCGCTTCACGGTGAATATCAAATAAGGCTTTATGGTCGATTTTGTCCTGTTCAAGAATCGCCGGGCTTAACCAGACCGACACGATAATGCCCAGGTCATTGGCTTTCTCTTTCGGGATATCGCCGCTACGCACCGCATCCAGCACGCCATTGGCAATCGCGCCTTGCACGGTGCCCATCAGAATATTGGTATAGCGCGGGTCTTTGACCGTCACCTTGCTTACCATCAAGGTCGCCGGGCGCACCATGATATCGGTATTCATGATCGCCAGCACGCGGGTGTGACCCTTGACCTGGTCACCGAGCAGGTTGGCAAAAGCAGTGCCCATAGGGCCATTCATTTCGCCAATCGCGACTTCCGGTTCCGCTGCGGTTCCCGGTGGGCCGCCGGCGACCAGGGCTTCACCAACACGCATAATGATTCTATCGTCAGACATTTAAAAACTCCTTTGTGATCAATACGTTTTTTACATGGTAGGGGAAAACGCCAGGCATGGCTATCGCAGACGGGCGCTTTATCAGGTTTTAGATTTCAGTGCTACCTTTGCCAGCTACAATTAAATGGCTTTAACCCTTGATGAAAAACGGGTTCTAAGGAATAATCTACCCTTTCCGTAAAAGGGCCGGTTTCTCGCCCTTTTTAAAGAATTCAATCAAGGTTTTGCAGCTTTTTGTGTAAGACCGCTCTTATTTTCATTTGGGAGAAAACAATGGCAACACGTGTCGACTTGTGCAACGCTATCCGTGCTTTGAGCATGGATGCTGTACAAAAAGCAAACTCCGGTCACCCAGGCGCACCTATGGGCATGGCGGAGATCGCTGAAGTGGTTTGGAACCACAATTTGAGCCACAATCCTACAAATCCACAATGGGCTAACCGTGACCGCTTCGTGTTGTCAAACGGCCATGGCTCAATGCTGATTTATTCCTTGCTGCACCTGACCGGCTACGATTTGGGTATCGAAGATATCAAGACTTTCCGTCAACTGCACTCACGCTGTGCTGGTCACCCAGAATTCGGCTACGCACCAGGCATTGAAACAACCACAGGTCCACTGGGCCAGGGTATTGCTAACGGTGTTGGTTTCGCCATGGCAGAAAAACTGCTGGCTGACCAGTTCAACAAGCCAGGCCACGACATCGTTGACCACTACACATACGTGTTCCTGGGCGACGGTTGTATGATGGAAGGCGTTTCTCACGAAGCTTGTGCTTTGGCTGGTACCTGGGGCCTGGGCAAACTGATGGCATTCTGGGATGACAACGGTATCTCTATCGATGGTCACATCGAAGGCTGGTACACAGATGACACAGCAGGCCGCTTTAAATCATACGGCTGGCACGTTGTTTCAGTAGATGGTCACGACCAGGCTGCAATCCAAAAAGCGATTGACGAAGCTAAATCAGTGACTGACAAACCATCATTGATCTGCTGTAAAACAATCATTGGTAAAGGTTCACCAAACAAGTCTGGTTCACATGACTGCCACGGTTCTGCATTAGGTGACGCTGAAGTTGCTGCGACACGTGCTGAAATCGGCTGGGCACATGAGCCATTCGTGATTCCTGCCGACGTATACGAAGGCTGGGACCAAAAAGTGAAAGGTGCTGCCAGAGAATCTAGCTGGAATGAAAAATTCGCAGCTTACGAAAAAGCATTCCCGGCAGAAGCTGCAGAATTCAAACGCCGTACGGCTAACGAATTGCCAGCTAACTGGAAAGCAGAAACAGACAAGATCATCGCTGCAGTGAACGAAAAAGCGGAAGGCAATGCTTCCCGTAAAGCTTCACAAAACGCGATTGGCGCTTTGGCTCCATTGTTGCCAGAGTTCCTGGGCGGTTCAGCTGACTTGACAGGTTCTAACCTGACTTCAACTGGCAGCTTCGTTCACGTTGATGCGAAAAAACCAGGTAACTACATCTCTTACGGTGTACGTGAATTCGGTATGGCTGCGATCATGAACGGTATTGCACTGCACGGTGGCTTGCTGCCATTCGGCGGTACTTTCCACATGTTCTCTGACTACATGAAAAACGGCATGCGTATGTCTGCGTTGATGCATCAACGTGTGATCTACGTGCTGACCCATGACTCTATCGGTCAAGGCGAAGATGGCCCGACTCACCAACCAGTTGAAAACACTTCCGGTCTGCGTTACATCCCTCGTATGGATGTATGGCGTCCAGGTTCAGCGACAGAAACTACCGTAGCATGGGTAGCTGCCGTTGAGCATACTGATGGACCAACCAGCCTGGTACTGAGCCGTCAGAACCTGGCAGGTATCAAGCACGAAGCATCACAACTCGAGGCGATCCGTAAGGGTGGCTACGTGTTCTCTGATGTTGCTGGTGCACAAGTGATCATCATCGCTAACGGTTCCGAGCTGGATCTGGCTGTGAAAGCCGCTGCTGAACTGAATGCTGCCGGTACTAAAGTGCGTGTGGTTTCCATGCCATCTACTAACGTATTCGACCGTCAAGACCAGGCTTACAAAGACAGCGTTCTGACCCCAGGCGTTGTTCGCGTTGCTGTTGAAGCTGCTCACCCGGACTTCTGGCGTAAATATGTAGGTTTAGAAGGTGCTGTTGTCGGTATCGACACATTCGGTGAGTCTGCTCCTGGCGGCGCACTGATGAAGCACTTCGGTTTCACGGTAGAGAACGTTGTAGCTACTGTTAAATCTGTACTGTAATACAAGACAGATTGACCGAATAAAAACCGCCTCCTTGTGAGGCGGTTTTTTTATGTCGCTTGATTGCCGCTAGGCAGGCATCAAGTATTTGAAATTGAAGTCAGCACCAAGCACACCCAAATCAGCAGGTTGTGTGATTATCAGTACCTGTCATTGCAGATAAATGTAGCAAAACCAGCAATCACCAACCACTTATCAAAGTAAATTCACTTGCACATTTACCTGCAGTATAGGCGCCACATTGGGGCCGATAAAACTGCCAGCCACCGGAGGAACCGCTTCCGGATCGCGGGCTACCGCCACGGCGATATGGTGTGTTCCTGTGACCAGGCCCGAGGTCGGGTCAAAGCCTTTCCAGCCAGTGCCCGGCAAATATACTTCTGCCCAGGCATGTGTGGTGGCGTTGCCTGCCTCGGTGGCAGGTGCGTGCAGATAACCACTGACAAACCGGCTGGCCAGCCCCAGATGACGGCAAGCCTCAATAAACAGCGTGGCATAATCCCGGCATGAACCGCTGCCATACTGCAAGGTGGTAGCGGGGGTTTGCACGCCCGGTGCCTCACGTGCCTGATAACGGAATTGTGTATAAATCGCCTGATTCAAGGTAGTTAGCAACTCAAAAGTATTCCGCTGGCCATTGAGCAACCCAAGTTGCAGAAGCCATTCATGAACGCGAGACTCGTCTTGCGCAAAACCCAGGCGCTGAAAAGCTGCCAGATCGGCCCATTCGGCTTCCGCATAAGAAAATGGATAGTTCACCGCATAGCTCTCCATCCAGAAATCAAGCGGCGCCTCTTCATAATGTTGTATTACCACCTCGCTGGTGATAGTCAGCCTGTCGCTAGGCTGCAAAAAGTTGACAGTCGCCAACGAATTATCGAACACATCACGAGACCATCGGATCTGATAGGCCGGCGATATGTTAAGGATAGAAGATTCGATACGCAGATCGTGACCTTCACGCGGACGTATCAGCAATCGATGTTGTTGCAGCGTCACCGGGGAAGAAAAAACATACTCGGTAAGATGTTTGATTCTAAGGCGTTTCAAGGTATCTACATCCGGTCACGTTAACCAGGCGCCTCCGGAAGTTGGGTCATGCGTACTGTCATCTCTTCAGGATACAATGCCGGGCCAAACTGGGTAAAAATAGCGACATCGGCAGCATCGTGCCCATAAGCGACGGTCACACGCCCCCCTCGAGGAGAAGGTTGAGTTGGGTCAAAGGTGTACCATCTGCCATTCACATAAGCCTCAAACCAAGCATGGAAATCCATGGGATGAAGTTCATACAAAAACCCAACCACCATCCGCGCAGGAATACACAGGCCACGACATAGGGCGATACCCAGGTGCGCCAGTTCGCGGCATACGCCTTCCCGCTCCTGGTTCACCTCAAACGCAGATAGCTGATAGTGCGGAGAGTCTGTGTTGTAGCGAATGTTTTCCCTAATCCATTGCTCAATTGCCATCACCTGGTCATAGCCGGGCTGCACATTCGCAACTATCTGCTGGCCCAGATCAAGCAATTTGTCGGACTCGCAATAACGCGAAGGCAACAGGTAGGTGAGCACTTCATCCGGCAGATTTTGCACATCATTAAAGGGGGCACCGGGTGCGGTATCTATCCCATCCGTCGTTAAAATATCCGCAGAGGTGCTAATTTGAAACTTGCCTACCGGTGCCATCAGCCGCTGGCAAAGATTGCCATAAACATCGGTATATTCCATTACAGGCACACTGGGAGTCAGCGTATAAGACTGTCGCGCTACCCATTGCTGCACACCGCTACGGGGACGCAACATCAAAATAAACGGGGTAGGGATACTGACATTAAATGTGATGTCACATTCAGTACGTAGCCACATCGTGTGATCCTTATGTGGTGTATTCATTATGGTCTATTCATTTTTATTTTTAGCCTGTTGTGATAAATGCTGTGCATCGTTTTTTTCAAGTGTATTGAGTCGCCCATTCTTCTCAATACCGTATTATCAGGATCCAGCCGTACTTTTGCCTTCACCTGGATAACCTTCATCTGGATAAACTGCTCATGACCTTTACATGACGCGCATACGATTCAAAAGTTCGCTTGATTTGCAAGACTTGCCCCGTTTTTTGCATTTAATGGTAGTCTGAGCACACCTCTTGTTAATTAGACTTATGAAAACCCCGCAAAGATTACAACCACTTATTGAAGACGGCATCATTGATGATGTCATCCGCCAGCTAATGAGCGGCAAAGAAGCAACCGTATATGTAGTGCGCTGTGGCGAAGAAACACGTTGCGCCAAAGTGTATAAAGAAGCGAATAACCGCAGCTTCCGCCAGAGTGTCGATTACACCGAAGGCCGTAAAGTCAAAAGCAGCCGCCAGGCGCGTGCCATGGCCAAGGGTTCAAAATACGGTAAACAGGCACAAGAAGAAGCCTGGCAGAGTGCAGAGGTCGATGCGCTGTATAGACTTGCCGCAGCGGGCGTTACTGTGCCAACTCCCTATCAATTCTACGAAGGCGTGTTGATTATGGACCTGGTGGCTGATGCCGAAGGCAACGCCGCGCCCAGGCTCAACGATGTCGTTTTCACGGCTGAAGACGCCCGCCAGCATCACCAGACACTGCTCAAAGAAGTGGTGCGCATGCTGTGTGCAGGCATCGTGCATGGTGATCTTTCCGAATTCAATATCCTGCTCAGTGAGCATGGCCCGGTGATCATCGACCTGCCGCAGGCCGTAGATGCCGCTGGTAACAATCACGCCATGAGCATGCTGGAACGCGATGTCAGGAATCTGGCTGATTTCTTTGGCCAGTTCGCGCCTGAGCTACTCAACACCCAATATGGCAAAGAGATCTGGGCATTGTATGCGCATGGCGAACTCACCCCTGAAACGGTGCTGACTGGCCATTTCAAACAAGACAATAAACCGGTGGATTTGAAGAGTGTTGTGCGTGTGATAGACGCCGTACGCGATGAGGAGGCTGCGCGGCAAATGCGCCTGGCAGAAGCGAAAGCAACCTTACCCAAACCGAAACGATTCTGAAGATTTGGCGCTGTTGATGCATGGAAATCGTCTCTTCTGAGGCGATTTTTTTATGGGCACGCCGTATTGATCGCTACAAGAAGCCTTCAAAAATCCGTGCCGACTGTTGTTTAATCCTATCTAGTAAGCCACGCTTTTGCCATTCTTCCATCTCGATCTTTTTGGCGTCTTTCATGTCTTCTTTAAAACGGTCTTCCAGTCCTTTGGCGATTTCTTTTCCTAGAATCACCACGTCTACTTCCGCATTGATCCCGGCACTGCGGTAATCAAAATTTGAACTACCGATGGCAGACCATACGCCATCAATCGTAATGGTTTTGGCATGCAACACCTGCCCCTGCATTTCATAGATTGCAATGTGGTTTTCCAGCAGCAGGCTGTATCTGGAGCGTTGTACCAGTAGTGATAAAGTGGAATCAGTAAAACTGGGAACCATTAACTCCACACGCACGCCACGGTTGGCCGCTTTCACCAAAGCCTCCAACTGTGCCTGCGTCGGTACGAAATAGGCGGCGTTGATCAGGATACGGTCTTCTGCACTTTCAATGGCTGAAAGCATGGAGAGGTAATAGGGCGAGTCTGTATCTTTACGTTTGGTAGCGGGTGTGGCGATCACGCGGGAAAACTGGTTGCCCTGTTTGCTCAGCTTGGGGAAAAAGTGTGTCTGGTCTAATGGTTGCGCTTTATCCCAGTTTTCCAGAAATACGCGTTGAATGTCGCCCAGAATAGGGCCTTGTATCAGCACATCCATATCGCGCCAGGCCGCATCGGTTAGAGGGTTGGGCGTTTCCTTTTTATAGGTTTTGAATGAACCTTTGCTCTGGTAAGTTTTGCTCAGATTCACGCCGCCAATAATCGCCACCTTGCCATCCACAATCAGTATCTTGCGGTGATCGCGCTGATTCATTTGCTTGAGGGATGCACCCTCCAGCGGGTGAAATACCGTGATTTTGGCCCCAGCTTTTTTTAGTGCTTCAAAAAACTCGGGCGGTGTTTGCTGGGAACCATAAGCATCATAAATCACATGCACCTCAACACCTTTGGCAAGCTTTTCAAGTAGTAATGGCTTAAGCGTCACGCCACCCAGATCCACATCTTCAAAAGTGAAGTATTCCAGATGAATATTTTTCTCGGCGCGGCCGATCAATTCTTTTATTTTGCCAAAGGTAGTTTCGCCATCCACCAGCAGGGTGAATGCGTTATCGGCAAACAAGTGGTTATCAGAGATGCTTTGTTCAATCTTAAGGTGATTCTCCAGTGACGCCCGACTCTGCTCGTCAGGGGTGAGTTTTTGCAGGGCCTTATCCACCTTCGCCTGGGATAGGGTATCTTTTGCACCAACGATCTCGACTTGTTGTGATTGTGGGTCAATTTTCTCAATTGCTCGCTCGTGGTCAGGGATCACCGCACAGCTTTGAGCGAGTAACCCAATCAGCAATGTAATGAATGGAGCTATGTTTTGAGAAAAGCTCAAATTCGTGATGAAACGCCTGTTTGCAAAAATCATGGGTCGCAATAAACCGAGATTTAGAATTGCTGAAGTGTAGCCTAAGCGGCTTAATAAGAAAGTCGGAGCGGCGCCTACAAATGATTGATAAGATTTAGGCAGGGTTAATAAACAACAAAGTCATCAATAATAACCCTGTAAAATATGAGGCTTTATTATTTGCCCCATGAAAGTCGCTATGTCTTACCCAGCTTGCCCACAATGCCAATCCGAATACACCTATGAAGATGGTGATAACTACGTTTGCCCGGAGTGCGCAAATGAGTGGAGTAAGACTGCCGCGGCAGATTCGGAAGAGGTAAAAGTAGTGCGTGATGCCAACGGAAATGTGTTGCAGGATGGCGATACGATTACCGTGATCAAAGACCTTAAAGTCAAGGGGTCTTCATCAGTGGTGAAGGTCGGTACTAAGGTAAAAAATATCCGCCTGGTCGATGGCGATCATGATATCGACTGCAAGATCGATGGCTTTGGCGCGATGAAGTTGAAATCGGAGTTTGTTAAAAAGGCTTAAATTATTTAGGTACTAAAATCTGTTACTACTGATTTTAGAAACTTAGTTATATCCTCTTTATGTTTTGTATGTTCTGCGGACTCTTTGAAAGCTTCATAACATTTGTTTTTCGCATCCGCTTCATCTGTAGCTAATGAATAATTTACTAACATTTGAAAATAGGAATGATGATCTGTATGCTGAGATTCTGCTTCAATATTTTTATTAGGATGTTTTTTTAAATATGATTTTAATAAAAATTTCTCTGGTGCCTCATATGGATATAAGAACATAACTTTTTCAGATGAATTTTCATGATAGTTTGAATAGTTAGAGTCGTCCTTATAATCGCCATCAATTATTGCGCAATACCCAATTTTGTTTCTTAGTTGGGGGAAATTCCTCTTGTGTCGCTCATAGTCTGTTTTAACTTCGTTCACCGGTCCCGATTCAATTATGTTAACTAATCTATCAAAGTATGGATGTGTTTGAGCTATGTGAATCATGATCTTTTTTATTAAATAGCTTGCAATATCATCTTCGCAATATAAGCTAATTAGAGGGTAGCCTATTGCATCCATCTTAGAGAGTGCAGCATGTACGGATATACCTTTAACAACTTTCAAATCACTGCCATGACTCTCAATAAATTTTCGTGAGTTTTTTGGAAAAGAAGATAATAAAGAGGGCGAGTGAGTCGTAATAATGAATTGTTTTTTATCTCTCCAAGCAATATATTGAATAATATCTGCTATTTTTCTTAGTACTGAAGGATGGAAGCCAGCTTCCAATTCATCAATCAAAACTAAAGAATCTTTAGCTGTTCCAATAACATCTTTTAGGAGATTTATTGCAGACTCTTCACCTGAAGCTGCATTGTAAGTTGAGTAGTAATTTGAGCCAGCTTGGATTGAGTAACAGGTCTTATTAATATGAGAACCAATTTCATTGATTTTCACATTTGATAAATTAAATATATATTCAAATGCTTGTTCGATTTCACTATTTAAGCGATTAGGTCTTGAGGCGTTAGCTTTGCGATACAAGGTACTGGAAAAACTTCTAGCAGGTAGTATTCTTTCTAAATCTATTAGCCTTACTTCACGGATTTTAATTTTTGCATTTGTTCTTTTAGCACTACTTTTTTTACCAAGTCCACTCCATGCACCACTTTTAGCAAGCCTTTTACCTTCACCGGTAAAACTTTGGTTTGCAACGCGCCAATCAATTTCATATGAATAGTCTTTGGTTTCATTTTCATTTGAAGTAAATGACAAAACATCTTTCCATGCGTGATTTCTTACTTCTCCGGCTGGAGCAGTGGCATCCACTTTTTTAAATTCTTCATGGCTACAGGCTAAAATTAAAAGCAAACTAGTTTTTCCAACTTTATTTGTTCCACTGATTATTGTTACTGGATGATCAAAGTTTAGTTCGATATTATTTATGTGCCGAAATAAGTTTATCTTTAATTTTTTTGTGTAGTGGCGGAAGCTATTTCCTACGTTCTCAAATGCTTCAACGTTACATCTATTTAACTTCCTTTTTGCATCGTCGATGTTATGTAAATTCAAGGCCATTAATATATCCTCTGTTTTGAGCATTGTAGGAATAATGAAACAAATTATTCATTTGTTTTATATTTAAGTAAACTTATTGTTGGATGTACTTGGACTATGAAAAGATTTATTGCATTTTTGTTAGAAAAACAAAGATAAATCAAAAACTGGCAAGCTTGACTATATTGAGCATGAACCACGTACCGTAATAATAATTTCCACTTTTCCTACATAATTTTCAGCACCCGTCTGATACCGCAATCCTTTTTAGAAACTATCATTTAATTGCTTATAAAAACTAAATTATGGAGGCTCTATGTCATCGTTCGTTCTATATCTTATCGGTTTCGCAATTCTTATTGGCGGTATTGCTTGGGCGTTGGTTGAAGCGGGTGTGCCGCATACATACATCATTATTGCTTCTGTGATTCTCACGGGTATTGGCATATTAAAAGCGGTGTCACACACCAGAACTAAAGATATTTCTCGCAACTAAGTAACTTCGTAGTTATCAAACAGGTTTAACCGCTGCAAAGTTAATTCTCTGAATCGAATGTAATGAACAATTTTAATAAAACAGATCTCCACCTTGATGGGCTGGAGATCGCTGGCTTGTATCTTGAAGATGTATTTTCTGTGTGGGAACACTACGATAAAAACGCTAACAAGTATTTCACCGTTTTTATGATTAACAATTCCCGCATTACCGTGCCCGCTACTGAAGCCAATGTGGCATTGCTTTATCAGGGCGGGCATCCTGTTTCTGAGTTTGTGATTAACGACGGCGTTGTGGATGAGATTGAAATCAAAACAAACCATGGCGTGGCTATTTAAAGCCGTCTGTCTCCAGGTTTCAGTCAACCCATTAAGGATCGTTTTAATGTCATTGCATTTTTCCCATAAGCCGTTCATCCGTAAACCAGTAATCAGCAAGATGGGTGTAGCCGCTTTGCTGTCGCAACTGGTTTTCTCAGCGCATGTAGCAGTGGCAGAGACAAATGTTGCTGCAAAGGTGGCTCTGCCGATTCAAAGTTACATTTTGCAGCCTGCAGAGTTGCCACCTCCTGCCATTAGTGAGCTTAAAGTACCGCAAGGTTTTTCAGTCAGCAAGGTGGCAGAAAACGTGGGCAATGCCCGGGTGCTGGCGATATCACCGCAAGGCAATCTTTACGTGACCAGGCGTGAGCAGGGCGATGTGTTGATGTTGCCAAAAACGGGTGATACGTTTGGCAAGCCAGTGCGCGTCGCTAGCCGTTCCGGCATGCATGGCATCGCTTTCCGAGGGGATACGGTTTACATGGTGACAGTGAAAGAAGTCTTTACTGCCCCTGTGTTGGCGGATGGCCGTTTCGGGCCGTTGAAAATGATCATCACCGATTTGCCGGATGCGGGACAACACCATGACCGCACGATTGCAATTGGGCCGGATGACATGCTGTACATTTCGGTCGGCTCTACCTGTAATGAATGTATAGAAACCAATATTGAAAATGCCACCATGCTGCGCAGTACGCTGGATGGTAAAAAGCGCGTCATTTTTGCTTCCGGTTTGCGCAACACGATTGGTTTTGACTGGAGCCCGCACACCGGTGAGTTATGGGGCATGGATCATGGCATAGACTGGCTCGGTGACGATGTAACGCCTGAAGAAGTCAACAAGATCGAGCAGGGCAAGCGTTATGGCTGGCCATATATTTTTGGTAACAACGTAGAAAATCCGCGCCTGGTTCCTTCAGGCAAACTGGAAAAATCGGAATGGAAGAAAACCAGCGTGCCTATGGTGCTTGGTTATACAGGTCACGCTGCACCGATGCAGATGGCGTTTTACAATGCGGGCCAGTTTCCCGCCGAATACCGTAATGATGCCTTTGTCGCCATGCATGGTTCCTGGAACCGCCAGAATCCTTCCGGTTATGAGATCGTGCGTATCCATTTCGAGAATGGTAAAGCTGTCTCCATCGCGCCTTTTCTGACAGGCTTTGTTAGCAATAAAGGCCAGAGCGGCCGACCATTCGGACTGGTGACTGATAAGCAGGGCAATCTGCTTTTCAGTGATGACGTTAACGGTGTTATTTATAAGGTCAGCTACAAAGGCGATGGAAAAGCAGCTGCGAATCCACCTTCAGCCATTCCTGCGGATAGTATGAAGCAGCAAGCTGTTCAAGGTTCTGGTGTGCAGATTGCCACTTTGCGTACTGAGACCGAGATTGCAGGAAAACAAGCCAGAAAATTGACTGTGAGCAGCCCTGCGTTTGCCGATGGCGAAAAAATACCGGATAGTCATTCCAGCTATGATCAGGATGCCAGCTTTGAGTTGAACTGGAGTAAGGGGCCAACGACAACGCAATCTTATGCCATCATTATGGAAGACCCGGATGCCAAACCTGTCACTCCCGTTGTGCATTGGGTAGCATGGAATATAGGCAAAGAAATCACTACTCTGCGTGAAGGCCTGCAAAAGCAGGACAGGCTGGAAGATAAAGCTGAACGCATGGATGGCCTGATGCAAGGCCAGGCGACCACCGGGAAAATCGGCTATGTCGGCCCCAAACCACCAGCAGGTGACCCACCGCACCATTACCATGTGCAGGTGTTTGCATTAGATAGGGTGCTGCAAATTCCGCCGGGTGCAAATCGTGACACCTTGCTAAAAGCGATGGCAGATCATGTGATTGCAAAAGGTGAGCTGGTAGGTACATTCCAGCGGCCTGAGAAGCCAGCTAAGCCTTAATTAAAGTTGAACCAGCAGCAGGCTAGGCTACGCTAATCTTTTTTAATGCTTCATTGATGCGCGTCTGCCAGCCAGCTCCGGTAGCTTTAAATTTTTCCACTACATCATTGTCCAGTCGGATATGTACTAGTGTTTTATTGCTCCCGACTGGCCTGCCCCGCATTTTTTTGAACTGTGCATCGCTTACTTCAAAGGTGTCAGGGTCGGCTGCTATTCCCGCATTAATACGCGCTTCTTCCGCAGCATCCGGTAACTCCAATTCCAGCACTTTAGGTTTCAATGTTTTGGCGTGATTTGACATATCTGTTCACCTCTCTTGTATTCGCTTTCCGTAAGCTAATAACATGTATAGTTTCATTTCGTTCAGTGTAAACGATGCAATACAAACGATGAGCTATAGGTGTAAAACCTATTAAACGTACTTCACCATAATCTTTTCGCTTATCTTCAATAAATATAAGCGAATCGCAATCCAGTAATCTTGCATCATCAAGTGAGATGCCGTGTTTTTGAATATTCCCAAGATTTTTAATATTCGTGTAGCTTAATTTTATATTATTGTAATTACATAAAATTATTAGCCAACAGTGTGCGCCTAATAATCTAACATTAATTAACAATGTGATGCTGAATCATTTACATATTCATGAATTAAACCAATTCCCCAGTTCTAACTCTCAAATATAATCCCTACTTATATTTAAATCAGGTAATCCCATGCGAACCGAAAACGCTGTTGCACCAAAAACCATTTACCTTAAAGACTACACTCCGGCGCCTTATCTGGCGAAACAGATCAATCTAAGTTTTAACCTGTTGCCCGGAAAAACCATCGTCACCTCTGAAGTGAAATATGCGAAAAATCCTGCGGGTGTTTCGAATGACCTGGTGCTGGATGGTGAAGAGCAAAATATTCTTTCTGTAACGTTGAATGGTCAGCGATTTGATAGCTATTCGGTTGCTGATGGGCAAATGACGTTAGTGAATCCAGGCGATGAATTCACGTTAACCATCATCAGCGAGATCGACCCGGCGGCGAACACGGCGCTTGAAGGCTTGTATCAATCGCAGGGTAACTATTGCACCCAGTGCGAGGCTGAAGGCTTCCGGCGCATCACTTATTACCAGGACCGGCCTGATGTGCTGAGTATCTTTACCGTGCGTGTTGAAGCAGATGCCAAGGCTTATCCGGTGCTGCTGTCTAACGGTAATTTACAGGATTCCGGCAGCTTGCCGGATGGTCGTCATTACACTGTCTGGCATGACCCTTTCCCCAAACCTTGTTATTTGTTTGCGCTGGTGGCAGGAGATCTGGTGCGTGTTGCAGACACATTTACCACCATGTCAGGCCGCAAGGTGGATCTGCATATTTATGTGCGGGCAGGGGATGAAAAACAGTGCGACCACGCGATGGAGTCACTGAAAAAATCCATGAAATGGGACGAGGAAGTGTATGGCCGCGAATACCAGCTCGACTTGTTCAATATTGTCGCGGTGAGTGATTTTAATATGGGTGCGATGGAAAATACCTCGCTGAATATTTTTAACACCGCACTGGTGCTGGCGCATCAGGAAACTGCGACCGACAGCGACTTTATGAGTGTGGAAGGTGTGATCGGTCACGAGTATTTCCACAACTGGACCGGTAACCGCGTGACCTGCCGTGACTGGTTCCAGCTATCACTCAAAGAAGGCTTTACCGTGTTCCGTGACCAGGAATTCAGTGCTGATTTGAACTCGCGTGCGGTGCAGCGGATCGACGATGTAAACGGTTTGCGTCGCTTGCAGTTTCCTGAAGATGGCAGCCCGCTGGCCCACTCGGTGCAGCCGGACCAGTTTATCGAAATCAGTAACTTCTACACCAAGACCATTTACGAAAAAGGCTCCGAGCTGATTCGCATGCAACATACTTTGCTGGGCGGCGAGACCTTCCGCAAAGCCACTGATCTGTATTTTGACCGCTATGATGGCCATGCCGTGACCTGCGACGATTTTGTGCTATGCATGGCGGATGCGTCAGGTCGCGATCTATCGCAGTTTTTCCGCTGGTACAAGCAGGCGGGAACGCCAACGGTGCAGGTCAGCAGTCAGTACGATGCAGCTCAGCAAAGCTATACGCTGACCTTTAAGCAATCGCAGCCGGATACACCTGAGCAAACCAGCAAGCAACCGTTACATATTCCAGTTGCAGTTGGTCTGCTGGATGACAGTGGTAAAGAGATTCTGCCAACCCGCGTACTGGAAGTGACAGCACGTGAGCAAACATTCACTTTTGCTGATTTGCCAGGCAGGCCTGTGCCTTCTATCTTGCGTGGTTTTTCAGCACCTGTGAAACTGGAGACTGATTTAAGCGACGATGACCTGCGTTTACTGCAAGTGCATGACACCGATGGTTTTAACAAATGGGAAGCTGGCCAGACATTGGCGTTGCGTACTATTCAGCGCGTCATGGAAAAACCAGAAACCGATATTTCGCAATTCGTTGCCGATGTAGGTACCCTGGTAGAGCAAGGCTTGGCGGTGCAGGGTGATAAAGCCTTGCTGGCACGTGCACTAAGCCTGCCTCTGCTTGGCGTGATTGCGCAGCATCAGGCGGTGGTGGACCCGGCAGCCATTGACGAAGCGCGCACTGCGATTCTCAAGCAAATCAAAAGTACCCATAAAGATGCGTTGGCTGCGTTGTATGATGCAAACCGCAATACGGGTGAGTTCTCCATCACGCCGGAAGCGATGGGACGCCGTGCGTTGCAGCATGCAGTGCTGGACATTCTCACCGTAACCAATGGCACCGGCTGCGCGGCACGTTCAAAAGCGCATTACGATGCGGCTGATAATATGACTGACCGCGTGACAGCGTTGGCCTGTTTGTCAGATAGCAGCCAACCACAACGTGCTGAAGTGTTTGCTGATTTTTATGCGCGCTTCAAGAATTATCCGCTGGTAGTAGACAAGTGGTTCTCACTGCAAGCAATTGCCAATCGCGAACAGATTTTTGATGACCTCGCCATGCTGCGCAACCATGCAGATTTCAATATCAAAAATCCTAACCGGGTGCGGTCACTGTATAGCGCATTTGCGATTAACAACCCGGTGAAATTCCATGACCCTAGCGGCAATGGCTATGCTTTCTTGCGCGATGTGATTATCGAATTGAACACCATCAACCCGCAAATCGCTGCACGCATGGTGACGCCACTGCGGGAGTGGAAACGCTACACTCCAGCATTGCAGGCGCACATGAAAGCAGCCCTGGAAGCCATATTGGCAACGCCAAACTTGTCTGGGGATGTGTTCGAGATTGTAAGTAAGAGCCTTAACGCCTAACCAGCGATGCGAGCGTTAAATAAGGGAGGCAATTGCCTCCCTTTTATTTTTTTGCATCGGGATAAGACAGGTCATCCATGTCTTTTTATCTTTAATCTAATTTACATTTCCCACATGTGCTATTGTTAAGGTTCGTCTTGGCATTTTCAATCATGATAATGGGGGGATGTATGAATAAGCGCTTAACAATGATTTGTCTCACAACCTTTTTCGCGTGCAGTGGGATATTCACCGCGAATCATGCCATTGCGGATTGTCCCGGTGACCCGCCGAGAATCCGTGTTCCAGGATCTAAACCATGGATCATCCCTTCTAACACTGTTTTCGAGAAAGGCAGAAATTATTGGTCTCAGGACTATACGCTTTTCCTGACTTTTCAAAAGGACACCAATCTGGTGCTCTATAAACAAATTTCATGTCATCCTAAAAAATTTAAAGCTATCTGGAATACCCGCACCGCCGGGTTGCTGGCAAAAGCGGTCTTCCAGAAAGACGGTAATCTGGTTCTTTATAAGCCAGATGGTGTCGCTAATTATTGGAACTCAATTGCAGAGGTCAAAAAGCGCAACAAAAAATGGACAGACTCTCTGCCACCATATGAAATTGATAGCCAGACATACACTACTCAGTTTGGGCCTGCCATTCTGGTGATTCAAAATGATAATAACCTTGTTATTTATGACACTGGTAATGGACGACCATTGTGGGATTCTCGCACCGCTGCACATTAATACTTTATGATGAGTAACTTGCGGAACTTGAAGTTAGGCGCTCACAAAAAGTGCTAGTTGAAAATGTAAACGGGCTAGTATATAACTAGCCCGTTTTTAATCTCGAGAGTGTTCGTTCCGTTTTAGCGCCCCATGGCTTCACCCAACCGGATCGGTTTGCCTGCGTGCCAGCTACCGTTAAATTTCAATACATCCTTTTCAAACAGCATGACCACGGTAGAACCCAGCAGAAAACGGCCCATTTCTTCACCTTGCTTCAGGCTGAAGTTTCGGTCGCTGTAATCCCAGTGCAGAACCTTGCCTGGACGTGGCGGGTTGATGATGCGGTCTTTGGCGTCGTGCCAAACCGTACCCATACTGCCGACAATTGTTGCTCCCACTAGTACCATTACAAATTTTCCATGTTGTGCAGATTCGAATGTACATACCACACGTTCGTTGCGTGCAAACAGGCCGGGTACATTGGCGGCAGTCAGCGGGTTTACCGAGAATAAATCACCAGGCACATAAGTCATCTGCAATAGCCTGCCATCGCAAGGCATATGGATGCGGTGATAGTCTTTGGGGCTTAAATACAAGCAGGCAAAGCTACCGTTGGCAAAATTGGCAGCCAAATCAGCATTACCCCCAACCAGAGCCTGAGCGGTGTAATGATGGCCTTTGGCCTGGAAGATTTGGCCTTGTTCCACTATGCCAAACTGACTGATAGCGCCATCTACCGGACATACGAAGGCATTGTCTGCTAGGGGACGGGCATCGGGTTTGAGCGGACGGGTAAAAAACAGGTTGAATGAGGCATAACTGGCAATATCACCGTTGAGTGCTTCTTCCATATTCACGTGGTATTTGCGCACAAACCAGCCGATAAAAGCCGTAGTCAGGGCGCCAGCCTGCCAATGCGCCAGTTTGCCAGCGGCGGCAGTCAGTAATTGTTTAGGGGCGATGTATTGCAGCAGAATGGCGAGTTTCACGTTTGTCCTTATTCTCTTGACTCATTATCAGTAGTCGTCTCTGATGTGATACAAGAATTCTTTTTTTCTCATGTTTATATTTGCGTGGTCACAAATAAAAAAGCACAGGCGATATTACATCGGCCTGTGCTTTTTGCCTATGGTGGTTTAATGGGTTTTAAACACAACCATAGGCCTGATCAATTGACCAAGAATATTAGTTCTTAGATTGATCAACCAGTTTGTTTTTCGCAATCCAAGGCATCATGGCGCGCAGTTTGTTACCCACTTGCTCGATCGGGTGAGCAGCGTTCAAACGACGGCGTGCAGTCATTTCTGGGTAGTTGGTACGGCCTTCCAGAATGAACTGTTTAGCGTAGTTACCGTTCTGGATGTTAGTCAGGCACTCACGCATGGCATCTTTGGATTGGCTGTTGATCACGCGTGGGCCCGTCACGTACTCACCATATTCCGCGTTGTTGGAAATGGAGTAGTTCATGTTGGCGATGCCGCCTTCGTACATCAGGTCAACAATCAGTTTCAGCTCGTGCAGGCATTCGAAGTAGGCCATTTCTGGTGCATAACCAGCTTCAACCAGGGTCTCAAAACCGGCTTTAACCAGTTCAACCGCACCACCACAGAGTACCGCTTGTTCGCCGAACAAGTCAGTTTCTGTTTCTTCACGGAAATCAGTTTCGATCACGCCACCTTTGGTGCCGCCGTTAGCAGCCGCGTATGACAGTGCGATTTCTTTGGCTTTGCCGGAAGTGTCCTGGTAAACCGCGATCAGTGAAGGTACGCCGCCGCCTTTCAGGTATTCGGAACGCACGGTGTGGCCTGGGCCTTTTGGTGCGATCATGATCACGTCCAGGTCAGCGCGTGGCACGATCTGGTTGTAATGGATGTTGAAGCCGTGGGCAAATGCAAGCGCAGCACCTTTTTTCAGGTTAGGTGCGATTTCAGCATGGAAGATTTCTGCCATGGTCTCATCCGGCAGCAATACCATCACTACGTCAGCTTCTTTCACTGCAGCGGCGATTTCCAGTGTGGTGTGTTTTGCGCCTTCTGCTTTAGCCCATGAACTGCCGCCTTTACGCAAACCGATAGTGACGTCTACACCGCTGTCGCGCAAGTTTGCTGCGTGTGCGTGACCTTGTGAACCGTAGCCCACGATAGTCACTTTTTTGCCTTTAATGATGCTTAAGTCGGCGTCTTTGTCGTAATAAACGTTCATGTCTGCTTTTGCCTTTCAATACAAATGCTTTGGTATATATATGAAGAAATAGGGGTATTTAAACTTTGAGGATGCGGTCGCCACGACCGATGCCGGACGCGCCGGTACGCACGGTTTCCAGAATCGCGCTGCGGTCTATGGCTTCGATAAATGCATCCAGTTTGCTACAAGAGCCGGTAAGCTCAATGGTGTAACTGTTGTCGGCCACATCGATAATACGGCCGCGGAAAATGTCGCACATACGCTTCATTTCGTCTTTATAAACGCCGGTGGCTTTAACCTTGACCAGCATCAATTCGCGCTCAATGTGCTTGCCATCGTTGAGGTCCAGCACTTTGACCACGTCAATCAACTTGTTGAGTTGCTTGATAATTTGTTCAATCACATCATCGGAACCGGTGGTGACTATTGTCATGCGTGACAAGGTTGGATCCTCGGTCACGGCCACGGTGAGTGATTCAATATTATAACCGCGCGCCGAGAACAGGCCTGCCACACGTGACAGGGCACCGGCTTCGTTTTCCATCAACAGAGAGATAATGTGGCGCATTATTTCTCTCCCTTCAGGCGTGAACCGCTCAATGGGCTTAAGACCATTTCTGACAAGCCTTTGCCGTTCTCAACCATAGGGAATACGTTCTCGGCCTGATCAGTTAAAAAGTCCATGAATACAAATTTATCTTTTCTGGCGAACGCTTCTTTCAATGCGCCTTCCACGTCAGCCGGATTGGTGATTTGCATGCCGATATGACCATAGGATTCCGCCAGTTTCACGAAATCCGGCAGGCTATCCATATAAGACTCGGAATAACGGTTCTCGTAGAAGAACTCCTGCCACTGACGCACCATGCCCAGGTAACGGTTGTTCAGCAGGATTACCTTAATCGGCAATCCGTATTGCGCACAGGTCGAGAGCTCCTGAATATTCATCTGGATACTGCCCTCGCCGGTAATACAGGCTACTTGCGCATGTTTGTCAGCAAACTGACAGCCCATCGCGTATGGTAAACCTACGCCCATGGTGCCGAGGCCGCCGGAATTGATCCAGCGACGTGGTTTGTCAAACTTGTAGTATTGTGCCGCCCACATCTGGTGCTGGCCCACGTCAGAAGTCACATAAGCGTCGCCATTGGTCACTTCCCAAAGCTTCTGAACCACATACTGAGGCTTGATCACGGTATCGGAGTAGGTGTAATCCATCGATTGCACGCCACGCCACTCGTTGATCTGATCCCACCAGTCGGCAGTATCCGTAGTCTTGTTTTCTTCCTGCGCCAGGATTTCTACCATATCGGCGAGTACAGACTGTACGTCACCAACAATAGGCACATCCACTTTTACGCGTTTGGAAATGCTGGAAGGGTCTACATCAATATGGATGATGGTGCGTTTCTGGCCGGAAAAATGTTTCGGGTTGCCGATAACGCGGTCATCAAAACGTGCACCAACCGCCAGCAGCACATCACAGTGCTGCATCGCCATATTGGCTTCATATGTGCCGTGCATGCCGAGCATACCAACAAATTGTTTGTCAGTGGCAGGGTAGCCGCCCAGGCCCATCAGTGTATTCGTTACCGGGAAGTTAAGCGCTTTAGCCAGTCTTACCAGTTCGGCTGAGCCGTTACCCAATACCAGGCCGCCGCCGGTATAAATCATCGGACGTTTGGCACCCAGCAGCAATTTAACCGCTTTTTTGATCTGGCCGCTGTGACCTTTCAAAATCGGGCTGTAAGAACGCATCTCCACCGTTTTCGGGTAGATAAAGTCTGCGATATGCGCAGTGATATCTTTAGGGATATCCACCACTACCGGACCTGGACGGCCGGTTTTGGCGATAAAGAACGCCTTTTTAATCGTAGGCGCGATATCTTTAACGTGCTTTACCAGGAAGTTATGTTTTACACAGGGGCGGGTGATGCCAACCATGTCCACTTCCTGGAACGCATCCATGCCAATGGCAGGTACCGGTACCTGGCCACTGATGACAACCAGAGGGATGGAGTCCATGTATGCCGTCGCAATACCGGTTACGGCATTGGTGGCGCCTGGACCACTGGTGACCAGGGCAACGCCTACATCGCCTGTCGCGCGTGAATAGGCGTCTGCCGCATGTACGGCAGCCTGCTCGTGACGCACCAGAATGTGTTTGAAACCATTCTGTTTATAGAGTGCATCATAGATATGCAAGACAGCACCACCTGGATAGCCAAAGACGAATTTGACTTTTTCTTCATTCAGGCAGTTGATGACAATATCAGCACCAGTCATAGATTTGGCGTGAGTGTCGGTCGCAGAGTGGGCTGAAGAGTCCATAAAATCTTGATTATTATGCTAATTAATGTTGAACCCTATACATTAGCTTGGTTTACTAATTTGGTCAAGATTATCGGGGTTGTCGCAAGAGGCTGATAAAAAGTTATTTGTTTATCTCGAAAAAAGAGTTTGCAAATAATTGTTGACTTCCTAAATGAGAAACATTATCATTTGAGAACTGATTGAGGAAAGTTAACAAAACAATGCAAGCTGAATTCGCTATCAAGGAAAATGATTTGTTTGATCCGGATTTACCGACAGCGAGCGCTGTACTTGTATCGTTAAGTTGTGTGGCCACCCGCTACGCAATCAATCCTTCCGAGGACCTTGCATTGTTGGGATGCAGTTTGGCGCAGACATTAAACGCGCCGGAGTATGCGGAAAGTCATTTGATTGAGTCGGCAGCCAAGCAATTGTTACAGGATTGGCAGGCGCTTTTACAGGCGCATCGTGAATTTTCTTTGCAACAAGAGGTCACGGATTTTGTTACCCCCTCTTCAACTTTACAATAATACGCTACAATATAGGGTTCACTAATTTAGTAGCGACTAATATTTAACTTCAGATTTTAAAGGAAAGGCTTTGAAACAATGAGAACCACAGGACCAAGACTAAAGATTATGCGCGCATTGGGTATCGAATTACCTGGTTTGTCACGCAAGTCTATTGAAAACCGTCCAAATCCACCAGGACAACATGGCAACCAGGCAGCGCGTCGTCGTCGCTCTGACTTTGCTGTGAAATTGGTGGAAAAACAAAAGATTCGTTTTAACTACGGCGTGAGCGAAAAGCAAATGCGTGGTTTGATGCTGGAAGCCCGTAAAGGTAATGAGCCTACTGGTGAAAAATTGATGTCTTTGCTGGAACGCCGTTTAGATAACGTTGTGTTCCGCGCAGGGTTTGCACCAACAGGTATCGCAGCTCGCCAATTGGTAAGCCACGGTCACATTTTGCTGAATGGTAAATCAGCAAACATTCCATCTATCCGCTTGAAAGTGGGTGATGTCGTGACGTTGAAAGAGAAAAGCCGCAAGATTCCGATGGTGGTTGAAGCTTTGGCAACACCAAGCCTGGCGATTCCTGAGTGGGTGTCTGTTGATTCGACAACTGCTTCTGTGAAAGTCGGACATTTGCCATCGATTGATGACGTACCGTTCCCGCTGGATGTTCAGCAGGTTGTTGAATATTACGCTAACCGCGTTTAAGAAATGCTTCGAGCAGCCCTGAGGCTGCTCGAATAAAGAGTTTGAGCAATGCTCCTAACCCCAACATGTCATTGCTCAAATAGGCGTTGTTTTTTATGCGCCAAATTACCCCTGGTAAGGGTGTTCCTTGAAATCTGATGCCGCTGTGCTTTTGCATGTAAGTCGGCTTTTTTTTGGGGTCCAATCATATAGGAATGAATAACTAATTGCAACCAATGTCTTTAGCCTTAGCGGAAACTATGCGCTGCAGGACGATTGGAATTGCAGTTAGCGGGGTTGATGCCTGGCAATTGTTGGGAGATGGCAGAAATGATCATCTTGCCTGGTAGCGACGCCACTCATTTGATTAAGTTGTCGTGCGCTAATATTCGCTAATATTAATGTGCGCTAATATTAAAGTGCAGCAGACTTAAGCAAATCAATACTGATCATTGTCATGGTGCAATGGCAAATATCGGTTTTATCATTATTTATCATCTGATTTATTTCCTGGTGGTTTATTGCTGCTTTCACCCTGAGTGAATAAGGGCCTATAAACTGTCTGTGAATTGCCTCAATTGTGACCATAAAGTCATAATAACAAAATGCTTTTTATAAACTCAAAATGCCGGATTTTGAGTAAACTAATATGATAATGATGCGCATTAACTGCTTTTCAGCTATTTTTATAAGTATGAGGATGAGTGTGGATGTTTCAGCGTGAATCTATAACAGGCTTGCCTTTAAGGCCTGTGCGGGCGCAAGCTTCCAAGGCCCCTGATATGAGTCTGCATCATCGTCAGCCCAAGCCGTTGGCTGGTGTTTTCCGCTGGCCCGCATTGGCGACTGAGGCATGGCTGAACTATGACAAGCAGCAGCGCTGGTCATGGGCAGGCTTGCTGGCAGTCGTGCTGTTACATGCGACGCTCATCTGGTGGATGTTTATCCATACGGTAGCGCCAGTCATCCCGCCAAAACCGGAGCCAATGACCGTCTCCCTGATTACATTGCCTGCCAAAAAAGAAGAAGCCCCTGCGCCTGAAGTGGTGCCTATCATTAAGCAAAAGCCTGTTGAAAAACCAGTCGTCAAGCCGAAAGAGACGCCGGTCAAACCCGTTGAGCGGCCAACCCCGGTGGTTGAACGTATCGTGGAGCCGACTGCTGATACGCCACGTTTCGAGGCCAGCACAGAACCAGCCGCCCCGCCTATGGAAGCTCCGGCAGCAGCCTCTGCCAAGCCTGCCCCTGCGCCAGCTGCCCCGCCAAAACAGGAAGTGGTAGAAGAAAAAGAGGAGCCGCCCAAGTTTGGCGTGGCCTATCTCAACAATCCCCCCCCGGAATATCCCAAGATGGCTAAGCGTGCCGGTGAAGAAGGCCGTGTATTGTTAAAAGTGCTGGTATCGACTGATGGTCGCCCGGAAACAGTAGAAATCTCAAAAGGCAGTGGCTTTGAGCGACTGGATACAGCTGCAATGAATGCGGTAAAGCAATGGCGGTTTGAGCCAGCGCGTAAAGGCGGTAAAACATTAAGTGCCTATGTCATTGTGCCGTTGGCGTTTACACTCAATTAAATAGCTCATTTAAATATATAAGTTTGATCGGAAAGGAAATTTTTTAATGGAATCTACGAGCGGTTTGGCATTTATCACTGAAGGTGGCGTTGTGTCAGTGCTTGTTGCGCTGATTTTGCTGACCATGTCGGTTGCGAGCTGGTATTTTGTGGTGGTTAAATCCTGGCAGGTATTCAAACATAAGCGTGAGGTCAGTGCTTATGTGCGTCAGTTCTGGCGTAAAGCGACCTTGCAAGAGGCATTACAGGAATCCAGGCAGCCTTCTCCTGCATACAGGTTGGCGCAGACTGCAGTTGAATCGACCCAGCACCATCAGCAATATGCTGCCCAATCACTGGGCGCTGCTTGCAGCCAGGATGAATTTATCGCACGTCAATTGCGCCGTACCTTATCGCAGGAGCAGGCAACCCTGGACAGTGGTCTGTCAGTATTGGCCTCGGTAGGCAGTGTTGCGCCGTTTGTGGGCTTGTTCGGTACGGTGTGGGGTATCTATCACGCCTTGACAGCCATTGGACAATCCGGCGTTGCCACCATTGATAAAGTGGCAGGGCCAGTCGGTGAAGCGTTGATCATGACGGCGATCGGTTTGGCAGTGGCGATTCCGGCAGTACTGGCTTACAACGCGTTTATCAAAGCAAATCGCGGCATTATGGCCGAACTGGAAAGTTTTGCCCAGGACCTGCATACGCTGCTGACGACGGGGGCGCCGCTTATGATAAAGCTCGGTAGCAAGTCAGCCAATGTGACAGACATTCACGCCAAGGTAGTGAATAAAGGTGGCAATCCATGATAGGGCACAATCCATTCAGCGCAGGCGAGCACACGCAGCCGATGAGCGAGATCAACACTACGCCACTGGTCGATGTGATGCTGGTGCTGCTGGTGATTTTTATCATTACTGCACCTTTGCTGACACATGCAGTGAAGATTGACCTGCCGCAGGCGACTTCACAGCCGCTTGAAGAAAAGCCGGAAGTGATAGACCTTGCAGTGGATGGCGATGGCAAGATGTTCTGGAACGATACGGAAATTGATCAGGCAACACTGGTAACGCGCATGAAAGACGAAAGCGTGAAAAAAGAGCAGCCTGAGTTGCAGATACGTGCCGATAAAAATACCCGTTACCAGGTGCTGGCTGAAGTACTGGCACAAGCGCAGACAGCGGGTATGAAAAAAGTTGGTTTTGTCAGCCAGCCACAGCAGTAAATAGAATTTCAAGCCGTTGACTATGACACAGCAATCTATCCGTCGATGGGCCTGGATCCATAAATGGTCCAGCCTGGTTTGTACAGTCTTTATGTTATTGCTGTGCCTGACCGGCCTGCCGCTGATTTTCAGCCATGAAATCCATGACTGGCTGGGCGATCATATAGCCACCCCGGATATCCAGCACAACGGGGCTATGGCGAGTATGGACAGCCTGCTGGCGACAGCAAAAAAACAGAATCCCGGATTTGTGCCTTTGTACATGTACCGCGATGATGATGAGCCATTGCAGTGGACCATCAGCATGGCCAAAACCACAGATGCCACCAGTGGTTTTAAATACGTAGTGATGGATGCCCGTACGGCAAAAGTACTGGGCGAACCACCAGCAGAAGAAGGCTTTATGTATATCGTCTTCAAATTGCATGTCGATCTGTTTGCAGGTTTGCCAGGCATGCTGTTTTTAGGATTGATGGGCTTTCTGCTGGTGATTGCGATTATCTCAGGCATAGTCCTTTATGCACCGTTCATGCGCAAGCTGGCGTTCGGTGAGGTCCGCCACCAGCGTGGTGAAAAACTCAAGCGGCTGGATATCCATAATATGCTCGGTATCGTCACCCTGAGCTGGTTTCTGGTGGTGGGCGCCACGGGCGTCATCAATGCCTGGTCAGACCTGCTGGTGAAATACTGGCAATTTGACCAGATGTCGCAAATGATTGCGCCTTATAAAAACTTGCCGCCGCCAACACAATTCGCTTCGCTACAGCAGTCGCTTGAGGTTGCCCAGAAAGCTGAACCAGCCATGCAATTAGGGTTTATTGCCTTCCCAGGGACGGCTTACACCAGCCAGCACCATTATGGCATTTTTATGCGTGGCGACAGCCCGCTTACCAAGCGCTTGTTTAAACCGGTATTGATCGATGCACAAAACGCTACCTTAACCGACAGCCGCCCTCTGCCATGGTACCTGGTCGCATTACTGGTTTCGCAACCGTTGCATTTTGGTGATTACGGCGGCATGAGCCTGAAGTGGATTTGGGCTGTGTTAGACGTGCTGAGCATTATCGTTTTATGGACCGGCTTGAAACTTTGGTGGAAAAAACGGCGTCAATACCTTCCAGTGACAAGTGCGCGCCCGATATTGCATAAAGCTATCTCATAATCGGTTTGATCAATCAATGCCAGCAAGCAAAATATCCAGATAGAGTGTGTATTCATGCGGAATAAGTCATTAACAAAAATTTTTTTATGGCCAACGGTGATTGCGATAGTGTCTTTCACCGGTTTGCTGACCGCCTTGCTAGTGGACGATACACGCGAGTTGATGTCTGATGCTGCAGTAGCGTTACCGATAGTGATAGCCGCTTATTACTATTGGATAAAGCCGCGCGCGAATGCGCGAAAGGCTGAAAAAGTTAATATTGCCTGAACTAAGTTTTCTTGAGGCAGTTTTAAAGCCCAGCCAGCCAAAGAGTGAAAACTTCAGTAGCCAGCTAAATTTTTTGTTATGGATGAAACGGAGAAAGCATGAATTTGAAACGTACACAATGGCAACAATTACTAGCTGTAGCCGGTAGCGCAATCTGTTTGCTGCAACAACCTGCGCAAGCGGCTGATAAATGTGATGTGAGTGTAGATGCCACAGACCAGATGACATTCAGCGTGAAAGAAATTGCTGTGCCAAAAGCCTGTAAATCATTCACGATTAACCTCAAGCATGCAGGCGCCATGAAAAAAACTATCATGGGTCATAACCTGGTTGTGAGCAAGCAAGCGGATGAGCAAGGCGTGTTGCAGGATGGCAGTAAAGCAGGTGCAGCGCAATCCTATGTGAAACCGCAGGATCCGCGCGTTGTGGCCGCAACGACTGTCATCGGTGGTGGTGAGACTGCAAGTACTTCTTTCGCACCGTCCCAGCTGGATGCTGCTGGTAACTATGTATTCTTCTGTTCATTCCCTGGGCATGCTGCCTTGATGAAGGGCACGCTGAAATTGATCTAAGCTGTTATTTAGTTAATCAAAAGCCAGTATTAGAAAACTCCGCTACCGTCTAGGTAGCGGAGTTTTTTTATGCCACTTGTCTTGGATTGTATAGCTTCATATTGTCTGGAACAGTTCCAGTGACATATGTGATAGGTATTTTCACGATCGTCTGCGTCTATGGTTCCTGCATTTTTTGGCGCATACTGCATGTTAACTATGGCAAAGACAGTCCCTGTTTAATGCGAGCTACTTGAAAATGGGAATGCTTCTCATGTAGAATAGGCTTTGTCAGAATTTATTACTGCCCATCGTTAGCAACAGCTCGTCTGTCAGATTTTAGGGCTTTAGTGCAACATAAATAATCTGAATCAAAGCGCGCATGACTATTGTGCTTAACCATTACTCCCGCAGCCTTTGTCACCACATCGATGCCTCTGTAATTAATGTATTTTAAGGAAATAAGATGACCGATCAGGAAAAACTTCAATCAGTGGGCGAAGAAGCCATTGCGTTCAAAGGTCTTTTTAAAACGGTGCAGCTGGCGACTGTCAATGCGCAGGGTGTACCTGAGGCTAGTTATGCTGCTTATGTTGAATGTGATAACAGGTTTTATATCTATGTGAGCGAATTGGCGACGCATTGTGCCAACTTGCGCGAAACCGGCCTGTGTTCCGCGATGTTTGTTGAGAGTGAAAAAGACGCCGGTCACCTGTTTGCCAGAAAACGCCTGGTATTCAAATGCACTGCGCAGGAAGTTGAGCGTAGTTCAGCCAGATTTGATGAGGTGATGGCGCTTTTCTATGAAAAATTTGGCAATTTTATGGATGCGATTGGTAAGCTGACCGATTTCCATATGGTGGAATTAACCCCTACGCACGGCAGTTATGTGGCCGGTTTCGCAAAGGCCTACCACCTGAATGGCCAGGATTTATTACAGATTACCCATCGCAATGACCAGGGCCATGCAGCGCCAGACGCAACTGCGCAACAAAAACTGGATGAACTGGCATAACGGTGATTGATTTTCCAATGAGTAAAAGCCTCGCCACCATACGTGAGCAATTTGGCATAGAACGCCAGGCCGGGAAACGGCATCGCGATATTGCTGAAAAATTACAAATATCCGAAGGTGCGCTGATAGCTGCCCATGCCGGCCTACAAGAAGAGGCTTCGTTACTCAAAGCCACCCAGCTGCAAACTGACTGGCCAACATTGATCAAGTCGCTTGAGCCGCTCGGCGAAGTGATGGCCCTGACGCGCAATATTTCATGTGTGCATGAAAAAACCGGTGTTTACAAAAATGTAAGCGACACCGGGCACGTCGGGCTGGTGCTCGGCGGTGATATTGATTTGCGTGCGTTTTACAGCCATTGGGCGCATGGATTTGCGGTGTCTGAGATGGTCGATAATGGTGTTCAGCAAAGTCTGCAGTTTTTTGACGCGCAAGGCACTGCCATTCACAAGGCGTTTCTTAAACCGCAAAGCGATGTAGAGGCTTATAAAACCTTTGTCAAACACTTTGCCGATGAGAACCAGGAACCCGGTATTACCACCGAGCCTGCTCCGCCTCTGCCAGTAGATAAAGCTGATAGCGAAATCGATGTAACAGGATTTCAAGCTGCATGGCGCGCTCTGCAAGACACGCACGACTTTTTTGGTTTACTTAAGCAGTACGGCGTTTCGCGGCTGCAAAGCATGCGGCTTGCCGAAAAGCAGTATGTGCAGCAGGTAAACCAGCAAAGCGCACGCAAGGTGCTGGAAGCTGCGGCCAATGAAGGCGTTGCCCTGATGATCTTTGTCGCTAACCCTGGCATGGTGCAGATTCATTCCGGTATTGTTAAAAAAGTGGCGGTGATGGGTCCCTGGCTGAATGTGCTGGACCCGGGCTTTAACCTGCATTTGCGTGAAGACCATATTGCGAGTGCCTGGGTCGTACGCAAACCAACCGTAGATGGCCTGGTCACTGCGCTGGAACTGTTTGACGCTGATGGCAATGTGATTGCCATGTTCTTCGGTGAGCGCAAACCTGGTAAGCCTGAACTTGCCGAGTGGCGTGCACTGGTAGAAACGCTGCTCGAGGATCATGAACCATGTCTGAATTAAACAACCCTATGCATGATTTAGAATCATCACCATCGTCATCTAGATCGGCTCGACGTAAATTTCTCCTGCAAATGGGGGCGCTGGCCGCTGCCACCTGCCTGCCACAGACTTTGGTCTGGGCCGCTGAGAGCCAGAAAAAAATGGCAAGACGCATTGTCAGTATCGGGGGTGGCCTGACCGAGATCATTTATGCGCTGGGTGCGCAGAATGAATTGGTCGGCGTGGATACCACCTCGCTTTACCCTGAAGCCGCGACAAAACTGCCTAGCGTTGGTTATGCCAGAACGTTATCAAGTGAAGGCATACTGGCACTGGCGCCCAACCATGTGCTGGCGACTGAAGATGCAGGGCCGCCAGCTGTTTTAAGGCAAATCAATGCCGCGGGTGTGCCGGTCACCGTGTTACCAGCCAATGATAAATTTGAAGGTGTGCTGGATCGGGTTACCCGCATCGGCACCTTGATAGACCGCCCCGCACAAGCCAGCCAGCTGGTGGAAAAAATGAAAGCGGACTGGCAGAAAGTGCGCGAGCCGATTATTGTGCGCAAGACGCCAACTCCGCGCGTGCTATTTGTGTTGTCGCATAGCCCAAGCCAGATCATGGTCGGCGGCAAAGGCAGTAGTGCTGAAGCGATGATGCATTATGTAGGCGCACAAAATGCGGTACAGGGATTTAATGGTTTTAAGCCATTGACGCCTGAATCCGTGATCGCTGCGCAACCGGATATCGTATTGTTTACCGATCAAGGGCTGGAAGTGGTCGGCGGCATTGATGGTGCGTTGAAACTGCCTGGCCTGGCGCAAACGCCCGCCGGGCAAAAGCGCCGAATTGCTTCGCTAGAGGCCATGTTTATGCTGGGGTTTGGTCCGCGCCTGCCGCAGGCCGTCGCAGCACTGGATAACGCACTGCTGAAAGCGATGAACGGATGAGTGCCTCAACCAACGTGATGCCGTTTGCATCACGTTTAACAGCTGGCCTGATGCATCGGCCAGCTTTGTTTTTATGGGTGGCCCTGATTACCTGTATCTGGGTAGCAGCATGGGCGGGTGCAGTGAATGTAATGCCTGCCGACTGGCTGGCACTGCTTCAAGCAGGCGATGACCAGCCGCTGACCGGCGGCGCCTATGTGCTGTGGAATCTGCGCCTGCCGCGTATCCTCTTTGCTGCACTGATAGGGGCTGCATTGGGGCTTTCTGGTGCGCTGACTCAAGGTTTATTCCGTAATCCTCTGGCTGACCCTGGTTTGCTGGGCGTCACCAGCGGTGCGGCTTGCGCTGCGGCTTTGACCATTGTGTTATTAGCCAACAGTGATATCCATATCCCCATTTCACTCCGCTACTGGATACTACCGGTCACGGCTTTTGCCGGCGCGATCGGTGTGTGTTTTCTTTTAGATACTATCGCACGCTGGTTAACGGCTGATTCAATAGCCGGGCTGTTACTAACAGGTATTGCGCTGAATGCCCTGGCTACGGCGGTGATCGGCTTATGTACTTACCTAGCGACCGATGAACAACTACGAAGCCTGACCTTCTGGACCTTAGGTTCACTGGCTGGCGCCAGCTGGCCCTTACTGCTGGCATTACTGGCATTGCTGTTAGCCGCCATCTGGTATGTACGCCGCCTGGTGAACGAGATGAATGCCCTGGCATTGGGCGAAGCGACCGCAGCACATGTAGGCGTCAATGTACGTCATCTGCGTGCGCGGGTCATTACACTGGTCGCTTTATTGTGTGGCTTTGCCGTCGCCTGGTGCGGCATGATAGGCTTTATCGGCCTCGTGGCTCCCCATATTGTACGGCTGGTGATAGGGCCTGATCAGCGGCGTCTTGCGCCATTGTCCATGCTGGTCGGTGCCATTATTCTTCTGGTGGCAGATACCGCTGCGCGTACCGTGGCCATTCCAGCCGAAATTCCGGTGGGTATCTTCACCGCCTTGCTTGGTGCGCCGTTTTTCCTGGTGTTGCTGGCCGGTATCCGGAAGGGAAGGTAATTCATGTATCTTGCAACGAATCAAGAGCCTTTGCTTGCACTGCACAATGTCACTATCGATCTGGGCAAGCGTACTTTCGGGCCCTTTACCTTATCGGTTCAAGCAGGTGAGCGCATTGCGGTACTGGGCCCCAGTGGCGCAGGCAAATCGACCCTACTTAAATTGCTGGCCCGTGAATTAACACCCGCCGGTGGTCAGGCCACATTTTGTCAACTTCACCTCAAAGAATGGTCGCTGGCTGATTTGAGCCGCCGCCGCGCCATTTTGCCGCAATCCCACGAAGTCGCTTTCGGGTTACCCGTGGAACTGGTCATCGGACTGGGTCGCGTTGTCAGAGCTTATGATCCTGACATCAGGAGCATTGTGCGCCAGGCAGCGGAACTCGCATGTGCCGGACATTTATTAGAACGCCGCTTTGATACCTTATCCGGTGGAGAAAAAGCACGTGTGCAGATGGCAAGGGTGTTTGCGCAGCTGTGGGATGTTGAAAAAGGCCTGTTGCTGGTAGATGAACCACTCGCGGCACTGGATCCCGGGCTGCAATTCAGCTTAATGGATGCCATCTATACCTTTGCCGCACAGCGAAGCCACGCCATTCTGGCAATCCTGCATGATATCAACCAGGCATTGCAGGGCTTTGACCGTTTGATATTTATCAAGAATGGTTCTTTGACGGGGGACTATATAAGCCAGCAGATGACGATTCCATTGTTAGAAGCCCTTTACGATGTCAGCTTGATCAGCGCTGTCAGTGACAGTGGTGAAGTCATCGTCGCGCCCAGTAAAGCACAAAAATCATTTTGAGCTAACAGCCTCATTTTAATCCAGTAGCTTAGTCTTCAGCAGGCACCTTTAAATACCTTCTTGAGTCATTGAATGATAATTGTTATCATTCTCAACCTTTCAAGATTTGCTCACCATGGAGCTTCACTCCAAGTATCAGCAAACATGTTTATCGGAGCCTTTATGCACTCTCATCGTATCAATGCGATTTCACTAGCCTTAATGTTAGCGTTTCCACCAGTGTCGACACTTGCAGAAGAGCAGGTCAATAACGAAAAGGTCGATTCTTTACCTGAGGTTAAAGTGACTTCCAAGGCCGAAATAGATCAACCTTCAGAAAAAACAAAATCATATACGGTAAAGTCTACTTCAACAGCCACCCGTTTAAATACCAGTATTCGGGAGACGCCACAGTCTATCTCGGTGATCACTCGTGAGCTTTTGGATGATTTTCGTGTGTTCAGTGTCAATGATGCTTTGTCTTATGCGACAGGTATCAGAGTGGAGCAATTTGAGACAGACCGCACTGAATATACTGCTCGTGGGTTTATGATTACTAATTTTCAAGTTGATGGCTTAAGCACGCCTATTAGCTTTAGTGGTACGAATTATGGTGATCTGGATGTGGCAACTTATGACCGGATAGAAGTGTTGCGCGGTGCCAATGGCTTGTTAACAGGTCCAGGTAATCCTTCTGCCACGATAAACTTCATTCGCAAACGTCCGACCAGGGAATTCCAGGCAAAAGCAAATGCATCTTTAGGTTCATGGGACAATCGTCGCCTGGATGCAGATGTCTATGGTGCACTAAATGGTGATGGTAGTGTACGTGGCCGCTTGGTGGTGGCCAATCAAAACAAAAACTCTTATATTGATCGCTACAGCATGGAAAGAAATGCTGTATATGGGGTTGTTGAAGCAGATTTAACCGACAGCACCAATTTGGCAATTGGACACACTTATAATCAGAATAATGCCAGCGGCAGCGGTTTCGGTAGTTTGCCCTTACTTTACTCTGATGGGAGTAAGCGCGATTACAATGTTTCAGCTTCAACCGCACCTAGCTGGAGTAACAGGAATGTGGATACCAATATCAGTTTTGTCGAATTGACACATTATTTTGATAATGAATGGAGGCTGAAAGGGCAGTTAACCCATAAAGACGTTAGTTCGAAGGGGCGGCATCATTATATTGATGGTATAGAAGACCGTACTACTGGGTTGATTACCTATACCAGTTATCCATACGTGTATGACTTCGTGACTAAAGACCACGTTGCCGATGTTTATGCGAATGGCCCATTTGAATTTGCAGGCCGTAAGCATGAGGTGGTAGTAGGCGCAACGTTGAGTAAATCCTACATGAAGGAATACTCACGCGATGGCAGCACTCTTGGCAATATCATCACCAGTAGCTTTGATGACATAGGTAATTTTCCACTGCCTACATTTGGTGCCAAAAGCACAAGCTCAGATTACAAAAGCACAACGGCCAATATTTATGCCGCTGCCAAACTCAACCCGGCAGATAACCTAAAAATTACCCTGGGTGGGAGTTTGCTAAGTTACAAGTTAACCGGTGTTAGTTATGGTGTCGATCAGGATGCCAAAGATAATCACAAGTTCACACCATACATTGGCGCTGTATATGATTTCAATGAGACGCACTCGCTGTATACGAGCTACAGTGAGATTTATAAGCCTCAAGTGGAAAAAGGGGCTGGCGGTAAAATATTGGCACCATTAGAGGGTAAGAATTCTGAAATCGGTATTAAAAGTGAGTGGTTTAATAAACTGCTAAACAGTTCATTTGCATTGTTTAAAACCGAGCAGGAAAATCAGCCACAGTTTCTTGACAGGGTACCTCTTGGGCCTGGAGGTGCTCTAGTAGACGTTTACAAGGGTATACAAGCCACCACTAAAGGTTTTGAGTTTGATGTCTCGGGTGAAATCAGTGAAGGCTGGAGCCTGAGTGCAGGCTATACGCGTTTAATGCGTGTCAAGGATAATCAGGGGCAAAATGTGAACACATTTATCCCTAGAAGCCTTGTGCATTTGACGACTGTTTATAAAGTTCCGTCAATTGAAAAGCTGAAGGTTGGTGCAAGCGTGAATTGGCAGAGCGAAACTTATGTAGATATTGAGCTGGGCGGCGACGAGATTCGCTACAGACAAGATAGCTACGCAGTGCTGAATTTGATGGCAAATTATCAAATCGATAAACATTGGAATGCAGCCTTCAATTTGTATAATGTGACAAATGAGAAATACCTGTCGAGCTTGAGGTATGCAGAAGGTGCGCAAGCTTTTTATGCCCCTCCCGCAAGTGCGTTGGCGACGGTTACCTGGCAATACTAGTTAATTTATTAAGTTGGATTTATACAACATTAGTTATCGAGATAAGTGATTTTGAGTAAAAGTCATTGCTAGAACAAATGATAATTATTATCATTCATCGGATTGTTAGCCAAAACTAAAAAGAAGGCTGCTGATTCTCAGTAGCCTTTTTCTATTGATACCTTTTTGATTGATGAAAGTTTGAATGACCGTTATGAATAAAAATGGCTACAGAATGCATCTAATGCCTAAAAAAACCGTGATTGCCGTGATGCTTGCATGTGCAGCCACTCAAGCGTTTGCAGAAGAGAAGCAGTCCGAAAAAGAAAAGACGGTAACCCTGCAAGAAATTGCAGTAGTTGGTTCTGCAGATAAGTCTGGAGATAACTTCAAATCTTCAGCACAATCGGTCTCAATTATTAATGAGCAAGATATTAAAAATATTGGTGCTAATAAAAAGTTAGATGATTTATTAGGCTATGAAGCTGGTGTCTTATCAAAACAATTCGGTGCTGACAATAAAACAAATTGGTTTAAGGTCAGGGGTTTCGATGCCAATACTACATTAGATGGTACATCTCTTTCGAATAATGGTTTCTTTATTTGGGAACAAGAAATTTACGGATTGGAAAAAGTAGAAGTTCTCAAAGGTGCCAATTCATTTAACTATGGAGCTACTGACGCAGGCGGTACTATTAACCTGGTTTCCAAGCGTCCAATGAAGGATGTAGCTGGTGAGTTAAACGTCAGCGTTGGTAACTTTGATAGAAGAACAGTCAGTGGTGATTACAACGGAGTTATTAACGATTCCGTTAGTTATCGTTTGGTTGGTTTATATTCGAAAATGGATTATCCAATTGACTATACTGGTATGGAGCAATTCTATTTTGCTCCTAGTCTTACTTGGGATATCAATGATCGGACCAGCCTCACAATTTTAGCTAGTTTGCTTAAGAAAAAGGGTACGCCAACCAACGGTTTTATGCCTGGATATGGTTCTCTTATTGCTACACAATATGGAAAAATAGGCTATGACACAAACCTCGGCGAGCCAGGTCGCGACTATTTTGACCGTAAGCAATATTCGATAGGTTATGAATTCAGCCATGACTTTGGGCAACAGTTCAGATTCACGCAAAACTATCGATATGGCAAGATGGATCATGATTTCTTGGGTGTATTTGCCTTTGGCTCTAACAATGATAGGCTAGCCAATCGTGGTTATTCATATCTTAATGGTCAATCCAAAGTACATAGCATCGATAATCGATTAAGTAAAACATTCGAGTTTGGGGATATTAAAGATACTGTTCTGCTTGGTATTGATTACAAACGCAGCAAAGCTGACGCACAAAATAATGGATTTGGTGGCGTGCCTCAGATCGATTTGTTTGAACCAGTATATGGCGCACCTTTCACTGTCACAGGCAGTCCTTATGAGCTCAGCTTAAAACAACAGGGTACTTACATATTTAATAAATTTGATTGGAATGACACTGTTTTAATCAACCTAGGCCTGCGTAACGACAATTATGATAGTCGTTCATTTATTGGTACAGCTGCTAACTCTGCGAATGGAAATAAAAATACTCACAACGCCAGTATTATGTTACGTACTTCTCTTGGTCTGTCACCATATGTAAGTCACTCAACATCGTTTAATCCTTTGTTAGGTGCAGATGCCGCTGGCAGAGGTTATAAACCATTCGAAGGTGAGCAATTGGAAGTTGGTTTGAAATATGAACCTACATGGATGAGAGCAAGCTTCAATTTAGCAGTATTTGATTTAACAGAAAAAAATGCTTTGATTTCAAATGCATCCAATATTCAGACACAAGCTGGTGAGAGACGTAATAAAGGTATTGAGTTACAGTCTGACATGCGCATCGCTGACAATGTTTCTGCAAGACTTAGCTATACACGTAACAACGCAGAGCAGGATTTAAACACTACGAGAACTGTTAGAGCGCCCCTGATTCCTGATAACCAGGCTGCAGTTCGCATCAGCTATAAACATACGAATAGTGAAATATTGAATGGCTTGAAATTCACACTTGGCGTACGTTACAACGGCAGTACAGAGGATGAGGCGAATTACCCTGGATTGAAAGTAGCCTCTTATACGCTTGTGGATGCCATGGCGAGCTATCCAGTTTCACAACACTGGAGCTTGCAAGTGAATGCGACCAACCTGTTTAATAAAGAGTACCTCAGCGCGTGTGATTTCTATTGTTACTACGGCACTTCACGTACGGTGGATGCGCAGCTAAGTTACCTTTGGTAAGAAATAAATCTATTCATATTGAGGCTGCTGATTTATTCAGCAGCTTTTTTCCTTTTAGTTGTTCGAGAATAAATAAACTTCTTTTAACGGAAGTTGCAGCTGCACCTTTATCATATTCTTTTGGAAGTGTATGCGTTTATCTAAGCCTGACACAGGCTCATGGCGAAAAACACTATTGCTCTGCCATCGTTGGCTGGGTCTTGCCAGTGCTTTATTTCTATTAATCACCGGCCTCACTGGTGCCATCATCTCTTGGGATCACGAACTTGATGAGTTGCTAAACCCGGTATGGATGCATAGCAAGTCTAACGGCTTGCATCAATCCAGTTTGGTGTTGGCCAAACAAGTTGCAGAGCGCTATCGGCAAATACAAGTAAGTTCTATCCCATTGACGGTGGAAGAAGGGCATACGCTGTCTATTGGCGTAAGGCCATTGCCAAACCCGCCTGATGGGCTGGAACCTGTCAAATTTAATCAGGTGTTTGTTGACCCGGTCACCGGTCAGGAATTAGGTAAGCGTGAGTGGGGTGCCGTGTGGCCGGTAGACCGAACCAATGTGATTTCCTTCCTATACAAACTGCATTACAGTTTGCACCTGCCTGAAGTGTGGGGAATAGACCGCTGGGGTATCTGGCTGATGGGCGGGGTGGCGATCATTTGGCTGATAGATAGTTTTGTCGGCTTATACCTGACATTGCCTAAATCCGGCAGAAAACCGCAAACGCGCCTGCATAAAGCGCAAGCGACGCATTCTGCGAATCAGGCTTCTTTCTGGCAGCGATGGTGGCCTGCCTGGAAAATGCGATGGAACGGTAGTACCCATAAACGCTATTTCGATATGCATAGAGCATTTGGCTTATGGACATGGATTCTATTAATTATTCTGGCATTCTCTGCACTGGCATTAAATCTGCGCCGCGAAGTGTTTATGCCGGTGATGAATGCTGCATTCACGTTAACGCCTGCGCCGTTTGATTTGCGCCCGCGTTTACCACCGGCACAACAACAGCCACCAAAAGTTGATTTTGAACAGGTCCTGGCATTGGCAATCAAAGACGCCAGGGCTCAGGGTTGGCCAGAGCCTGCCGGTCGAATTTCCTACAGTGCGGCTTACCAGCTGTTTAATGTGGATTTTTACTACCCGGATGCCGATCATGGCGTCGCCGGTGCTGGGCATAAAAGGCTGTATTACGATGGGCTGGATGGTCATTACGTTAACAAACGCATTCCTTGGGAAGGCACGGCGGGAGACGTCATTGTTCAGGCCCAGTTTCCATTACACTCAGGCCGTATTTTAGCTATACCAGGCCGTGTCCTGATTTCTGTTATGGGCGTGGTGGTAGCGATGCTTTCGGTGACCGGTGTGTACTTGTGGCTGAAAAAGCGCAAGGCACGCAAAGTGTCTGAGGTGATCGTACAAAATGGCAAGCTGCCGGCAGGGTCACCCAACAAGCTGGGGATGCGTGTTTAATATACGTCGCGACGGTAGCGTCCTGATGCTGTCAAGTTGGCAACTGTAAGCTCGCCAAGAATCTCCAGTAACTGGTTATGTACGGCAGGCGCCATGCCAGTGGCGCTTCCGCACACATAAATAGCGGCACCATTCTGCACCCAGTTTTTAATCTCTCCTGCCAGTGATCTGACGACATCCTGGACATAGGTTTTTTCTGCCTGGTCGCGTGAAAATGCAGTGGCCAGCTTAGTGAGCGAACCTTGCTCAAGCCAGGTATGTAATTCATCCTTGAAATAAAAATCATGTCCGGCATTTCGTTCACCAAAAATCAGCATATTCTGCAGATGACCGCTGGTAATACGGGCTTTCAGGTGCGCTCTTAAACCTGCAATCCCGGTGCCATTGCCAATCAGGATTAACGGGATGTTGTGCGTTGGTAGGTGGAATGCAGTGTTTTCCCGGATACGTAATGCAATGTCACCACCGACTGCTGCATGCTGCGTTAACCAGCCGGAACCTATGCCTGGCCTGCCGTCGGCATAGTGTGTTTGGCGGATCAGTAATTCAAGATGCTGATCCTGCGGGATAGAGGCAATTGAATACTCGCGGTGCGGCAGGTTTTTCAGCGTGCGCAAGATTGCTTCTGCATCCAGGCCGGACAAGGCTTTCCAGCTGGCTTCGTCATGAGGTAGCAGTTTTTCCAGTAAGGCGTCTGCAAGCGTGGTCGCTCCGGCACTCACCGCTAAAGTGCTATCGAGCGCAAGCCGGGTTAGAAACTGGGTCACAGCTTGTTGCGAATTGCGCGGGCCTATTTCGGCAATGTCACCCGCTTGCCATTGCATGTTTTTCTTTTGACTAGCGAGTTTTAAATGAAAGACCGGAGCACCTGCGCTGCCCTGATTCAGCTGTGAACGTGCAACAAGTGTCCATGGCTGGTAAACCGGCGTTTCCCAATCCGGCATTTCTGTATTATGCGCCAGCAGCCCAAGCTGGTATTGCCAGTGCCTGAGGGCGCCATCGTCCAGGTGGTCTACTGCTACCAAATCGAATAAGGGCAGCGCATGTGTACTTTGTAACCAGGCATCCAGTGCATGACCGAAGCCGCAAAAAAATGTATAGCTTGAATCGCCTAAAGCCAGTATCCCGTATTGGAGATGAGACAAATTGATATTGCTCTGCATCAGGTTTTGCTGGAAGTCAGCGGCATTGTCAGGTGCATCACCTTCCCCGGTGGTGCTGACAACGAATAATATCCGGCTAAAATCTTGCAGCGTGGTGGCATCAATCGCTGATAACGGCAATGTTTCTAATGATAATGCAGTGGTCTTAAGTGATTCTGCCGTTTTCCTGGCGATCAATTCGGCGTTACCTGTCTGGCTGGCATAAGCCACCAAAATGCTATGGGAATTGCGCAGGCTGCTATCAGCCTGGTCTGCCTGACGATTGAGTGCGGTCTTTTTCCTGTGCCTCCAGATGATCCATCCACAGAAAATCAGGTACAGCAAAATAACGCCAGTTGCTTTGGCGGTATAACCACGTTCAAAGTCCGATGCAAAAGCAATGACTGGGTTAAACAGAGCACATAATGCGAAGGGCAAGTATTTCATTCCAGCATTGCCATTAATTCAGGAGATAAGTGTTCTTTGACACCATCGGATGTTTGCTCTATCAATAGCGTGGCAATGTGGTGTTTTTGCGCATAATCAAGCGCAGCCCGCACTCCCATGACAATGAGGGCAGTGGCTAAAGCATCGGCCTGCATGCATTCTTCATGAATGACAGTGACAGATACCAGTGCGTTGTTATAGCGGTCAATCGGGTAACCGGTGCGGGGGTCTATGGTGTGCGCATAATGTTGATTGTCATGCTCGAAATAGCGTCGGTAGTCACCGGAGGTCGCAACCGCCACGCCACATAAAGCGGCAATTGATTCGGTGGCAGCCGATGCAATTGCAGGAGGTAATTCAAGTGCTATCCACCACGGCTGGCCATCCGGCTTGATCCCCGCGCCATATAACTCGCCACCTACTTCTATCAGGTAATTCTCTATCCTGGCGCGTTGTAACGCTTGCGAAACCCTGTCTACGCCATAGCCTTTGGCAATCCCAGAAAAATCTATATAGGCATTGCCAGGTTGCCGCAACTGTCTACTATGCGTATCCAGTTGCAGGCGCTGCCAGCCACAGCTGGCTTTTAATCTGCTGATTTCATCTGCTTGCGGAGGAGCGCTGCGCTCACCCTGTGGACCAAACCCCCATAAGTTAACCAGCGGACCTATGGTGGGGTCAAATGCGCCATTGGTATCAGCCGCTATTTTCAGCGCGCAATCGATCACAGTAAAGAAAGGGTCAGGGAGCGGGTGCCAGGTATCGGCTTCTGCCTGGTTGAACAGGCTGATGTTTGAGCCCTGCTGCCAGGTACTCATCTGTCTGATAACCAGATCCAGCTCATCCTGTATCAAGGCGTGTATAGCATGCTGTGAATGCTGCTGCGAGTGAATATAGCGGACAGTCCAGGTCGTTCCCATAGTCTGTCCGCTGAGTGTGAACTGCTCCCCAACCGGTAATGCTTGAGGCAATGTTGCTAAATGTTGTGGGATCAGGACACGTTGCATTACTTGGTGGGCATGACTTATTGCGGCAATACTTCCAGCGTCAGCACATACGACAATGCACGCTCTTTCGCCAGTTTGTTTGAAACATGGTTGTCTTTAAAGTCAGCATCCAGCCAGTACATGCCGGCCTGGTCAAACGATACTTTTATCTTGCCGTTTTTATCGGTCTTGAAGTTCTTCTCTTCAGGATTGTTCCTGTACTGGGTTTGTCCACGCACGATAGCCACCTCTACATCGGCAGTCGGTTTACCGTCTACCAGGAATGTTAGCTCTACCGGTTCGCCCGAGACGACATCGTTAGGATGACTGCCTACCACTAATTCCAGACCTTTGTTGCTAGGCGTGAGCGCTGACGGTTTGCCTACGGTGATATAGTTTTCCAGGCGGCTTTCAGTTTCCGAGACTTGCAGGTCTTTCGCATCGGCGGGTACTTCTTTAGCCAATGCTTCAGCCGTGCCCATGAAGCGTTTAGGCTTGTTTTCGCTATCTTTCCAGTTAGCGCGGAACCCGGAGCGGACCAGTTCGACGCGATAGGTGCCTTTTTTATCAAACTTCGCATCAAACACCGTGCGCAATTCACCCTTGAGGGTATTCACCGGCGTAACCTGGCTGCCATCGGGTGCAAGAATGGCAAGCCCGTCAATCGCCAGCGGGCGATGGTTGATTTGAAACGGGTCATTGGAAACGGCGGCATCAAACGTGACGAACTGCGATGCGGACAGTACGGTGCTGGATGGCAAAATCCAGAAGCCATGTGCCTGCACTGTCGAGGCTGTCATGACGAGTGCCAAAGAAAGCAAAGCAACAATTTTTTTCATCTGTGTATTCCTCAGGATTATTCTTAGAATCAGGGTTTCAGATCGACAGTAATGTCGCCCAGCTCATGCTGCCCGGTAACTTTGGCTTGTTCAGCGTTTTTCACCGGCCAGTTGAAAGGGACACGGATAATTTCGCGGCCGCCTTTTTCGCGCGCAGCTTCCACGGCAATATTGTATTGGCCGGCCGGCAAGGTGCCCAGCGGCTCTTTGCCTTCAGTAAAGCTTAGTGATTGTTCGCCAACCGGGCGGGTCGCGCCGGATACGCCATCAATCGGCAGCGATTGCTCACGGCCGCTTTTACGCCACCATTGACGCAGATCCTTCAGCCATTTGTTGCCTTCGTCACCATTGGCAGCCTTCTTCTGGCTATACCAGGCGGCCAGGTTTTTCTGCACGCTCTGGTCCGGTTTTTCAATCCACACGGCCACGTAAGGGCGATGATATTCAGCAGTATTGATTTGAGGAATCGCCACTTTAATGTTGATTTCTCCAGCCGTTGAATGGTTGGCAAACAAGCCAGCAATCAGTGTGGGGATAAGCGCAGGAACCCATTTACGCATTGACGAACACTCCTAATAATTTAATGAATGAATAAAATAACCAGCACTAGCGGAATAACGACGCCCAGGCCAACCAGCGGCCATGTGGATGGCCGGTTTCCGGCGTGCATGCTCAACATGAACAGGCCTGTGATGGAAAATACCAGTGCAGCCACTGAAAAAATATCCAGGAACCAGCTCCAGGCAACACCTGTGTTCCGGCCTTTGTGCAGATCGTTAATATATGAAACCCAGCCGCGGTCGGTCAGCTCGTAGTTCACTTCGCCGCTCTCGCGGTCTATCACCAGCCAGGCATCCCCGCCTGGCCTGGGTAGCGATACATACACTTCTGCCTCGGACCACTCGCCGGGTTGATTGGCAAGTTCGACACCAATGGCATTGCCTACCCAGTCGGCAGTCGCCTTGGGCAAAGCGGCCTTGTCATCGGCCGGGTCGGTTTGAATTTGCTTTAACAGCGGCGCGGGCACTGTGGCTGTTCTCTTAGACACTGCCGGTAAAGACTCGATATGGTTGGCGTTGTTGAGTGTAATGCCGGTGAATGCAAACAGCAGCATGCCCACCAGGCAGGCGGCCGAGCTGATCCAGTGCCAGCGGTAAAGATGTTTAAGCCAGAATGCCCGGTTAGAATTTAGTTGTATTTGCATGTCTGGCTAGTAGATAAGATGTCATTCTCAGCGAGAATTTTTATTGAATATTCTGTCCGCTTCAGCGGAAATGAGAACTAGTCTCATTATAGCAGAGGCGGCATAAAGCTTGCCAGTCAGGAGTAGTGCTGCAATGTATCTTTTTGTATCGGATGTGCCAGCTGTGAAGATGTGAGGGTGAAGTGGCTGGAATCCGTGCTTTAAAGAGATTTGTTCGCCAATACGCCCGCATGATTATCATCCCATGTCCGGCAACCCGTCAATGCCATGGCAATTTCAAGCTCTTCACGTAATAGACGGATCAAGTGTGCCACACCCAGTGCGCCTGCCGTAGCCAGCGCATGAATATATGGCCGGCCTATCATGACCGCAGTGGCACCGAGTGCACGCGCCTTGAGAATGTCGGTTCCTCGCCGTATGCCGCCATCAATAATCACTGGTATCGCGCCATGCGTGGCTGAAATAATACCCGGCAGTGCCCACAGCGTGGCTGGTGCTGTGTCCAGTACCCGCCCGCCATGGTTGGATACAATGATCCCTGACGCCCCGGCACTGACAGCTTTTACGGCATCGTCAGGATGCATAATGCCTTTCAGCAAAATCGGCAACTGCGTCTGGCTGGTCAGCCATTCGATATCTGCCCATGCCGGCGCCAGTGTCATCAGGCCGTCAAATACCGGGCTCGCATTGTCTGCCATTACCGGAAGTGCGATTGAAGCTACATTGGATTGTGCGACGGCTGGCGGCACAGAAAATCCGGCACGCTGTTCGCGGTTGCGTGCACCGGAAACCGGCGCATCTACTGTCAGTACCAGTGCGCGATAGCCTGCTGACTCGGCACGTTTCACCAGTGCCAGGGTATCTTGCCGATTTGCCTGCCAGTAAAGCTGAAACCATAACGGGCCTTGTGCATGACTGGCGACATCCTCCAATGGGATAGATGCTTGTGTCGAAACTACGGCTAGTCCACCCATCACCCCGGCTGCCAAGGTTGTAGCCAGTTCTCCCTGGTCATGAAACAAACGTTGGGTAGCCACCGGCGCCAGGATAATAGGGTGTGTTAATTCTTCGCCAAACAGTTGGCAGCGGGTGTGGCCACCAGCCACTTCTGCCAATGCACGCGGCCACAATTTCAGGTCCGGCCAGGCGTTGATATTAGCAGTCAGTGTTAACTCATCCGCTGCACCACCTTGCAGGTATGCCCAAGCCGCATCCGGGATATGTTCGCGAGCATACCGTTGGTAGTCAGCCGCAGAAACGATATCCTGGGGGATCGCGGTTAAGGCTGGCTTCACCATTAGCGGCTCCATTGCCTTAACAGGTTATGGTAGTGGCCGGTTAGTGCAACAATCTCTTCCGAGTTGCCAACCTGGCTGCGCAGTTTGATCAATGTCATGTCCAGGTTGAACAACATGCTGCGTTGCCAAGCGTCGGGCACCAGGCTTTGTACCCATGAAAAAGCCGCAATACGCTCACCGGCAGTGACGGGTTCTACCCGGTGCAGGCTGGAAGAAGGGTAGATAATGGCATCACCGGCTGGCAGTTTCACTTCGTGGGCACCATATGTATCCTCTATGATCAGGTCACCACCTTCATAGCTCTCAGGATCAGACAAAAAGACAGTCACTGAAATGTCGGTGCGCAAGCGTTGCCCGCTATTCCTGTCGGTCTGTATGGCGTTGTCGATATGGTCACCATAATTGCCACCACCGGTATAGCGGTTGAACATGAATGGCAGAATGAACTGCGGCAATGCGGCTGAAAGAAAAAGAGGGTGGCGCTCCAATGCTGCAGCGATGGTTTTGGCGAGCGATGGATATTCTTCCGCTTCGGTAGAAAATTGCAGATTATGTTTTGCTTCAGCAGCCAATGGTCCGGCACTCGCAGCACCATCAACCCACGGTCCACTCTGTAAAGCGTTGCGCAAAGTTTCAACTTGAGAAGGATTAAATATCTCGGGAATATGCAACAGCATGATCACTCTCGCCTACAAATAAAAAAGCCCGCCAGAAACATCTGACGGGCGTTCAGTTTAATGCATTTAGAACTTAATTTCTGCAGTTGCCATTGCAGAGCGTGCCAAACCTAACTGCACGCGTGCGCCACTGTTGTTCATGGTGTTGATATATTCTTTATCGAACAAGTTATATACATTCAGACGCAAATTCAAATTTTGATTTACGGCATAAGCCAACATGGCGTCGAATACAGTATAAGAAGGTATCTCAGGCATGTTGTTAACGTTAGCTGCTGTGTTCGTCGTCACTAAACGCTTTTGTTCACCCATATAACGCGCACCACCACCAATTGTTAAACTATCAAAGGAATATTGCGTCCACAATGTGGCACTGTAATCCGGGACCCAACGTACTGCATTTGTATTCACGCCTGCGGCGGTTTGCTGGTCAAGTGCCTTAGCGTTCAGCTTGGTGAATCCGGCACTGATCTGCCAGTTTTCGGTTATTTGACCGACAGTACCCAATTCATAACCACTGACGCGTGTTTTACCCATTTGTGCCGGGTTACCCAGGTCGTCAAAAGAAGTTTGTTTGTCATTCTCGGTTCTGAAAACAGCAGCTGTTACATTCAATTGGTTATTTAGCACATTCCATTTCGTACCCAACTCGTAATTATCGGTTTTTTGCGGGTCTAACGCACCGTTGTTCTGGTTGTTAGCTGTACCTGATAGTGCAAAGTTAGCACTTGCTGGTGGTGTATATGAACTCCCGTAAGCGAGATACACACTTCCGTTAGAGGCTGGTTTATACAATACGCCGGCTTTGTAGCTGGCGAGGTTGTCGGAATCGCTCAAATTAAAGGGAGTTAAAGTCGTCACAGCAGGTACAGGATTGCCGCCTGGTAGTATTGATGCACCAATGGCTCTGGTGTCATAACGTTCAAAACGGACTCCGCCATTTACCTGCCATTGATCATTCAAGTCTACGGTATCAAATGCATACACAGCCATGGTCGAAGTGCGGCCATCCGTATTTGCACCATTTGCATATGGTTTGCCCAGTGCGTCATTTTCATTCGGGTTGTATAGATTGGCCGGCGGATTGGGAGTGGCAGTGAAAGGGACACCACTAGTGGTAGTCGCTGCAGTACCAAAACCTTTGTTCTTCTGTCTTTCGTAAATGAATTCAACACCACCGGTAAAGGAGTTCTTGAAACCGGCAATGTCGAAAATGCTATTCAGGCTGGTTTGATTGATCAATATTTCGTCATCACGGTTAATGCGTTGGCGAGATCTGGCTAATGTCCATGTGTTTGGGTTTGCAGGCGTTACGGCAGTAATCCCATTCACACCTGTAAGGATACGGTCAATGGATGATTGGCCATAACGTGTAATGTTGCGGAGAGTCGTTTTTTCAGATAAGTCATACTCGAGTTTTGCAGTGAGCATGTCTGAGTCAATACGCTCATAATCGTTTTTGCTGCCATAAAAATTTTCACGGTCAGGTTTAGCACCATTTCGGATAGCGGCATTTGTGTTAAAGAAGCCGCTTCTGCCGATAGAGGATATCCCACCATCTGGCGTATTGTCCTGACGAATGTGTTGGGTATAAAAATAGCCGCGTGCATCAGTACCCAGACCAAAGGCAATAGAAGGCGCAATCGAGAAGTTCTGGTTATCGACTTCATCACGTTTAGGCACATTTCCTTCCGTGATCAGGCCGTTGATGCGAACAGCCGTCGTTGCATCCAGTGCCTGGTTAACGTCAATGGTGACACGTTTTCTTTGCGCTGTGCCGTAGCCTACTGTTGCGTAATTAGCATTGGTCAAGGTTGGTAATTTGGTGATCAGGTTGATGTATCCGGAAGCAGCGCCACGGCCAATATCCGCACCCGCTGGCCCTTTGATCACTTCTACCTGCTCTGTATTGAATATGTCGCGTGTGACTGCACCCAGGTCACGAATGCCATCTACGAATAATTGGTTGGACGCATTAAAGCCACGCATGGAGAAAGTATCACCGGCTGATGTGTTACCGTTTTCGCCCTGTTGAACAGTGATGCCAGGTGTGTTGCGCAAAGCATCAACCAAAGTAAATACACCCTGTTCTGTCAGCAACTCTTTTTTTATGACCTGTACAGTTTGAGGTGTATCAATCAAAGGCTTGGTGAATTTGGTATTAGCTGAAGTATCAGCCTTGAACGGTGCGACTTCTTTTTTTGATTTAACAGCTACTTCAGGTAACTGGGCTGCTTCTTCTGCCGCAAAGGCAGTCATTGAAAAAGTAGCAGCTACTAAAGCTGCGATGCGCGCTGGATGATGCTTGCGGCTACGAATATGACGCATGGTTCTTTCCTCAAATAATGTTTTGCTGGCTGCAGGGGAAACCTTAGGCTGGCACGATGGGGCTTTAATACAATATTTTTGTGGAGTTGGCGCAGATACAAATCCTTACAAAACGTCTTTGCATATAGCTATGCAAGTAAGTGTTTTTGAGAGATGATTCGCGCTTAATTGCGAGCGTTGACTTATAGTGGTCAATCTAAGAAATTTAGTGTGATTAACACAGACTAACTGCTCGTTGCACCTGATATTGGTTGGCTTCACTCATGTAAGCAAGTTAGGCTTTTCAAAATGTATCAGAATGTATAAATATGTATCAAAGAGATAATGATAACGTTTCTCATTTATAATTGCAATGTTTATGTATGGCATAAACTACTTGCAGCCGGCGTGTTTACGCTGGCTGTTTTAGTTATTAATAGAATGAATTGGTTTAACTGTTAAATGAACAAGCGCCTGCTTTTAATTGCATTAGCAAGTCTGAGTATGCATCTGCATGCTGATGAGTCCATTTGGTATAGAGATGGCGATCCGCTGAAAACCCAGATTCAAACGTTGCCCAGAATTCCTGAGGGTTACCGTGGGTCGAGCTCGCCTTGTGCGCAGCTCGACCTGAATAAACCGCTCACCCTGGCTGAAGTGGCAGATGCAAGCCTGTGTAACAACCCGCAAACCAGTGAGATCTGGGCCAGTGTACGCGTACAGGCAGCGCAGCTGGGAGTTGCCAAATCTGCTTACCTGCCGACAGTGACGGATAATGTTTCCACCAACCTGAATGTGCTGCGTCCCGAGTCTGCGACGCGTAGTAATCCCTCACTCAATTTAAGCAATAGCCTGGTGGCAAGTTATCTTCTATATGACTTTGGCAATCGAAACGCCAACCTGGAAAATGCACGCCAGTTATTACTCTCCGCCAGTGCCAGTCAAAGTAGCGTGGTGCAGCAAATTTTGCTGTTTTCTACGGTGGCCTATTACCAGGTACAGGCAAATATCGCCGCATTAAATGCAGCGCGGGAGGCTGAACGTGCAGGAGAAGAAAGCTATAAAGCTGCCAGTGCGCGCTACCGGGCCGGGGTGGCAACACCGGCGGATATGTTGCAGGCACAAACAGCATTTGCGCAATTTACATTGGCACGTATTACCAACGAGGGAAATCTGCAGATCGCTTATGGTAATTTGGTGAATGTCATGGGTTTGCCTGCCCAGCAAAAGGTGCAGTTGATCACTGCCGCGAATGATGCGCCTTCGACTATCCTGGAGGATGTGAGTGCGTTGATAGAGCAGGCCGGTACGCGCAGACCGGACCTGGTGGCCAGTGAGGCGCAGGTGAAAGCGGCGCAGGCAGGTATCGATGCCAGTAAGGCCGCAGCCAAACCTACCATTTTTGTCTCGGTTTCGAATGGGTTGCAGGATGGTTCTCAACTGAATTCAAGCAATAATTCGACGCTAGGTCTGACAGTGTCTATCCCCATTTTTGCCGGGTACGCCCCTACTTACCGCATCCGCGCTGCCGAAGCAACCGCCGATTTGCGTGCCGCGCAACGTGACAGCTTACGCTTGCAAATCTCGCTGGATGTATGGAACGCCTACCAAAACCTGCGTACCGCTTTGCAATCAATTAATGCTACCAGGGTGTTACTGGAAAGTGCAGAGCAATCGTACCGGGTAGCTTTGGGACGTTACAAGGCCGGGGTGGGAAATATCATTGATACGCTGAACGCGCAAAGTGCGCTGGCGCTGGCGCGGCAGCAGAATATTCAGGCCGGGCTGAATTCGAACATTGCACGCGCAACCCTCGCGCAAGCCATGGGGGCGCTGGATAATGCGATGATTCAATCCCTGCCTAATGCCACGCTCCCGGCCAACAATTAATCAGAACTTCACCTATTCAATATTATGAAATTACTCAAAAAAATTGTTGTGTTTGTTTTATTGGCAGCGGCGGCGACTGGTGCTTATTACTATTACCAGAAAACACATCAGCCTAAACCGGAAGACTTATATCGCCTTGATGAAGTCACTCGTGGAGATATTGAACAATCCGTGTCAGCGAACGGCACATTGAACCCGGTCAGCCTGATCAGTGTCGGTACCCAGGTTTCCGGCATTGTGCGCAAATTGTATGTGGATTTTAACGACCAGGTAAAAAAAGACCAGGTATTGCTGGAGCTGGATAGTGCGCTGTTCAATGCCCAGATTGTCCAATCGCAAAACAGTGTCCGTAACAATCAGGCCAGCGTTGAGCTGGCGGTGGCGAATGAAAAGCGCATGCGTGAATTGTATGAGCAGGATTTTGTATCCAAACAGGAACTGGATACCGCAGTGCAAGTGATGAAATCTGCAAAGGCACAGCTGGAAAGCGCACGTGGCTTGTTGGCACGTGACCAGACCAATCTGAATTTCACCATTATCCGTTCACCGGTGTCCGGCGTGGTCATTAACCGTGTGGTAGATGTTGGCCAGACCGTTGCCGCCAGTTTCCAGACTCCAACCCTGATCCAGATTGCGCAGGACCTGGCCAACATGCAGATCGATACCAGCTTTGCCGAGGCGGATATCGGCAAAATAAAGGTCGGGCAAAAAGTCAGCTTTAACGTGGATGCTTTCCCAAACCGTAATTTTGAAGGCCTGGTCAAACAGGTGCGCCTGAATTCAACCAACACTTCCAATGTGGTGACATATAACGTTGTCGTTTCTGTCGATAACCAGGATTTAACCTTGTTGCCGGGGATGACGGCCTATGTAAATATTGCCGTCGAGCATGTGAAACAAACAATGCTGGTGCCGAATGCAGCGTTAAGATATAAGCCCAAACAGGATGCCGATGCCGGCAAAGACGACAAGCAAAAAGAAAACGCTGGCGACAAGAAAGATGAGGCTGCCGTTGAGAAAAACGGCCCGGGAGGCGAAAAGCGTGGTGAACGAGGTGGGCGACGCGGGGAGAATGGTGGTGGCGAAGGCCGGTGGAGCCGTGGCGGTGCTGGCCGTGGCGATGGTGGTGGCGGTGAAGGCAGAGGCGAGCGCCGTGGTAAACGCCCAGGTGGCGGCAACATGGGTAAAGTCTATGTCTTAAGGGAAGGCAAGCCGACCATGGTCAGAGTGCGCGTCGGCATCACCGATGGACGCTCAACAGAAATTCACAGCCGTGACCTGGCGGTGGGCGATAAGATCATTGTCAGCGAATTGCAGCCTGATAACCAGCAAAAGCCGGGTGGGAATAATAATAATGCCCGCGGACCGAGAATGTTCTAAGCGGGTAATCAGATGAGTCAAAAAAATGTGATTGAGGTCAGTCATCTGTATAAGGAATACCAGACGGCTGCCGGACCGTTTCCGGTGCTGAAAGATGTGAATTTGCGTATTGCCGAGGGTGATTACGTCGCCATCATGGGACCGTCCGGCTCCGGTAAATCTACCTTCATGAATATACTTGGCTGTCTGGATAAACCGACGTCAGGCAACTATGTGCTGGACGGGCATGCGGTGGCGACCATGGAGGCAAATGCAGTTGCTGGTGTACGCAATCAGACCATAGGTTTTGTTTTTCAGGGGTTTAACCTGCTGGCGCGTTCCAGCCTGCTCGATAACGTCGGCCTGCCGCTGGTGTATTCAGGCGTAGAAAAAGCCGAGCGGCAGGCCCGGGCCAAAGTGCTGCTTGAAAAGGTCGGGCTGGGCAAGCATATCCATTCGCGCCCGAACCAGATTTCTGGCGGTCAACAGCAACGGGTGGCTATTGCACGAGCGCTGGTCAATACGCCTAGCCTGATCCTCGCCGATGAACCGACCGGCAACCTGGATAGTGTGACCAGTGAAGAGATCATGGCACTGTTCGGGCAGCTGAATAAAGAGGGTATTACCATTGTGCTGGTCACACATGAAAATGATATTGCCGAACATGCCAAGCGGCAGGTACGTTTTCTGGATGGCGAAATCGTGCAGGATACGGTCACAGATTCCAGGCAAGTTGGTGAGGGCGCCAGTGAGCAATCTGAATAAATACAGTGTCATGGATTTTGCCTGGCCACAACTGATGATTGAAATGAACAATTTAAAGCTTAACTCTTATCCAGCCGGCAGCTTCAGTGTGATGCAAAGAAGGCAGCATGTTTAGCGCCATGTTAGGGGAAGCATGGCATGCCATGGGCGCTAACCGTCTGCGCACCTTTTTGACCATGCTGGGGATGGTGATAGGCGTAGGTGCGGTTGTATTGATGATGGCGATCGGGCAAGGCGCGGAAGCTTCCGTCAAACGCTCCATCAATGCCATGGGCAGTAACCTGTTTGTGGTGCTTTCAGGCCCTCCCCGCATGGGCGGAGTACGTTCTGCTACCGGCAATGCCCCTTCATTGAATGTCAAAGATGCCAATGCGCTCGCCGAACTCAGCGATGTGGCGGGTGTTGCCCCGGTCACCATGGGCAAGTCGCAAATCGTCTATGCCAGCAATAACTGGAATACCGATATTATCGGCACCACGCCCAGCTACTTTGATGTACGTTCGTGGAACATGGCTGCCGGCTATGCTTTTTCTGATTCGGATGTCCGGTCCGCAACCCGCGTGGCCCTGATAGGCCAAACGGTAGTGCAGAATATTTTTGGGGATGATATTGACCCTGTCGGCCAGACTATTCGTATCAACCAGCGCCCGTTTGTAGTGCTGGGTGTCCTGGCCAGCAAAGGGCAAACGCTGGATGGCCGTGACCAGGATGACACTATCATCGTGCCGTTGACCACTGCACAACGTAAGTTATTTGGTAACCAGCTGCCAGGCAGCGTGCGCCAGATTATTGTGCAGGCCAATTCAGACAAAGTCATGGGCATGGTCGAAGAATCCATGAACAGCCTGCTGAATCAGCGGCACAATATACGCGAAGGTGCTGACAGTGATTTCTCGGTGCGCAACCTGACCGCCATTGCTAATTCCGCTGCTGAAACCGCACGTACGATGTCGCTGCTTTTGGGCGCGATTGCCTCGGTATCATTGCTGGTGGGCGGCATCGGCATTATGAATATCATGCTGGTGTCTGTGACTGAGCGTACGCGAGAGATCGGTATACGCATGGCGATCGGTGCACGTGAACGCGACATCCTGCTGCAATTCCTGCTGGAAGCAGTGATGATTTCTATCGTAGGTTGCCTGATCGGGATTGTGATTGGAATAGGCGGAGCAGTATTAGTCAGTCTGCTTACCCAGGCGGAAGTGATTGTGTCCAGTGATTCGGTGTTGATCGCTTTCAGCGTGGCTGCAACCATTGGTATTTTCTTCGGCTTTTATCCTGCGAGAAAAGCCGCTAAATTGAACCCGATAGAAGCACTACGCTACCAGTAAGTATTTCCGGCCTTACACAAGTCGGAGCCGGGAAATTAATCCATTTCAATCGGTGGCGCGACTTTTAAAACCTCTGCAACCGTGGTCATGCCAGCGGCAACCTTTTCGGCGCCGTTCAACATTAATGGCTGCAATCCGGCCTGTGTCGCCGCTTGACGCAGTTGTAATAAATCAGTCTCTGGTGTGATCAGTTTGCGGATGGCTGGCGTGAGCGTGAGCATTTCATAAATGCCGGTGCGCCCGCGATAGCCGGTGTGACGACATTCCTGGCAACCAACCGCTTTCATGACTTTGTTTGGCTTGGCTGCTTTAAACGGGCGCGTGATGCTTGCCCATTCGGCACTGGAAATCTCGCCTTCGGTTTTGCAATGCGGACACAATGTGCGTACCAGGCGTTGCGCCATGATGCCGAGCACGCTGGAGTGGATAAGGTAGGCAGGCACGCCCAGGTCCAGCAAACGCGTGATGGCAGAAGGCGCGTCGTTAGTGTGTAAGGTTGAAAGTACCAGGTGCCCGGTCAGTGCCGCCTGAATCGCCATATCTGCGGTTTGCTGGTCGCGGATTTCGCCGACCATGATAATGTCAGGGTCCTGGCGCATCAGCGTGCGTATGCCTTCGGCAAAACCCAGTCCAATATTCTGAGTCACCTGCATCTGGTTGAATGCGGGTTCTATCATCTCGATCGGGTCTTCTACCGTGCACACATTCACTTCATCTGTGGCCAGTTGCTTGAGTGTGGTGTACAGCGTGGTTGTTTTGCCCGAGCCGGTCGGACCCGTGACCAAGATAATCCCATTTGGATGACTCGTCCATTGCGCCCATTGTTCGCCCTGGCGTTTGGAGAATCCCAGCATCTGGAAATCCTGTACCAGCACATCCGGTTTGAAAATCCGCATGACCATTTTTTCGCCAAAAGCGGTAGGCATGGTCGATAAACGTAATTCGATTTCCTTGCCGTCGGTGTCCACGGTTTTAACGCGGCCATCCTGGGGGCGGCGTTTTTCTACCATGTCCATACGGCCCAGCAGTTTAATGCGGCTGGTGATCGCGTTCATGATATTGCTGGGTAACTGGTAAACCTGGTGCAATACGCCGTCGATACGTAAACGCATCAAGCCTAGATTTCGGCGCGGTTCAAGATGAATGTCACTGGCGCGCTGTTCAAATGCATATTTAAATAACCAGTCAACGATATTCACTACATGCTGTTCATTTGCATCCAGCTGGCGGTCTTTACCCAGCTCGATCAGTTGCTCAAAATTCTGTACGCCGACAATCTGCCCGGCTTTGGCAATGTTGGCCGACTGGATGGCGGAAGACAGCTTGTAAAGTTCGGGCAGGTATCGCTGCAAATCCAGTGGGTTGACCATGACCACTTCAATCCGCAGATTGTGTATGCGCTCAAGATCAAACACCCAGTTCTGATGGAAGGGATCGGCAGTCGCAATTTTAGCGATCCCGTCCTTGACCGAAATCGGCATGATGCGCAAACGCTCGGCGTAAGCCTGAGACACCACTTGGGTGGCTGAACTAAAGTCGAGTTTCAGGGGGTCTATCTGATAGAAAGGTACTTTAGCCTTGTAAGCGACATAGCGGCTGAGGTTGTCGACAGTGAGTATTTGTGCGGGCTCACGCTGGTCTTGCCACTTTTGTTCGGCAACGACAACAATCGGGTGGGTCTTGGAGCTATCGCGCTTGCGGTCTTGATGCAGCTTTTCTGCCATCACCTTCTCGATGCGACCATCTGAGACCAGCATGCGCAGCAAATCACCCAGACGCAGACTTTCTAGGGATTTAGGTAGTGAAAATGGGGCTGGAGTATTCATGACACATCTAGGCTTAAGTATTAGCCTATTGTGCAAAAAGCATGCCACTGAAATATGGCAAGAATGGTCACTTTCTTGCCTGACTCAAAGCTGCATCTGAATACGCATACTCAAATCAATCGCCTGAATATGCTTGGTCAAGGCGCCAATCGAAATGCGGTCAACGCCGGTTTCAGCAATCGTCCGAACGGTTGTTAAATCCACATTTCCCGAAGCTTCAAGCAAAGCGCGTTTCTGGTTGACTGTCACTGCCTGACGCAAGTCTTGCAGCGTAAAGTTATCCAGAAGAATACTTTTCGCTCCGGCATCCAGCGCCTGCTTCAATTCATCCAGTGTCTCGACCTCAATCTGGATATTGCCAGTGTCGCCTATTTCAAATGCGGCGTTCAGCACAGATGAAATCGAGCCGGCAGCGGCAATATGATTCTCTTTGATTAATATGCCGTCGTAGAGTGCGAGTCGCTGGTTGGCACCGCCGCCTGTGAGTACTGCATATTTTTGCGCCAGCCGCAGACCGGGCAAGGTCTTGCGCGTATCCAATACCTTGGCAGGCAAATCCGCAATGAGGTCGGCATATTGGCGGGTGTGGGTTGCAACCGCAGATAATGTTTGCAGGAAGTTTAACGCCGGGCGCTCGGCACTCAGCATGGCACGGGCATCGCCCTCTATTGCTACCAGCGTCTGGTTGGGTTGCACGAGGTCGCCATCCTTAACGTGCCAATCGAAGCTGACTGCCGGGTCCAGCTGCGCAAAGCATTGCTCGGCCCAGGCGCATCCGCAAAGCACTGCCGGCTCACGGCTGATGATGGTCGCTGAGGCAGGCGTGCCAGCGGGAATCAGGGCTGCGGTAAGATCACCTTTGCCTATGTCTTCCTGCAAAGTCGCCTTTACCTGCTCTGCAATCAACGCGGCATTCAGGTAAGGTGGCAAGGTTTGGTAGATCGAAGATTGTGCCATGAGGGTATCTGCATGATTGAAAATTATGCACAGGACAATTTTAAGCCCATGCCAAAAGCTATTATAATAAATAGCGACCCGGGACATCAGTTTTTGTGACCGGCTTTTTTTCTTCAACAGCACCTTTCATTGGCAAACACACTATGCAGCTTTTATATACGGTTAACAGTCCTTATGCACGCAAGGTTCGCATCGTTGCCATCGAAAAACACATTGACCTCACATTAACCAGTGTCGTGCTGGCTGAGCCTGACTGTCCTGTCAGTCAATTCAACCCTTTGGGCAAAGTGCCGGTACTGGTGCTCGATGATGGCGAAAGCCTTTATGACTCGCGTGTCATCGTGGAATACCTGGATCACCGTACGCCAGTGGCGCATTTAATCCCGCAGGATCATCTGGCCAAAATCAAAGTGCGTCGCTGGGAGGCCCTGGCTGATGGTGTCTGTGATGCAGCGGTTGCAGTGATGCAGGAACAGCGCAAACCTGAAGCGCAGCAAACAGGTGCCTGGATAGAGAAGCAAATGGCTAAAGTAGTCGCTGGCCTGACGGCATTAGATAATGATCTCCTCAAGAAAAAATGGTGTGTCAATGAAACATTCAGCCTCGCCGATATTGCCTTGGGCACAACCTTGGGCTACATCGATTTGCGTTTCAAGAGCACCCAGTTAGAGGGTAAATACTGGCAGGAGAAATTTCCTAACCTCGCCAAGCATTATGGCGTGCTGGTCAAGCGCCCAAGCTTCAAACAGACCATGCCGCAACCTTAGCAAATCTGCTTCCACAATAACAGTCTTGAAGCTGTTATCTTTTCTATTGCAGTAAAACTGCAATCACATTCAGCTAAGTTGAATTGTCATTTCAATTTAGCTGTCATTAGCCCGCAAACCACCGTTCTCGTTAAATGTTGTAAAAAGTTCCATTGATCACTATAAGTCTTTAATTTGGCATTGATAATAAAAATGATAATTGTTATCATTTGAGAATACAGTGTTCAGTAACGGTTACAACTTCATGATGGATGCCAGCATGCCAGTAAAAAAAAGATTGCTTGAATTAGTCGATGAGCTAATTGCGCATGACGGTTTTGGCAGCATTAGGGTAGATATTCGTCTTCTAAAGCGCGGTCAGAAAGAAGTCATTATCGACTGCGGAAAGCAATATCGATTTGTGGTGGATTTTCAGCCTGCTGCAGAACTAGCTGACAGCAAGTAGCTCGCTGGTTAGTTGAATAAAACCGGGGATATCTCCCCAAAAGTTCCGACGGCATGGGGCCGTGGAAATGTTGAGTTGAGTAGTTCGCCCGCAAGCGCCTTCATGAGGAAGGGTCAACGGCATTATCCATGGCACCATGTTTCTACTTGGGTTTCTACCTAGGTTTCTACGTGGTATTGCATGCTTATGTTCATAAGCATCTTCTCGCCTCCGATTACATACTCAACAAGACATTAAAAGATTCGTTACCTGCCGGGCTCATTGTCCTGCAGTGCAGTATCTGCTGCGAACGAGCATGCCAGCTACCTCTAACTAGGAGAAGGGGGTAGCCGGTTTAATGGGCTTGTGCCCGTATGAACTATGGAGAAGAAAAAATGATGAATCAACTAAGTTTCAAACCCCTCTCAATCGTTGCATTGACTGCATTTAGCCTGAATATAGGCTCGGTTTTCGCTGCAACCCCTACTGGTATTCAGGATGCTATCCCTGTCGCTAAATCGCTGAATGGTACTAAAAAGGATGACGGCTGGTATAACCTGAGCTCTGCCTCCAAAACCAAAACAGTGGACGGCCAGTCTGTCACCATCGCTGGTATTCCTGGTGGTGGTTTCCCAGGCATGGCACCACTGCCAAATGTAGTGTCACAAGTCAAATCTGACGCTGACAATTCAGCGACTTTCAGAAAAGTGAACAATGGTGCAACAGGTGGCGCTTTCCCATCCAGCGATAGCCTTTATGCTGGCTCTTTCAGCGGTGCTTTCAATGTTAACGGTGGCAAGCTGGGTGTGTTTGAAACTGCGCCAGTGGACAATCTGGCCAATGTGGTGTTCCAGGTCGAAATTGGCGGTGCCAATGGTTACGATTTCTACCAGCCTTCTGTGGGCAATACAACCACAATTGGTGGCGCTTCAACGCATGCGGCAGGTGCTTTAGCCGTGACCAATTACTTCCCTACACTCAACCTGACCTTTGGTGATAACACAACAACTCAGTTATCTGCCAACTGGGCTGAACTGAGCACCAAAGGCGAGAACGGCACAACAAGTGCTGGCGGTACAGAAGAGCCGATCTACATCAACCTGTATGCATTCCAGTGGGATCTGAGCGGCTACAGCAATATTTCATCGTTCAATGTGACTTTCGATGTGGTCGCTCACAGTCAAACCTACGCAGCCCGCCTGACACAGAGCGACACGTTCAATCAAGTGGTTGCGGTACCAGTGCCTGAACCAGAGTCATATGCAATGATCCTTGCGGGATTAGGCTTGATCGGCTTTGCAGCACGCCGCCGTCAGGTTTAACGATTTAACCTATGCTGAGCGGTAAAGGCCCTGCCAAGGGGTCTTTATCTTGCTCTAGGCAACCTCCTAAAGCCGCTGGTAGCGCATATAAGCGGTAAAGGTGTTTGTCCATGCTTGTCAGCATGGAAATTGAATACTCAACGGTGTGAGTCCGTGAGGCTTATTTTGAGGTAAATGGCGTATCACCTTCAAGAGGAAGGGACTCATGCGCTGTAAGAGGAGACTTATAAAATGAAATTATCAGCTTTAGCTTTGGCTTTGGGTATGGCATTCAGTGGTTCTGCATTTGCTGCAGCGGCTACCTGGAACTCCGCAACACCATGGGGTAGCGATGCTACTGCATCTTTTGCGCAGTGGAGTGCTATTGAATCTATCAATGACACTACTCCGGATGCCGGTTTTAGCGGTGCCACTTCTGCTTCGTTGCGTGAAACATCTGGAAACGGGTTTGTAACCGGTGGCGGCTTGGGTGGCAATATTTACAGTTTTACAGGCACAACAACGTTCACCGCTACTTTGGGTGGCGGCGCGACAACGGGTTTATTTGATGTGTACCTGCGCATCGGTACCATTGGTGAGGTTGCAGGTACATCAGCTACTTTAAATGGTACTGCAGCCACTTCAGTCGTGTGGGATGGTGGTGCAGCAGGTGGTCCATTTGGTGGTGCTGCGCAAGAGGTGTACTGGAAATGGGAAGACGTTTCAGCATCCAGCCTGTATACATTTAACTTCGCTGCTATTGGTCCTCACATGAGTCTGGATCAAGTGGCGCTGGCAACAGTTTCTGTGCCGACAGTCACCCCCGTACCAGAACCAGAAGCGTTCAGCATGATGGCACTGGGCCTGGGTCTGATGGCATTTGTTGCACGTCGTTCTTCCAAAAAAGCCTAATTCCGGTTAGTAGTTTTCATAACAAAGGGGCTTTTATAGCCCTTTTGTTTTACCTGAATATTAACGAATAAGTAAAACACCCCATGTTGGCAAGTCTTGAATATTACTGGCAATTCACAAAAACAAAGAACATTCCAACTATGTGGCTATGTGGTCTGGTCGTTTTAGCGACATTGTTAATTACCAGTCCGCATGTATCAGCAGCAGAAGATGCTGCACAAGACGAGTCGGAAAATAAAGCGGTAAACACGCTCTCGCCAGCGGTGCCTCAACAGACTGAAACGGACAAGTTAGAGACCTTACCTGAGGTATCTGTCAAAGACAAAAGAGTCATTGAAAATTCAGGCATCAACCGGACACTTCCAATTACAACTATCACGTCTGACCAGTTACAGCGTAGTCAGCCTAGCAATATCTTTGATGCCGTGCGATCAGCTCCAGGCGTATCTATCAACGGCGGTCCCCGCCCAAGTGGTATGTCATTCAATATTCGAGGCTATGAGGACAATGAAGATGTGCTGGTCAAGGTCGATGGAGTACCTAAAGGGTTTGAGAAGTACCGGATGGGTGGCACATTTATTGAGCCAGAATTACTTAAAAGTATAGAGATTCAACGCGGTCCGCAAATTGCCAGCGGATCAGGCTCGTTGGGGGGAACCGTCATCGCAAATACTAAGGATGCCGAAGATTTTTTGAAGCCTGGTCAGAAATATGGCGCAAAAGTCAAATTCGGCTATGGTAATAATAGTGATGAGTATTCCCGATCCTATTTACTGTATGCCAGGCCTGATGAGCGAGTGGATATTCTCTACAACTATTCAAACAGGACTGCCAATAACATTACATTAGGTGATAATTCCAAGCTGGCAAATTCAGCGATACAGTCAGTTTCTCATCTACTGAAATTCAGTCTTTTTCCGACTGAGGATTTGCAGTTGGTCACTTCTATAGTTAAGTTTGAGGATTCAGGACTGCAGCAATATGATGTGAATTCCGCGACGCCAGGTTTCTTTGGTAAAACTATTCGCTCTGTGGACGATTTCACATGGTCTGAAACCGTAAAGTACAATCCAGACCATCCATGGGTGAACCTTAAAGCTATTGTAGGTGCTGGACACTCGGATGTTGAGGATTTTTTCCCGCCAGGATTCTCTGATGTGGTAAACCGTGCTCAACCTGATTGTAACGGGATTATTTACATACCTGATCCAAGCAACACTGGAATATGCAGGGGTAATGCCACGGATACTTTCAACTTCAAAACCAGGACTGTCGATATTAGTAATGAGGCGATTTTTGCCGAAAAGGGGTTTTTCAATGTCTCATTATTAACTGGTTATCAATATAATTTCAGTCATCGCGATGTGACTCGCGTTTTTGATAATGCGGTGATTAGCCCTGTCGGTGGCTTTAATCCTGCTGTCCCACCCGGAACGAAAACCTTTCATGCGATTTATATCCAGCCAAAATTTGAAATTGGCCAGGTAAGTATCATTCCTGGCTATAGGCAGGATAGATATAAAGTAGAGGCAGATGGCGGCACATTGGCTTTGCTGAGACGCTTTGGTCAAGAAAGTAAAATAGAGTTCAAAAAAGAGACCTGGAGTTTAGGGTTGGCCTATGATTTTTTTGATAGAAAAAATCCAGAGAAACTGACGCTTTACAGCAATTATGGACAGGGATTCCGTCCGCCTTTGATCGATGAGTATTTCACACAAGGCCCATTTGGTTTTTGCAGATCAGCATTTATGCCGACACAGGGAAGACCTTCAGAAATTTGTGGTGATTACTACAAACCACAATTGTCCGAATCGACGGAGGCCGGCGTAAGTTATCAAACGCCACATCTGCTTGGTACCGATGTATTTTTCACCGGCAAGCTTAATTTCTTTCATATCAATACTTCAAGATTGCTCTCATCTTTAGGTGAGGATAATGGGCGTGTGACGCAGGATGGCTGGGAGCGCAGAAATGGGGTTGAGATCGAAAGCTTTGTCCAATACAAAAGCTTATATGCGCGTGCCGGATACTCTCGGATTACAGGAGAGCAGGTCACAGGTCATCTCGATTTGATTAATACGCCACTTTTCACTGCGCCTGGTAATACCTTCAATTTGAATGTCGGCGCTGAATTAAGCAAGAGTGTCGATATCAACTTAACTTACAGGAGGGTCTCAGAGAGGGACATCATTGTCGGTGGTTCTGGGACACTCCTTAATCCCTACAGATTTGGTATCCAGGATGGATATGAATTATGGAATGCCGGTGTCCGTTGGAAGTCCAGCGAACAACTAACGTTCAGATTGATCGGGGAAAATCTGAAGAATGAGTTTTATAACCTGAATGGTTCATTTGGATCTCTTGGTTTGCCAGCGCCTGGCCGTAATGTCAAATTTCTGGTCGAGCTGACATATTAAATCCAGTTTCATAGTTAAAAAATAAAGCCCCAGTTACTAATGGGGCTTTTTCTCTAAATCTTATGGCTGTTCTTGTTTTATAGAATGCCTACGGCGTGCAGCCAAACTAATTAGTCCTAAACCCGTTACTAACATAAGAAAGTTGCCCGGTTCCGGCACTGCGGTGACATTTACTTGCCAACCGATATCTTTAAACGCTGCGTAGTCCAGAACTGTCGGCAATTCACGTTGGCCTCTTACTGTACTTGGATCCATCAGTGTTTCCTGTGTGACGCCGTTGTAGGTGCTCGAAACACCTGGTGCCCAGTGACTACCATATTGGTCTACAGGAACCGCACTACCATAGCTTGCAACGGATGCTGCGCCAGTGAAGTAGCCGTTATCGATTTGCGCTAGCCATGAATCTGCTTCGCCGAAACCAAGAATATGCCCTATTTCGTGTGTTGCTGTGGTGAGAAAATCCGGGCGCCCAACGGTCAAACCACCAACATCACTGCCGAAGTACCAATCGTTGGCGGCATTGAACCAGATCATGCCACCCCATACAGCATAATCCGTTGCTGCAGGACCGGTTGTATTGGCTTGTCCACGGGTTGTCACTGAATCTACAAATGCATCAGACCCGGTGGCGATAAGGTTGTAACCAGTATCGGCGAAGCCTAATACTCCTGGTGCCGAGGAGGAGCCACCTACATAAATGCGCAATGTGTCTGCAGCAATGTTGAGGTTGTTTAAGGTGATAGGCGCACCTGCCAAGCTGGGGTGCGTCATTTGTACAGACCAGACGTCACCGGCCTGTGGTGTGATTGCCGTCAATGTATCGGTAAATGTGTTGTAAAAGGAAGCAGCTTGATCAAGGATTGCTCTACGCTCAAGAAGTGGTGTCACCGTGACAAGGTCTGTGAAAAAGCCTCTGGTATCGTACGTGTAGTCAAATTCGATGGTAAGCGCTTGTGCTGGTATGGTGGCAAGTAACCCTACAGCTACCACTGATATGTGCAATTTTTTCATGTGTTTTTTCTTCCTTTTAACAGCAGGATTGATAACCCCCCCAGCAACAATGCCCATGTACCAGGTTCAGGCACTGGTGTTGCGGATAGTGGTGTGACAGCACCTGTACCTGCACCATACACATCTTGTAGTGCGGCGATCATCATGTTATTTAACGGGAAAACCGGGCCGGTATAGGCAGATTTCGACAGTATTGAATTCCCAGGGTCATCTGAGTCAATGTAATGCCCCATACCTAGCGAGTGGCCCAATTCATGCTGTGCGACTGCATAGAATAAAACCGAGCTCCAGCCAAAACCGAAACGCTGTCCATTGAATATCACATCGCCAGCTAATCCACTGGTGTCTTGCGGGAAATAAGCATAGGCATTCGCATCATCCACATGCGGAACCACCCCGATCCGGATATCAGCCAGGCCAGTAGGATCGTATTGCCCTGTTTCCGGTAGCGGGCCATGATCAGCCACTTCTACGAAGTGAATAGGCAACACTGCAGCATAGTCAGCGAATGCCTGTTCGAAAGCGCTACGCATAATGTCTGTTGAAAGTGATTGCCCGGTAGCGCTGATAATCCCGCCATCAAATAAATTACTGTAACTGTAGGTCAGGGTAATTGGTGAGCCGATACCATTCGGCTGGTCCCAACTTGCATACATGGGGTAATAGCCACCCCAGGCAGTGCCCGATACCAGGAAAGCCAGTATCGGTGCACGATGTAAATGCTTTAACATGCTTCATCCTCTCAAAACTATTGAATTTATTGTCTGGTAATTTTACCTCATTAGATGTTAATGAGAATTATTATCAAAATAAATTTAAATTTTTTAAGTAAAAAATTGGTTCTAAAAGGAGGGTAGCTGAGGTCGTAAATAAAACGATGTTACTCAGGGGTTTTACTGGATAAATAAATTATCTATCGTGGATGGATAATTTAATAAGCAAATACAAAAAATGATTTACACGCGAGTCTGGAGTAAAGCTTATGAATTTCTCGGCGCTTTGTAATATTCCAGCGCCGAGTTATTTATGGGAGGATGTTTTAGAGTGGCGCGACGTCATCGTCGCTAATCAATGTATGCAGATTGTTCTTTTGACGCAATGTCTGGCGTTCATTCAGGCGTTTTTGAGCAGCACTTGGGAAGTCGGTATAACTTATCAGGTTGCGCTCGATCAGAATGCTGATCAGGTCTTCCAGCACGCGTGCCAATTGAATGTCACTTTCGCGGAAAGTGTGATGCTTTTTGAGTTCTTCGTCCAGAAAGTGTAGATAATCGGTATCTGAATTTTCTACTTCTATCCAATCAGCAGACACTTGTGTATCCGGGCTTGCGGCAATAATTGAACCTTCTTTATTTTTGAGTATATAGGCCATCAGGTGTCATTCCTTGTCACTTTAGGTGTGAGTTATTGTTTATCAGGAAAGCAGAAGCAATAACCATGCCTTTGGGTTACTTAAATCGCCCCATTGATGATGCCGCCACCCAGGCAGACATTGCTTTCGTAAACCACCACGCTTTGGCCTGGGGTAATTGCCCATTGATGCTGACCAAAGCGGATGGTCGCTTCCTCGTCATTCACCGCATCGACTTCGCATGGCGCATCCGGCTGGCGATAGCGGGTTTTGGCCGCGTAAACCCAGTTGGTGCGGGGCTGTTCGCCGCTGATCCAATGCAATTGCCCGGCCGTCAGGCCGTCACTTTGCAGTAGCGGGTGATCGTGCCCTTGTACGACGATCAATTCATTGCTTACCATGTCTTTGCCTGCGACAAACCAGGGTTCGCCGTTACTGTCGCGGCTGCCGCCAATTTTCAGGCCCTGGCGCTGGCCTAATGTGTAATACATCAAACCTTCGTGCTCACCGACCACCTTGCCTTCAGGGGTACGCATGATGCCGGGTTGTCTTGGCAGGTAGCGTTGCAAAAATTCCTGGAACGGGCGTTCGCCGATAAAACAAATGCCGGTGGAATCCTTTTTTTCGGCATTGATGAGTCCATGTTCGCGCGCGATCTCACGCACTTCGCGCTTCAGGTATTTACCCAAAGGAAATAATGTTTTAGATAACTGTGCCTGGTTCAGGCGTGACAGGAAATAGCTCTGATCCTTGCTGCCGTCATCTGCTTTCAGCAACTGATAGTTACCCGGTTGAATCGGGTTCTCACGTACCTGGGCATAGTGACCAGTCGCAATTAAATCCGCACCCAGGCTCATCGCATGGTCTAAAAATGCCTTGAATTTTATTTCGGCATTACACAGGATGTCAGGGTTAGGTGTACGGCCAGCCTGGTACTCTTCCAGGAAGTTAGTGAATACTCGCTCTTTGTATTCCTCACTAAAATTGACGGCTTCAATATCAATACCTATCTTGTCAGCGACAGATACGGCATCGATCAAATCCTGCTTGGACGAACAGTATTCATCAGTGTCGTCGTCTTCCCAGTTTTTCATAAACAAACCGGTGACATGGTAGCCTTGTTGCTTTAGCAACAAAGCGGTCACAGAAGAATCAACGCCGCCGGACAGGCCGACGATCACATGTGGCTTACTCATAATGCCTGGCCCAAATGTTTCAAAATATCTAAAGAATAACGTTTGCCCGCAAGGTAATCCTGCACGCATAACAGCACCTGAGGACTGCGCATCAACTCACCCTCGGCAGCGATCTCGGCTTCAGTTTTCCATACAGTGCGGAGTATGCCGTCGTCCAGCGCTTGTTCAGGATAATGTGTGCCCAGCTTGCCGGTAAAAGCAAAACGCAAATAGGTGATGCCATTGCCCGGATGCTGCCAGTGGTAAATGCCTACCAGGGCTTCCGGCGTAAAATCATACGCAGTTTCTTCCAGCGTTTCCCGAATCGTCGCTTCTATAATCGTTTCGTTTTCTTCGAGGTGACCGGCTGGCTGGTTAAAGCGATTGCCACGGTCAGTGGTTTCTTCAACCAGCAAAAACTTGCCGTGTTGTTCGATAATTGCCGCCACGGTGACGTTGGGTTTCCACTGCTGGGAGGATTTTGAAGAGGCAGGTGAATTCAAAATACGCGGGTTTCGTTAAAAGCGCTATTTTAACGCTAAGTGATTGATTGCGGTAATTATCTTAAAGCCTGGGACCATTGCCATGCACTTGTAGTTATGCTGTCATCACCCCGCCAGCTGCGGAAACAAACCAGTCAATCCATGCGCAATAAACTCTACTGACATTGCCGCTAGAATCAGCCCCATCAGGCGGGTCACGATATTGATCCCGATAGAGCCCAGGTAATCAGTGATGGCATCAGAAAGTAATAACAAGCCCCAGATAAACAGTGAAATTAAAGCCACCGGTATTATCAGGCTTAAATGCCCCCAAAAACCAGGATGCTGTTGCGCAGTGATAATCATGCTGGAAATCGCGCCTGGTCCGGCAAGTAGCGGGATACTCAATGGCACAATCGCAATCACTTCACGCTCTGACAGGTCTTGCGCTTCTTCGGCTGTTTGGCGAGTGCCACTTTGCTTGCCATGCATCATTGAGATAGAAATCAGTAGCAGCAAAATACCACCACCGACCTGGAATGAAGGGATGTCGATGCCAAAAAAGTCTAGTACTTTGTCGCCTATAAAAGCCGAGACGCACAGCACAATCATCACGGTCATGCCGACTGTGCGCGCAGTGCGGGCGCGTTCTTTTTTGCTCCAGCCACTGGTGGCACTGATGAAGATTGGCAGGCTGCCGATGGGATTCACAATCGCCAGCAAGGCAATCGCGATTTTAAGCAGGTAGGTATATTCGTTCATGGCGGTTACTTTTGGCATCGGATTTTGTCGCCAAGCTTGCCTGAAAAGAATGGTGTAGGCAAATTGCCAAGGTCATTTTATTTATGCAGGACGCTTGTCAAAAAACGCAATTGGTTGTGGCGGTGCCATCTGCAAGATATGTTTGCGCACTTTGCCCATCACATGCATTTCGCAGGGCTTACAATCGAACTTGAGTGTGTACCTGTCATTGCCGCTGATCAGCGTCATGGGTTCGGCCGTCACCGTGCCTTGCACACCTATCACGCCTTTGGCTTCTTTCGGGCACAAGCCGTGGCTAAAACGCAGGCAATGTTTGGTGATCATCACTGGCACTTCATCCAGCTCTTCGTTTGATTCATAAGCATTGGCAATCAGTTTCACGCCATGTTTATGATAAAAATCACGTGCTTTCTGGTTGTAAACGTTGGCAAGATAACTCAGGCTGTCTTGCGGATAGGTCGCAGGCGGTTCGGCAGCCGCACGCAATGGCGGACGGTCGTAGCCTAATGTTCTGATGGCAATTAACTCTTCCACGGCATCACGGCGTAGATGGTTCACAACAGAGGCGGGCAGGAACCAAGGCTGGGTCAATTCCAGGCCGATATCTCTGGCAGAAAAATCGGTATTTCCCAGTTTTGCCAGATTCTCCCTCAGTGATGCCTCGGCCTTTTCTGCATCGTTCGCAGGCTGCTTTTCAGCAGTGCATTGGGAGGTAGCGCTAAAGCCTTGTTCATCCGTCAGTGTCAGTGCAAAGCCATCGCGCGTCTCGTAAAGAACAACATCCAATGCGATTTTTCGTGAGGCTGAATCCTTTTCCAGCAAGCGCATAAAAGCGTGGTCACGGTTGCGGTAGAGCTGGGTGTTGTTGCGGATATCTGCCGGCATTTCATTGGGGAACAGGCGTTGTGTATAGTTATCCAGCGCTTGTACCGTGTTTACACGCAGGCCGACCAGCTCTTTATGCACATCAAAAAAGCACACGCCATCGCCATTGTGTAATGCAACTTCTGTCGCCACATCGATAAAGTCCTTACCGACTTTACGCACTTTACCCAGTTCTTCACCTGAAAATTTGGGTGTATCAAAGGCACCGATATCTGCCTGGCGGCCATTGGCAAAGTAATCGGTCGAGCTGCGGTTAAAGGTTTTTTCCGGCTGCGGCGTAAATGTATAGCTGGCATTCCCTGCTGAGGATTTAGCATATTCCGGCATTTCCTCCAGAATCTCATCCAGCAGCTGGCGGTAATGCGCCGTGGCATTTTTCACATAAGGCAGGTCTTTGTAGCGGCCTTCGATTTTGAAGCTGCTGACGCCGGCGGCAATCAGCGCACGCAGGTTGGCACTCTGGTCGTTATCTTTCATGGATAGATAATGCTTGTCTTTACCCAGGATGCGACCCTTCTGGTCTTCCAGCGTATAAGGCAAACGGCATTCTTGTGAGCACTCACCCCGGTTGGCGCTGCGGCCTGTGTGGGCATGACTGATAAAACATTGCCCGCTGAAAGCAACACATAAGGCGCCATGGATAAAATATTCCAGGTTAGCCGTCGTGGCATCGGCAATCTTTTTCACCGTCGCGATATCCAGCTCGCGCGCCAGTACGATCTGGCTAAACCCCACCTGATCGAGAAACTGCGCTTTTTGCACGGTACGGATATCGGTTTGCGTACTTGCATGTAGTTGTATCGGCGGTAGATCCAGTTCCAGCAAGCCCATATCCTGCACAATCAGCGCATCTACACCAGCGTCATACAGTTGATGCACCAGCTGGCGTACACCTTCCAGCTCGTTGTCATGAAAAATCGTATTCAGTGCAACAAACACTTCAGCATGGAATTTATGCGCATGCTGCACCAGTCGGGCAATATCCTGCACGGTATTCGGGGCTTTGGCGCGCGCACCAAATGCCGGGCCACCGATATACACGGCATCAGCGCCGTGATTGATTGCCTCAATGCCAAAATCAGCATTTTTGGCAGGTGAGAGCAGTTCGAGGTGTTTGCGGGTTTTTTGCATGAAAGAGTCTATGTACAGTGTAACAACTTGATTTAAGACGCTATTTTAAACCAAGCATGCTGTTTACGCTTGGTTTAAAATAGCGGCATGAGCGGAAATCAGGATTTATTACAACGCAGCCTCAATAGTGTATGGCACCCATGCACGCAAATGAAGCATCATGAACGTTATCCATTGGTACCTATTTCACGTGGTGAGGGCGCCTGGCTATTTGATACTGATGGCAAAGGCTACCTGGATGCCGTCAGCAGCTGGTGGGTCAATCTGTTCGGGCATAACCAGCCCGTCATCAAAGACGCGATCAAAGCCCAGCTAGACCAGTTAGAGCATGTGATGCTGGCCGGTTTTACCCATGGACCTGTTGTCGAGTTATCGGAGAAGCTTTCTTTATTGACTGGCCTGGGCCATGCCTTTTATGGGTCGGATGGCGCCAGCGCTACCGAGATTGCGCTCAAGATGAGCTTTCACTATTGGCGCAATATCGGTCAGCCAAAGAAAACAAAATTTATCAGCCTGCAAAACAGTTACCACGGTGAAACTCTAGGCGCGCTTAGCGTCACCGATGTGGCCATTTTTAAAGACACTTACGCGCCTCTGATCTTACAGTCGGCACAAATGCCCAGTCCGGATAGTCGGCTGGCTGAAGCGGGTGAATCTGAAGAAGCTTTCGCCTTACGCTGCGCTGAGGCGCTCGAAATTTATGCAGCCGAGCACCATGCCGAATTGGCAGCCTTCATTATTGAACCCCTGGTGCAAGGTGCAGCCGGGATGGCTATGTACCACCCGGTGTATTTGCGCAGGGCAAGGGAAATTTGCGACCGTTATAACATCCATTTGATTGCAGATGAGATTGCGGTTGGTTTTGGCCGTACCGGCACCCTGTTTGCGTGCGAGCAGGCGGGTGGAAAAGTCAGTGATATCGCCGATTTTGTGTGTCTTTCCAAAGGGATTACCGGCGGTTATTTGCCATTGTCCGTGGTACTCACGACCGATGATGTCTATCAGGCGTTTTACCATGACCAGACTGCCAAAGGTTTTTTGCACAGCCACAGTTACACGGGCAACCCATTGGCGTGCAGTGCGGCGTTGGCAACACTGAAACTATTCGAAACCACTAACGTGCTGGGTAATAATCAGAAAACCGCGCAGCAACTTTTGGCAGCTGTGCAGGCATATGACTTGCCGCTGGGGCATATCCGCCAGCGGGGCATGATTACTGCCTTTGAGGTCGAGACCAGCAATCCGCAATTTGCCCAACATTGTTATACGGCTGCATTACGGCATGGCTTATTGCTGCGGCCTATAGCTAATACCGTGTACTGGATGCCACCGTATTGTCTGAATGCGGCAGAGATTGATCATCTGGTACAGTCGACACAAACCGCGATTCTGGAAAGTATGGCATGCAGCTAACTAAGCGCTGGTGCCTGTTTGCCTGTTGTCTATGGGCTGGCGTTGCGCAGGCGGCTTTGCCGTCTTCACTGCAGGAAGCGCTGACCAAAGCGCAGCTGCCGCTGGATAGCGTTGCGATTGTGGTGCAACCGCTGAATGGTGAGCCGCCGCTCATCAGCCATAACCAGACCAAGGCCTTGAATCCGGCCAGTGTGATGAAAGTGGTCACGACTTATGCCGCACTTGAAGCCCTGACGCCCGCTTATCGCTGGAAAACAGAAGTGTATAAAAACGGGCCGGTCAATCAGGGTGTGCTTGATGGTGATCTTATAATCAAAGGTTACGGTGACCCGGCCCTGAATAATGCCGAGCTTTGGCGTTTGTTACAGCAGGTGCAACAACAAGGGATCAAGCACATCAAAGGTAACCTGGTTCTAGATGGTTCCATTTATACGGCAGAAGTCAGTCAACGTCCGATACTGGATGACGAGCCATGGCGTGCTTATAACGTCAATCCCTATGCATTGCTGTTGAATGGCGGGCACACAAGTTTCAGATTTGGCGTAGCAAAAGAAGGCAGCAAGCCTGTCGTGAATATCACCCAAGAGTTTGAGTTGCCACAGATCAAAGTGGTGAATGCCATGCAGGTCAGTAAGGGCGCTTGTGGAGACTGGCGTAATAACCTGCGGTATGGCGTTTCTACAACATCAGAAGGCGCAACGGTGACGTTTAGTGGCACATTGCCTGAGCAATGCGATGAGCGCTACCTTGAATTAAACGTGCTCAGCCAGCAGCAATATGCTGTCAGCACCTTTAAAAAGTTGTGGGCACAACTGGGCGGGCGGCTGGATGGCCAGGCTCTAGCAGCAGCGTTGCCAGCCTCCGCGCATTTAGTCACTACCTGGTGGTCAGCCCCGCTGGATGAGGTGATCCGCGACATTAATAAATGGAGCAACAATGTCATGGCGCGGCAGCTAATGCTGACCATAGGCATGGAGACAGGCTTGGCCCCCGTTGATGAAAGCAGTAGCGCTTTGATGCTCAAGGAAGTATTGCGCAAACGTGGCCTGTCGTTTCCTGAACTGGTGCTGGAAAATGGTTCTGGCCTCTCGCGCATTGAGCGCATCAGTGCGGAACATCTGGCGCAATTACTCGTCACAGCCTATCAGCGTCCTGTGATGCCGGTGCTAATGGCTTCACTGCCGATTCTTGGGTTAGATGGTACGCTGAAAAAGCGTTTGCCCGAAGCTCCCAGCCAGGGCATGGCATACCTGAAAACCGGCTCGCTGGAAGGTGTCAGCAGTATTGCCGGTTATGTGCAGGATACCCAGGGTAAGCGTTATGTCGTGGTCATGCTGGTAAATCACTCGCAGGCATCGGCCTCCCGCGCAATTCAGGATGGTTTGATAAAAGCTGTGATCGAAGGACGTTAGTACGTAACGTAAGCAAGTATGTTAACCAAGTGTTTTTAACTAAAAACGCGTATGATTATGGTCGTTTTATAGGAGCGAATGTGAAATCAGGAATGCAAAAATTAAGCTTGGGCATGGTGTTGCTTTTAGCGATAGCGGGTTGCCAGGCGCAATCCAACTCTACTAATACTAAGGAAAATACACAAATGTCTGCCAATATCACCGAGTTGCAAAAGATTGATACTGTTGTGGGTAATGGTCGTGAAGCGGAAGTCGGCTTTAACGTGACTGTGCATTACACGGGCTGGTTGTACGACGCCAATGCCAAAGACTTCAAAGGTAAAAAGTTCGACAGCAGCCTGGACCGTAATTCCCCGTTCAACTTTTTCCTTGGCGGTGGCCAGGTGATTCAAGGTTGGGACGAAGGCGTGCAAGGGATGAAGATCGGCGGCAAACGCACGCTGATCATCCCTTCTGAATTGGGTTACGGCGCACGTGGTGCCGGTGGCGCGATTCCACCAAATGCAACATTGGTGTTTGATGTTGAATTGCTCAACGTTAAATAAAAAGCAAATTCTTTCGGATGCGGTTGGCAGGTCGGGTTCCCGCCGCATCCTCACAGATACAAATCAATAGAATGATGGGAAAGTCACAATGCAAGTCACAGTGAAATGGATAGATGGCGTCAGCTTTGTCGGCGAGTCTGAAACCGGTCACGCAGTCGTGCTGGATGGCGCGCCTGAAAATGGTGGCCGTAATATTGGCATGCGTCCTATGGAAATGCTGCTGATAGGCATGGGCTCATGTACGGCATTCGATGTCGTGACCATCCTGAAAAAAGCACGCCAGCCGATTGTGGATTGTGTGGCAGAAATTTCAGCAGAGCGTGCCGATACCATCCCTAAAGTATTCACCAAGATTCATGTGCACTTTGTAGTCACCGGTGAAAACCTGAACGAGCAACAAGTCTCGCGTGCGATAAGCTTGTCTGCAGAAAAGTACTGCTCAGCCAGCATCATGCTGCAAAAGGCGTGTGAAATTACGCATGATTTTGAAATTAGAACGCCAACTACTGAGTAAATGATGACAACTCCTGCTGGTATGTTAGGTATCCGCCATGTGGCATTGTTTATCAAAGACCTGGAGTCGGCGATAGATTTCTATACGCGCATTGTCGGCATGCAGATCGAGTGGCAACCTGATCCTGACAATGTTTACCTGACCAATCATGGTGATGTATTTGCCTTGCATAGGGTGGATTACAAAGCCGACCCGCTGCAGCGACTGGACCATATCGGCTTTGCCCTAGTGGATGAATCGGCAGTAGATGGTTGGTATGATCATGTAGTTAAACATGGGGTACGTATCACCGAAGCCCCTAAAACGCATAGAGACGGTTCACGTGGTTTTTATTGCCTGGACAGCGTCGGCCATTTGCTGGAATTCATTTACCATCCACCCATCGCGAAGTCATTGCTTAAGCCTGCGCCTTAAGATGTTTTGCTCCCTGAGATGCGCTGCTGCTTTTTTCAGCCTCTCTAAACCCTCTTTCCATGCAGTTTTCTGACTGCCAGTTACCTCCACTTGCCAGAACTAAAATTCATCGTGTGATGACTTAATGCCATTCGATTAAACGTTTGCCACTCCCTATACTTTTTTAAAATTTTAAATAAAAAGGGAGTTGTCATGCATTATCGATTAAAACGATTGCCAGTCACGCTTGCGGTGATGGGTGCTTTATATGGTATCCAGGGCCATGCGGCTGATGACGCACAAGTACAGACTAAAGAAAGCGTTGCTGATGAAGAAACCGCGCTTAATTCGGTGGTTGTGTTCGGCAAGAAAAGAACGCGTCAGGTCAGCGAGATTTCCAGAGCCGATCTGGATAACACTGCGCCTGGCACCAGCCCGATCAAAGCTTTGAGCACTTTGCCTGGAGTCAATTACAACTCACCGGACAGCTTCGGTAACTATGAATGGGGTTCAAGAATCTCGATTCGCGGCTTTAACCAGAATCAACTTGGGTTCACCCTGGACGACGTGCCGCTCGGTGATATGAGCTACCGCAACTACAACGGCCTGCATATCTCCAGGGCGATTTCCAGCGAGAATATCGGGCGTATCGTGGTTTCACAAGGGACAGGTGCATTGGGAACGGCATCTTCGAGTAACCTGGGCGGGACCATACAGTTTTACTCACTGGAACCTGCAGAAAAGCAAGGCGTTAAGTTCGAACAATCTTTTGCGGAATATGACAACCGACGTACCTTTGCCCGCTTTGATAGTGGTTTGTTAAGCACGGGTACCAAATTTGCCATCAGCGCCACCGAGCAAAATGCCGATAAGTGGAAAGGTCACGGCGAGCAACGCCACCAGCTGGTGAATTTCAAACTGACGCAAGATTTTGATATTGGTAAATTTACCGGTTTTATCAACTACTCAGACCGCAAAGATGTCGATTACATGGATTTATCAAAATCCAGCGCCAGGCGTCTGGGTTATCGCTGGGATTATTTTGCCCCTGACTGGGCGCTCGCACAGCAAGTTGCCACGCAAGTGGGGGCAGGTGGTACGGTTGGTAATATCACTTCGCTGGATGACGCCTACTACAATGGCTCCGGGTTACGTGAAGACTGGCTGGTGGGCGGAACATTGGCATTAGCCCTGAGTGACACGGTCTCGCTGAAAACGACTATTTATCATCATGATCAGGATGGTACCGGTACCTGGTGGACGCCTTATCGGGCATCTCCAGGCGGCACGCCGATTTCACTGCGCACACTGGAGTTTGATATTAACCGTTCCGGCATACTGAGTGCCCTTACCTATAATCAGGGCATACACAGTTTTAATGCCGGTTTCTGGTACGAGAACAATGATTTCCAGCACGCCATGCGCTTTTACGCACAGGATAACGGGCCTTCATCGCCCTACAGGCGGCCTTCAAATCCATTCTTCACTGCCTGGAACTACCAGTTTGATACCAATACCTTACAGCTGCACTTTCAGGACAATATCAAGTTAAGCGATCAGTTAACTGTCAATGCCGGATTCAAATCCCTGGATGCCACTACTTCAGTGTCTACCCTGAGAGATACTGCGGCGGGTAACGAGCTGAGAGGGTCACTGACTGCTTCCGATCACTTTCTCCCATCACTTGGACTCAACTTCAAACTGGATGAGCAAAATGAGTTTTTTGCCGATGCGGCTGAAAACGTCGCCGCCTTCAGGGGTGTTGTAAAAGGTGGCGCTTCGCCGTTCGATACCACGCAGGCCGGGTTTAATGCCATCAAGGGCTCTATCAAGCCGGAAGAGTCTTTAGTGGTAGAAGGCGGCTGGCGCTATCGTCAACCCAATTTCAACAGCTCGGTTGCCCTCTACCATGTTGACTTTAAAAACAGGTTGTTAGCGTTGCAACAGGGATCGGGGATTGTCGGTAATCCTTCAGTATTAACCAATGTTGGCAAGGTGGAAACGGTAGGGGCAGAGTTCTCGGCTAACTGGTCGCCGATTACCAATGTCTGGTTCAATAACTCGCTGACCTTGAACCAGTCAAAATACCGTGATGACTTTAGTATTAATAACACTGTTTTCCGTACCGATGGCAAAAATGTGGTGGATGCGCCAAAAACGATTGTCAGCAGCCAGCTCAAATATAACGATGGGTCTTTGTACGGGCAAATAGGTGCCAATTACATAGGCCAGCGTTATTACACCTATACCAATGATCAATCTGTCAGCGGATACACGATTTGGGATATCAGCGGTGGTTACCGCTGGAGAAATGTCTCACTGGCCAAAAATGTGAATGTACAAATCGGGGTGAACAACCTGTTTGATAAGAAGTATTTTGCGTTTGGTGATAACCCATATCAAGCCACAGACCCAACTGGCGATGCTTATAACCTGCTGGCCGGGGCACCACGCACGGCGTTTGTCAGGTTTGCCGGCGAGTTTTAATCACGCCATATGCCACCCCGTTTTGGGGTGGCATCAATCATTCGAGTACACATGATGAACATGAACGTTTTGCGGTATATTTTTCTGTTTCTAATATCAGGCACAGGGCCCATGGCACAAGCACTAGAAGTAAATATAGGTTACCAGACCGGTGTAGAGCCCGCGAAAGTAGCTATCGTTGATCACCAGTACGAAAAAGCCACCGGTGCAAAAATAAACTGGCGTCGCTTTGATAACGGGGCAGAGCTGATACGCGCAGTGGCTTCCGGGGATATCGATGTTGCGAATGTGGGGTCCAGTATCGTGGCGGTGGCTGCCAGCCGTGATCTGCCGGTGGAGACTTTCCTGGTCGCTTCCGAGCTGGGGACTTCAGAAGCATTAGTTGTCAGAAACGGTTCCGGCATCCAGCGTTACCAGGATCTGGTGGGAAGAACGATTGCCGTGCCTTTTGTTTCTACCTCGCATTACAGCCTGCTGGCGGCCCTGAAACATTGGGGCATAGACCGTACCAAGGTCAAGATTGTCAATCTGCGTATCTCTGAAATCCCCGCTGCCTGGCAGCGCGGCAATATTGATGCAGCCTATGTGTGGGATCCTGCATTAAGCAAAATCAAAACCAATGGCAAAGTGCTGGTGAGTTCTGAAGAAGTCGCTGCCTGGGGTTCACCGACCTTTGATGTATGGGTGACGCGCAAGCCGTTTGCAGAAAAGAATGCTGCTTTCCTCAAGGCATTCAGCAAAACCTCGACCGATTATTACGCCGCTTACCAGGCCAATAAACCGCAATACCTGGCAGATAACAACTACCTGAATAAAATCGCCACCCTGACCGGCGCTTCGGCAGAGCAGATTCCCGGCCTGCTGGTTGGTAACCAGTATCCGATAGCTGACAGGCAAAAGCTGTTGCTACAGACCTCGGTGATCAAAGCTATTGCCGATACCGCCTTGTTCCTCAAAGAACAGGGCAAGATAGACCGGTTGCTGCCGGATTACCGGGCGTATGCCACGGACAGGTTTATTCCTTGAGCATGATATGAGCACATTAACTGTTAATCAGGTGACTGCCAGCTTTACTAGGGCAGGGGGCGAACAACGCACTGTTCTGCGAGATATATCGGTGACCATTTTGCCGCAGGAAATCGTAGTGATTGTCGGCCCGTCGGGCTGCGGTAAAACCACATTGCTCAACCTGGTCGCAGGGTTCGAGCAGCCCACATCGGGAGATATTCTACTCAATGGGAAGCAAGTATCCGGACCAGGCCCGGATAGGGGCGTGATTTTTCAGCAGCATACACTGCTGCCGTGGCTGACAGTGGGTGAAAACGTTGAGTTCGGATTGAAGCTACAAGGTATTTCGCCAGCTAGCCGTGCTGTAACAAGCGCAGAATACTTAAATCTGGTGGGCCTATCACAGTATGTGGATTGTCAGGTCTGGAATCTATCCGGAGGCATGAAGCAACGCGTAAGCCTGGCACGGGCCCTGGTGACCAACCCGCAGATATTGTTAATGGATGAGCCTTTCGGCGCCTTGGATGCTTTTACCAAAGAGCAGATGCAGACGCTGGTGCTGAATATCTGGCATGCCACGCACAAGCAGATATTGCTGGTCACGCATGACATTGAGGAAGCTGTGTTTCTGGCCACAAAACTGATATTGATGAAAGCGAATCCCGGTCAAATTGCCCAGGTCATCCCGCTCGATTTTGGGAAGCGGCATATATCCGGTGAGTCGGCGCGCAGCATCAAATCCGATCCTGATTTTATCAAGGTGCGTGAGGCGGTATTGGCTTATTTTTTTGAAAATGATCCGGGGGTGAGCAATGCCGTTGCTGCATAAGCGCCAGGTTGCCATCAGCCTCCTCACCGTTTTCGGATTGATTCTTGCCTGGTCGGTGGCAACTTACTTTGAATGGCTGCCACCTTTATATCTGCCAAGTCCGCTCAATGTTGTGCGCAAAACGCTGGAGTTAATCCAGAACGGCTATATGGATGCCAGCTTCTGGCAGCATCTATCTGCCAGCCTGGGCAGGGTGTTTTTAGCACTGGTGATTGCAGTGGTGGTCGGGGTTCCCTTAGGCATACTCATAGGCGTCAACCCCAACGCGCATGCAGCGATTGATCCGCTGATCGAATTTTACCGGCCGGTGCCGCCGCTGGCTTATTTGCCCTTGATTGTGATCTGGTTTGGTATCGGTGAATTTTCAAAAGTGTTGCTGATTGCACTAGCCATCTTCGCCCCGGTAGTGGTCACTACGTCAAATGGTGTGCGTGCGGTCAACCCGCTGTGGATCAGGTCGGCCAAAACGCTGGGTGCCAGTCGCTGGCAAATCATCCGGGAAGTCATTTTGCCTGGCGCTTTCCCGGATATCCTGACCGGGGTCAGGATAGGCCTGGGTCTGGGCTGGTCTACGCTGGTGGCTGCCGAGCTGATTGCAGCAACCGAGGGATTGGGGTTTTTGATCCAGTCTGCTTCCCAGTTTTTAATTACAGACCTGGTCATCACAGGCATCCTGTTTATCGCGGTTATTGCGTATGCGATGGAGATAGGCCTGCGCATGATCCAGCAAAGATTGGTGCCCTGGAAGGGTAAGAACTATTAGTACAAGAGGAAATAAATGACGCTTACATTAACAAAGATTACACCTGCCATCGGGGCGACTGTCGCAGGGGTGGATTTTTCAAGGGAATTGTCCAAGGAACACAAACAGGCGATTGAACAAGCTTTGCTTGAGCATGAAATCCTGATTTTCCGTCACCAGGAAATCACGCCGCACCAGCAAGTGAATTTTGCCGCCAATTTTGGAAAATTGCATATTCATCCTATTTATCCGGTGTTGCCAGATCTGCCGGAAATCATGAATATCGATACCCATGAGAATTTTTTGCCTGACAATGATAACTGGCATACGGATGTCACCTTTAGTACGACGCCGCCCCGAGCAGGCATCCTGGCGGCAAAAAGACTGCCTTCTGCTGGCGGGGATACTTTATGGGCTAGCAATACGGCAGCTTATGACGCGTTGTCGGACTCATTAAAACGTTCCCTGGAGGGCTTAACGGCGACACATGACGTAACAAAGTCTTTCCCTAAAGACCGCTGGGGAACAGATGATGCGTTTAAAGAACGCTATGATGCGGCGGTAAAAAAACATCCGCCGATAAGCCATCCGGTGATCAGAACGCATCCGGTCTCAGGCAAAAAATCGTTATTCGTGAATGAGGGCTTTACCACGCATATTGATGGCATTGGCCAAAAGGAAAGCGATTCTTTACTCGGCTTTCTGTTTGCACACAGCATACGGCCCGAGTTCACCTTGCGCTGGCAGTGGCAGGTCAATGACATTGCTTTCTGGGATAACCAGGTGACACAGCATTATGCTGTCGCGGATTACCTGCCCGAGCGCCGCACCATGCACAGGGCGACCATCGTTGGGGATGTACCTTTTTAGAATTGCTTTACTGTAAGTGTGGTCGCTGTGATGTTAAACACCTGCAATTATTTACCACTGTCGTCATACCGGCGGAGGACGGTATCCAGGCCAGTTAAATACTAGCTTGTCTACAATAAACCACTATATGTGAAAGTGATCTGCGATGTATTCAGGTCGCTACCGGAGAGATAAACCATTTGAATGACTATATTGATTCACTAGAGCAATGATAATCCTGTGATGAGTTTGATTGAGAATATATAAATGCACTGGTTATATCTGGTAGTCGCTATTCTGGCCGAAGTGGTAGCCACTTCGGCATTAAAGAATGCAGAAAACTTTACCCATCCGGCCTGGTCGCTGGTAGTGGTTTCCGGCTATGTATGCGCATTTTATTTTCTGTCTTTGGCCTTACGTACAGTACCGCTGGCAATCGCCTATGCCACCTGGTCAGGCGCAGGGATTGCCATCATTGCACTGGTAGGCTGGCTGTATTACGGTGAACGTTTGTCGCTGCTGCATCTGGCCGGGCTGGTGTTTATCTTGTCGGGTATCCTGATACTTAAGCTGGGCAAGTAACCTATACGCCTATCAGGTTTTTAATACTTGCAGTGTTATAGCTGGGTGAAAGGCGGGATACAAAGTCATAAACATACGGCCGCAGGTAGTGATTTTTCCGCAGGGCAATCTTGGTGACGTTCTTTTCAAACAAGTGTGCCGCTGACACGCTTTTCAAATTGGTATCCCTGACAGGATCAAAAGACATACTTGCTACAATACCTATCCCTAGCCCTAGCTCAACATAGGTTTTAATAATATCGGCATCCAGTGCCGTGATGGGAATGTCCGGATAAAGACCCTGGTCAGAAAAAGCTTTGTCTACCCGGGAGCGGCCGGTCAGGCCAGAGTGGTAGGTAATGATAGGGAACTGGCATAACTGCTCCAGCGTGATCACTTCAGACTCAAAAATCGGATGGTCAGGTTTGGCAATGATGGAGTGATACCACCCATACCAGGGGATAGTTACCAAAGCGTCATTCAGATGAACGCCTTCCGTCGCAATGCCGATGTCTGCTTCGCCGCTTTTTAAAAGCTCGCAAATCTCAAGCGGGCTGGATTCATGCAGGGTGAAATGCACATCAGGGTAGTCGATGACAAAATTCTTGATTGCTTCGGGCAAGGCATAACGTGCCTGGGCATGGGTGGTTGCTAAAAACAAATTCCCCTTGGATTTACTGGCCATCTGCGAGGACAGCGTATTTAAATGCTGGGTTTCAGACAATATCTTGCTAATGATGGGAATCAGCGCCTCGCCTTCACTGGTTAAACCGATCAACCGGTTTTTTGACCGATTAAAGATTTCAATCCCAAGTTCATTTTCAAGTTCGGTCAGGCTTTTGGAAACGCCGGACTGGGAAATAAAGAGTACTTTACCAACTTCGGTCAGGTTGTAATTGAGTTTAACCGCTTCACGTACGATTTTTAATTGTTGGAAATTCATGATTTCCAATATAACAATAAATTATATGGAATCTAAATAACATCAGATTATTAATTTATAATGGTTTGAAATAAAGACGATTGCCTCACAGCCCGGCTATTTTAAGTCCCATCACTTTAAACTTGATGCAACATTGCCTGAACAAGGAAAAGTGATCTCTTAAGGAACGTGTGACAAAAAAATAGCCTCCAGCGTGGAGGCTTAATTTTTACAGTCTCTGAATTCAGTTGGTCACTAATTTGATTGAGAGTGTTTGCTCTTTATCCAGAACCGTCAGCAAACGATCAATGTTCGGGTGTTTGCCCGGGTGATTCTCGGCATCTTCAGTATGCTCCGCATACAAGGCCAGGCCTTCTACTGCGGCATCGGTGTTGATCTCACCATAGATCTTGAACAAATGATGGTAGACCTTGATGGAGCCCTGGGTGCCAGGTTTGTTTTCAATCTGGCCGGCAGGCTGGCTTTTCTCATCGTACAGCTCAATGCGTTTCACATGATCCGCGCTGTCAAGGGTGAGTAGGTTATCACTAAATTTTTGCATGGTTGACTCTAGGTGACTACGAATACTATAAATGATACGCGGTACGCGTCATCACTTTGGACGCGAGTCGCATAGCCAGTTTAACCGGGGCTGGCAGCGTGGCGCCACCAAGATGCTCCGCAGTCTCGGCATGGTGCTCCTCGTCCTTTTTCATCTGCGTGACAATAGCACGCGATGCATGGTCTTGCGCGGGTAACTCATGCAAGTGCTTGCCTAAGTGGGCCGCGACCTGATGCTCGGTTTCAGCCAGGAACCCCAGGTTCCATTTGTCGCCGAGCAAACCAGCCGTCACCCCCAGGCCAAAGCTTGCTCCAAACCATAAAGGGTTGAGCAGGCTTTTGCGGCCGCCAAGCTCGCTGATGCGTCGCTCACACCATGCAAGGTGATCGACTTCTTCGCGCGAGGCTTCTTGAAGCGCTTCCACATTGTCCGGATCCCGGGAAACCAGTGCCTGGCCGCTGTATAAAGCCTGGGCACAGACTTCACCGACGTGATTGATACGCATAAGAGCGGCTGCATGCTTGCGTTCGCTATCAGACAGCGCGCTGTCGTCAGACGTTTCTGCTTGTGGGTAGGGGCGACTCGGACTTGCCTGGCTGAACACTGTGCGTAAGCCCATATCCAGTACGGCAATCGCTTTGTCCAGTGTAAGTGGTGGCAGCGTCATTGCTTACTCCCTGTAGATCGCCACTGCCTGCAGGCACTTGTGTATCTTGCAGGCAGTGGCATAGGCATCATGGTTTTTTAGGTTTGGCTGGTTTATCAGTCGCTGCCGGTTTGTCAGCAGGTTTTCCAGAACTGGCCGGTTTATCGGCATTGGCTTTCACAGCAGCTTCAGGCGCTTTCTGCACTGGCAAGCCTTTAAGCTGGTTCATGGCCTGTACAAACTGGAAGTCATCTTTGCTGGCCGGTTCGATAGGACCGCGGGTTTCAGCAAATTTTTCTTCCTTCGGTTTATCACCACCGACGCGGGCTTTCACTTCTTCAGCTTTTTCTGCGTTGGCTTTGGCAATATCGCTAGGGTTGGACAAGTGACGTTTCAAATCCGCCTCGTGCAGGCTGAGACTTGGGTCAGAACCATCATCCACAATCGTATCCGGCACAATACCTTTCGCCTGGATAGAGCGGCCGTTAGGTGTAAAGTAGCGCGCAGTGGTCAACTTGATCGCGCTGCCGTTGTTCATTGGCAAGATGGTTTGTACTGAACCTTTACCAAAACTCTGGATACCCATGATGGTGGCACGTTTGTGGTCTTGCAATGCACCGGCAACAATTTCTGAAGCTGAGGCAGAGCCTGCATTGATCAATACCACGATAGGCACTGATTTATACTCTTCCGGCAGGTCTTTCAGGTAATCAGACTTACCACGGCGGGCATAATCCATAGGTGTTGCATTCAGGCGCATTTTGGAGTCAGCCACGCGACCTTCTGTGTACACCACCAGGTCATCTTTTGGCAGGAAGGCAGCAGAAACACCGACCGCAGCATCCAGTAAGCCACCCGGGTTGTTACGCAAATCCAGTACAAGGCCTTTGAACGGACCTTTGTTATCGGCACGCAGGGTTTTCAGGGCTTTAGCCAGATCCTCACCAGTACGCTCCTGGAACTGTGTAATGCGCACATAGGCATAATCAGGCTCAATCAGTTTGCTCTTCACGCTTTGTGCCTTGATGATGGCGCGCGTCAGCGTGAAGGTGAGCGGTTTGTCTTCGCCTTTACGCACGACTGTCAGTGTGATTTTAGTATCCGGTACACCGCGCATGCGTTTCACGGCGTCATTCAATGTCAAGCCGCGCACTTGCGTGTCATCCAGCTTCATAATCAGGTCGCCGGATTTCAAGCCTGCCTTGTAAGCAGGGCTGTCCTCAATAGGTGTCACTACTTTGACCAGGCCATCTTCCATCGCCACTTCAATACCCAGGCCGCCAAACTCGCCTTGCGTACCTGCCTGCAATTCCTTATAGGCGTCGGCGTCCATGAAAGTGGAGTGCGGGTCCAGGCCTTGCAGCATGCCTGCAAGTGCTTCGTTAATCAGTTTCTTGTCTTCGACCGGTTCAACATAGTCAGATTTGACTTTGGCGAACACTTCGGCGAATACGCGCAGCTCGTCGATAGGCAGTTGCGAAACAGAGGTTCTATCCGCCCAGGCAGAGATATTGATACTTACCAGAATACCTACAAAAACGCCTGCACCAAGCAAGCTAAATTTTTCAAATTTGGAACGCATACCAGCCTTGTATGATCAATTAAGCGAAGAATACTATTGAGTGAAGATTACTGTAATAAAGATTCAGTTGCCATCAGTTGATGTCAGCCTGTTTTGAGAGAGTGGAAACAATCATGTTAAGTTCATTTTCCGCTATTTCAATAAAATTGACTATACTCTTCACGCAAATAATTTATTAGAGTGCAATATGCAAAAGCCTATCGTAGAAATCGAGTTTTGTACACAGTGTCGTTGGCTATTACGCGCCGCCTGGCTGGCACAAGAGCTGCTCACCACATTTGATACTGATCTTGGATCGGTGAATCTGGTGCCCGGCACCGGAGGGACTCTGGACATACGTTGTGATGGAAAAGTGATTTTTTCACGCAAAGAAGCAGGGCGGTTTCCTGAAGCAAAAGAATTAAAGCAGCTGATTAGAGATTTGATTGACCCGGAGCGGTCACTTGGGCACAGCGATAGTCCGGTAAAAAGTACGGGTGAATAATCAAGTCAGAAGCTTATTTAAAACTAAGCTTTAATTGCCGGTTTCCGCTTCTATGCGTTTGGCGCCGTTGTAACGGGTACGCCAGTAGCGTTCATCCATGTTTTCAACACGTACTTTAGCGCCCGCCCGTGGTGCATGAATAAACTGATTGTTGCCTACGTAGATGCCGACATGGGAAAAGGCTGATTTTAATGTGTTGAAAAATACCAGATCGCCAGGCTGAAGATCGTCACGCTTGACGGTATCGCCCAATTCGCTGATGGTGCGGGCGGATGGCGGCAGTGAAATTTGGGCGGCATGCTTGAAGACGTATTGTACAAACCCGCTGCAATCAAAGCCGGTTTCAGGAGTACGTCCACCGTACTTATAACCTACACCAGTCAGGCTCAGCGCCCGAATCATGATTTCTTCTACTTTTTCTGACCAGGAACCGGAAAGTCCGGTTTGGCTGTCTAACACCTCTTCTTGCGAATAGCTGTAGGCGTTCTGCCAGCGCTTGTCCTCACCCGGGGCGGCATGACCTTGGGAGATGCAAAGGGTGCTGATCAGAGGTGCACAGATAAGTAGTGCGGCGAGTCGAAGAACTAAATTATTCATCACAATCAAAGCTTGGTCATCGTTCTTGTTGTGTCAGAAATAAGTATAACGGCCTAAACCTTGCCATACTTCAATCGCAGATGCAAGTTTTCAGCTTTATTTTAAATGTATCAGGCATCGCTTGATCATTAAAAAACTGCATCATTCAGGGTCGCCCGTGGGATAATTGCCGCATGTCTTTAATGCAACAAGTCACGACAGCATTCTCAGAGAACGGAAGTCTGGTGCAGACCATGCCGGGCTTTAAAAGTCGACCGCAACAGCAGGAAATGGCGCAAGCGATTGCGCAGGCGATTGATCAGCAGCAGCAACTGGTGGCCGAGGCCGGCACCGGTACCGGTAAAACCTATGCCTACCTGGTGCCCGCTCTTTTGTCTGGTGGCAAAGTCATTATTTCCACCGGCACCAAGACCCTGCAAGACCAGCTTTACCAGCGTGACCTGCCCGCCGTGCGCGAAGCGCTCAAAGTGCCGGTGTCTGTCGCCATGCTTAAAGGCCGAGCGAACTACATCTGCCATTACCATTTACTGCGTGCCAGCCAGGAAGGTCGTTTCCAGTCACGCGAAGACGCGCAATATATCCCCATTCTGCAAAGCTTCGCCGAGAACAGCCAGACGGGTGACAAGGCCGAGTTAATCGAAGTGCCAGAACAGGCCACTGTCTGGCAGCAGGTCACTTCTACGCGAGACAATTGCGTCGGCCAGGATTGCCAGTTTTACAAACAATGCTTTGTGATGGAAGCGCGCAAGCAGGCGCTGGCAGCCGATGTCGTGGTTGTGAATCACCACCTGTTTTTTGCCGATGTCATGTTAAGGGACGAAGGTGTAGCTGAACTGCTGCCAAGTGCCAACACCGTAGTATTCGACGAAGCGCATCAACTGCCGGAAGTTGCCGGATTGTTTTTTGGTGAAGATATTTCCACCTCGCAATTGATGGATCTGGCACGTGACAGCCAGATGGCCTACCTCTCGATTGTCAAAGATTGTGTGGCTTTATCGGAAGCGGTCCCACCACTTGAAAAAGCCTGCCGTGATTTTCGCCTGGTATTCCAGTTTGAAGGTGCACGCATGCCGGTGCAAAAAGCGCAGGCATTAAAGAATTTTTCCGATGCCTATCAACGTATGCTGGAAACCCTGGCGACACTGACCAAAGTGCTGGAGACGCAGGCATCACGCGATCCTCTACTGGAAAAATGCTGGCAACGCGGCGAAGTTTTACTGGCTTTGCTGAAGGCCTGGCAAAAAGGAAATCACGCCAACCTGGTGCGCTGGGTAGAAGTGTTTACGCAAAGTGTGCAGTTGCATGCAACGCCGCTCAGTGTGGCAGATGGCTTCGGCAAACAGTTGAATGCACAGCCGCGTGCCTGGATTTTCACTTCTGCCACTTTGGCAGTGAAAAGTGATTTCAATCACTACCAGGGACAAATGGGCCTGCTTGCCGCACAAACCCGGCATTGGCAAAGCCCGTTTGATTATGATCAGCAAGCCTTGCTTTATGTGCCAGAAGGTATGCCAGAGCCGAATAGCATTGCTTACGCGGCAGCCGTAGCCGCCATCGCTTTGCCGGTATTGCAAGCCAGTAAGGGGCGTGCTTTTGTGCTGTGCACTTCACTGAGAGCTATGCGCGAAGTACATGCCTTGTTAAAGCAGGCATTTGAAGAGCACGGCATGGAGTACCCATTGCTGATGCAAGGTGAAAGTAACCGTACCGAATTGCTGGACCGGTTCCGCGCACATGGCAATGCGGTGCTGGTCGGTTCGCAAAGTTTCTGGGAAGGCGTAGACGTACGCGGTGAAGCGCTTTCCTGCGTCATCATTGATAAACTGCCATTTGCCCCGCCGGATGATCCGGTGCTTGCGGCACGCATCGATAAAATGAATACCGAAGGCAAAAATGCCTTTATGGAATATCAGTTACCTTATGCTGTGATTACGCTGAAACAGGGCGCGGGTCGTTTAATTCGCGACGAGAGCGATTCAGGTGTGTTGGTGATTTGCGATCCGAGGTTGGTTGATAAGCCTTATGGACGGCGTATCTGGCAGAGTTTGCCGCCTTTCAAGCGCACGCGGAAACTCGATGAAGTGCAGGCATTTTTTGAGCGTGTGGATGAAAAGCCTGAGCCTATTAGGGTAGCTAAGCAACATGGTCACAGTTCCGGCAAATGAATACACATTGACCGCTATCCGCGCGCAAGGCGCTGGTGGGCAAAATGTAAATAAAGTATCTTCTGCGATTCATCTGCGGTTCGATATTCATTGCTCAAGCCTGAATGAGGCTGTGAAATCCAGATTGTTAAGCAGTAAAGACCAGCGTATTACTGCTGAAGGCGTATTGATAATTAAGGCGCAACAATACCGTACACAAGAGGCGAATAAAAAGGATGCAATAGCAAGGTTGCAGGCGATTGTGGAAGCGGCTTGTCATGTGCATGCGACGCGATATGCGACAAGGCCGACGCGGGCTTCACAGAAGCGCAGGGTGGCGGGGAAGATTCAGCGGGGAGTGATTAAGCAGGGGCGGGGAAGAGTGGTTGAGGATCATTAAGAGTGAGGTGCTAAATATTCAGCGTTGGGTTTTTGAATAAGCTGTGTACCCGTATTGTGCTAAAACAGGTACTTACTACCTGCAACTGCTCGTCATTCCGGCGACGGCCGGAATCCAGTCTCGGTTGATGATTAGCTTGATTACAGTAAAAGCGCAAATTTTGCACTTTCTGTAAGTTTTAATCGGTATTTCTTCGAGTATTCATCATCCCTTTTCGCCTCTAGGCGAGTGTCTTTCCTTTGCTTGCCCAAAGCAAAGTCACCAAAGTAAAGGGCGCCATAGCTTCCGCTGTTTCCTGCGTTGCTCATCAAAATAAGCGGTCACGAAACTCATCCTAGCGGCCTGCACAAAACGCAGGCCACCGCGGGATTCACACAGTCGCTCCCTTCCTCCTTATTTTGACTGCGCTACTCGGCGCGTCAGATAGGGGCCCGTATAAAACCACCACGATGAATCGTTGGTTGAACATAATGGGTAGTGGGCGCTTAGTGGCTTTTTAACTTCAAGACTAAAAACTCAACAAACTATGCTGTTTTTTGTTTTAACAATAATTGAGCGGGCTATGATGTATAAAGATGTACACCTATGTGAAAGCGTGTGGCTTTTACGGGCCCCTATCTGACGCGCCGAGTAGCGCAGTCAGCGTGGGAGGAGTCGGCCAGCGTCTGTTTGAGTTCCGCAACAAGCCACGTTCTGTGTGGCTTGTCAGGGCGAGTTTCGTTGGCCGCCCACGGTGATGAGCAACGCAGGGAGAAAGCGGAAGCTAGGGTGCATTTCTTTTGGTTACATTTTCTTTGGGCAAACAAAGAAAAGTAACTCGCCTAGAGGCGAAAGGAAATGCTACTTAGTAGCAAAATACTGACTCATTCTAGGATCTATAATCCGCATTAATCTTCACATAATCATAAGAAAAATCGCACGTCCAAACCGTAGCATTTGCATCACCACGATTTAGCACTACCCGCACCAGAATATCACTTTCCTTCATCACCGCTGCGCCTTGCTCTTCAACATAAGCCGCTGCCCGCCCGCCTTTTTCAGCCACCAGGACATCGCCAAGGTATAGCTGCAACGTGTTGACATCCAGGTCATCAATCCCGGCATAACCAATCGCTGCCAGAATACGTCCCAGATTCGGATCAGAAGCAAAGAACGCAGTTTTGATCAATGGTGAATGTGCGATCGCGTAGGCAACTTTGCGACATTCTTCTTCATCCTTACCTGCTTCAACTTGAATGGTCATAAACTTGGTCGCGCCTTCACCATCACGCACAATCGCTTGTGCCAGTTCTGTCGCTACATCTGTCAGCGCATCCCGCAAAGCAACAAATTCTGCGCTGTCTTCAGTCACTTCTGCATTGCCAGCCTGGCCGGTCGCCATCAGGATCAGGCTATCGTTGGTGCTGGTATCACCATCTACAGTAATGCAGTTAAATGATCTGTTCACCGCATGCTGAATCATCTTGTCCAAAGCATTTTGGCTGATTGCTGCATCGGTCGCAATGTAGCCCAGCATGGTCGCCATATTCGGGTGAATCATGCCGGAGCCTTTGCTGATGCCGGTGATGGTCACAGTTTTGCCGCCGATTGTCAAAGTGCGGGAAGTGCCTTTGGCAACGATATCCGTTGTCATGATCGCTTCAGCAGCATTCAGCCAGCTATCCGTTTGCAAGTTGGCGACTGCGTTGGGGATACCTGCCAACAATCTTTCCATAGGCAAGGTTTCCAGGATCACGCCCGTGGAAAATGGCAGTACTTGCGTAGGGCTGATATTCAGCGATTGTGCGACGGCGATACAGCTGGCATGTGCATCATCCAGGCCTTGCTGGCCGGTGCCCGCATTGGCACAACCTGTATTCACCAATAAAGCGCGAATGCCATTGCCTAGCTGTAAATGCTCTTTGCAGACCGTGACTGGTGCCGCACAAAATCGGTTAAGGGTAAACACGCCGGACACGCTGCTGCCTTCTGGCACGGTGATGACCAGCACATCCTTGCGGTTCGGTTTGCGGATATGGGCTTGCGTAAAGCCTAGCTGTACGCCTGGGACAGGTAGTAAGTCTTGAGCCAGGGGAGCGGTTAATTTAACGGGCATCCGTTTTCCTTCAGTATTTCAAAGAATGGGTTGGTGAATAAGTCAGGCGCGGCGCCAGGTGGTACCTTGTGCCGTATCTTCCAGCACAATACCTGCATCAGACAAGGTTTTGCGGATACGGTCTGCTTCGGCAAAATCCTTGGATTTTTTGGCCGCGATACGTGCCGTGATCAGGCTGTCGATATCCAGTTCACCGCCAACATCTTCACCCTGCATAAACGCTTCCGGGTCGCGTTGTAACAGACCGACAATACTGGCTAATTGTTTCAATAATGCGGCGGTCTGGTCGGATTTGTCTTTGTTCAAATCGTTGGCCAGCTCAAATAACACAGCCAGTGCTTCTGGCGTGTTGAAGTCGTCATCCATGGCTGATTTGAATTTGGCAGCTTGCGGTTGTTGCCAGTCGATCTCTATATCAGGTACGTTCACACCGCGTAAAGCCGTATACAAACGCGTCAATGATGCTTTTGCATCATCCAGGTGCTTGTCTGAATAATTGAGGGGACTGCGGTAATGTGCGCGCAGGATAAAGAAACGCACAACTTCAGGATCGTATTTTTCGAGCACTTCGCGAATGGTAAAAAAATTGCCCAGTGACTTGGACATTTTTTCGTCATCCACGCGTACAAAGCCATTGTGCAGCCAGTAGTTAGCCATGGTGCAACCATGGGTGGCTTCGGATTGCGCGATCTCGTTTTCGTGGTGAGGGAACTGCAAGTCCTGGCCGCCGCCATGGATGTCAAAGTGTTCGCCCAGCAGTTCGGCGCTCATGGCTGAACATTCAATATGCCAGCCCGGGCGGCCATTGCCCCATGGCGATTCCCAGTATGGTTCGCCTGCTTTGGCAGACTTCCATAATACGAAATCCAGGGGATCGTGTTTGTGGCCATCTACGTCCACGCGTTCACCGGCCCGCAAGTCATCCAGCGTTTTGCCGGATAATTTGCCGTAGTCATTAAAGCTCCGCACTTTGTAAAACACGTCGCCGTTATCGGCCTGGTAGGCAAAGTCTTTCGCAATCAATTGGCTGATCATATCCAGCATGCCTTGCACATGCTCGGTTGCACGCGGCTCAATATCCGGTCGGATAATACCCAGTTTGGCTGAGTCTTCATCCATCGCTTCTATAAAACGTTGTGTCAGGCTTTGAATAGATTCATTGTTTTCGCTGGCACGTTTAATGATCTTGTCATCAATATCGGTGATGTTGCGTACATATGTGACTTCGTAACCGCTGGCGCGCAACCAGCGGGCGACCATGTCAAAAACCACCATCACGCGAGCATGTCCCAGATGGCAAAAGTCATACACCGTCATTCCACAGACGTACATGCGTACTTTATTAGGCTGGATGGGCTTGAAATCTTGCTTGCTGCGGGTGAGTGTGTTGTGTAGTTTTAACATGCTAACAAATGTAATGTGGATTAATGCGTGATAAAATTAGCAGAAGTAAGGGAATGTTTGACGAATGTTAAGTGAATGGCCTCTGCACTTGGCTTAACATTGATGACAATCCGAATGATTATGTTGTCAGGCAAATGATTAAAACGCGAATTGATCCAGATATCATTGCGTAATAATCACCTAAATTTGCACTGTCTCTTGTACAATTCAAGTATAACATACTGCTAAAAATCAACGATTGCTCAGGTAATTAACTCATGAATGCAACATTAAAAAAATATTTACTGGTATTCAGTGTCATTTTCAGTCAGGCCGCTTTAACAAATGTGGTGATGGCCGGTCAAACAAACGTAGAACTTCGCGAAATCAATCAGCTTTCAGAGCAAGGGAATCAGGCTGCAGCGCTGGATAAGGTAAATACCTACCTGTCGGCCAACCCTAAAAATGCCGAAGCCATGTTTATGCGTGGCGTGATCCTGGTCGAACTCGGCAAGCGTGATGATGCGATTAAAGCGTTTACTGACCTTTCCGAAAAATTTCCAAATCTGCCTGAGCCTTACAATAACCTGGCTGTTTTATATGCAGACCAGGGTCAGTATGACAAGGCCCGCAAAGCGCTGGAGTCTGCGATTAAAACCCATCCAAGTTATGCCACAGCGCATGAAAACCTGGGTGATATTTATGCACGTATGGCTTCTGAAGCGTATGACAAAGCGCTCAAGCTGGATACTTCCAACAGCCGTGCACAAAATAAACTGGCGATGATTACCGATCTGTTTGGCGGTAAACGCGCCGTTCCCCGTCCGGCCACCTCAGCTTCCTCAACCCCTCCAGCATCTACCGTCCCTGTGATGCCACCGGTCAGCAATGCACCAACTGTCACGCCGCCGGCGAATCCGGCACCCGCTACGACAACCCCGCCTGCTGTTGTTGAGCCCAAAAAGCCTGTCGTGGTAGAAACTAAACCGGTTGAATCCAAGCCAGCTGTTGATCCGCAGGAACAGGCTGTCACCGATGCAGTCAATGCGTGGGCGGATGCCTGGGCAGCACAAAATGTGGATAAATACCTGGATAGTTATGCCAAAGATTTCAAAACACCAGGCGGCGAGACGCGTAAGCAATGGGAAACAACCCGCCGCGACCGTGTCAGCCGTCCGGCCAAAATATCGGTGAATTTGCAGAATATCGTTGTGAAGATGGAAAGCCCGACGTCAGCAAAAGTGACATTCAGACAGGTATACAAGGCGACAGGCCTGGATGCAAACTCCAATAAAACCTTGAATCTGGTCAAAGAAGGTTCACGCTGGTTGATCAAGCAGGAGCGCGTTGGCAAGTTTTAATGCATGTGTCCGCTGAATTGAGCAGTTAAAATCGGGAATAACCAGCCAATTCAGCGAGTTGCGCGCAGTTTTTGAATTAACGAATGTATAATATCGGCATGAGAAGTTTGAGAAAATATTGCTGTATCGCATTTGTGAGTGCCGCGCTGTTGCCGTGGAATGCAACAGCGGTGAACCATGAGGCGTTAACCACGCGCTTGTTCATACAAAATAAAAACACCGGTAGCGTAGAACGTATGCTGGTACAAACGCTGCAGTCCATCAAGGAAGGGCGCCTGCAACAGGCGCTGGATTACGTAGACCAGTTACTGGCAATCTCTCCAAACTTCGCACTTGCCCACCTTATTCATGGCGATTTACTCTCCGCCAAAGCGCGCATCCTCAATGGTTTTGGCGATGCGGATGCTGCCAATTTGAACCGTATCCAGGATCTCAAAGACGAAGCGGAAATTCGTATCCGCAATTACTTTGACCAGAATCGTGGCTTAACCCAGCCTAATCTGCTAGTGGAGTTGTCTGAAAAGCAAACGCATGTATTGTTCGTCGATACTGCCCGCTCTCGCTTGTACGTCTACGAAAAAAGCCAAAAAGATACACTGAAGTATCTGGCGGATTACTACGTCACTATCGGTAAGAATGGCATCGGTAAGAAAGACCAGGGCGACAAGCGCACGCCGATCGGTGTTTACTTTGCCTCGCGGAAACTTAATCGCCCTTTGCCTGATCTATACGGTGATGCTGCTTACCCATTGAACTATCCTAATGAGATTGACAGTTACGAGCGCAAGACCGGCTCAGGCATCTGGATTCACGGCACCCCGCGCGACACCTACAGCCGTCCGCCACGTGCCAGCGATGGTTGTGTTGTGCTCTCCAATCCGGATATGAAAGCATTGCAGGACATTTTGCAGTTTGGTAATACGCCGGTGGTGATCGGGGTCAATTTCCAGTGGATCAGTCCTGAGTCGCTCAAGCAGCAGGCGCAAGTAAAGTCTGCATTAAAAGTGGCGCTTGAAGACTGGCGCAAGGATTGGGTCTCGCAGAATACCGATGCATATCTATCGCATTATGCAGGTGATTTCTTTTATTCAGAGGGCGGGTTGGCCAAGTGGTCAGGCTACAAGCGCCAGATACAGGCGACCAAGCCTAAAGTAAATATTAACTTGTCAGAAGTCAGCATGTTTACTTATCCCAATTCTGCCAAAAACATGGTGGTGGTTGATTTTGAACAGGAATACATCAGCACGGCTTTACGCAACGTCATGAAAAAACGCCAGTACTGGGTACAGGAAAACGGCCAATGGAAAATTTTATATGAAGGGTCCGCTTGATGCATAAACTGATAGCAGTATTTTTGTTGTGTTTTATCGCTTCTTTCTCATCAGTGAATGCGGCGACACAAGTCACCTTTGAAACAAACCAGGGCAATTTCACGGTGGAAGTCTATGCCGATAAAGCGCCTAAGACAGTAGAAAATTTTCTGCAATATGTGAAAGACGGCTTTTATACCAATACTGTTTTTCATCGGGTGATCAGCCGCTTTATGGTTCAGGGTGGTGGCTTTGACCGCGAGTTGAACGAAAAGCCAACCCGCGCGCCGATTGTAAATGAGTCCAACAATGGCCTGATCAACCAGACCGGTACGATTGCCATGGCGCGTACACAGGACCCTAATTCCGCCACCGCGCAATTTTTTCTCAATGTGGCAGATAACCAGTTTTTGAATTACACCAGCCCGGAAGCCAGCATGATTGGCTACTGCGTGTTTGGTAAAGTGGTTTCCGGCATGGACGTGGTATTCAAAATCAGTAATCTGCCTACCGGCAATCAGCGCGGATTTTCTGACGTGCCTATTCGGACTGTGATTATCAAGCGCGCAACGATAGTTGGCGCCAAGTAATCATCAGTTTCTATTCAAGTCACTGTAGTGCTTATGCAGAACACTAGATGCGACTTTTCAATCAATAAACGGAGAATGTTTTGGTAAAACTTACTACCAACTTTGGCGATATCATTATCGAACTTTTTGCTGACAAAGCCCCGATCACGGTGGCTAACTTTTTAAATTATGTTGATAAAGGTTTCTATGATGGCGTGATTTTTCATCGCGTGATCAATGACTTCATGATCCAGGGCGGTGGCTTTGATGTCAACATGAAGCAAAAAGCGACTGATCCTACTATCAAAAATGAAGCTGATAACGGCTTGTCCAACGACAAATATACACTGGCCATGGCACGTACCGCAGTGCCAGATTCCGCCTCAGCGCAGTTCTTTATCAATGTGAAAGATAATGACTTCCTTAACTTCACCTCAGCCACCAGCCAGGGTTGGGGCTACTGTGTCTTCGCTAAAGTCGTTGAAGGCACTGAGGTCGTAGATAAAATCAAAACCGTTGCTACGGGTAACCGTGCCGGTCATCAGGATGTGCCTGTCGAGCCAGTGATTATCGAAAAAGCAGTGGTGATTGATTAAGGCATGACGATTTGGGTCATCTCTGATCTGCACCTGAGTGCGCAAAGGCCTGCGGTAACGCAGGCTTTTTTGCATTGGCTGGAGACTGAGGTTACCCAAGCCGAAGCGCTCTATATCCTCGGCGATTTTTTCGAGGTGTGGGTGGGTGACGATGTGCTGGATGATGCTCAGCATGGTTCCGAATTCCAACCGGTGGTGCATGCGTTACGCAGATTGTCGGATAGCGGCGTCAAACTCTATTTCATGCATGGTAACCGCGACTTTTTAATCGGTGAACACTTTGCGCTAGCCTGTGGCTTGCAGTTGCTGGCAGATCCCACCATGATTTATTCTGTTGAAAAACGCATCCTGCTGTCACATGGGGATGCCTTGTGCACGGATGATCTCGCTTACCAGCAATTTCGCAACCAGGTGCGCAGCACAGCATGGCAGCAGGCTTTCCTCGCGCAACCCCTGGCTGCACGTATTGCCTTTGCCGAGCAGGCGCGTAGCCAGAGCGCGCAAAACAAGGCCATGCAACCCATAGATATCATGGATGTGAATACAGAGGCGGTGATTGCCTTGATACGGGAATATGAATATCCCGAAGTACTGTTACACGGGCATACTCATAGGCCGGGCATGCATGCACTTACTGTCGATGGGCACCACTGTGAACGCTGGGTATTGGGTGACTGGCATGACACAGCAATCGTTTGCAAGCTCGATGACACAGGCCTGCAGCAACATACCTTATCACTCATACTTTAAGCTCCTTTCCAGCCTGAAGTCTTCGCAACAACTGCCCGTCTTCTTTCAGCTTTTTTATCTGACTGCGCGCGTATTGTGCTGAAATTAAGCACTTTTTTAGGCTTACTTTCCAACTTGCGCCTTTCAAGATAAATGCTATTCTTAAAATAGCTGATAAAGGATGTTTTCCTTTAGCAGCAGATTATTTGTCTAGTCTATGAGTCGCGTTATTGATGTTGTCCGGATTATTATTTCGCTATAAAAGTGCCTTTTACAGCCTTGCGATAGTGCTGATCTATATCGTCACCGGCAAGCTGGGCTTGATGCTGGCAGTGCCTCCCGGCTATGCCTCAGCCATTTTCCCGCCTGCGGGCATTGCCATTGCGGTTACCTATATTGCAGGCAAGCGTATGCTGCCTGCGATTTTTCTCGGCTCGTTTATCCTTAATTTGTGGATAGGCTATAGCGCCCAGCAGCAGATCAGTCTTATCAGCCTCGCCGCCGCTGTGCTGATTGCCGCCGCTTCCGCCATACAGGCGTGGGCTGGTGGCTGGTGCTTGCAGCGCAAGATCCCTTATCCGACAACTTTGGACGCTCCCCGTGAAGTCGTCGCCTTTTTAGTTTATGCCCCGGTCATCTGCCTGATCAGCGCCAGTTTGTCAGCTGCCAGCCTGCTGGCGCTGGGCATGCTGGACTGGCAGGGTTTACTGACAAGCTGGCTCAGCTGGTGGGTAGGCGATTTTCTTGGCCTGATGGTGATGCTGCCGCTGACGCTGGTGATCTTCGGACAGCCACGCAAACTCTGGGAAAAACGGTTGTACACGGTGGCTGTGCCTATGCTGTTTCTGTTTGCCTTGCTGGTCTTTGCCTATGTCATTGCCAGTAAATGGGAACGCAAGGAATCGCTTACCGAGTTCGATGGCCTTGCCAGCCAGTTGTCCGAACAGTTGCGTACACGGCTAGAAGCACAGGAAGCAGTACTGGCGCAGATCAGTGCCCTGTTTACCTACCAGCAATCCGATGTCAGCAAACAGGATTTCAGCAACTTTGTGAAAGTGACACTGGATAAATACCCCATGATCTATGCCATCGAGTGGGTACCCAAAGTGCGTCATTCCAAACGCGACAGGTTTGTGGCGCAGATGCAGCAGGACTTTCCCGGCTACAGCATCCTTGAACCGGGCGCCGATAACCAATGGCATGCTGCAAAAGCGCGCTCGTTCTATTTTCCCCTGGCCTATATTGAACCAGCCACCGCCCAGTCGCAACGCACGATAGGCTTTGATATGGCGGCACTGGATAACCGTAAGATCACCCTGTTGCAGGCGTTCAAGCAGAATGCTGCAGTGGTGACTGCACCCATCAAACTTTACCTGTCTTCCGGCCGCGAAACCGGTTTGTTGCTCATGTATCCGGTACATGGCTATTCCTGGGATGGCGTGGTACAGACCGTACTGGTCTCTAGGGAGTTTTTTGGCGAGCTGTTTGCAGGATCGCGCGATTTGATAGAAGCTCGGCTGATAGAGCAGGAGAGCGGTGACACCGTGTATGTCTCTGGCGCCAGCCAGCCATCGGAAGTGTTATTCAGTCGAAAATTCAAGTTTGGTGACAAGCATTACCGGCTGGAGATGTCCCCTTCGCAGCAATATTTCGCCCGTCACCGTGGCTGGCAAAGCTGGAGCATGCTGGTGGTCGGTATTTTCTGTACCGGACTGGTGGGGGCGATCCTGCTGATTGGTACCGGATTCACCGCCAGGGTATTGACGCTGGTGGACGAGAAAACCCAGGCACTGAAAGAGAGCTCTGCCAGGTTCCAGGAAATAACGGATACGCTGGGTGAGGGCATCTATGTGACTGATGCGGCGGGTTTGATCACCTTTATTAATCCGGAGGCGCAACGGCTATTGGGCTGGGATCAGCACGCCGTACGGGGTAAAAATGCGCATGCCTTGTTCCATTACCACAAGGCAGATCGCTCGCATTATCCAGAGCACGAATGTGTGATGTGCAACGTCATGAAAACCGGCCAGCCGATTAAATCCTCAGATGAGGTGCTCTGGCAGCGTGATGAAAAACCTATCCATATCGATGTGACCTCGGTGCCTATCATCCGCGATGGCAGGCTGTGTGGTGCGGTAGTGGTGTTTGATGATATCAGCAGCCGCAAGAAAACAGAATCGGCGTTGCGCGCCAGCGAGAAGAGCTTCAGGGAAATTATTGATTTTGCGCCGATTGGTATGGCGATCGTGTCTCTGGAAGGGCGCTTTACCAAGGTCAACCAGGCGCTCTGTAATATTGTCGGCTTCAGCAGAGAAGAGTTGATTATCCGCACATTCCAGGAAATCACCCATGCCGATGACCTGGCCGCGGATCTCGAATACGTCCACCAGTTGCTGGATGGCAAGATCAATGCCTACCAGATGGAAAAACGCTACATCCGTAAAGACAAATCCATGGTCTGGGTGCAACTGTCGGTGTCTATTTTCCGCGATGACGAGCAGGCGCCACAATACTTTATTGCCCAAATTGAAGATATCACCGCCCGCAAACACCAGTTTGACGAGGTGGCGCAAGAGGCTTATTTTGACGCGCTGACCAATTTACCGAATCGCCGCATGCTGCTTATGCGCTTGCATCAGCTACATGCCCATATAGAACGCTACCAGCAGCTGGCTGCACTGATCTTCCTCGATGTGGACCACTTCAAGCAGATCAACGATAGCCTGGGTCATGATGTAGGCGACGCCATCTTGAAAGAAGTGGCTGCACGCTTGCTGGGTTGTTTGCGCCAAACCGATACGGTGTCCAGGCAGGGCGGGGATGAGTTCGTGATTATGCTGCCTGAACTGAAAAAGGATGAGGATGCCGAGCTGGTAGCCAGAAAAATCGTCAGCAGTTTTGCCGCCCCGATACTGGTGAATGGCAAGGAGATCAAGATTGGCGTGAGTGTCGGTGTCGCGCTACGCGGCATCACAGCGCAAGGGCCGGTGAATGAATGGATGAAGCAGGCAGACCAGGCGATGTACCAGGCAAAAAGCGCTGGCCGCAATGGTTATTACATTTACCGGAGTTGATGCTAAAGGCTGGACATATTTGGCGGATAAATGAAAAAGCCCTGTGAACCAGGGCTTTTTTGCATGTCGTGAACTTGCCTAACGTTTAAACTCTTGCGGTCTGACCTGGGCTGCAATTTTATCAAGTACCCCATTAATGTACTTATGACCATCAATACCGCCATAGGTTTTAGCCAGCTCCACGCCCTCATTGATCACTACGCGGTAAGGGATGCTGACATCAAACATTAATTCGTAACCGGAAATGCGCAAGATGGCATGTTCGATCGGGCTAAGTTCGTCCAGCTGGCGGTCAATAAACTGGCTGATCATATTATCTACATCAGCAGTGTGGTCGAGCACACCAGTCAGCAGTTGTTTAAAGTAGCCTTCGTCCGCTTTGGTGTAATCCGGGTCATCCAGGCTATCCAGCCGTAACTGTTTCACATCGCCTGCATTCATGCGGTTGCGATACAGCGCTTTCAGTGCCAGTTCGCGTGATTTGCGGCGATTTTTGCTACCTTTGCCTTTTGCAGGCGAGGCTTGCGGTTTATCTGATGCCTGGGGTTTACCTGTGGCCTGATCCTGGCTCATAGCGTATTTACCAGGTTTGCCATTTCAATGGCGACCTGTGCTGCTTCAGCACCTTTGACAGCGACCCGCGCTTCCGCCTGTTCGTCATCTTCAGTCGTCAGAATGGCGTTAGCGACCGGCACACCTGTATCACGCTGGACTTCCGAAATACCACGCGCCGATTCATTGGAAACCACTTCAAAGTGATAGGTTTCGCCGCGGATAATGGCACCAAGTGCAATCAGTGCATCATAGGCCTCAGTGAGGGCCATGTGTTGCAAAACCAGGGGTGTTTCCAGTGCGCCAGGCACGGTAGCCAGGGTGATGTCTTCGGCTTTCACGCCCAGTTTCAGCAGTTCCTGTTCGCAAGCCTGCAACAGACCGGCACCGATATTGTCATTAAAGCGTGAAAGAACAATACCGATTTTTTTGCCGGTACCATCCAGGTTTGGGGAGATTTTGTTCACTTGGGAATCCGTGGGCTAATACTTAAAACATGTATTTTAACCCAAACGACCCGACTCGCGTTTGATTGAATGTAGGGCCGGCTAAAAAGTGTGCGTTCACGCCGCTTTTTAGCCGGATATTGTCATCATTACTTAAGATGATTTGTATTATGCGAATAGCGCCCAGGCCTTTTGCACCGTCATGGAAATGCCATAGGTGATAGGGATTAAGACTGTCAGCCAGGCCAGTCTGACAAGCCATGGCGAGCTCGGCTGTCCCTTGCTCGCGAGCTTGACGACTTTTGTGCTCACGTCTTGAGCTTTGCCCACGGATTGTTCAGCGGCAAGCTCGGCATCGGTCATAAAGTATTTGCTATCCACCGGCCTGACCAGCAGGTTTGCGATAAATCCTATGCCCAGTAACGCTGCCAGTGTCAGGAAAATAGGCGCATAAATATCTGCAAACGGCGTTTTCGCTTCCAACCGCACATCGTGCGTATAGTTAACGATCACCGGCCCGACGATGCCTGCGGTGGACCAGGCAGTAAGCAGTCGGCCATGGATGGCACCGACAAACTGGGTGCCAAACAGGTCAGCCAGGTAGGCAGGGATAGTGGCAAACCCACCGCCATACATGGAGGCAATCACACAAAATGCGACCAGGAACAAGGGTAACTGATGATGGTTAGCTGCGTAGGTCGCGGTGACATACATCAGTGCACCGAGTACAAAAAAGATGAAGTAGGTATTGCGACGGCCCAGTTTGTCTGATGACGTGGCCCAGCCTATGCGGCCAAAGATATTGAATACCGAGATCAGGCCAACAAATCCGGCACCAACCGCCGCTGCCGCGACAGTCAGGGATTCATCGGCTTTAATATCGGCAAAACTCAGAGATGGCTGACCAATCAGTTTGCCGCCAAAAGTCTCCTGCAGCATGGGCGCTGCTGCGCCAATAATGCCAATCGCCGCAGAAACGTTCATGCACAAAATCAGCCACAGTAGCCAGAATTGCGGTGTTTTATGCGCATTTTTCAGGTGTACATGTTTGTTCACCACCATGCGCTTATGCTGCTGGTCTGGCGGTGTCCAGCCTTCCGGTTTCCAGTTGGCAGCCGGGATACGGTAGCCCAGTGATCCGCAGGTCATGAAGATGGTATAGACAATGGCAAGGACGACAAACGTTTGCCAAACTCCGGGATCAGTCGGTGTGGAGAACACACTCATCAGCTTGGTCGCCAGCGGCGAGCCTATCATTGCGCCGCCGCCAAAGCCCATGATCGCCATGCCAGTGGCCATGCCCCTACGGTCAGGAAACCATTTGATCAGGGTGGAGACCGGCGAAATGTAGCCAAGGCCAAGGCCTATGCCGCCAATCACGCCGCTACCCAGCCACATCATCCATAGCTGGTGGTGATAAATGCCAAACGCAGAAATCAGTAAGCCACCGCACCAGCAGAGTGTCGCCACCAGTCCGGCTTTGCGTGGGCCTGCGCGTTCCAGCCAGCCACCCCACAGTGCAGCCGAGCAACCAAGCAGTACGAAAAACAGGGTATACATCCAGCCGAGGTCAAACTGGGTCCAGTTACAATCTGTGGCAAACAGTGCCTCGCCGGTGCCTGCCAGTTTGTCGGCAAAGGTAGTGGCACCTGCTGCGCAGGCAGCGAGTGGTTTACCATCTGGCCCAGTCAATGCGGTACCAAGTGGTTTCCAGAAAACACTAAATCCATAAGCCATGCCTATCGATAAATGTACTGCTAATGCGGCCGGTGGAACCAGCCAGCGGTTAAAGCCTTTGCCTGCCGTAATATGTTCTTTTGACAGATTGAACAACATTTAATACCCCTTAAATTTCTCCCGGTAACATCTTGTTACAGTTTGACCCAAAAGGCAATCCACGCAAATTTAAAATTATGTGAGTTTGTCATTAAAATGTCACAATACATTCATAAACTGGCGAGCAATTAAAGGAAGTACATTTTGTTGGAAATGCTTAAAGGGAGCGTCATGGCAGCAGCAAATATTTTGGTCGTAGAAGATGAACCGGCAATCCAGGAATTGCTTGCATTGAATATCAAGCAGGCTGGCCATCACGCGATTCGCGCAACCAGTGTTGAACATGCGCAAATGTTATTGCGGGAAACCATGCCTGACCTGATTCTGCTGGATTGGATGCTGCCGGGCATGAGTGGCATCGAGTTCGCCCGCCGCCTGAAATCTGACGGCCTGACAAAAGAAGTGCCTATCATCATGCTCACCGCCCGAGGCGACGAGTTCGATAAAGTACGCGGCCTGGAAGTCGGTGCCGATGACTATGTCACCAAACCATTCAGCCCGCGTGAACTGAATGCCCGTATCAAGGCCGTGTTGCGCCGCCGTGCGCCACAGATGACAGATGATCCGATTGAAATTGCGGGCTTGCACCTGGACCCGACGACCCACCGCGTCACCGGCCATAATGTGCATATCCCGCTCGGACCTACCGAATTCAAATTGCTGCACTTTTTCATGACCAACCCTGAGCGGGTGCACAGCCGCACACAGTTGCTGGACAAGGTCTGGGGTGACCGCGTATTCGTGGAGGACCGCACGGTCGATGTGCATATCCGTCGTCTGCGTAATGCACTGGTCGCGTCTAACCATCAGGACATGATCCAAACAGTGCGTGGTTCCGGCTACCGCTTCTCGGTGCATACTGATCCCGGCCAATAATCAATTTGCCTAAAGCCTGCGTTGTTGCAGGCTTTTTTGTTTGCAGGGCAGGGCGCGCTCTATCCTAAGGCCTGGCGTCGTGATACGCTTGCGAGTTCGTTTTTCATATTCATAAGCCTATGAAACCTGTGCCTGCCCAACTTTCTTCTGCCTCTACGCTTCGCCGGTTAACGCGACTCTTCTGGCTGGGCTTGATTGTCTGGGTCGCCTTAACCTTCAGGCAGCACGGCATCAGTAACGACGAGTATGTGCAGCATACTTATGGGCAGATGCTGCTGGACTGGTACCGCTCGGGATTCACTGACCAGGACGCTTTTCATTACCGTAATCTTTACCTGTATGGCGGCCTGTTCGATATCATTGCCGCCGCGCTGGATCCTTATATCCCCATCATGATCTGGGATATCCGCCACCTGCTCTCCGCCTTGTTTGGCCTGCTTGGCTTTTATGGGGTTTCCCGTTTTGCCCATCTGTTAGGCGGACAGCGCCTGGCCTTGTTGTCGATGACGATGTTGCTATTGACCGTTTCCTGGTCAGGCACCATGTTTACCCATACCAAAGATGTGCCTTTCGCTGCCTGCATGCTATGGGCGTTATACGCCACCGCGCTGGTGGCGCGTGATATGGAAAATATCAGTGGTAAAACCATTGTGCTATTGGGATTTGCAGTAGGCGGTGCGCTGGGCTTGCGTGTCGGCGGTGCCTTCGCTGTGATCTACCTTATTCTGTTGGTGGTTTGGCGCGCGTGGCTGGATCATATAAAAAACGGGTATCCTGTATTTTCCCGGTTGTTGCGTATGGTAGTGGTGTTGCTGCCGGCGGCAGTGCTGGCTTTCGTGTTTATGGCAATCTGCTGGCCATGGAGCGTGATTGACGTCGATAACATCTTCGAAGCCGCCGCATCGTTCTCACACTTTGATTTCAATATGCAGACCATGGTTAACGGTGTCATTTATAACATTGGCGACGTGCCACGCAGTTACCTGTTTCAGTATCTGGCGGTGAAACTGCCTGAAGCTGCCTTGTTGGGGCTGGCCGCTATCCCGGTAGTGTGGCTGTTGTGCAAGCACGCTTTAAAAGCGGCTGACATAGAGACGCGTATTGTGCTGCACACCCTGTTGCTGGGTATTCTATTCCCGCTGGGATTTGTCCTGAATGACAAGCCTGCACTTTACAATGGTGTGCGTCACTTTACTTTCCTGCTGCCACTGCTGGCAATTCTTGCCGCCTGGTCAGTGCTGTCGGTATGGCAAGCGCTGGCGAATAGCCACCTGAAGGCGCGAGCCACTTTCCAGGCATTGTGGGCAGGCGTGATCACCGGCCTGATGCTGGTGACACTGGTCGATATTATCCAGTTACACCCATATGAATATGTACGCCTGAACCGGCTCGCAGGTGACCAGAAACAGGCCCAGTTCAAGTGGGAAGAAGATTACTGGTCCAGCGCCTTGCGTGCAGCTGCCGATCAGTTGCTAAACTTGAAATTGCCCGCACGGCCAGGGCCTTATTGGGTAGGAGCATGTGTGGATACGCCGCAAATCGAGCCATACCTTGACGGCCGTTTCAGCGTCACGCGCAGGTGGGAAGAGGCAGATTTTTATCTTTCTACCACCAATATGCACTGCCATGAAGTCATGCAGGGCAAAGTGATCATCAATATCCAGCGGGAAGGGATGTCGCTGGCTGTAGTGAAAGACCGTCGCATGCTGCAAGGTAAAGATCGTTTGGCCACGCCCGCCAAAAACTAGATTTAATCCGCTACAATCTAACCAGTTCATTACCGAAGTAATGCCATGAAAATCACAGACTCTGCCCGCCCGACCGCCCAGCCGCATATCACGGTGATGGTACCGGCTTACAATGAAGAAAAAAACATTGCCAGTACACTGCAAAATATAGGCAGTGTTTTGCAGAAAATGTCTCCGCACTGGGATATCGTGGTGGTGGATGACGGCAGTCGCGACCAAACGGCGCAGGTGGTACAAACCCTGATAGACATCCACCATGTCACCCTGGTCAGGTTCTCGCGTAATTTCGGTAAAGAAAACGCCATCAGCGCCGGTTTAGGCTTTGCCAAAGGTGACCTGGTGATTTGTATGGATGCCGATGGCCAGCACGCCTCCGAGCTGATGTTTACCATGCTGGAGAAATGGCGTGAAGGCTATGACATGGTTTATGCCGTGCGTCAGGACCGAGAACAAGAATCCTCTTTCAAGCTTTGGGGCTCCCGCCTGTTTTACCGCATGATGAGTTCCAGCAGCCATATCGATATTCCGCGTGATGCCGGTGATTTTCGCCTGATGGATAGAAAAGTGGTGGATGCCCTGTGCGCGCTGCCAGAGCGTAACCGCTTCATGAAAGGTATTTATGCCTGGGTTGGCTATAAATCGATTGGTATCCCGTATACGCCTTTACCGAGGTTACATGGCGAAAGTGCTTATTCAAAACTCAAATTGATTGCGCTGGCGTGGACAGGCATTACCAGTTTTTCCGTATTGCCTTTACGGTTGGCCAGTCTGACCGGTGTGGTGCTGGCGTTGATAGCATTTGCCTATGGCGCAGTGGTCGTGATTGATGCTTTATTCTTTCATGAATCCATTCCAGGCTGGCCAACGATGATCGCCGGCATGATGTTTTTTGCCGGCGTGCAATTGTTGTTCATTGGTGTACTCGGTGAATACCTGGCGCGGGTGTATGACGAAGTCAAAGGCCGCCCGCCTTATATTGTGGCGGAAGTGGTAGAGCCGTTAACCTTTAAACCCGAAGCAGCTGTCAAACCGCCTCGTCGCCGTAAACCCAAAGTTGAAGTTTAGTGACTAAATGCGCGCTTCAGTATTAGGATTTGTCAGTGTAGGTGCCGTGGCTGCAGCTGTGCATTATGTGGTGGCCCTGTTGGCCCATGCGCTAGGTTTAGTGCCTTCAAATGCTAACTGGCTCGGTTTTCTTGCTGCATTCCCAGTCAGTTACATCGGGCATCGCTGGTGGTCTTTTCGCGGCACGCAAGCCGGGCACCAGCAAGCTTTTCCCAAATTTTTAGCCGTTGCCCTGCTGGGTTTTATGGGTAACCAGGCCCTGGTATGGTTGGCGCTTACTTACACGCCGTTGCCGTTCTGGTTTGTGTTGGGTTTTGTGATGGTGATTGTTGCAGTAAGCACCTGGCTGCTCAGCCGCTTCTGGGCATTTAAGCATGCGTGAGGGCTTGCAATGACTCGCGTGATTGTATGTGCAGACGATTTCGCACAGTCTGCAGCGATTGATGACGCCATTCTTGACCTCATCCAGCGCGGCGTACTCACGGCGACTTCGTGTATGACGCTGAGTCCTGCCTGGGTTGAAAGCGCGACCCGGTTAACACCTGATATTCGTGCCAAAGCGGATATTGGCCTGCATCTGGATTTCACGCAGTTTTCGCGAACGTTGCGGTTATCGCATCCCGTGCTAGTGTTACGCAGTCTGCTTGGTTTACTGGATCAACATGCGGTGCGCGCCAACATTCAGCAGCAGTTAAATGCCTTTGAACAGGCAACCGGCACCGCACCAGATTATGTGGACGGACATTTGCATGTACACCAGTTGCCCATGATCCGTGACGAGTTGCTAGCGGAAATGCAGCAGCGCTATGGAAAGTTACCAGTTTCCGAGCGGCCGTGGTTAAGGGTTTCCAGCCCGCCTGCGGGCAGTGGTTTCAAGGCAAGAATTATCCATTGGCTAGGCGCAAAAGCGTTGCAAACCAAAGCTAAACAATCAGGGTTTCTTGTGTCACCGCAATTACTGGGTGTCTACGATTTTCAAGGCGATGCTGCGGCCTATCAGGCACATTGGTTAACCTGGGCCAGGCAATTGAAACAATGCCCGGCGCCTGCCGAACATCGTTTGCCACCCGTATTGATGTGCCATCCTGCAAAACCATCTGATCTAGTCGATGGCAGCGATCCAATCGCAAAGGCACGCATTACTGAATGGCAAGTCATGCAATCCCCAGATTTTTCTACCTGGCTTTCTAAAGCTGATATCCAACCTGTGAAAGGGTCGCATTGAGTAGGTTCAAGCAATGGGCGCAATCAGCGCCACTCTGGCAACGCGCGTTATTGGCAGTCGCTTTGGGCGCGCTCACTGTTTTAGGTTTCGCGCCGTATTACCTGTTCTGGTTACCATGGTTGTCTTTAGCAATGCTGCTATTGCTATGGCAACAAGCCAGTACCGCAGGTCAGATATTCAAGCTGGGGCTGGCATTCGGCATTGGTTTATATTGCGTAGGCATTTACTGGATATATATCAGCCTGCATGATTTTGGCGGTATGCCCTGGTGGTTTGCCGGGTTCAGCACGTTTTGCCTGTGTGCATTTATGGCATTGTTCCCCGCACTGGCCGGGTATCTGGCAAAACGGTTGGGCAATCTATTGTGGGCAGCCCCTATCCTATGGGCCGTTTCAGACTGGGTGCGCAGCTGGATTTTTACCGGTTTTCCATGGCTCACCTTGGGTTATTCGCAAGCACCCTCCAGCCCTTTGGTCGGTTTTTTACCAGTTATCGGCGTGTATGGTGTTTCGGCGTTGACGGCAGTCATCGCTGCCAGTCTGGCCTATGCATGCCTGAATGCCGCCAATCGTTTACGTGCATTGGCGCTACCGGTTGTGTTGTTGGCGATTGGGAGTCTATTGGCTGTCATCCCGTGGAGCCGACCGGTCGGTCAGCCTGTTACTGTCGCCCTTTTACAGGGCAATATCAGTCAGACCATTAAATGGTCACCCGAGCAGGCGCAGCGTACCTTGCGGCAATACCTGGATATGGTGCGCATGGCGGAAGCGAAACTGATTGTGCTGCCCGAGACCGCTTTGCCTATGCTGGCCGACCAGATTGATCCCTCTTATCTGGCAGCACTGAAACAGCATGCCGTCAGTCAACAAGGGGATATCCTGCTCGGCGTAGTAGAAGCCAAAAATAACAATTACTACAACAGTGCTATCAGCGTGGGTGCGTCACCTGAGCAAGCTTATTCCAAAAGTCACCTGGTGCCGTTTGGTGAATATATTCCATTGAAAAGCTTATTCGGCTGGATATACGAGGACTTGTTGCATATGCCGCTCAGTGATCTGTCCCGCGGTACTTCCAGGAAGCCGCTGCACATTGCCGGGCAAAAAGTAGGTGTGAATATTTGCTATGAAGATGTGTTTGGTGAAGAGATCGCGCAGCAGCTGCCGGAAGCAGAATTACTGGTGAATATCAGCAATGACGCCTGGTACGGTAAATCGTTTGCGGCAGAACAGCATATGCAATTCAGCCAGGTGAGGGCGATTGAAACCGGGCGTATGGTGTTACGCAGCACCAATACCGGCGCCACTGCCATTATTGGTCAGGATGGGCAAGTCAGGCAGCATGCATCACACGATGAAGGTTTGATCCTGGTTGGCAAGGCGCAGAGTTATCAGGGAGCTACACCTTATGTGCAGTGGGGGAATTACCTGTTTATTATCCTGAGTATATTAGGGCTGGCGGCCGCTTTCCGGTATAAAGCCAAAGCATAGAATGCAAGTCAGAATTTAAGAGGTAATCAGTTCCTCCTGTAGCAAGAACTGTTTGATGACCATCTAACCACTTTTCCCACACGGCGAATCATTTCGTCGCTACCTGTAAATCAGGTAAAATCTGCCTTTTGCATTTCATCGGATCAGGCAAAATGGTGCTGACCTTTCAACAAATCATTTTAAAACTACAAGAATACTGGGATAAACAGGGTTGTACCTTGCTGCAACCCTATGACATGGAAGTCGGTGCAGGCACCAGCCATACTGCCACCTTCCTGCGCGCATTAGGCCCTGAACCGTGGAAGGCCGCCTATGTGCAACCTAGCCGTCGCCCAAAAGATGGCCGTTATGGCGAAAACCCTAATCGTCTGCAACACTACTACCAGTACCAGGTAGTGCTAAAACCGGCACCGGCCAATATTCTCGAACTGTATCTGGGCTCACTCGAAGCCCTGGGTTTCAACCTGAAAGAGAACGATATCCGTTTTGTGGAAGATGACTGGGAAAACCCGACCCTGGGTGCCTGGGGCCTGGGCTGGGAAGTCTGGCTGAATGGCATGGAAGTGACGCAATTTACTTACTTCCAGCAGGTCGGCGGCATCAATTGCAAACCGATCACCGGCGAAATCACCTACGGCCTGGAACGTCTGGCGATGTATCTGCAAGGTGTAGAAAACGTCTATGACTTAGAGTATTCACCTGGGGTGAAATACGGTGATGTGTTTCACCAGAATGAGGTTGAGCAATCTACCTATAACTTTGAACATTCCGATGTCGATTTCCTGTTTACCGCCTTTAACGCGCATGAAAAACAGGCCAAGCATCTGATGGAGGTGCAACTGGCCTTGCCTGCATACGAGCAGGTACTCAAGGCCGGGCATACGTTTAATTTGCTGGATGCACGTGGCGCCATTTCAGTCACCGAGCGTGCAGCCTATATTGGCCGTATCCGCAACCTGGCCCGTGCAGTCGCTGCGAGCTATCTCGATAGCCGCGCGCGTATGGGTTTTCCGATGGCACCTAAAGCATGGGCCGACGAAGTCATCGCCAAACTGGAAAGCGATAAAGCAGAACAAAATAAGAAAGCCGCCGCATGAGTACCCGCAATCTGTTAGTTGAATTGTTTGTAGAAGAACTGCCGCCCAAAGCGCTAAATAAATTAGGTGAGGCATTCAGTGGCGTATTGGCCGAAAGCCTGAAAGCGACCGGCTTGCTGGCCGATGGCAGTGCCGTGACTACGTTCGCTTCCCCTCGTCGCTTGGCCGCGCATATTACAAATGTAGCTGCCAGGGCTGCGGACAAGCAAGTCGAGCAAAAACTGATGCCAGCGACTGTGGGTCTGGATGCCAGCGGCAATGCAACACCTGCGTTGCTAAAGAAACTGCAGGCGCTGGGTGAAAACGAATCTGCGGTTGCCAGATTGCGAAAAGAAAATGATGGCAAAGCGGATATCCTGTTCCTGGATGCGACGCAGTCAGGTGCAAATCTGCAGGAAGGCCTGCAAAAAGCCCTTGATGACACGCTGGCCAAGTTGCCTATCCCTAAAGTGATGACTTACCAGATCAATGATGGCTGGCAAAGTGTCAATTTCGTGCGTCCGGCGCATGGCCTGGTGGCATTGCATGGCGATGAGATTATCCCTGTTTCAACTTTGGGTTTGACCGCAAGCAATACCACGCAAGGTCACCGTTTTGAAGCGAAGAATCCACTGGTGACACTCAGCTCTGCTGACACTTATGCGCAACAATTAGCTGAAGAAGGAGCTGTGATTGCCAGTTTTGCAGAGCGCCGTGCCGAGATTGTTAAACAGCTCGACACCGCGGCTGCTAAACAAAACCTCAAACCGATTGAAGATGATGCATTGCTGGATGAAGTGACTGCGCTGGTGGAACGTCCCAATGTGCTGCTCGGCCAGTTTGAAGAAGAGTTTCTGGCCGTGCCGCAGGAGTGCCTGATCCTGACCATGAAGGCCAATCAGAAATACTTCCCATTGCTGGATGCCAGCGGAAAACTGACCAACAAGTTTTTAATCGTTTCCAATATCAACCCGGCGGATGCCAGCAAAGTGATTGGTGGTAATGAGCGCGTGGTGCGTCCTCGCCTGGCCGATGCCAAGTTCTTCTTTGACCAGGATAGGAAAAAGACACTGGACAGCCGTTTGCCTGGCCTGGCGAAAGTGGTGTACCACAACAAGCTAGGTTCACAGGGTGAGCGGAACGAGCGTGTGGTGGCGATTGCCTCTGTGATTGCCCAGCAAATCGGGGGTGATGGATTTGTGGCAAAAGTCGCGCAAGCGGCACGTTTATCCAAAGTCGATTTGCTGACAGATATGGTCGGTGAATTCCCTGAGCTGCAAGGGATCATGGGCCGCTACTATGCGCAGCATGAAGGACTGGCCGATGATGTCGCCTATGCGATTGAAGACCACTACCGTCCGCGCTTTGCCGGTGATGACTTGCCACGTAGCCAGGTAGGTGTGGTGGTTGCCCTGGCAGACAAACTGGAAACCTTAGTCGGCTTATTCAGCATAGGCGAAAAACCAACCGGCGACAAAGATCCATTTGCTTTGCGTCGTCAGGCGCTGGGCATTTTGCGCATGCTGATGGAAACAGATTTGCCATTGGCATTCGACAAGCTGATTGCGCAAACATTAAGTGTATTTAACGGCAATGCGGATGTGGCGGAAGCGATCCAGGCATTCTGTTTTGACCGCCTGGCAGTTAACCTGCGCGATCAGGGCGCCAGCGCGCTGGAAGTGGATGCCGTACTGTCGTTGTCACCCAACCGGCTGGCAGAAGTGCCTCGCCGTTTAGCTGCGGTGCAGGCTTTCTCTAACTTGCCGGAAGCGCCAGCATTGGCAGCCGCTAACAAACGCGTCAGCAATATCCTGAAAAAAGTCGAAGGCGTAGTGACTGCGGAAGTGAACGCCAGCTTGCTACAGGAACCAGCCGAGAAAGCGCTACACCAGGCATTGGCAAATACTAAACCCAAGGCCGACCAGCTCTTTGAAACCGGTGATTATGCCGCTTCACTGCAAGCCTTGGCTGCGCTTAAAGCGCCGGTGGATACATTTTTTGAGGATGTCATGGTCAATGCAGAGGACCCTGCATTGAAGGCCAACCGTTTAGGCCTGCTGGCAACCTTGCATCAGGCCATGAACCGCGTAGCAGATTTATCGAAATTAGCCAGTTAATGTAAGACATTCCTGTTGTTCAGGAATGCCGGAGAAAGTTGATGAAACTCGTTATATTAGATCGTGATGGTGTCATTAACCAGGACAGCGCGACCTTTATTAAAAATCCCAACGAGTGGATCCCGATTCCCGGTAGCCTGGAAGCGATTGCCTTATTAAACCAGCGTGGTTACCGCGTCGCTGTAGCCACTAATCAGTCAGGCATTGCACGAGGCTATTTCGATATGGCTACCCTGAATGCCATTCACGAGAAAATGCATAAAGCTGTCGCACAGGCAGGTGGCAGGATAGATGCGGTATTCTATTGCCCGCATGCCGCCGGTGACAATTGCGCTTGCCGCAAACCAAAAACCGGCATGATAGAAGAGATCGGCCTGCGCTTTAATCTTGAGCTTAACAAAGTCGCTGGTGTCGGTGATGCCTTGCGCGACTTGCAGGCCTTTGCCGATGCCGGTTGCCAGCCTTACCTGGTACGCACCGGTAAAGGTGAGGAAACCAATAACCTGTCCACCGTGCCGCCTAATACCATTGTCGTCGCCGACCTGGCCGCTGCTGTGCAGGATATCATCGCAGGGGATAGGTAATGCGCCATGCGGTATTGTACGTACGTGCCCTGTTGTTTTATGTCGGGCTATTCGCACTGACTATCCCTTTTTCATTGTTTGCGCTGGTATTGATTCCGTTACCCTCAGCCGTTACGCGCTCGCGCTGGGTCAGTCTTTGGGCTGATAGTGTGTTGTGGTGGTTGAAAGTCACCTGCAATTTAAGCTACGAAGTCAAAGGCCGCGAGCATATCCCGGCCACGCCTTCCGTGATCCTGAGCAAACATCAATCTGCATGGGAAACCATCGCGTTGCAATGCATTTTTCCACCACAAGTGTGGGTGCTTAAAAGAGAGTTGCTGATTATCCCTTTTCTTGGCTGGGCTTTATGGGCGGTTGGCTCTATCCCCATCGACCGCAGTTCAGGCCGTGAGGCTTTGAAAAAATTGGTCAATCACGGCAAAGACAGGCTCAAGCGCGGCTTATGGGTGGTGATTTTCCCTGAAGGCACACGTACTGCGCCAGGTGTGCGCAGCAAATACCATATCGGCGGTGCATGGCTGGCTACGCATAGCAACAGTGCCGTGGTCCCGGTCGCGCACAATGCCGGACGCTACTGGCGCAAGAGTTCTATCTTGAAATACCCTGGTGTCATACAGGTAGTCATTGGTGCACCGATTGATACCACAGGCCTGAAGCCGGATGCCGTCAATAAGCTGGTGGAAGACTGGATAGAAACGGAGATGCAGTCTCTGTGATTGCCGCCATATGATAGAGCAGGTGCTGCAATTGCCTGACGGGCAAACCATTCCCTACCAGCTTGATTTGCGGGTACGCAGAACCATAGGTCTTAAAATCACTGCGCAAGGCCTGGTGGTGCATGCGCCGAAACGTATCGGCGCCAGCCAGCTGCAACAGGTGTTGCTGCAAAAAGCCAGCTGGATACAGCAAAAACTCGCCTTGCGAGAAGTGAACCAGGTGAGCCCCATGCAGTGGGTGGATGGTGAACCATTGATGTTTATGGGGCAGGATATTGTGTTATCCCTGCAGCATCATGCCACTAATAAAGCGGTCATCCTGCAGGGTAACCAGTTGTTAGTCAGGTCGCCGCAGATCGATCAGCAGGCATTTGTCGCCCGCAAAGTATTACAGTGGTTTGCCCAGCAAGCCTTGCCGGATTTCACGCGGCGGGTAGAACTGGTGGCGGCACAGATGGGTGAAAAAGTGAATTCTGTAGCGCTGTCGAATGCGCGTTCACGCTGGGGAAGCTGCAATAGCCGCAAGCAGATCCGCCTGAACTGGCGCTTGATACAGGCACCACCCCATATTATTCAATACGTGATCTGTCATGAAATGGCCCATCTCAGGGAGATGAACCATTCAGCCAGGTTTTATGCAGTGCAGGCCAGCCTGTTTCCCAATCATGTGCAGGCGGAAAAAGAATTGAAGTCACTGTCAGCGATCTTGCACCGCATGGCCTGATCAGGCAGGTTAATGCCTGACTGCACATTACCAGACACGATATTCCTGGCCCGTCTCAAACCCTTCCACACTTCTCTGATAAGCTAGTGCCACTTTGGCGCCCGGAGCCGCTTCCAGGCCAGGAAACGCCGCGCCATAGATATGCCATGATTCCTCGAGCACCGTAGGGCTGACCACATTAATACGGCGGTCTTGCTTCAACTCAAGCGCTGCGCCTTTGACAAAACCATCCACTGCGGCATTCACGGTTGAAAAGTTGGTGCCACCAAAGGTCGGGTTGTGGCTAAGGCTACCGCTGGTCAAAGTAATGGAGCCGCCTTCGTTGAGGTAATGCTGGCCGATCAAGGTGATATTCACCTGGCCTAGTAATTTACTGTGCAGGCCCAGGGTGAACTGGTCTGAAGTCATCTCTTTCATGGCGCCGAAATGCACATCACCCGCAGTCACCACAATCGCATCTACTTTTCCGACCTGCTCGAATAATTGCCGGATACTGCTTTCACTGCTGATATCCACTTGAAACTGCCCACTGGTTTTGCCCACTTCAATGATCTCGTGGCGTGATGCCAGATTCTGTTTGACCAGTTTGCCTATGGTGCCGTTGGCACCTATGAGTAAGACTTTCATGTGTTTCTCCAGAAATTAAAATGTGTGAACGCATTGTCCATGATTAATTCATGCAGATAAATCATGTAATATTAAAAATATATTGTCTTTAAAGTCATCAATATGGATAGATTTTTAAGTATGGAAGTCTTTGTGACTGCGGTGGAAAGCGGAAGTTTTACCGTGTCGGCCACCTTGTTGAAGATGACGCCGTCCATGATCAGCAAACATATCAGTGCCCTGGAAAAACGCCTGGGCACGCCACTGCTGCAACGCACCACACGCCGCCAGCATCTGACCGAAGCCGGTCAAGCCTATTACGAACAATGCAAACAGATCATGGTGCACGTGGCGGCGGCTGAAGCGGGTGTCGAAGCCATGAGCAGCCACCCGAAAGGGATGTTGCGCGTGAGTGCCTCAGTCTGGTTTGGCTCGCTGACACTGGCGCCACTGGCATGTGATTACCTGAAAGTGTATCCGGAGGTGAATCTGCAGCTGTCGCTGACGGACAGGTATGTAGATATTGTAGATGAAGGCTATGATGTCGCTATCCGCATCGGCAATCTGGCTGATTCGTCGCTGATTGCGCGAAAACTGAGCATGTTTGAAGTCGCCATTTGTGCTTCACCTGACTATTTGCAGCAATATGGTATCCCGCAAACACCTGAAGATTTATTACAGCATCAATGCCTAGGGTTCAGCAATTGGCATAGTCAGGGTGGCTGGAAGCAGATTAGCCCGTATTTAAATATTTCTTCGGCACTGCGTTTCGAATCGGATAATAGCCAGGCCTTACGCGTCGCTGCAGTCAAAGGGCTGGGGATTATTTTAACGCCAAGGGCACTGTTGAAAGCAGACATAGAGGCGGGGCGACTGATAGAGTTACTCCCCGATTACACACCAACTGCCAGGCCTATACATGCGGTATACCCGCGCAACCGGCAGTCGCAACCCAAACTCACTACCTTTGTGGATTACCTGATTTCAGCATTCAGCGAGACTGCTTGATGACCGCCACCAGCTGGTCTAGCACCATGCTCCAGCCTTGCTGGAAACCCATCGCTTCATGCCGTTGTTTAGAGGCAGGGCTAGTGTGCAAAGCATAAGCTGTGTAGCGGGTGCCGGTAGCGGTTGCTTCCAGCACAATACTGGCCGTCATCAGTAACTCTGCGCACTCATGTCCTGGTGACGGTTCCAGGCCCTTTGCTGGTCGGAAGCCGGGTTCCAGCGCATTCGTCCAGCTCAGTTTCTTGTTGGGGATAAGCTCAAGGTAACAGCCGGTGTTCGGAAACTGCTGTCCTTCAGGCGATTGCATCACCGTATGGAAACGACCGCCAGGTGTCAGGTCCATTTCACATTCCACTGTTTTCCATGGCAGCGGGCAGAACCATTGTTTGAGGTGTTCCGGGGTGGTCCATGCATGCCATATTTCTTCAGGGGATACATCGACTTCTCGTTCAAGGATCAAATCCAGTTCCGGGTTGATTTCAATCGTCATACCGCTTCTCCTTTAAGTGTCATAAAACGCTATGCACGGTTTAGCCCGAAAAGGTTAGTGGGCAGCGCAGGCTAGTGTGTTCTGTTCGCCAGCCAGATACCAGTGAATATCGTCAGCATACCCAGAAGTTGATACAAGTGGAATGTTTCCCGTAATAGCAGCGTGGAAAGCACAGAGCCAAAGATGGGCATGGCATGAATAAAAACACTGGCGCGCACAGAACCTATCAGGGTAACGGCTTTAGAGTAAGCCAGCAATGCAATCACTGAGGGGAAGATGCCGATATAAGCCAGTATCCAAAGGGTATGCGGGTTTTCTAAATGGACAATAGTGGTCTGGCTCTCCCAAAGGTAAAGCGGCAATAGAAATATGAGGGCGATCATGACCTGACATAACATTAGCCCGGTACGATTGATGGCTGCCGGAATCTCCTTAACCCATAATGTGTACAAGGCCCAGAACACCATCGCCAGGAAAATAATCACATCGCCTTCTGCGAAAGCCAGTGTTAAAAGCACTTGCAAATCGCCATGGGAAACAACCACTAACACGCCCGTCAGCGACACCAGCAGCCCGGTCAGCTGGCTGGAAGCGAGGGTTTGCCGGTAAAACAAAAAACCGAATATCGCGACCAGGAATGGGATGAATGAATTCAGGATAATGCCGTTGGTGGCGCTGGTCGTGTGCAAGCCCCAATACACCAGTAAATTGAAGGCAGCAACGCCGGTGATGGCTGTACCGAAAATGTGCCAGCGATATGCATAGTAATGAACGCGGTCTCGCAAAAAAGGCTTCAGGGCAAAAGGCAGCAGACACAGAAACGCAATGCTCCAGCGGATCAGGGATAAAGTGACTGGCGGCACTGCGGCATTAATGGCACGTCCGGCAATAAAATTGCCCGCCCACAACAGGGGTGGCAGTAATAACAATAATAGTATGCGCCAATGTAATGGTGCGACTGGGTTATCTTGCATTGAAGTCTTTTAAGTGGGATGTGCCAAGATTGCAAAAATGGATGGCAGTATAGAGATTGTAAGTGGCCAGGCAGCCAGTTGCAAAGCGTAAACAATAAAATGCAAAAAGGGGCTTTAAAGCCCCTTTTCAAATATTTGATGTAGAGTTGTAGTTACGCAGCGCCCAATTGGACCGGCGTTAACTGGATCAGTTTTTTGACCAGGCCAGGGTGCTGTTCGGCATGAGCCTCTTTCAGGCAGGCTTTTGCGCAACTGACACATTTTCCACAGTCGGCACCGACGCCTAGCTGCTCTTTCAAATGCTTAACGGTTTTGGCGCCTTGCCTGACTGCCTGATGCACCTGGCGCTCGGTCACTGCATTACATACGCAAACGTACATATCATCTCAAGTTAAGTTACTAATGATAATTATTATCATTTATTGAGAGATTGTCAAGCGTAGTTTGGTTCCGGCAAGGCGTGAAAAAAGCCGCAAAAGCGGCTTAATTCAGGTGTTCAAAACGACTCGTGACTAATCGGATTCTATCTGTGTTTGCAGGTAGTTCGGTAATGTCACATCTGCAATCAGACGCTGCTGGGTTTCCAGCCAGTCTATGGCTTCCTCGCAGGCTTCCAGCAATTCAGTCAGCAAATCACGCGTGACATAATCCTGCAGTTTTTCTGCTTCGGCAATCGCTTCGACCAATTGTGGACGCTGCACTTCTCTTTCGAAGCTCAGGTCGCCTTGCAGGCATTCCACCACTTCTTCACCAATCAGAAGTTTGCCCAGGTTTTGCAGGTTAGGCAGGCCATCCAGAAACAGGATGCGTTCAATCACTTCGTCGGCTTCCTTCATGACGCGGATAGATTGCTTGTACTGATAGTCGTTCAGTCTTTCCAGACCCCATTTCCTGAACATGCGTGCATGCAGGAAATACTGGTTGATAGAGGTCAGCTGATTTTTAAGCACTTTGTTCAAAGTGCTGATAATCTGTTTTTCGCCTTTCATGCGGTCTCCTTAAACTGCAACAGCAGGGCCGTCGCCCATCTGGCTTTGGCAATAGTTTTCAATGCCAATCAGTTTGATCAGGCTTAATTGTTTTTCCAGCCAGTAAGCGTGGTCCATTTCGGTATCTTCCAGTTGCACCAGCAGCATTTCTTTGGTCACAAAATCCTGCGCATGCTCACAAGCTTCCATGGCTTTTTTCAGATGCTTGACCACGGCATATTCCAGGTCAAGGTCAGATTCCAGCATGGATTTCACATCTTTACCAATATGGATTGGGTCACGCTTGGTCAGGTTAGGGGTGCCTTCCAGAAACAGGATGCGCTGGATCAGCGCGCGGGCATGTTCACGTTCATGCAGTGATTCGTGGAGGATGCGCTGGGAAATCACACCCAGGCCCATGTCGGCATACATTTCACCGTGAATCAGATACTGGTCGGTAGCGGTTAACTCGCCTGCCAGTAAATCATTCAGAATATCAACAATTTTTTTATCGCCTTTCATCATCGGCTCCTGTATGCATTTTCAATGAAGTGCATGATACAGGAAAATGAAAAGTATGCAATAAAAAATATTATGTAACTTATTGATTTAAAATGAGTTTTTAAACAATAATATAAATGAAAATCGTTCTTGATCCCGCATTTTCCAACAGCGCTTAATGCCTGCTCAACACTAGATTAGCAGCTGCAAATCATGCGCGATATTAGCTGGTTTTTCACCATAACCCAGGTAAATGCGCGGGGCACCGGTTTTATCAAATACATATAACCCGGCGCTGTGATCCATGGTGTAACCAGACTTGCCCGTTTCCGCGACTTTCGCGGCATAGACTTTATATTCCGACAGGTTGGCGGCAACTTCAGCGGGCGTGCCGCGCAGGCCAATAAATCTTGCATCAAAGCCCGGTACGAATTGCGCGAGGACTTCCTGCGTGTCACGTTCCGGGTCTACGGTGACAAATAACACCTGTACATCATTGGCCTTCTCTCCCAGCAGTTTCATGGTTTGCTTAAGGTCGCTCATGGTGGTGGGGCACACATCCGGGCAGTGGGTATAACCAAAAAACAGCACGATGACCTTGCCTTTGAAATCATCAATACTGCGTAATTTTCCGGTATGGTCAGTCAGGGTCAGTGGTTTGCCAAACTGGGTGCCGGTCAGGTCGGTGCCGATAAAGCTGGAAGTTTTATCGGGTTGGCAACCCGCCAGCAGGCTAGTCAGCAATGCTGCGATAAACCAAACCCATAGGAAACGAGCGCGCATACAAAAATCCTTGTAAATCATCATTGAAATGGATTTTAGCATAGGCGAAAAGGGTGCAGATTGGTTTACAATAATGGTTTTTGACGATAGACGGATTAGAGGCGAGTTTAAATGGCAATACCGAGTTCGATGGCAGACCGTGACGGCGTAATCTGGTACGACGGCAAAATGGTCAACTGGCGTGATGCCACTACCCATGTATTAACCCACACTTTGCATTATGGCATGGGCGTGTTTGAAGGCGTACGCGCTTACAAAACAGACAAAGGCACGGCCATTTTCCGTTTGAAAGAGCATACCGACCGCCTGTTCCGCAGTGCGCATATTTTGGGTATGAAAATGCCGTTTGATAAAGCGACCCTGGTTGAAGCGCAGCGCGCAGCCGTGCGCGAAAATAATCTTGAATCCGCTTATATGCGCCCGATGGCATTTTACGGTGCCGAGGCGATGGGTATTTCTGCTAAAACATTATCTACCCACGTGATTGTCGGTGCCTGGAGCTGGGGTGCCTACATGGGTGAAGAAGCGATTACCAAAGGTATCCGCGTCAAGACTTCTTCATTCGCACGTCACCACGTCAATATCACCATGTGTAAAGCCAAAGCGAACGGCAACTATATGAACAGTATCCTCGCGCATCAGGAAGCTGCTCAGGATGGTTACCAGGAAGCGTTGTTGCTGGATGTGGATGGTTTTGTGGCTGAAGGTTCTGGCGAGAACATTTTCATTATCCGTAATGGCAAGCTGTATACGCCGGATCTGACTTCTGCTCTGGAAGGCATCACCCGCGATACCATCATCACACTGGCTAAAGACGAGCTGGGCCTGGAAGTGATTGAGAAACGCATCACCCGTGACGAAGTCTATAGCGCGGATGAAGCTTTCTTTACCGGTACGGCGGCTGAAGTCACGCCTATCCGTGAACTGGATAACCGTGCCATTGGTGAAGGTACACGCGGCCCTATCACTGAAAAACTGCAAAGCCTGTATTTTGATGTGGTTAAAGGCAAAAACGCCAAATATGAGCACTGGCTGACGTTGGTTTAAGTCACTGTTTTGAATCGCTGTGCGGGAGAAACTGAATGTCTGATGTAAAAGAGTTTGAAGTGGATGGCAATGATCTGCCATTGCATTGCCCGACCAAAGAAGTGGCTTTATGGGCTTCACATCCACGCGTATTTCTGGATGTGGCGAAAACCGGGCAAGTAGCCTGCCCTTATTGCGGCACGAAATTCAAGCTCAAGCCTGGCACCCAAGTGCATCATCACTGAAGCATGAGTCATTAAACAAAACCCACGCAATGCGTGGGTTTTGTTCATATTGTTCCAAGTATTTGCCAGAGCTGCTGCATCACGCGTTGTGTTTCTTCAGAGCCACTGGTTAAAAATACCGGTTTTAATTCTGATGGTTCATCCTGCGCATTGCCTAAAAATGGATCTTTGACGGGATGAAGTAAATTTTTTTCTGCCAAAACTTGTTGTAAGCGCTTCGCTACTGCTGCGCCTGTATCAATCAGTGTCACCTGCGGACCGACAATGTTCTGGATGTGCGCACGCACAAAAGGGTAATGTGTGCAGCCTAGGACTATCGTATCGGCGCCAGCGGCCATCAGTGGCTGGCAATAGGTTTCGAGTAAAGCAATCGTGTGTGGATTATCCAGCTGTCCTTGCTCTATGCACTCGACCAGCCCGACACAGGCTTGAGTCACCACTTGTACGCCATGCCCGTAATGTTCGAGCAACGCGGCGAATTGCGCGCTTTGCAATGTGCCCGTGGTGGCAAGCACGCCTATGATGCTGTTTTTACTGGCTGCAGCGGCGGGTTTTACGGCGGGCTCCATGCCTATGATGGGCAAAGGAAAGTGTTCGCGCAATGGGCTGATGGCCGCGGCAGTGGCGGTATTACAGGCGACTACCAAGGCTTTGGCGCCTTGCGCGATCAACGTGTCGGCGATGGCAAAGCAGCGTTGCTGGATTTTTATGGCAGATTGATTGCCATAAGGAGCATAGGCGCTGTCCGCATAATAGATAAAATGCTCGTGCGGCAGTTGGCGCGTGAGGTGTTTGAGAACGGTCAATCCGCCTACACCTGAATCCATCACGCCGACCGGGGCGTTCACTGCAATCGCTGGGCACATCGAAATGGCACGGTATGATTTATAATAGACGGATTATATAGGATTTCAAACGGGTTATAGGGATGGCCAACCGGCTGAGCAAGATTTATACACGTACCGGAGACGATGGCACGACTGGCCTGGGTGATGGCTCGCGTGTCAGCAAGTTTGACCTGCGGGTACAGGCCATGGGCGAGGTGGATGAGCTGAATTCTGTCTTGGGCATGCTGCTGACGGAAGCATTGCCTGATGATGTGCGTAACGGTCTGGAGGCTATCCAGCATGATCTGTTTGATATGGGTGGCGAGCTGAGTATGCCGGGCCATACATTTATGCAGGCAGGCCGTGTGGCTATTCTGGAGCAAACCCTGGATGGCTGGAATGCCGATCTGAGTCCGTTGAAAGAATTCATATTGCCGGGCGGCAGTCGCGCAGCGGCAGTGTGCCATCTGGCACGTACCGTCTGCCGGCGTGCCGAGCGTGTGCTCCATGCCCTGCACGCGCAATCGCCGGTGACGGTGGTGAATTTGCAATACCTGAATCGTTTGTCTGATTTGCTGTTTGTACTATGCCGTACCTTGAATCGGCACGCCGGCCTTCCGGATGTGCTGTGGAATAACCAACATAAACTGTAATGCGCGATTAGCGCCTGTGTGCACTGAGTAATGATTAAACAATTTCTGCAAAAAGTATTTGGCAAGCGTGGTCAGTCTTCAGATTCAGACCTGGATTCAAAGCTGGCGCCCAAGCATGGCAAGTCGTCTGCTGTTCTGGTGATTCCCGCCAGTAAACATAAAATCAACCAAAAGCTGATCAGCCAGGCCGCATTAAAGACCTGCGATGGTCTGCAAAAAGCCGGTTTCCAGGCATACATTGTCGGTGGGGCGGTGCGTGACCTGCTGCTTAATCATCCCCCCAAAGACTTTGATATCGCCACCGATGCCACGCCGGAACAGGTGCATAAAACCTTCCGCCGCTCGCGTATCATAGGCCGACGTTTCCGCCTGGTACACGTGCTGTGGGGACAGGAGACGATAGAAGTGTCTACTTTCCGCGGCCATCACCAAAGTGAAGGCGATGGAGAGACCAACGACAGCGGCCGCATTATCCGCGACAATATTTTTGGCTCGATTGAAGAAGATTCGGTGCGGCGCGATTTCACTGCTAATGCGCTTTATTACGATCCCAAACGCCATGAAGTGCTGGACTTTCACAATGGCGTGGCGGATATCCGCTCCAAAACCCTGCGCATCATTGGTGATCCGGTGAAACGCTATCAGGAAGACCCTGTGCGCATGCTGCGTGCAGTGCGCCTTTCCGCCAAACTGGGTCTCAAGCTGGAACAAACCACTGAAGCGCCTATCCGCAAGTTGGCTGATTTGCTGGAGGATGTACCACCGAGCCGCCTGTTTGATGAGATGCTCAAGCTGTTTCTCTCCGGACATGCGATTGAAAGCATAGGCGCGTTGCGCGCCCAGCATTTGCATCACGGATTGCTGCCCTTGCTGGATGTCGTGCTTGAGCAGCCGCTAGGCGAAAAATTTGTCATGCTGGCGCTGAAAAACACCGATGAGCGCATTCTGGCAGGCAAGTCTTCCAACCCAAGTTTCCTGTTCGCGACCTTGCTATGGCATGAAGTGTTGCAGGCCTGGCTGGAAAATCAGAAGCGCGGGGAGCCTTTGATTCCGGCACTACATGCGGCCATGAATGAGATCATCGATAAGCAGGGCGAAAAAATGGCGATCCACAATCGCTACACTGCCACCATGAAAGAAATCTGGGCCATGCAGCCACGCTTTGAACAGCGTTCGGGCAAGCGCCCTTATGCCCTGCTGACGAATCCGAAATACCGTGCAGGCTATGACTTTCTGCTGTTGCGCTGCGCTTCCGGCGAATTGCCAGAAGAGCTGGGTGAGTGGTGGACACGCTTTGCCGATGCCGGTACCGAAGAGCGTACCAATATGCTGCTGCCTGACAGCGGCTTGCAAAAACGCCGTCGCCGTCCGCGCAAGAAAAAACCGGCAGCTACGAATGGTGAGTCGGCGTAATGGCCCTGGCCTTGGTCGCCTTGGGCAGCAATTTGCAGCAGCCCAAACAACAAGTGTCTAAAGCCATCCAGGTGCTGGCCGAAACGCCGGGGCTTCACCTGTTGAAAGCTTCCAGCCTGTATGCCACCGCGCCGGTCGGCTATGACAGCCAGCCTGACTTTATCAATGCAGTGATACAGGTGTCTACCGAGATTCCTGCACAACAACTGATGCAGCTATTGCTCTCGGTTGAACAAACCTTTGGCCGTGAGCGGCCATTCCCGAATGCGCCACGCATCCTGGACCTGGACCTGCTCGATTATGCCGGTCTGCAAATGGCGACAGCTCTCCTCACATTGCCGCATCCGCGCATGCATGAGCGTGGTTTCGTTATTTTGCCGCTGGCTGAAATTGTGCCTGACTTTGTACTGCCGCAAGGGCAGACTGTTGTAGAATGGGCAACAGAATTCCCGCATGATGATGTGCGGAAACTGGACGCGCAAAAACTGGATCACTGATTAAATTAGCTGAACGAGCAATAACAATGTTTACCCGTTTTCCTTATGTTGTAATTGAAGGCCCGATAGGCAGTGGCAAAACCACGCTGGCGCGCATGCTGGCAGACAAGTTCTCGGTAGAACTGCTGTCAGAAAAAGCTGAAGCCAATCCCTTCCTGACCCGTTTTTACCAGGATGCCCAGCGTTACGCCTTGCCGACCCAGCTGTTTTTCCTGTTCCAGCGTTCACGCCAGATTGAAGATATGGCGCAGCGTGATATGTTTGGTCAGCCTACGGTGTCTGACTTCTTTCTCGAAAAAGATCCGCTGTTCGCACGGCTGAACCTCGATGATGAAGAATATTCCCTTTATCACCAGATTTACCAGCACTTGCAACTGAAAGCGCCCAAGCCTGATCTGGTGGTGTATTTGCAAACACCTATCGATGCGCTGGTGGGCCGGATTGAAGAACGCAATATCAGTTATGAGCAGGACATGCCGCGCGAGTATATTGCACGCCTGGCCGAGGCTTATAGCGAGTTTTTCCACACTTATGACGCATCGCCACTGCTGATCGTCAATAATGAAAAGCTCAACATCATTAAAGACCAGGAAGCCTTTAATTTACTGATTGAGCGGATTAACCAGATCAAAAGCAGCCGCGAGTACTTTAATCCCAACTTCTAGTAAAAAATGCATTAACGGGCGAAAGCCTGCTTTGCGCGGTGATCAGGATACTCATGTACACTCCGGTTTCTGCGCTCGGTGAGTCTTGAATTTATCCTGTACATGCATTTTAAAACTGTCTTCCAAATATGCTAAACGCCCTGTTATCACGTGCAATGTCCGGCGAGAAGATCGCCATGCTCACCTGCTATGACGCTACCTTTGCCAAGCTGATGACGCTGGCCGGAGTAGACGTATTGCTGGTCGGCGATTCGCTGGGCATGGTGATACAAGGTGCCGACAGCACGCTGGAGGTGAAGATGCAGGACATGCTCTACCACACCCGCATTGTCGCCAAAGGTGCGCCGCAGACGGTGATCATGAGTGATATGCCGGTAGATAGTTATGAGCATGATCTGTCACAAGCACTGGCCAATGCGCAGGCATTGATCGAGGCAGGCGCGCATATCGTCAAGATCGAGGGTGGCGGCCATATGGTAGATACCGCGCGCTACCTGGTTAAGAACGGCATCTCCGTGTGCGCGCACCTGGGCTTTACACCGCAATCTGTTGAAAAGCTGGGCGGTTATAAAATCCAGGGTAAAACGGAAGAGGCTGCCAACACCATATTGGCTGATGCACAAGCCATGGCAACCGCTGGTGCCAGTATGGTGCTGTTTGAAATGGTGCCTGCTGCGCTGGCGACACATATCACAGAAAACATCCCGGTGCCCACCATAGGCATCGGTGCAGGGCCTGGCTGTAGTGGCCAGGTGCTGGTACTGCAGGATTTGCTGGGGATTTATACAGGACCTGCCGAAAAAACACCGCAGGAATATAAAGCACCAAGATTTGTGCAAGACTTTTTAAGTCAGTCCGGTAGTATTGAACAGGCAGTGCTGTGCTATGTGCAGGCCGTCAAACGCGGCGAATTTCCAACGGCCAGGCACAGTTATTAAACATGAGCCGCATTCAAACAATGAGCGAACAGATGATGCGTGGAATGCACCTGATCCCATGAAGCTACTCGCCATCGAATCTTCTACCGAATTTCTTTCACTGGCCGTGCAAAGCTCGGCTGGGATTACCTCATTCCATGAGTCAACCGGGCCTGCCGCTTCGCAGCGTATCCTGCCGGAAATCCAGCGCTTGCTGGCAGAGGCGGGCATTCAACTCGCGGACCTGGATGGCATCGTATATGGCACTGGCCCGGGCGCGTTTACTGGCGTGCGTGTAGCAGTCGGCGTCGCGCAGGGCCTGGCTTTTGGTGCTCACTTATCGGTGGTGGGAATCAGCTCTGTGCAGGCGGTAGCGCAAGCGGCATGGCTGGAAACGCAAGCCGAGAAAGTACTGGTATGTCTAGATGCACGTATGGGTGAGGTGTATCATGCAGCGTTAATCAGGCAGCAGGATGGCTGGCTGGAAGTGTCGCCGCCTATTGTATGCAAACCAAACGAAGTGCCCACCGTTGACGGGGACGGCTGGTTGGCGGCGGGTTCTGGCTGGGGTGTGTTTGGCGAAGCATTGTCTGCACAATATCAGCAGCAGATCGGCCAGGTTCGTGCAGAGATCATGCCAACTGCGACAGCGATATTAATGCTTGCCATGCCTCAGTTTGTGGCTGGTAATGCACAGTCACCGCAACAGGCTGCACCACTATATATACGTAACCGCGTGGCGCTGACTGCTGCCGAGCGCGCCCAAGGACAAACTTTGTAGATATATCATGAGTGCACTACCCCAGCATCAGCCGCAATTCCGCAAGATGTCTTATGAAGACCTGATCGCGATTTGCCGTATTGAGCCGACGATTTACAGTCATCCATGGACTTACGGAAACTTCAAGGACTCGCTGGACTCTGGCTACAGCGCCTGGGTCATGGAAATGGCAGGGGAAATCATAGGGTATGCGCTGGTCATGATGGTGCTGGATGAAGCGCATCTGTTAAATGTCAGCGTCAGTCAGCACTATCAGGGCCAGGGCTTGGGGAGAGCGTTGCTGGCACAGATGATCACAGTTGCCAGGCAGCGGCTTGCCACCAATATGTTTCTGGAAGTGCGCGCGAGCAATACGAAAGCAATTGGTTTGTACGAGGCGATGGGTTTTTGTGAAATGGGTATTCGTCGACACTATTATCCTACCAGTCAAGGGCGGGAAGATGCTGTGCTAATGGGGCTGGCATTATGAGGAGTTTCACTATGTATAGAATGAATAAGGGTACTCCATGAGTCTGGTTCGCGAAGATATGCTGCGCGAACTGGAGTTGTTACCGGTCTGGCGTTTGCGCGCACCTGTAGAAGTAAATACGGTCTCCGATACGGTCGCGCTGGCACCAGTCACACCGATAAGTGAACCGCCGTCAGAAAAGGTTGCGGATGTTTTGCCTGAGATCGTTATTGCTACACCAGTGATCGCTGAGCCTGTCATCGCTTCACCTGTCATCGCGGAGGCTTTCATCTCTGAGCCAGGCATTCGCTTTGCTGAAGAGGTGGCGTCACCACCATTAGCAGCTACTGAAGTTCAGCCTCAAGAAGTCATTTCCCCGCCATTGATTGAATCCCCCTGGCTGGTATTGTGCCCGCAAGCCGGTGATGCCGCTGCGCAGCAATTGCTGAAAAATATTGTGCAGGCCTTGAAATTGCCACCTGAGGCATTACATGTTTCTGACCAGGATTTAAAGGTCACCCAGGTACAAGGCCGCTTTTGCATCCTGTTTGGTTTGCAAGCCGCCAATACATTCCTGGGAACCAATCATGCCGAGATCACTTCTATCAGAGGCCAATTACTGAAGCACGCAGATTTAAGCTATGTGGTCACCCACCATCCGCATGCCATGCTTGAAGATCCTTTACTGAAAAAACAAGTCTGGCATGATGTGTGCCTGCTTCTGGCAACCCAATAAACTGGCAGAAAAATAAAAAACCGGGCTGGTTGAAGCTAGTCGCCATGCCCCCATGTTAATGACATCCATTTAAGAGGAATATCTGATGCGTCAAATTTTCAAGATTGTGCTGTTGGCCGGGGTATTGACCCTGTCTGGCTGTGGCTATAACCAGTTTCAATCCCTGGATGAAGAAGCCAAGGCGAGCTGGGCCGAAGTGTTGAACCAGTACCAGCGCCGTGCTGACCTCGTGCCTAACCTGGTCTCCACCGTGAAAGGCTATGCCAATCATGAAGAAAAAGTACTGACTGAAGTCACCGAAGCGCGTGCCAAAGTAGGCAGTATGCAGGTGACGCCTGAATTGCTGAATGACCCGGAAGCGTTTGCGAAATTCCAGGCTGCACAAGGCCAGTTGACCAGTGCGTTATCGCGCCTGATGGTGGTGTCTGAAAACTACCCTAACCTGAAAGCTGATGCCAGCTTCCGTGATTTGCAGGCGCAATTGGAAGGTACCGAAAACCGCGTGACTGTAGCCCGTAACCGTTATATTGAGGCGGTGAAGCAATACAATGTCACCGTGCGTAGTTTCCCCAATAACTTAACCGCCATGATGTTCAACTATCAGCCTAAGCCATCGTTTACCGTAGAAAATGAAAAATCGATTTCATCTGCGCCAAAAGTAGACTTTGGTGATAAGTAATTGAATAGTTTAATTATTTGTTGATGTCTGTGAAGGTGTTGGTAATGAGCTGGCTGCGCATGCTGCTGATAGGTGGCATGTTGATGGCAGGCCTGAACGCGCATGCTGCCAAGGGGTTGGTTGATATTCCACCGCTTAGCAGCGCCGTTACTGACCTGACACAGACGCTTTCGGCGGAAGAGCAAACTGCGCTCAACGAAAAACTGTCGCAGTTTTCTCAACAGACCGGCTCACAAATCGCCGTGCTGATATTACCGACTACTCAACCGGAAGATATTGCGCAATTCGGTATCCGGCTGGCGGAAGCATGGAAGATAGGCCGCGAAAAGCAGGACGATGGCGTGATTGTGATCGTGGCCAAACAAGACCGTAAAATGCGCATTGAAGTCGGGTATGGGCTTGAAGGTGCCATTCCCGATGCGGTCGCCAAGCGTATTGTCGCTGAACAGCTCAGCCCCGCATTCAAACAAGGCCAGTTTTACCAAGGCCTGCATGTGGCGACAGATACCCTGATCAAACTGATACAGGGCGAACAATTACCCGCGCCTGCCAAAGGTCAAGCGGCGGCAGGGCAACAGGGCTTGATGCACTGGTTGCCCATCCTGATGTTTGCCGCCATTTTCCTCGGCGCTATTTTGCGCGGCATGCTGGGCTCGTTTTTTGGCAGTGCCCTCACTGGTGGTGCTTTAGCTGTACTCGCTGGTTTCTTGGGCGCAACGCTCTTGGTCATGGGGCTGGTCGGCCTTGCCGCATTTATATTCACGCTGGCCATGGGCGGCGGTCAGGGTGGTTTGCCGATAGGCGGATTCCCGGGCGGCTTCGGCGGTGGAGGCGGCGGCCGCGATATATTCAGCGGCGGCGGTGGCGGTTTTGGTGGCGGTGGCGCGTCAGGAGATTGGTAATGAGACCCGTACATCCATTCAGACGTTTCTTCCGGCATCTCACCAGCCATCCATGGCAGGTCAAACGCCATTTCTCCGAGACTGCGTTGCAACATATTGAACACGCAATTGCTGCAAATGAGCATCTGCATGCCGGTGAAATCCGCGTCGTGATCGAGTCCGGCCTGCCGCTTGCTGCCATTATGCAGGGCGTCTCTCCACGGCAACGGGCGATACACCTGTTCGGCCAACTGAATATCTGGGATACTGAACAGAACAACGGCGTGCTGATTTACCTGATGCTGGCGGACAAGGATGTAGAGATTATCGCCGACCGCGGCATAAACCGGCACGTGCAAGCGCAGGGCTGGCAGCATATCTGCCAGCAAATGGAAGGGATGTTTAGAAGTGGGCAGTTTGAACAAGGCGTTACACACGGCATTACCGCAATTGGCGAGCATCTTGCAGAGTACTTCCCGCCACAAGCGACTCCGCGCAACGAGCTCTGCAATCACGTATTGGTGCTCTAGTGTTTTGCCGGGCGGTTTATTGCTGATTGCCGCAGTCACTGCGCACGCTGACTTAAAAGATATTTATCGCATCTACCACACCCAGCCCAGCCTGGCGGCATTCGAAATTTGCCAAGGTGGTGGCTGCACCCATTCAGATACTTTGCAACTGGCTGAATCCGAGTGGAATCATGTACTAAGAATCTTCTCTCCCCTCCCCGAAACCGCTGAACTAGAACGCATCCAGATAGCCGAAGCCATCGGCATGCTGGAAGATATCGTAGGCACCAAAATCGGCACTGCCGCTGATCGCGCCGGTACCTTTGGCAATAGCGATTACCAGCATCAGCAAGACTGTAATGATGAGGCCATTAATAGCACCACCTACATGCGCTTGATGCAGCAGGCGCGCTTGATACGCTTTCATACCATTCAGGATACCCGTACCCGCAAATTCTTCTTTACCGGCTGGCCACATAGCACCGCTGTTATCCGTGAAAATGACACCCAAGCCGAGTTTGCGGTCGACAGCTGGTTTTACGATAACGGCCATGCTGCGACCATCGTGCCTATGGCACAGTGGAAAGAAGGTTACATTCCTGAAGACAGCCCTATACTTGAGCGCAAGTGAATGTAACTGAAGGCTTATTTAAGTTTCTCTACTGGGATGACTTGTTTATGCGACCAAAAAGCAGTATTGACAAGCCTGCCAGTAGCAAACTTGCACTGTAGGGCTCAGGCACGGCGCTCGGCACATTTACCGGGATGATAGAACCCGGGGTCACCGCCCAGGCATACCAGACGGTGGCGTCTTTCGGATAAACTTGCTGGAATCCATAGGTGGCAAAAAACTCAAATGCCCCATCTCCAGAGTTGACTACTTCGGTGCCGGTCCAGTAAAACGATTGCACCTGGCTGAAAGGGCTACCGATACCGTAGCCTGAACTATGAACGCCGCCAAATGGTGGCAGGCCTAATTCCTTGTAATAAAGCTCTGCGAATTCATCGCCAGCGGTGGTGCCGTTGGTGGAAGAGTTGTAACCGCAGTCATTGCCGTCGCAACCATCATTGCCAATGTCTGCTACCGTAGGCAGGCGCCATTCATTACTACCAGCATAGTTGACGGTATTCAGGTAATGGACAAAAGCTTGTGCGCCCCACCATGAGGTCTCGCCCACATTACTGAAATCACTACTGGAAAGTGTGTAAGGCGTACTGCCGTAACTCACTCCGCTATTGGCGTTGATGATGGCATCCACAACCGTACTATAGCCATTATTGGAAATCAGGGAGCCGAGCAGGTTGGCATTTTGTGTCCAACTGACATCGCTGATACTGCTGTAATACAGGTCCACCCCCGCAGAGCTATAGTTCACAAGAGCAGCTTGTGCCTGCAGACTGGTAGAAAGGGTGACAACCAAAGAAGTAAAAGCAAGCAGGGACGGGAGACGGCGGGAAGTTGTCAACATAGCAAAGCCTTTCTGTTATTAGAATAATAATGCAAGGACGGTGACGGCATGTTGCATCAGGCAAACGCTTGTTACAGCGCATTGCTGATCTTGTTGAATGTATATTAGATTTGCTTAAATGTAAATTGCTACATCTTAAATGGCTGTTTATGAGTGTTAATACCGCATGTAGCGACCTTTTTACTGACGCAGTTGCTGAATAACGCTAAAATCGCGTGTTCAAAATCTTTATAAATTCGATTCTTATGCGCGCATCACAATTTTTTATTGCTACCCAAAAAGAAGCCCCTTCAGATGCTGAACTGATCAGCCATAAACTGATGGTGAGGGCCGGGCTTATCAAAAAACTGGGCAGTGGTTTGTATAGCTGGATGCCGCTGGGTTTGCGCGTGTTACGCAAAGTGGAAAACATCGTGCGGGATGAGATGAACAAAGCTGGTGCTTTGGAACTGCTGATGCCAGCCGTGCAACCGAAAGAGTTATGGGAAGAAACCGGCCGCTGGGCAGTGTTTGGCCCGCAGATGCTCAAAATCCAGGACAGGCACGAGCGCGATTTCTGTTTTGGCCCTACCCATGAAGAAGTGATTACTGACATCGCTCGCAAGGAAATCAGCAGCTACAAACAACTGCCGCTGAATTTCTACCAGGTGCAGACCAAATTCCGTGACGAGATCCGCCCGCGTTTTGGCGTAATGCGCGCACGCGAGTTCCTGATGAAAGATGCTTATTCCTTCCATACCAGCGTTGATTGCCTGGTGAATACCTATAACGGCATGCACACGGCTTACAGCAATGTGTTTACCCGCCTTGGCCTCAAGTTCCGTGCGGTGAAAGCCGACTCCGGTGCCATTGGCGGCGATGGTTCGCAGGAGTTTCATGTACTGGCCGACAGCGGTGAAGATGCACTGGCTTACTGCGAGCAGTCTGACTATGCAGCCAACGTTGAAATGGCCGAGGGCATCGCTACCGGCAGCCGTGCGGCTGCGGCTGAAGCCATGCGTGAAGTGGATACGCCCAAGCAGACCACCTGCGAAGATGTAGCGAAACTGCTGGAAATTCCAGTCACTCAAACCGTGAAATCGGTCGCGTTGATCGTTGATGAAGTATTTACCCTGGCCTTGCTGCGTGGCGACCACCAGCTGAACGAAGTCAAATTCGGCAAAGTGGCAGGCGTACAAAATTTCCGCCTGGCGACTGAAGAAGAGATTCGTGCGAATTTAAGCTGCCCACCTGGCTTTATTGGCCCGGTCGGTGTTAATGCTAACGTACGTGTGATTGCAGATCGATCCGTCGCAGTGTTAAGCGATTTTGTCTGCGGTGCCAATAAGCCTAAATTCCATTTGGCGGGTGTCAATTTTGGCCGTGATTTGCCAGAGCCTGTCATCGTGGCCGATATCCGCAATGTAGTAGAAGGCGATGCCAGCCCGGATGGCAAAGGGACGCTGAGTTTGTGTCGAGGCATTGAAGTCGGCCATATTTTCCAGTTGCGTACCAAATACTCCGAAGCCATGCAGGCGACTTACCTTGACGAAAACGGTCAGTCGCAAGTGATGGAAATGGGCTGTTACGGTATTGGTGTGTCACGGATTGTCGGTGCGGCGATTGAACAGGGCCATGACGACAAAGGTATTATTTTCCCTCGCAGCATGGCGCCGTTTGATGTGGTGATCTGCCCGATTGGCCTGGATAAAAGTGATGCTGTGAAACAAGCCGCATTTGATTTGTACAAGCAATTGCAGCAAGGTGGCGTGGATGTGTTGCTGGATGACAGGGGCGAGCGCCCAGGGGTAATGTTCGCCGAAAGTGATTTGCTGGGTATCCCGCACCGGATTGTGATTGGCGACCGTGGCCTGGCAGAAGGTAAAGTGGAATATAAAGGCCGCACGGATGCCGAGGCACAGAACTTGCAAGTGGCTGATAGTGTTGCGTTTTTACGTGACAAACTTGGGCATTAACTAGAAGGCTTTATTGCTTCTGTTCTGCGCCTGGATCGCTTCTCTATTGCATAGAATAGGCAAGATGAATAAACCAAGCTTTTTACCTGCTGCCATGATGTTGACCGGCCTGTTGTTATGGTCGTCAATCACCCTGGCCGGTAACCAGAAAGAAGAGCCGTTAGCTAACAGCGTCAAATCTGTGATGCAAAAATCAGTCAGCGATGTGGCAGCACCTCGCTTGCTGTTTGACACCGAGCAGACGGCGCAGCAATGGTTGCAGGAGATGTCAGTGCGGTTAACAAAACGCATGCCGGATACACAATACCGTGAAGACTTTTTAAAGTCAGTGCATTATGAATCGACGCGTGCGGGCTTGGATCCGCAACTGGTACTGGGCTTGATACAGGTTGAAAGTGGTTTCAAGAAATATGCACTTTCCAGTGTCGGTGCGCGTGGCTATATGCAGGTGATGCCGTTCTGGGTGAAAAGCATAGGTGCCAACGAGCATAACCTGTTTGATATGCGCCTGAACCTGCGTTACGGCTGCACGATTTTGCGGCACTACCTGGATATCGAACGCGGGGATTATTATCGCGCCTTAGGCCGCTATAATGGTAGCCTGGGCAAGCCGGAATATCCTAACCTTGTGGTAGGTGCCTGGCGTAATCACTGGCATTATGACTCTCCGCTAAAAATGAATATTGCCAGCCAATAAGGCCTGGCTGATTGAAAAAAACCGCGCTGCTGCGCGGTTTTTTGTTATATACATTTTTACTTAGCCACTTTTATTTGACGACTTTGAATCCGTAATAAGTGCCAAACTCGCCTTCATTCTCGTGATAAACGAACAGCATGCCGTTGCTGTAACCGGCGCCATTGAAATGGTTGTGTGAACGCAGCTTCATGGTTTTAGGCAACGCACTTTTACCGACATACTGCCCATTCAGGTCAAAAATCAATACGGTTTTATGGTCAACATCAAGCAGGGCAAGCTCATTGCCAGCCACACCGGTAAAGCCGACAAAGTGGTCGCTCACATCATCATATGCAACTTGTGCCTTGCTGAAATCCAGTTTGATTTCTTTCAGCTTTTCGCGCTGCTTGTTGTCCACCACAAACACCAGGTTGCCGTGTTCCTGCTTGGCATAATAAAGATTGCTGGCAGCATCGTAACTTGGCATGGTGCCAGCGTCGCCAAAAGCGGGGTTAAACTGGGAAATATCACCAGAACTGGTGAGCACTTCACCCTTGTCGTTAACTTCGATACTAAAGATGCCTGTATTAGGTGAAAAACCTGCGGCGGTAGAAATGTTGTAAGTAATCGTTTCAAGCTTGTTGGAGTTGGCGTTGTAATACAGTGAACGGTTATCAAATCCCGGCTTGGCTGAATTCACGTATTGGCCATTGGCAGTATAAGCATGCACTTCCGATTTTGAAATGGGTGCTTCAAACTCGGTACCCATAGGTGCCAGGCCGCCATCCGCAATATAGTAATGCTGGTTGCCGGGCAAATAAGCCACAGTCATCGGGCGCGTCGTCGGTTTCTTGGCGAGCGGGATTTTAATGCCGACTTCTGCTTCCGGCAGAATTTCTGCCTGGCTGGCAAGCGACAGGCATAGCAGTGCCAAACCGCTTAGTAATTTTGTATTCAATTGCATATCTCCGTGATCCTGTTTTTATGGGTGTTGTATGGACGCTATTTTAAGCGACAAGTTTTAAAAAATGCTGATTAAGCCCACTTTCGTCGCCATATGTTGTTGCTCGCAAATAAACTCTCCTCATATATCAAATATATACTTCGTCAATTTTTTACTCGCGCCTGGTCTGGCTTGGAAATTCCACCTAATCAGAACTTTTTTGAATTGTTTGCGATGTTACACGTGTGATCAGCATGGCGTCGCCATAACTGAAAAACCGGTAAGATTCCTGAATGGCATGGGCATAAGCACGCTTGAGCAGATCATAGCCGCCAAAGGCAGAAACCAGCATCATCAAGGTACTTTTAGGCAGGTGGAAGTTAGTGATCAGCCGGTCGACCAGTTGAAACTCAAACCCAGGCGTGATGAAAATATCGGTTTCGCCATGGTGCGCAAATAGTTTCCCGGCACGCGCTGCACTTTCCAGCGTACGTAATGAAGTCGTCCCCACCGCAGTCACACGTTTGCCTGCTGACCGCGCCTGCAGAATAGCTGCAATGGTTTCTTCCGGCAGGTGATACACCTCGCTATGCATATGATGCTCGGCAATATTATCCACTTTCACCGGCTGGAAAGTGCCCGCACCCACATGCAAGGTGACATAGCGTACATGCACGCCTTTTTCAGCCAGTGTGTTGAGCAACTTTTCATCAAAATGCAGCCCTGCGGTAGGTGCAGCTACTGCACCTTCATGTTTGGCAAATACCGTCTGGTAACGAGTGTCATCGGCAGTATCGGCTGCATGTTCAATATAAGGCGGCAATGGCAATTGACCATAGCTCTCCAGAAAGTCATACCATGACTCATTACCCAGCAGGCGGATATGGAACATATCGGCATGGCGACCTAACACTTCTGCCTGGTAACCATCTGCCAGGTGCAACAGGCCGCCAGCTTTAGGGGAGCGGGATGATTTGATCTGCGCATAAGCTTCCTGCGACTCGAATACGCGGTCTATCATCACCTCGATATTTCCCCCGGTGGCTTTCTGCCCAAAAAGCCGTGCTTTGATCACTTTGGTATCGTTAAGCACCAATACATCACCGGCTTCAAAATGATCGCTGATCTGGCGGAAGAAATTGTCCCGGATAGTATCGTGAGTGGCATTGACTTCCAGCAGGCGACTTTGTGAGCGATTGGGTAATGGATGTTGTGCAATCAAGTGCTGCGGAAGATGAAAATCGAAATCTAGAGTTCTCATAAATCAAAATTATGGTTATAATAGCGGTCTTTGATGTCCTACATTATATCCCATGCCGGGATGGCGGAACTGGTAGACGCACTGGACTCAAAATCCAGCGCCGCAAGGCGTGCCGGTTCGATTCCGGCTCCCGGCACCATGTAATACTCTCAAGAAGTATCAAAAAGACGCAAAAACGAATTAATTCAAAGGCTTAGATGAAAATCTAGGCCTTTTTTCATATCATACCGTCGCTTGACATATACACGTTCCATGTATAACTTTGTGTATAACATTCTTATACACACGGAAATGTTATACATATCGCACTCACTGATACACAGCTTCGCAATGCTAAACCAGCTGAGAAAGATTATTCGATCACAGACGGTCAAGGCCTATCCATACTGATAACAAGTAAAGGTGCTAAAGGGTGGCGTTTTCGTTACCGTCATCTGGGTAAACCCAAACTAATGTCTTTTGGTACATATCCAGAAGTCACACTCCATGTTCTTAATCCGATCTTTAGATTGATGTGATTTTGGAAATTTATGGAAAATATGAACTCAAAGCTGATTGTTGCTCAGATTGTTTGTGTTCTAGCTCCTCTAATCTTTTATGTATTTACCGATTTTGTTGAAAGAAAACTCCCAGAAATAGCGAGAGGAGGGTGGCGGATTTTTCGTATAGGTGGTTTTATTGCTTTAGCCGGAGCTTGGATTGCTGTCTATCTATTGGAGATAGAAGTGGCAGCAGTGCTTACAATGGCTGGAAGTATAATCGGAGGCATAGGTTTGATCATACTTTCAACCAGCCGGCGACCATGAATATGAGCAGGTAGCATCAAATAGAATGGTCCGTTATAGATATAAGCTGCCAGCATGAATTGCTGCGCTTGAATAAACTCAAATGAATAGCTATCTGAATCAGGTTTATAAACCTCTACCTGCGTTTGGGAAGAATAAAGGCCGGTTATCCCGGCCTTTGATTATCAAGCCTCAGTTAAGCTTGCTTACGGCGTACTACAACACCTAATAGACCCAAACCTGCGAATAGCATAGCGATGCTTTCTGGTTCTGGGACTGTACTTACTGTACCTACTTGACCAACGAAAACATCTGTGTTGTACCAAAGCTTTCCTGTTATGTATTTGCTTGTTCCATTATTGCCTGTTATTTCAAAACTCGCTGCCAATGATGCATATCTACCCGTAGAATCTCGCTCGATTTCAAAGATTTGGAAACGACCTTCAAGTGTATTAAATCCCTGGCCTGTATTACTAAAGTCCAATCCGGGACCGTATGTGTTCATGGGAAATCCTACTGCATTTTCATAAATGCCAGGAATTAATCGATTTAAGCCAAGAGTATCTGGCGAGAAGGCTAAAGTTATCCACCGTTCAAAACGAACGTTTGACTCATATATAAAACTGACTGACTGCTCATAGTTTGGATTGCCTGAGTATGGAGTGTAAGCCCAAAAACTTCCCGTCGCATCAGTGAAAACATATGAGTTTGTTACGCCCCACGTTGAATCTTGCAGATTGCCATAGTACTCAATCTCCAGTCGATTAATAGCGTGTGCGCTAGCTGATGCGATTATCGTACCAAAGCTCAGCAAAGTCAGAGCAACATATTTAACAATTTTCAAAACAAATCCTCTCTTTTAGTTTTTTCTGTTACGAACACATAGGCTTATCAAGCCTAAACCAGCTATTAGCATTACTAGGCTTTCTGGTTCTGGAACGGCTGCTAATGGCGTGCCTAATATTTTTAAACCAGGTGTTTCTTTAGGAGTGAAGTATAGCCATTGATATGGATAGCCATTTGCAGTGTTCATGCTTCTATATACTGATAGTGGATTAGTTGCACCGTAAAGTGACCAACCGACGGCCTCTTGTCAGTGAGCTTGATTAAGCTTGTTTTTTACGTACAGCAATACCTAATAAGCCTAAACCAGCAAGCAACATTGCCACGCTCTCAGGTTCTGGGACTGGAGTTACTGCTGGGATGGAATAGGCAGACGCATTTACCGTTGCTGCCAAGCGAATAAAACTATCTTTGTCATCGTAGAAGAAAAATTTAATTCGCTTTGATGAGGAGTAGTCACCCGATTCAAATAGTCCGCTTCCTGAAGTTAAATCAGAATAGATCGAAGTGGTTGAAAACGCATCATCAAATGAAGAAGTCGATAAAGAAATTTGGGCTCTAGAATTGGAATTATCAACGTTGAGGTTATCGGCTGATCCATACACTAAAGCATCAGCACTAAACGAAAGTAATGTAAAGGCTTTATAGGCTAATGCCATGTTGCCAGAAACGTCCGAGTTAGCGCTGCCTCCGGAAGTATTTGCAGATGCGGAAAGTGATTGTAATTGAGAGGATCCTGTTGCAATGCCTGTAGATGAGCTTAGTCCATCAGTAGTAGTCAAGTTTAAAGAGAAAGGCAGTCCTACTGAATGAGTATGGTCATATGCAGACGTTAAGAATTGATTACTGACATTGTTATTTATATCGATACTTAAAGTATCAAGATAAGGAATTACAGCATCTCCAGAGATAATCTCGAGCTTAAAGTTACTTAAAGAAGCCCCGGCTGAACTTGCTGCGCTTGCGTTTACCGAAATCAAAAGGAGAGCGAAGAGCAAAGATATTTTTTTCATTATTTTTTCCTGTTTGTTTATTTGAAATTTTTAGGGAGAAATCATATTGAAAAATAATAATTTGGCAATAGCCAAAATGGGTTAATGATAGAGATTAATTAATTTATTTACTTAGTAAATTAAAGGTAGTGAGACTTTCCAATTGTTTATTCCACTTGCCTGCTACAAAGCGCTTTTTTAATGAAGCTTTAGATAGTGACTTTTATCAAACTGGGGTAACTTTTTTTGGGAGGAGGGTAAATAATATTTCTAATTTACTTAAAGTGACTTAAATAATATTGTTAAACGCAACATTCGGTTCAGGCTCCCTCCAACGGAATGTTACAAGAAGTCTTACTAAGATCTAAAAATCCTTTAAATCATTGATTAAAAATATTCTTTATGTCTGGCAGTCTCTTAAACATTCCCACCACCTAATCATTTGCTTTTGCGCTGATCTAAATATTTATTACCAGCTTTATGATTTGCCTCGTACATTTGATCAAGCTGTTTATTCAAGGCATCGCACTTGTCTTTCCACTGTTCGGAATCTTCTAATCCATCATTCAAGTGAGCCATTGAGTAATCATATCTTTCGTTTTGCTGATTTTGCGTTAAGCCTTGCTCATTCATGGAGGCATTGATTGCTTTCATCCGCTATATACGGATGTTTGATTTGGCAGCATATATAGCGCATGTTGCCTCTTGGTTGGTTTCCACTTTTTTGATTTCTGGCTTGGAAAACGGCATTGCCTTTTCATAAGTATTTGTTGTGAGTATTGATTGCTGTGTGCAGGAGGCGGTTAGCAAAGCTATCAGGGAAATGATGGCACTTATCACGATGGGCCTCATCCTCTGGTCTCATTTATTCAATAAAGATTGTGTAAGGTTTCGCATATTGTCTCCTTGTATAAAACGCTATATAACTCATCGATACGCTGAAATTTATCATGGCATTTCCAGGTTCTCCTATACGAATAGTACGTACTGCCACATTCCTTTGCTAGTTGAGTCATGGCGGGCGCGTGACTAACAGTTACTACATGCCTTCTCTTTTAAAGCTGTATCATTTGATAGTTTTAGGCAAGAGTTTGAGAAATTTTTACTTGCCTCAGTTTTGGAATTGTTCCAATCTCTATCTGTCAGAATCGCATATTCGTCATTTAAAAATCAATAAACGACATCACTAAGTGATGCGCCCCTTTCAAGGAAGGATTTAGCAATGGTCAGCTTGAGTATTAATGGCACCACCCACCAAGTGGATGCACCTGGAGATATGCCTCTGCTTTGGGTAATCCGGGATATCGTAGGATTAACCGGGACCAAGTTCGGATGTGGTATCGCGCAATGCGGCGCCTGTACTGTACATATTGACGGTCAGGCCGCGCGATCCTGTGTACTGCCCGTCTCTGCCGTCGGTGACAAGAAAATCACAACGATAGAAGCGGTCGGGGAAACTGCGGCAGGCAAGTCTATCCAGAAAGCCTGGCTGGATCTGGAAGTGATGCAATGCGGTTATTGCCAGTCTGGCCAGATCATGTCCGCTTGCTCACTACTGGGTCAGCACCCGCATCCTGATGACAAGCAAATTGATGCTGCGATGGCAGGCAATATCTGCCGCTGTGGCACCTATCCCAGAATACGTGCTGCCATCAAGGTTGCATCCAAGGAAGGGGCCTGATCATGTCACAAGGTCTGATTCAGGGCTTATCCGACACACATACCGTCGCCAATCCTCCGCGCCGTAATTTTCTTAAATTTGCCGCCACCATCAGTGCCACTACCGCAGGCGGGATGGTATTAAGCATTAGCTTGCCTGCGCTTAGCCAGAGCAAACAGACTCAGGCGTATACGGAGCCGAACGCAAAGCAGGATATCCTGGCACCCAATGCATTCATCAAGATTGATGCTAACGGTGTTGTCACCATGATTATGCCTAAGGTTGAAATGGGGCAGGGTGTGTATACCTCTATCCCCATGTTGCTGGCGGAGGAGCTGGAGGTGGATGTCCAGACGGTCAAGCTGGAGCATGCGCCGCCTAACGACAAGCTATATGCAGATGCCATGTTGGGTGCCCAGGTGACAGGTGGGTCTACCTCTATCCGTGCACTGTGGGATCCCATGCGCCAGGCAGGTGCTGTTTGCCGCACACTGTTAATCTCGGCCGCCGCCCAGAAATGGAAGGTTGAACCATCTGCCTGTCACGCGAAGTCCGGTGTTGTGTATCACGATGCTTCAGGACGTCACCTCGGCTACGGAGAACTGGTGAAGGTTGCCAGCACCCTACCCGTGCCGAAAGAAGTCCCCCTTAAAGACCCCAAAGATTTCAAACTGATTGGCACTTCAGCTCGGCGGCTGGATACGCCGGACAAGGTCAATGGCCTGGCAAAATTTGGCATAGATGCAGCGCCTGACAAGGTCAAGTTTGCCATCATCGCCACCAGCCCGGTATTTGGCGGCAAGCTGATTAGTGTGGACGACAGCCGCGCCCTGAAAATGCCGGGTGTGCTGCAGGTGGTGAAAGCAGACAATGCTGTGGCGGTGATCGGCATACATACCTGGGCGGCTAAACGTGGCCTGGGCGCACTTGATATCAAGTGGGATGAAGGCAAGAGTACGGATGTCACCACAAGTGATCTGATCAATGATTTGAGGGAAGCGGCCAAGAAACCAGGCGCCGTTGCCAAAAAAGAAGGCAATGCGACCAAGGCATTTAAAAGTGCCAGTAAAACACACGCTGTGGTTTATGAGCAGCCGTTCCTGGCGCATGCGACGATGGAGCCGATGAATTGCACGGTGGAAGTAGGTGCTACGGGCTGCGACATCTGGGTAGGTACGCAGATCCCGACGTTTGCACAAGGCATGGCCGCCAAAACCCTGGGCATTCCGGTTGAAAAAGTCAGATTGCATAACTTCCTGATTGGCGGTGGTTTCGGCAGGCGCCTGGAGTTTGATGGTGTGGTACAGGCAGTCAAGATTGCAAAGCAGGTCAAAGGACCGGTCAAGGTGATCTGGACCCGGGAAGAAGATATCCAGCATGATATGTTCCGGCCCTATTACTATGATCGTGTTTCCGCCGGGCTGGATGCTGACGGCAAACCAGTCGCCTGGTCGCATCGCATCGTCGGCTCCTCCATCATGGCGCGCTTTGCGCCACCAGCTGTCAAAAACGGTGTGGATCCGGATGCAGTCGAAGTGTCAGCGGACCCTCCCTATGAGTTACCCAACCTGTATGTAGATTATGTACGTGTCGAGCCGCGCGATGTGCCTACGGCATTCTGGCGCGGCGTTGGTCCTACCCGCGGCACCTTCGTCGTGGAGAGTTTTATTGATGAGCTCGCACACCTGGCCAATGTGGACCCGGTGAAATACCGGCTCGATCTCCTGGACAAAACCCCACGATTGAAAACAGCGCTGCAAACAGCCGTGAGTAAAAGTGACTGGGGCCAGCCTTTGGCAAAAGGCAAGGGGCGTGGCGTTTCCGTCATGCATGCTTTCGGTACCTTTCTGGCCATGGTGGTGGATATCACCGTAAATGACCAGGGCGAAGTCAAGGTTGATCGTGTGGTCTCTGCCGTGGATTGTGGGCTGACCGTCAACCCCAACACCGTCATCGCCCAGATTGAGGGCGGCATTATTTTTGGGCTGACCGCGGTATTGCACAACGAGATCACCATCAAGCATGGCCGTGTCGAACAGAACAACTTCAGCGACTACCGCATCATGCGTATCAACGAAGCGCCGGCGATTGATGTGCACCTGATCAAGAGTGCCGAAGCGCCAGGCGGTATCGGTGAACCGGGGACAGCCGCCATCGGCGCTGCCCTGGCCAATGCGGTATTCTCGGCCACCGGCAAACGCATTCGCAAGCTTCCTATCGGTAATCAATTACAGGCATAAGGAATCACGATGAAAATAACATCACGCCTTACCACGGTATGCTTCACCATTGTTGCCTTAGCCTGGTCTTTACAGGCGCTTGCCGTGAGTCCTGCTGATATCAAAAGAGGGGAATACCTGGCCAGGGTAGGCGACTGTGTATCATGTCACACCGCGCCACACGGTAAAGATTTCGCCGGTGGCCTGCCCATGCTGACGCCAGTTGGCGCTATCTATACCACCAATATCACACCTGACCCTGAAACCGGCATCGGTAAATACACCGAAACGGAGTTTGGCAAAGCCCTGCGGCGTGGCGTTGCAAAAGATGGGCATCACCTTTACCCGGCGATGCCTTACCCATCCTATGCCAAGGTCAGTGACCAGGATATTCACTACCTGTATGTGTATTTCATGAATGGGGTGAAGCCGGTACGTCAGGCCAATAAAGCCAGTGAGATCCCCTGGCCTTTGAATTACAGATTTCCGCTGGCTGTATGGAATGCCATCTTTCTCGATAAAGAAGTCTATCAACCTGACCCGGCAAAGGATGCCCACTGGAATCGCGGCGCATACCTTGTGCAAGGTCTGGGGCATTGTGGTGCCTGCCACACCCCACGTGGAGTAGCGTTCCAGGAAAAAGCACTCACAGAAAAATCAGATCACTTCCTGAGTGGCGAAGTGCTGGAGGGCTGGTCAGCGACCAATCTGCGTGGTGATCACAATACCGGTCTGGGCCGTTGGTCAGAAGGCGATATCCTGGTCTACCTCAAAACGGGTGCCAACCAGCATAGTTCTGCATTTGGCACTATGACGCCGGTGATCAACAACAGCACAGAAGGCATGAGTGTCGAGGATTTAACCGGCATTTCCAGATACCTGAAAACCGTGAAGGGTACGGACGACAAAGGCCAGAAGCCCTATCAGTACAATGCCAGCAGCACTCTGGCTCAACTCAATCAGCCCACAAAGTTTAAGGGCGCCAGGCTTTATCAACAATATTGCGCGGCCTGTCACGGGGCAAATGGCAAGGGGGTTGCGCCTTACTTGTCGCCACTAGCCGGTAACTCTGCGGTCATGGACCCGGATCCGTCCTCCCTGATCAATGTGATCCTGAACGGTTCGCCGCAACTGAAACCGCAAGGCGTTGCAGCGCCATACAACATGCCCAAATTCCGCCATACGTTAAATGATATTGAAGTGGCGGAACTGGTGAGTTTTATGCAGAAAGCCTGGAATCATAACCTTGAAGAAACCAGTGCCAAGGCGGTTGCTAAAATCCGCAAGATGCCGCCATCAGCGCATTAAATAAAATAGCGATTATCTTTAGACCCAACAACCACATTGCAAAATGTGGTTGTAGTTAGCCAATTTTAAGCAAAATGGCTGCATTCAACCTGAATTTATTCGGGAAAAATTCCCTATCCTTAATTTTTCTAATTGAGAATCAGTCGCTTATTGCAAACAAATGTAATGGCACGCGTTTTGCACCTGATTCAGTGAAATGAAAATTTTTGGTGATGGAATATGAACGATACATTGGCATGGTCTGGGATTGATTTGCAATGGGCGTATACGGATGTGCTGCGGCGCATTGGGAGGCGCACGGCGTGTGTGCAGCGTGCAAAAGATATTCTGCATGATGCGTTAGTCTATTTTGCCGTCTCCAGCCACCCGGCCAGGGAAGAATCGCCGCAGGCCTACCTGAATGGCATCGTCAATCACCTGATGGTGGATGAGTACCGTTATCGCACCCGCTTTGTAGAAGAAGACCAGATAGACGAAACTGCAACTATTCTGGAATGCTCTCCTGAGCAGATATACGAAACCCGGCAGATGCTTTTTAATTTGCAGCGGATTATCGACCTGTTGCCAAAAAAATGCCGCCAGGTTTTCTGGCTATATCATGTGGATGAAATGAAACAGAGCGACATCTCAACGCATTTAGGGATCACTACCAGCATGGTAGAAAAACACCTGATTCGTGCTATGCTCGACATACGCGCATTCCAGGAAAAAATGGCGCGCTAATTCACTCTTAAAACTATACTTAATGCTAAAACCAATGACAGTCAGCGAAGTGGCAGCACGGTGGTATTTGCGGATGCGTGAGCATTCACATGGTACCCCTGAACGTGATGCATTTGAGCAATGGCTGGCAGATGACCCCATGCATGCCTCCGAGTATGAAAGCATCAGGCGCGCCATGCAAAGAATGAGCTCGCCTGAATCATTGTCCTCACTGGCGGATGAAGCCGAACAGCAAGTGTTTTTAGCGCAGGAAGCTAAACGTAAAACAAAGCAGCGCCATATCGGGCAACTGTTCCTGGTCAGTTTGCTTTGCATCATGAGTTATGTTTTCCATCAGCAATACCTGGATTGGCAAGCTACACCTGTGATGCAAATGGCTGCCCAGAACCCGGTCGGCCAAATTGCGTTTAAAACACTGGATGACGGCACACACGTCACGTTAAGTGCTAAAAGTGATATGGAAGTCACCTACTACCGGCACGAGCGCCACGTATTGCTTAAAGAAGGTGAAGCTGTTTTTGAAGTGACCAAAGATCCTGATCGCCCGTTTATTGTAGAAACAGACACTGCACGCGTGACCGTATTAGGTACCCGATTTGCTGTAAATAAACTGGAGCAATTGGTGCGGGTCAGCGTAGACCATGGCACTGTCAAAGTGGAGCCCAAGGTACAAAATCAACAAGATTCAACGACTGAAACGCGTGTGATCACCAATGGCCAGGTGGTCGAAGTCTACCCGAATTATGCAACCGTTCTGGTCAATCGTCCTGCATCTGATGCGTTTGCATTCCTGAATGGCCGGCTGGTGTTTGATCGCGCCGATACCAATGAAATCGCAACGACAGTCTCACGTTACCGTCAAAAACCAGTCCATTCAATGGGTAAAGATATCCGTAATATTTCAGCAGATATCAATATTAAAGACATAGAGCAATTCCTGCGCGGCTTACCAAATATCGCCCCGGTTTCGATTAAAGAAACACCGCAATACACGCTTGTTAAAAGCAAGTAGTTAGGTAATTGTCTTAACAAAAAGGTACCTTTTAGACACCTTTTTAACATCTCGTTTTTGCTCCTCTAGGAAGCTTAGGTGTTTTTTCTTAGCAACTCTTCTAATGCTGATTTAACATTCAAAACAACATTATCCCAATCACCTACATTTGCTTGTCTGAATAACTTCGCTGTCGGATACCAAGGCGTATCGTCCCGGTCTAACATCCAACGATAATCTGGTAAATATGAGATGAGTATCCAGACATTTTTTGCCATTGCCCCCGCCAAATGTGCAACCGACGTATCTACCGTGATGATCAAGTCCATGCAATCAACCAATGCTGCGGTATCAGAAAAATCAATTAACTCGTTTGAAAACTGACGTATCTGAGGCAGTCGAGATAACGTCGTTATGTCCCGTTCCCTGACTTCTTTTTGCAGAGAGTAAAACGCAATTGGCAAGCTTAGTAACGGTTCAAGTTGCTCCAGTCGAATGCTGCGATCATGATCTTTCTTATGGTCTTTAGAACCTGACCAAACCAATCCTACTTTTAGTTGTTGGCTAGCTTTAAACCTATCTTCCCAAGCATGTTTTTTCACTTTATCAGAATACAAATAAGGCAACGTGTTGGGTATGCTTTCCAATGTCGTCTTGAATGCCAGTGGCAAGCTCATGATCGGGCAATGTAAATCAAATGCATCCACCATCTGATCCTTCATAACAATTTCGGCATTCAAGCCCATTGTTTTTATTACAGGATACAGCTGTGCAGGCACACTCAGAATGACATTAGCATCCAGTTTTTCAACCAGGGGAATGTAACGACAAAACTGTATAAAATCCCCCAGCCCTTGCTCGGGGTAAATATATAAGACCTTACTATTTACAGATTCCTGACCTAGCCATAGCGGCTGTTTGTAATCGGGATAAGATTGTTTTTGTTCAATGCGATGGCGCCGATATTCATATAAATGCCAACCTTCTGCATACTCTCCCAGCAAGATTTTTAGAATGGCTTTATTCCAAAACGCGTCAGCGACATCAGCGTCAGGTGTAGTTGTAACGTTGTAAAGCGTGTTGTTTTTATTGTGTCTGGCTTCACATGTTCGTAAGTTGTACACGATTGCTTTCTCAAAACTAGCAAACGCTTCATCAAATCTCTTGAGCTCCATATATGCAATGCCTTGGCCGGTATAAGCATACGCATAATCGGGGTTCGCTTGAATTGCCTTTTGGTAATAAGCTAATGCATCTTCAAATCTTCCAAGTTCAATTAAGACGCTTCCGCAATTGTTATATGCATCTACATAATTGCTCTTCAGCGAGATTGCTTGTTGGTAGCTTGAAAGTGCTTCTTGATAGCTTTTGAGTTCTTTAAAAATCACGCCCCGGTTGTAATGAGCTTCTGCATGGCGTGGATTTAATTTAATTGCATTCTCGTAATTTAACAGTGCTTCCTCAAATCGTTTAAGTACTTTTAGCACATTGCCGCGATTGTTGTAAGCGTTCGTATAATTAGGTCTGATTTCAATGGCCTTATCGTAGTCCCTCAGCGCTTCTTCATGCCTTCCGGATTTCTCATGCAGAATTCCTCGATTGTAATAAGCCTCAGCGTAATTGTTACTTAAAGCGATCGCTTTATTGTAATCATCGTACGCTTCGTCCACCCTTCCAAGTGCGAATAGAGCAGCACCGCGATTTCCATATGCGGCAAATTGGCTTGAGTCTAAGCCTAAAGATTTCTCAACATAACCCAATCCAGATTCAAAGCGTCCTTGTTGAAATTCAAGCATGGCCAAATTGTTCAAAAGATGAGGGCTATCTGAATAAACACCTAACAAATTGAGATATATGTTTTTAGCCTCAAGCACATTGCCGTTTTGATGGAATGTCAAAGCCTTTTTGAATTCTGTATTTTGTTGTAATTCGTTCATTCTAATGCCCCTTACATTTGAGACTAAATGCTGGCGATGTCTTCGCTCTTTATTTATTTTATAACTCATTTTCTGAATATTCAGAAGTTGGCAGTGATCTTTCAAATTGCACTGTGATTCTGCATTGATATGCTAATTGTAAAATTAAGTAAACGACGTCAGGTTTTTACTTCCCTCAGAGATGAGTCTATACAGAGGGAGATTTAGGTCATGCAAATCAAGAATATTAAACAGTGTGCAATGTACACATTGTTTGCAGTCTGGGGAGTAGGGTCAGCGCCGTTTGCCATCGCTGAAGCATTGAATACGCAGCTACCAAAACAGCAAGAGGAGACGTTCAGTGTACCGGTCAATATTGATATCCCCCAGCAGCCATTGGCTAACTCATTGCATGCTTTAGGTAAAGCAACTGGCATGAGCATCTCTTTCCCTAATGACTTGGTTTCAGGCAAAACGGCGCCAGAAGTGCGCGGCCGTATGACGCGGCAGGAAGCGTTACGCCGCATGCTGAATGACACTGGTCTGGCTCCCAAAATTGAAGGGGATAGCGTTTACATTCAAAAGGCCCCCCCAAAAAAAGAAGATAAAACGGTTGCGCTCGATAAAGTCGAAGTGCGTGCCAAGCGTTTTTATGAGGTGGGCCCATTACCTGGGCTGGGTTTGACCAAAGAGGAAATTCCCGGCAACGTCCAAAGTATATCTGCCCAGGAAATTAAAGAAGCGCATTCTCTTAGTTTGACTGATCTGATGAACCGCAAGCTTCAATCAGTGACGGTCAATGACTACCAAGGCAACCCGTTTCAAATGGATGTGCAATACAGGGGCTTCACAGCTGGACCCCAGATTGGAACGCCCCAAGGTCTGTCCGTATTCTTGGATGGTATTAGGGTTAACGAGCCCTTTGGTGACGTGGTGAACTGGGACATGATTCCCATGAACGCCTTAGCAGGCGTAGATGTGTTTCCTGGTTCAAACCCGATCTTTGGTTTGAACACCTTGGGTGGCGCATTCTCCATGAAAACCAAAGATGGTTTTAATAATGCGGGCATGGATGCTGATGTATTGACAGGATCATTCGGCAGGAAACAATTACAGGCTGAGGCAGGCTGGAACAACGGGACGATTGGTTTGTTTGCCGCAGGCAACTTCTTTCTTGAAGATGGCTGGCGTAAAAATTCTCCAAGTAAAGTAAATCAATTGTTTACAAAAGCTAGTTTTCGTGGAGAAAAGATTGACCTCAATTTCAGCACTTTATTGGTAGGCAATGATTTAACTGGCAATGGATTGATTCCAAGCGAGATGTATGAAAGAAACAGAAATGACGTTTTTACTAGCCCCGATGAAACCAAAAATAGATTAAGTCAGTTTCAGCTTAGCGGTAGTTATTTCGTCAATGACACTTTCACTATAACTGCGCAAGTGCATCGAAGAAATAGCAAGCGTAGTCAAAAAGGTACTGATGTCATGACTGACTACGATGAGGAATTGACAGCAAAAAGAACGCCAGATCCGTCAGAGCAATTCACTTGTTTATATCGAACTAGTGGTGCAAATGCATACAGTCCAGCTAGCCAAGCCAATCGTTATGGTCTGCCAGATTATGTCGTGATACCGGTCGAATATAACAATCCGGGAGTTGGTAGCAATGTTGATTTTGAGAATAGTGCCTTCGCGCAAGATTACAATAATGGAACTTTAGACATCAATAATTATACCCAATTCATTAACACTGAGTTACCACCAGAGGTAGTAAAAGCCTATGGTTATACATTTGAGGAGTGGAAAAACTTCAGAGAGCAGAATATTTATACTCGTGGTAACACTCCTCCGGTTCGTGAAGGTGCAAATGACCCTGATTTCTTCAACGAACCATCTTTTTTCGCTACTTTCTTAGACATACGTACTCCTACAGATGTAGGAGGTGTTTCGTATAACTCTCCGGAAAATTATTTTTTTTCAAGAGATCCGGTAACTAACGCTGTAATTAAAAACTATGTGATGTTACTGGCCCCACTTAATTCTGCTGATTGTCTGAATCCGCAGTCTTTAGAGAGGTTTGATCCTGTAACTTTTCAACCAATATTAGTTGATGGCAAAGGTTTAAACCAACCAGGGGTTGTTGAAGGTACACCCACTGCATTAATCACTGAAAACCAGATTGACCAGGTCAAAGACGGTGTTTCGTTACAGCTCAACTGGAATTTGGAAAAGCACAAATTTATGGTTGGAGCATCAGTTGACTCTGCTAATGCTGATTACTCGAACTATCAGCGCTTAGGTTTCTTGGATTTTGAACGTAACGGCTATCTTGACCCTGAACAAGCACACCCACAATTTGCTGGGGCGTTTGTCCCGCTGGCCAATAATAATTTTGAAGGCACGCAAGTCACCCAAAGTGTCTATTTTAGCGAGACGTGGACACCAGTTGAAACCCTCCATTTAAGTGCCTCAGGTCGATATAACCAAACGTTTGTAAAAAACAAAATTGCAGCCAGAAGTGGTTTTTTAAACTACAGCATAGGCGATGTAATCGCGGAACCTGATCGATATAACGTTTGCGGAGATACCAATGGCGATGGCGTTGTCACCATGGCGGATTGCGCTGGCATCCCATTAGGCTATCGCCCGCTAAACTTAACTAGAGTCCTTGATCCGGCCGAAACCGAGAAATTTAGTTTTTACTCATTCAATCCTTCACTAGGGGTGAGCTGGCAAGCAAAAGAAAGCTTAAATGTTTACGCAAACTGGGCAAAGGGAACACGTGTTCCTAGTGTGATTGAGTTGGGGTGTGCATTTGATAAAACACCAACACTAGACGCTGGGGGCAATGTGGTGCCAAGGAGCTTGGCTGAAAACCGGCAATGTACCTTGCCTACCAGTTTATCTGGCGACCCATTTTTACCTCAAATACAAGCAACTACCTATGATGTGGGCTTTCGAGGAAGCTTACCTAGCGTATTTGGAATTGATGCGGTGCAATGGAATTTGGGTGCTTTCCAGACTGATTTAAAAGACGATATTTACTTTGTAGCGGTGGGGAATGGTGCTGGTTTTTTTGACAGCGTCGGTAAAACACGCCGAAGAGGGATTGAAGCAGGTGTCTCTGGTAAAAAAGATCGATGGGGTTTTCGTTTAAATTATTCGTTAACGGATGCAACATTCGAAGATAAATTTCGGATGATTAGCTTGGATAACAGTAGTTCTACCGACAGAAATGATGGTTATGGACAGGCCATTGATGTCAAGCCGGGTAGCACTATGCCTGGGGTGTCTTTACATAACTTAAATGCCACGTTGACCTATGATGTGACCGATAGATGGACTTTAGGCCTTACCGGCGTAGCCCATTCCGATAGTTATTTGCGTGGGAACGAAAACAATCAACATAGGCAGGGAGTAGCGCGTACGTTCGATGTTTTTGACCCGCTGTTAGGACCGGTTACTGTATCTCGCCCACCAACTACAAATCCGGGAAAAGTGGATGGGTATGCCACATTTAATTTCCAGACTAGCTATCGATTCAACAAAGAGTGGACGGCCACTATGCTGGTTAATAATATTTTTGATAAAGAATATTTCAGTGCGGGTCGCTTAGGGCGTAACCCATTCTCTCCAAGCATCAATGGCGCTATCGGGCCAGATGGATATAACCATAACTCCGGAGATTGGCTAAGCACTAATTTCATTGCACCGGGTGCGCCAAGAGGTGTGTGGTTTAGTTTGAATTGGCACTTTGTGCCTGATTAATTCATTTTGGGAATTATTCCCGGAATGTTTTTCTAGAAATTTGCAAAAATGACATTCACTTTTCTAACAGAAGTTTTTAATCAAGACTGTCTTAGCTAAAAATTGAATCGACTAGAAAAATATCAACAATATGAGGGCATTTGTGAACTGCCTTTCTTAAAATGAATTTAAGAATTCTCCTCTAGCTAATAGAACTTACAAGGGTCTAGAACTGAGGTGAGTTGGTGATGCAGGCAGCCACAAATGCCTGCTAATTGTACCTCTTTAATTCAGGAGTTAAAAATGCAAAACATAACATTGAAATTAGCGGTTATTGGAGCTTTGTTTATATCGGCTCAGGCACAAGCAGGCTGGCTGACAGTTCCAGCCGCTGGTTTTGGAAGCTCTGCATATGCCAATTGCTACAATGCAGGGCGCACAGCGGCCGCGCCTAAAGGCAACTTTGGATCCTACCCCATTAATGCAGCACAATATCCTTCAACTGGTACAAGCGATACATGCTGGACTACAGCCCCTTCTACGGAAACCTCCTTGCCTCCTCTAGATAAATCAGGGGTTGCATTTACTGGCTTTACTGTATCGGGTAGCGTGACACGATCAATCCCTAACCCAACTGGTGGAGCTTCCATTGGTAGTGTTTTTGATAAGTTTTGGCGCAATCCAACGACAAATGTATGCGTGATTGCCACACGTGTCCGGATGCTGAATGTGGATTCGGATGCAGCCACAGGAACACAATTGTTTGAGGTGAATGATGTTGTTCGCAGTGGCTTTAGCGGTTCAGGAAGTGTAAGCATTGCTTATGCGTTCCCGAGCAACCTGACCCCTATCACTGTCATGTCTCCGGTCTACCGTGTTGGTAGAACATTTACTTCTGTTCAGCACCGTGCTTTGAAATATGACACCCTCGCGAACAAAGCTTTGAATGGTACAAATTACCTTGACTTGCCAACCGCAAACAGTGTGACGACTGCAACATCTGGTGAGCCTACTGGTATTTCTTCAACAACAACGGCATCAACCACAAGTGCTACGCAAGATGCTGTTGTGAATAGTAATCATGTGGACTTCACCATGGATGCAGTATTTACCGATGATGATGGATCAACAAGCGCTTATTCTGCAGTGGCATATGTTGAAGCTCCATGCAGTGCAGACCCAACGGAGCAAGCAGGCGCAATCAGGTTGCGTCAAACCGGTCAAGAAAATGCAACGCTGAAAGCAATTGATATTACTGGCTATGCCATCGGTACGCCATAGTAGTTTGGAGACTTCCCGATAGTTAACTACAGCAAGGCAATTTTATTGCCTTGCTTCTAAAAGTTTAGGAGAAAGATATGGCTGTTAAAGTGTTCAATGCAACAGAGACTGATTATACCGGGACAGCAAGCGCTGATTTAATCATTGGTAACAGTCTTGGTAATTATATTGATGGCGGTGCTGGTAATGATGTCATTTTGGGTGGGAGTGGCGATGATAATCTTACTGGCGGAAGTGGTAACGATATTATCAGTGGCGGTGCAGGTAATGATGGCATTTTTGGTGGTGAAGGAGATGACATTCTTACTGGCGGCGCTGGTGAGGATTTTGTATCCGGTGGAGCAAGCACATTGGGAGATGAGAATGTAGATGGCAATGTGTTCATTGCTACATCTGATGATTATCTTTTAGGTGATAAGGGTAATGACACCTTTGTGATTGGTAGTGAGGATGATTCAACAGGCATTATTATTTCCGCAGGCGTTTCAGGGCTAGACAATGATGGCAATGCAGCCAGATATGTGGGTAAAGTCGAAGCTGAAGAAGGTAACGAGGATGCTGGTTTTCTTGTCTTCGATACGGTCACAGGTGAGTACGTTGAGCTTGATGATGATATTGCCGAAGAAGTTGAGACTGATGTACGTTTGAACTTTGTTACGCGCCCAGGATCATCAGCAATCAGTACTTTTGCAACCACAATTGCTGGTTACAATGCCGTTGATACTTTAGTTTTCACAGAATCAGGTGAGTTTGAAGACATTGCTTTTTCAGGTATCGAACGTATTGAACTTGCCAGTGGTGTAAGTATCACTCTCGAAGCAGAACAGTTGGAAGAAAATGGTGAGTCCCTTGCTTTAGGTGAAATCAGCCCGGGCACCCACATCTACGGCGTTGCAGGCGGCGATGTTGAAAACGTAACTCTGGAACTTGAGTTCGAAGAGGAAGAGTTTGAACCAGCAGCTTCCATCGTGGGTGCCACTCCGGTCACATACGATAAAGCGGTATTTGAGGTGGATGATTTCTCTGTTGCTCACCTTTACCACAACGTAGATGTTACTTACGACGCTTCTGAAGGCGTAGCTGGTAGCTTCACCCGTATCGATGGTGCTAACGAAGGTAGCGATGCGCATGAAATCGTGCTGGGTAGCGAAGGTGTTGATTACGCAACCATGCGTTTGGGTGATGACACTGTTTACGGTAACGGCGGCAATGACCTGTTGATCGGTCATGGTGGTGCTGACTACCTGGACGGCGGTACCGGCAATGACATTTTCGTGATTGGCGGTTTCGGCAGTGGTGTGCAAGGCACTACTTCCAAAGCAGATGACGGTAACAAAGAGTGGATCGCTACTGGCGCTAAGCACGATGTGATCGTGGGTGGTGACGGTGTGGATACACTGCGTATCACGACCGGTATCGGTGCCAACACCAAAGCCAATGGCACTGTTGTGCTCAACAACGACAACTTCAAATCTATGGAAGTCGTGCAAGTTGGGGGTACTGTCGGTCGCTTGAATGTAGAAAATACAGACCTGCAACTGCTGAACGACCACTACTACTTCAAAGCCAACGGCACAGTTGCTGACCTTTCCAACACCCTGGGTAACAACGGCGGCACCATCAACAATGTAGTCGTTGATGCTTCTGGCGTGACTACCAACGGCCTGCGTTTTGAAGGTAATGCCAACCAGCAAACCTTTATCGGCACCAGCAAAGCTGACGTTTTCGTTGGCAATGGAGGTAACGATACATTGACTGGCGGCGGCGGCGCTGACAAGTTTGTATTCGGTAAAGTGTATGAGCAAGTGGTGACGGGTTCTGCCACCTCTGTGCAGACTTACACTAACACCGGCTTCAACCTGACTGGTGTAGATACCATCACTGACTTCACACGTGGTACTGACAAGCTGGAATTGCATCTTGACCAGTACAGCAAACTGGCTGGCTTTAACGCCAACAATTTGCGTGTGAACTCAACCGGTACTGCGCAAGACTCCAATGACTACCTGGTTTACAACACAACTACTAAAACACTCAGCTATGACGCTGACGGTAATGGTAGCGGTGCCAAGGTAGACATCGCTGTGCTTACAGGCGTGAATACTCTGTCTACTTCAGACTTCATCATCGTTTAATTGCGATAGCTGTGGACGGCCTAGCGTCCGCAGTTTTTAGTTAAAGAAATACCTTGGTGAACATGTTGTCGCAATCTGAAACTCTTAAACAAGTCATGTCTGAACTTTGGCCCATCTGGCGCAAAGTGTGGCTGTTTGGCGTCGTGACAAACCTGCTTATTTTAGTGCCCTCCTGGTATATGCTGGAGGTGTATGACCGTGTCATTAACAGCCGTAATGTGTCTACATTACTGATGCTGACCTTGATGGCTGCCTTTGCTTACCTGGTGATGGAAGCGCTGGAGTGGCAACGCCGCCGCCTTCTGCAATCCGCCTCTCACCATTTTGAAAAATCATTGCAGCAAAGACTGTTTGAGCGTGTGTTTACCGCCAAATTATCCATGCCGGAATTTCCGGCGCAGCAAGTATTTTCCGATTTTTCTACCCTCAAAAGTACATTGCATTCTTCTGCCTTGCTGGGCCTGATTGATGCACCTTTCTGCCTGATTTTCCTGGTGGCGGTGTTCCTGATCCATCCGGCATTGGGCGTGCTGACGCTGTTGGGCTTATTGATCCAGTTAGTGTTGACCGTGCAAAACCAGGCACGCGTTGCGCCCATGATGAAGCAGGCCAATCAGCATGCGATGGAATCCCACCGTTACTTTGCCAGCATCAGCCGCCATTCTGATGTGATGCAGTCCATGCAGATGATGGCGCCGGTGGAGCAGCGCTGGTTGCAAAGCCAGCATGGTTTTTTATGGCAGCAGGCGCAGGCTTCCGAGCTGGCAGGCAAAAATTCGGCGGCTTCGCGCTGGTTGCAGACCATGCAAACCAGCCTGATTCTGGGCCTGGCCTGCTACCTGTTTATTGAAGGCGAATTATTCAACGGCGGCGCGATGATGATTGTCGCCTCCATTCTCGCAGCCAGGGTACTGGCGCCGCTGGTGCAATGCGTGGGTCACTGGAAAACCTATGAACAGGCGTGGACCGCATGGCAGCGCATAGAAAGCTTGTTTGCCGGAGCTGCGCAAAAAGGTGAAGGGTTGGTACTGCCGCCCCCTACCGGAGAAGTTTCGGTAGACCAACTGGCGTATGCGCAACCACAAGCGGGGAAGGCACAAGCAGAAGTGTTTATCCGCCAGGTGCAGTTTAGTTTGCCTGCTGGAAACGTGCTGGTGGTCGCGGGTGCTTCGGCATCCGGCAAAACCACCCTGGCAAAATTACTGGTGGGGCTGGTCGCGCCAACCAGTGGTCGCGTGCGTTACGATGGTGTCGATGTGCACGGCTGGGACAAAAACAGGCTAGGGCCGTATGTGGGATACCTGGCACAGGAGGTAGACCTGTTTGATGGCCGGGTGATCGACAATATTTGCCGCTTTAACAGCCCGGACAAACAGGCCTTATCCGAAGTGATTGCCCTGCTGGGGTTAGCTGACTGGATCAACCAGTTACCGGATGGATTGAATACACTGATTGGTCAATCCGGTGTGCCCTTGTCCGGCGGTGAGCGGCAACTGCTTGGCCTGGCGCGTGCGCTGTATGGCAACCCGCGTATCGTGGTGCTTGATGAACCGAATGCCAACCTCGACACGGCTGCCGAGCGCACCTTTCAGCAGGCGATTGCGCGCATGAAACAGCAGGGTACGACTTTTATCATTATCAGCCATTTGCAACACATCCTGAATATCGCAGACTTTATGCTGGTGATGTGCCAGGGGCAAATGATCCGCTATGGCAAGCCGCATGATGTGATGGCGAGTTTTCAACAAGATGCTGCAAAAGCGGAAACAGTTAAAGCAAGAGCCGTCAAACCGCAAACTGCGAAGCCGCAAGTAGTGAAAGCAGCACAACCATGAAGACGGCGACTAGAAATTCATTGTGGGTGCTGGTCAAGCCGTTCCGTCGGCAGTTTATCCAAATGGCATGGCTCAGCTTGCTGACCAATGTGCTGATGCTGGTGCCTACGCTTTATATGCTGCAGTTGTATGACCGCGTGATGCAAAGCCGGAATACCTTGACGCTGGTAGCGGTGACTGCGCTGACCGCCGGTTTGCTGATATTGATGGCAGGCGCCGACTGGTTGCGTAACCTGTATGCGATCAAGACTGGCGTGCAGTTTGACCTCACCTACGGCAAGCAAATCTTCTCTGCCATTTTTGATACTCGCACCACGCAAAAACAGTCGCCGGTGCAGTCCTTGCAGCAGCTCACCACCGTCAGGCAGTTTATGACCGGGCAAGGCTTGTTTGCCATGCTGGATATGCCGTGGAGTATGGTGTATATCTCGGTGTTATTTGTGCTGCATCCAGTGCTGGGTGCCACGGCTATCGTGTTTTGCCTGGTCCAGTGCATGGTCGCGTTCTGGAACCAGAAGGTGATTGCTGGCCCGGCACAGCAAGCGCAGCAAACCAAGCAATTCACCGAAAACTTTATCCAGCAAAAGATACGCCATCTGCAAACCAGCCATGTGCTGGGCATGTCACAAACCTTGCGCCAGCGCTGGCAGTCGTTGCTGGCCGAACAGTCCCAGGCCGAAAGCATATGGCTGGCCGCCAGTGACCGCAGCCAGTTTGTCAATAAATGGGTGCGTTACACCATGCAATCGCTGATGCTGGCGATTGCCGCCTGGTTGACCATTAAAGGCCAGATCAGTGTCGGTTCCATGATTGCCTCAAATGTGCTGATCGCCCGCGCCTTGCAACCGTTCGATGTGATTGTGCATAGCTGGCGCCAGTGGTTGCAGGCCAATACTGCGGCGAGCGATCTGCAGTTGATCCTGGAAAGCCGTGAAAAAAATCTGGGCGCCATGCCTGTGGTGCAGCCGCTGCAACGTCCTTATCACCTGCAGCTGGAGTCAGTGACTGTGGAGCTCCAGTCGCGTCGTATCCTGAATGCACTGAACCTGAGTATTTCGCCAGGAAGATTGCTGTGCATCATGGGGCCTTCCGGCTCAGGCAAAAGCACATTGGCGCGTTTACTGGTCGGTGTCATTTCGCCACATGCCGGTAGATATCAGATCAACCAGTCAGCCATCCAGGCCAATAATGCCCGCACCTTGCTGACTAGTGTCGGTTATCTGCCGCAGCAGGTGTCATTACTTGAAGGCACGATTGCCGAGAATGTGGCCAGGTTCGGCACGCTGGAAAGCCAGCACATTATCCAGGCTTGCCAGCGCGTAGGTTTGCACGAAGCGATTCTGCGCTTACCGCATGGCTATGACACCCGGCTGGATGAACAAGGCCTGCCATTATCGGGCGGTCAGCGCCAGTTGCTGGGGCTGGCCCGCGCTATTTACAAAGAGCCGCCATTACTGGTGCTGGATGAACCGAATGCCAGCCTGGATGAGTTTGGCGAAGCGCGACTGATGGAGTTGCTGCAAGCCTTAAAACTGGTGCACACCACCATCGTAGTGGTGACGCATCGTTCCGGCGTGCTCAAAGTCACCGATGATCTACTGATCCTGAAACGTGGCGAGGTGGTCCATCATGGCCCGCGTGATGCGGGTATCGCCTATCTTAATCAACTTCATTCTGCTGCTTCAAGCCTGACTGCGGAGTCCACATGAGTTTAGCGCTATGCAATTAAATCCCGGGCTTTCAAATATCGCCCAACCTGTTCCTGATAATGTGCATGCCATTGAAAGCTATGCGCAGAACACAGGCCACACCAGAAAAGGCGCGTTTATTTTACTGGCCGGGGTGGTCGGTTTCGTGGTCTGGGCTGCCTACGCGCCGCTCGATGAAGGTGTGCCTACCGAAGGCCAGATCAGCATCGAGAGTAACCACAAAGTCGTGCAGCATTTATCTGGCGGCATCGTCAGCGCTTTGCTGGTGCACGAAGGCCAGGAGGTGAAGGCGGGCGATGTGTTATTCAAACTGGATGACATGGCCAGCAAAGCGCGCTATGAAGAAGTGCGCCAGCGCTATGCCGGTTTGCGTGCGCAGGAAGACCGTTTACGGGCCGAGCAATTGCATCGCAGAGTGATTGATTTTCATCCCGACTTATTGCAAGAAAAAAATGACCCATTGATACAGCAGCAAATGCGTAACCAGACCCAGTTACTGGCAGCGCGCACCTCTGCACTGGCAGCCGACATCGCCGGTAAACGAGAATCCATCGCTGGTTACGAAGCCATGGTGCAGGGCTATAAAGGCATGTTGTCCAGCCACGAATCACAACTCACTTTGCTTGAAGACCAGTTACAAGGGGTGCGCGGCCTGACTGCCGAAGGCTATGCGCCACGCAACCAGCAGAATGACCTGGAGCAACGCGTGGCGGCTTTGCACGGTGAACGCGCCAATACCCAGGCGAATATCATCCGTGCGCAACGGGCGATCATGGAACTGCTGCAACAGATCAACCAGCGCAACCAGCTGGAGCGCAAAGAGATGGATGCCGAGATGGCGCAGGTGAAATTGCAGGTAGAAGCCGATGCGCAAAAGGTGCTGGCACTGCGCGACGAGTTGGGCCGTACCGAAATCCGTTCACCGGCATCCGGCCAGGTGGTTGGCTTGCAGGTACATACCGTAGGCGCGATCATCCAGCCGGGGCAGAAGCTGATGGATATCGTGCCTTCTGGCGAGGCGCTGATTGTCGATGCACAAATTCCACCACATTTGATCGACAAGATCCATGTCGGACAGGCCGCCGATGTCCGTTTTTCCACCTTTGCCAATAGCCCGCAATTGCTGGCTGAAGGCCAGTTAAAATCGCTTTCAAAAGATTTGCTGAGCAAACCGGCAGCGACTGCTGAAGGCAGCCAAAGTTACTATTTAGCCAGAATCGTGCTGACCGAAAAAGGTACCAAAGCCTTACAGGGTCGCCAGTTACAACCCGGCATGCCGGTACAGGTCGTCATTAAAACCGGTGAACGCACCTTATGGGATTACTGGATGCATCCTTTGAGCAAGCGGTTGGCAGCCTCGATGAAGGAAGAATAATGGAAGCGCTGAATAAGTGTCTGCGCGAGCGAATTGCGGCGTTGCGCGGTACTCCTAACCTCGCCGTACTAGTTGTACTGTCTCGGCTCGTCCGTTCCGTGCGCCTTGCACTTCATCACGCTCGATCACTTATTGTGAATCTCGAAATGCGTTGCATTATTACCATGAAAGTATTCATTAGCTGCGTTTTGCTATCTTATTGCATAGCTACACAAGCGCAAGATGACCTGAATGGGCTTTATCAATTAGCCGTCACGTACAACGCGGATTTCCGAGCGGCACTCGCCAATACCGAAGCCGAACGTGAAGAACTGACCAAAGCAAAAGCCTTGTTTTACCCCAAGGTGCAACTCGGGTTGATGCGTGGCCGCGGCAATACCGACCGCACTACGCAGACCAGTATCGGCGCGTTGAATTCTGAGCTGAATTATGAGCTTGAAAATTACAGCCTGACCGTCCGCCAGCCTTTGTACAACAAGGAAACTTTTGCCATTTACAGCGGTGCAAAGTCTTATGTCACTGCACAGGAATCATTGCTGGAACAGCAAAACGCCAAGCTGATCCTCAAGCTGGTATCAGTTTACCTGGAAACCCTCTATGCACAAGATCGCGTCACTTTGCAGACGAATAAGCTGGAAGCAGTGAACCAGCAGTTACGGCAGGCGGAGCAACGATATCACCGGGGTAGTGGCACGGTGGTGGAGGTGAATGAAGCGCAATCCAACCTGGATATAGCCAAGGTAGAGAAAATCCAGGCTGCAAATGATTTACTCTCCAACCAGCAAAGCATGCAGATTCTCACTGGTAGTACGCATGCACTATCAGCCGAGCTGAAAGTCGATGGCCTGAATACCCTTTCGGGTGCCGAATATAGCCTGGAACGCTGGCTGGATGCGGCACGGCAACATCATCCGGAATTAATCGCGGCGACGCTGGATATCGATGTCGCCAGGAAAGAGGTAGAAAAGAAACAGGCCGGGCATTACCCGACGCTGGACCTGGTCGGTGTGCGCTCTTACAGCCAGAACGACAGCAATAATACGCTGGGCTCGCGTTTTGATACTTCGACCATTGCCTTGCAAATGAATGTGCCTTTGTTTGCCGGCGGTTACGTCAATGCCAATGTGCGCCAGAGCGCCAGCCGTCTTACCGCCAGTGAAGAGACCATGACTGCCAAGGCGCGCGAAATCGAGTTCAATGTGCGCAAGTATTACCAGAACCTCATAGCCGAGCAGCAATCCATCAGCGCTTACCAGCAGGCGGTACAGTCAGCCAAAGTGGCATTGGACGGCACCCAGAAGGGGTTTCAGGCCGGGTTTAAAACCAATCATGAAGTGCTGGATGCGCAGCAGAAATTATTTACCAATCAACTGTCGCTGAGCAAGGCCTATTACAGCCTGATCAGTGACTGGGTGAACCTGCAATTCAGTAGTGGGCTGCTGACGCTGGATGCTTTGAGCCGCGTCAGCCAGTTGTTTATCGCAAAAAAATAAAGCTTTATGAGGGAGTCATATCTTGAGAAAAATCAGTGTCTTGAAAAAAATCAAACAATCAGGGTTTACCTTGCTGGAATTGCTGGTGGTGATGGTGATTATCGGTTTGCTGGCCGGGTATGTCGGCCCCAAATACTTTGCCCAGATCGGCAAGTCCGAAACCAAAACGGCCAAGGCACAAATTGAAGCGCTGTCACGCGCGCTGGATACCTATCGTCTGGATGTCGGGCATTACCCCACCAGTGAGCAGGGCCTGGCCGCGTTGAATCGTAACCCGGATAACGAGGCGAAGTGGCAAGGGCCATACCTGGCCAAAGGCGTGCCGGCCGACCCATGGGGCAGGCAATATCAATACCGTTACCCTGGCGAACATGGCGATTACGATGTGTGGAGCCTGGGCAGTGACGGGGTCGCGGGTGGACAGGATGCTGATAGTGATGTCGGCAACTGGTAATGCCAGACGCTGATCTTTGTTAGCCATGCCGGTAAAGGAAGTAAACGCGCATGAAATTTGAGCTAAAAGTCATGCAAGGCACGCAGGTCAGCTGGCTGTCGCTGGATGCGGCAGACCAGCAATCTGCACGCCAGCAGGCGCAGGCGCAGGGCTACGGTATTTTGCAGATCCGCCAGGCGGATGCTACCGGCTGGCTGCCAAAATGGCCGTTCAACAAGCAGAGTTTTAACCTGAGTTTATTCAGCCAGGAGTTGCTGGCCTTGCTGGAATCCGGGCTCAGCCTGATCGAAGCGATTGAGGGCCTGGCGGAGAAAGAGCAGCATGACCAGTCACGCTATGTGCTGACCCGGCTGAGTACTTCTTTGTACGAGGGCCTGCCACTGTCACAGGCACTGGCCCTGCAACCCGAGGTATTCAGTGCGTTGTATGTCGCACTGATACGCGCAAGTGAGCGCACCGGTGATATGGCGCAAGCGCTGCGACGGCATGTGGCTTACCAGGCGCAAGTGGAAGCCATCCGCAAAAAAATCATTTCTGCTTCTATCTACCCGGTGTTGCTGATCGTCGTTGGCGGCATGGTCGTATTGTTTCTGCTCGGCTATGTGGTGCCGCGCTTCAGCACCATTTATGAAAGTGGCGGCGATAACCTGCCCTGGGCCAGCCGCATGCTGCTGCGCTGGGGGCAATTGCTACAAGGCCATGGTGAATGGGTGCTGATGGGCACCATAGGTATCAGCGTGTTGCTATGGCTGATATTTTCACGTCCGGCCAGCAAAATCTGGGTCATGCAACGGGTGTGGAGTATCCCCAGCCTGGGTGAGGCCTTACGCATTTACCAGCTGGCGCGTTTTTACCGCACGCTGGGCATGCTGTTACAGGGAGGAATTCCCTTGCTCACGGCACTGGGCATGGTGCAGTCTCTGCTACCGCAAGAATTACAGCAAGTACTGCAAAAGGTCATCAGCGAAGTGCGTGAAGGCAAACAACTCTCTTCATCAATGGAAGCGCACGGCCTGACCACTTCTATTGCCAACCGTATGTTACGTGTCGGCGAACGCACCGGGCAGCTGGATGAAATGCTGGGGCGCATCGGTATCTTTTATGATGAAGATACGGCACGCCGTGTCGAGTGGCTGAGCAAGTTGCTGGAGCCTGCGCTGATGGTACTCATTGGGCTGATCGTCGGGCTGGTGGTGGTGCTGATGTATATGCCGATTTTTGAGTTGGCGGGAGCGATTGAGTAATGACTGGCCAAAACCAAAAATCCTATCGAGTAATGGCTAGGCAAAGCAAAGGAGCCATTGAATGAACATGCAGGATCTGCCAATGGCTGGTACGGAAGCGCATGCCCTGACAGCAGAATTGCTCTCTGAAGCGAAAAGCCTGGCAGCGCAGAGCGGGCGTCCCGTGATCGAAGTGCTGGAAGAATTATCCACGTTATCGCCAGATGCCTTTGTGCTGGCCTTGGCCAGCTTGATGCATTATCCGCCATTGAGTGCGCTGGATCTGAATGCCATGCAGCCGTTGTTTGACCGCCTAAGCTTCAACGAGGCAGTTGCCATGCAGGCGGTGTTGATGCAGAACCAGGATGGACAAGTCAGATTAGTCATTGCCGACCCGTTCGATCATGGTTTGCAGCTGCGCTTGCAGAACAGCGTGCGCCTCCCTGTGCAATGGTGCCTGGCGCACCGCAATGATATCGCTACCTGTTTACAGTATCACGAATCGCAAATGCGAGCACTGGACCAGATGCATACTGAAGACGGGCTGAGTAGTGAAGACCAGGTGCCTGTCGAACAGCTGTCACTTAAATCTATCAGCGAAGATAGCAGCCCGGTGGTGCGCTTTGTGCGTTCGACTTTATACGATGCCCTGAAAGCAGGTGCGAGTGATATCCACCTTGAATCCACCGTACATGGCCTGCGCGTGAAATACCGCATTGATGGCGTGCTCAATGAAGCCGGGGGACTGAGCGGCGTCATGCAGGCAGAACAGGCGATTTCCCGGATCAAGGTCATGTCGGAACTGGACATTGCCGAGCGCCGTATCCCGCAGGATGGGCGCTGTAAGGTGCATGCACTCGGGCGCGAAATCGATCTGCGGGTATCCATCATGCCCAGTGTGATCGGCGAAGATGCGGTATTGCGGGTGCTAGACCGCAAGGCACTCAGTGAAGCGCAAGGTATCAGCCTGGAAGTGCTGGGCTTTGCCCCGGCCATGCTGACGCAGATCCGCACCCAGGCCGAGGCGCCGTATGGCATGTTCCTGGTGACCGGCCCCACCGGCAGCGGAAAGACCACCACCTTGTACGGCATGATCTCCGAGATCAATACCGGCCAGGACAAGATAGTCACCATTGAAGATCCGGTCGAATATCAACTACCTGGGGTGCTGCAAATTCCGGTCAACGAGAAAAAAGGTCTCACCTTTGCGCGTGGCCTGCGTTCCATTTTGCGGCATGACCCGGACAAAATCATGGTCGGTGAGATCCGTGATGGCGAGACCGCGCAGATTGCCGTGCAGTCAGCGCTGACCGGTCACCTGGTGCTGACCACCGTGCATGCCAATAACGTGTTTGATGTGATCGGCCGTTTTACCAATATGGGCGTGGATGCCTACAGTTTTGTGTCGGCGGTGAACGTCATTCTGGCGCAACGCCTGATACGCGTGATCTGCCCGTTTTGCAAGGTAGATGACCAGCCTGACCAGGAGTTGTTGCTGAAATCCGGGCTGGATGCAGAAGCCAGTGCGCACTTCCATTTCAAGAAAGGGCAGGGCTGTGGTCAATGCCATGGCACCGGCTACAAGGGCCGTAAAGGCATTGCGGAGTTGCTGTTGTTTGATGATGGCATGCGGGAGCTGATCGTGGCGAAAGCGCCCATCAGCCAAATCAAGGCACTGGCGGCCAAATCCGGTACCCGCTCCATGCGTGAAGCGGGTATGGCATTAGTTAAGGCCGGCGAAACCACCTTGCAGGAGATCAATCGTGTTACAGCATTATCCTGATCCCGGCATTGACTGCCATTTCGCGGATAGCCGCCGCTGGTGGCAGGCACTCAGTGCGCCTGAGCTAAGGATAGTGGTGACTTGCGATGCACTGGAAGTGTTGACGTTTGAACGCCAGTGGTTGCCAGGCGGACCACGTGCATTGTTGAGTCACCAACATTATCCCTTAGCCGGACGGCCGCAGGATACGCTGCCGCCAGAGGAAACGTGGCAGAGCCTGCGTGACATACTCGCAGCGCTGAAGGGCCAGCGCTGGCATGTGGTGGTGGTGCTTTCCGATCAATATACGCGCTGGCTGGTGCTGCCCTGGCAAAGCGAGATTCGCAGTGCTGCCGAAAAACAGGCCTATTACAGCCATGGCCTGCAACAGGCGTTCGGCCTGGAGGTGCAGGATTGGCAAGTACAAGCGCAGGCCAGTAGCTATGGGAAAAATACGCTGGTCAATGCCGTACCACCCGGACTCACTGAGCAATTGCATGCCGTGTTTGCTGAAGTCCGTTTCACGCCGGGTGTGATTGCGCCAGCCTGGATGTTGTCTGTGAACCAGGCACTGCATACCATGCGGCAGCAAAAACTACCTCAGCAGGGTTGGATCATCAGCCGCGAATCCGGCAGCTTGACCATAGGCTGCCTGGTAGATGGTGAATGGCAGCAAATCCGCTATTTACCCGTAGATGCACAATGGCGTGAGAGCCTGAGCCAGTGTTTAATGCGCGAGCAGGTGATGCATCCCGACTGGGTCGATTTGCCGGTGTTTTTGCCACAGGCGCAATTGAGTGGCGTCACCACCAACTCTTTATCGCCATTTGCGTTGATTGATGTGCAACCAGGTCATTGGCTGGGCGAAGCCTTTCACCAGCAGTTGCGCAGGAGGCTGGCGTAATGCGGCGGCTGACATTTAACCATGCGCGGGGCCAGGCACCGGGGCCAGCGCCATTGTTGTTCGGCCTGGGACTCTTGCTGGTATCTGGCATGCTGGCTGGCATTTATCTGCAACTGGCCAATGAGAATGCGGTGTTGCAGCAGCAATTGCAGGCGCGGCAGGCAGCCATTTCCCCGGTCAAAAATCCGCAAACCAATTTATCGTCAGCCAGCCAGCAGGCGATCACCGCAGAAATAGCTGAAGCGCAATCGCATATACAAACACCCTGGATACCTTTATTGAATACACTGGAAAAAGTGCAACAGCCTCAGTTGTACTGGATGCAACTGGCGCCGGATGCCAAACGAAAGCATATCCGCATGACGGTGCTGGCCCCGCATCGCAAACAGGGGTGGGCGCTGGTTGAGCGTTTAAAACAGCAATCCGGCCTGGCTGACGTCAAGTTGAATGCCAGCGAATCCACCGATGTGAACGGATCAATGATGACTACCTTACATCTGGAGGCAGGATGGCTGTACTGAATCATCCTGTGCAGCGTTTGCTTTTCCGCTGGCAGCAAGGTCCTTTGGGGCAGCGCTGGGTGGCAGCCTTGCTGGTGATCGTGCTGATACTTTTAGCGTTATTGAGTCATGCCTTTTTCACGCGTCATCAATTGCAACAGGACTTGCAGCGACTGCCTGCACGTTCAACACCAGCTATCCCTCTTGCAAAATCTTCAGTGTCCAATGCGGCACAGTCGCTGCAGCAATGGCCATCAGAAGACGAAGCTGAAGGGATCAGTGGCGAGATTCTGGCACAGGCCGATGCCATGGGCATGATCTTTGAGCGGGCTGAATTTCAATCACTCCCTATTGAGCATTCCAGCTTGCAAATACAGCGGATCAAACTGCCGCTGAAAGGCGATTACCTGCAGGTGCGGCAATTCTTAAACCGGGTATTGCAGGCATACCCCAGCCTGGCATTGAGCCAGTTCAAACTGCAACGTAGCGATGTGATGCAAACCGGGGTGGAAGCCTATGTCGAGTTCAGTTTGTATACCCGCAAGCGGGAGCCGACATGATGCGGCGCTGGGTAATGCTGGGCGCACTGGGGCTGACATTACTGGCTTGCTGGTGGGTTGAGCAGGCGGAGCAGCCATCGGATGCCGGCGTCGCCACGGCGCCCCCACGTGTACAAAAACGCATTCCTTTGGCGCAAGTGATGCCCATACTGAAAGCCGACAGTCAGGAAGTGACGCCAGCAAAAACAATCGTGGCAGACGAGGAAGCTGGCGTGAATTTATTCAGCGCCATGCCCATGCCTGTAGCGGAAACGGAAACGGCAGCGGCCGCTGTACCGGTCAGCCCTTATACCTATGCTGGCCGCTTGCAGGAAGGCGGACGCTGGACGGTGTTTTTAACCGATGGACAGCAACAATATGTATTACAGGAAGGCGACCGCTTTGCCGAAGGGTGGAAGGTGGCCGTGCTTGATCAGCAGAAAGTCGTTTTGCAACACGCGGCCGAGCGATTTGAGATCAGGCTGGATGACAAGGTGGATAACGGGGTGGTGTTTTGAATAAGCAAATAATACAAAAGAAGAATTTTTGGCAGTCGGCGTGCTCTGCAACCAGGCCATTGTTATTGTGGAGCCCGTTATTGCTGGCCAGTTGCAGCAACCTGTTTCCCACAGCCACGCCTGGCGATGCCACGCTGGAACAGGCCAGGATCTATGCCGCGCGCGGGCAGGATGATGAAGCGATCAAATTGTTGCAACCGCTAGTGGACGCTCACCCGCGCCAACCACAATATAAAAACTGGCTGACCTTGCTGCAGGAGAAAAAGCTGCAAAAGCAGGTGCAACAGGCTGACAGTTTGCTGGAGGCACAGCAGTATGACGCTGCTGAAGTGATTTACCAGCAAGTGCTGCAGGCTTCATCCACCAACCGTGCCGCCAGTGATGGCCTGCAAAAAGTGAAAATGATGCGGAAACACGCGATGCAAATAGAGCAGGTTCAAACCGCCATCGCGGCAGGGGATTTGGCCGGTGGCGAATTTTTATTACGCAATGTGCTGGCTGAGCAGCCTGCGCATGTGGAGGCGCGGAAACTGTTCGAGCAACTGGAACAGAAGAAAAGCGAACGCGTTGGCGTGGTACGGCCAGTGCAATCGTCACTGAAAAAGAAAGTCACGCTAGAGCTGAAAAATACGCCGATTAAAAATGCTTTCGAGTATCTGGGCAAAGCCGGGGATCTGAATTTTTCTTTTGACCAGGAGTTAAATGAAGGCATACGCGTGAGTGTTTTTCTGCGGGATACGCCGATTGAACAGGCGCTGGACGTGATTCTGACCAGCCACCAGTTAGGCAAGAAAGTCCTCAATGACAACACCTTGCTGATCTACCCGGTTTCTCGTGCGGCACAATATGAAGAACTGTTTGTGCGCAGCTTTTATTTAACCTATATGGACGCCAAGCGGGCATTGAATCTGATGAAAACCGTGTTGCGGACGAGTGACATTTATATAGATGAAAAATTGAATACGCTGGTGATACGCGACACCATGGACAGGATTAAGGTCGCCGAGAAACTGATCGCCTCGCAGGACTTGAGCGAGTCTGAAGTGATGCTGGAGGTGGAGGTGATGGAAATCAACCGCCGCAACCTCGAAAACCTGGGCATACAGTATCCGAGCCAGATCGGGGTCGGCGTGCAGGGTAACGCCCTGGGTAATACCAACGGTACCCAGCCGCAAGGTGGCGAACTGACACTGAGAGAGTTGCGCAACTTTAATGGCAACCTGGGTGTGTTTACCATCAGTGACCCCGCCATTGTGTTGAATCTGTTGCACCAGGATACCGATACCAACCTGCTGGCCAGCCCGAAAATACGCGTGAAGAACCGTGACCGGGCCAAGATCCATGTCGGCGATAAAATTCCGGTGCTGACCAGCGTCGCCAGTGCGCAAGGGTTTGTGAGCCAGAATGTCAACTATATCGAGGTGGGCATCAAGCTCGATGTGGAGCCGGTGATCCAGATGCAGGACCAGGTCAGCATCAAGGTCGCCATGGAGGTCAGCAATATCACTGACCAGGTCACCACCAGTACCGGCGTGCTGGCATATACCATCGGTAGCCGCAATGCCAATACCACCTTGCAGTTACGCAATAACGAAACCCAGATACTGGCAGGCTTGTTCCGTGATGATGAACAGAAAACACAGCGCCGGGTGCCAGGGCTGGGTAACCTGCCGTTTATAGGCAAGCTGTTCAGCAATAATAATCAGGACAAGCGCAAGAATGAAATCGTGCTCCTGATCACGCCACGCATCATGCATAACATCAGCCCGGCCAATTCGGTGTATAGCCTGATTCCTTCCGGGGTGGCGGCGACTGCCAATCCGGTGGGTGCAGGTGGTGCGCGCACGGTGCAGGCGGCAGAGCCTGTAACGCCACAAGCGGTGACGCCGCAATCCACGCAAAGCACCAATGCCCGTAGCGATGGCGGCTTCGGCGCGCAAATCATGAACAGCACTGATACTGGCACCGTGCAGCCATAGGCTTGTGAACAGTATGATGATGTCAGCATCAGGGCGCAGAAACGGATTTACGCTGGTGGAGTTGCTGGTGACGCTGGCCTTGCTGGCGTTGCTGGTGACTTCGGCCAGCCCGGTGGTGCAGCTGAATAGCAAACGTGAAAAAGAGCGCGAACTGAAACGGGCGTTGTGGCAAATCCGCGATGCGCTGGATGCTTATAAGGATGCCGTGGACCAGGGGGTCATTAAAAAAACCGCTGACAGTAGTGGCTATCCTTCCAATCTGAGGATATTGGTGACCGGGGTTGAAAATGCCCAGGATCCAAAAAAGAAAAAAGTGTTTTTCCTGCGGCGTATCCCGCGTGACCCGTTTGCGTCAGATATCACATTGAGTAATGCCCAGACCTGGCGCATACGCGCATATGACGGCGATATTGATGAAATGGCCAAGGATGTCTATGACGTTTCATCCCGTTCCGGTGCTATCGGCATCAACCGGCAACCATATAGTGATTGGTAGAGCGATGGCGAGTGGAATGCAGATGAAGCGCGGATTCACCCTGATTGAAATGCTGGTGGTGCTGGCGATCCTGGCCATGCTGCTGACCATTGTCAGCCCCAAGTTCATGCATATGTTGCAACGCTCAAAAGAAACCACCTTGCGGCATGACCTGCTGACCATGCGTGACGCCATCGACAAGTTTTACAGTGATAAAAACCGTTACCCGGAAGTCCTTGAAGAGTTGGTCGAGCGGCAATACCTGAAAGCGATTCCGCCTGACCCGATGACAGAGCGTAGCGATACCTGGGTGGTTACCCTGCCGCCGAATATAGACGAGCAGGGCAGTGTATTTGATGTGCATAGTGGTTCCAACCAGCTTTCCGGCGATGGCACGCCCTATGCCATCTGGTAAGCAATCACCTGCGGGGTTCGTGCTGATCGGCATGTTTATGCTGGTGATGCTGAGCGGGCTGGTGATGGCGCAGGCAGCCATGCGCTGGCAGACCCAGGTGTTGCGAGAAAGGGAGCAGGAGTTGATCCGTGTCGGCCTGGCTTACAGAGACGCCATCGGACGCTATTACAACCAGACGCCGGGTGTGGTGAAGATGTTTCCGCGTACCTTCGAAGCCTTGCTCAATGATGAGCGGTTTCCTATCCCGCGCCGCCATTTGCGCAAGCCATATGTTGATCCGATCACACAACGTGAAGGCTGGGGCATAGTGGAAGCCCCCAGCGGCGGTATCATGGGTATTTACAGTTTGTCTGATAAACCACCCTTCAAGATCAAGGGTTATCGCGGCGAGTTGCAGCATTTGAATAACAAGCGTTATTACGGTGAATGGTACTTTGTCTATGTGCCACCCGCTATTTCAGGCCAGAATCCGCTTTAACTGGCCCACCGGATAAGTAAGTTTTGCTCAGTAGCTTCGTTCCGCACTTTCCCAATCCATATACCACTTGCACGATAAAACCCGCATAGCAATCATAAATGTAAAAATAAGTTAAAAACGTGAGGTTTTTTGCATCCCCAACGATGAATATATGTAGACGCGATAAAAGGAAACATTCCCCATGTCAATGGGTGTTTTTCCCGACATTGCGAATGTGTTCAAAAAAGGTTTGATTTTTTATCTTTGGGGTGATTTGTGGACTTGGTACCTGACATCGTAGATTTAGTGTTGTATTTGCTTGGCGTACTTTCAGTGGTGGTGTGGGCCATCATCATTATCAAAAGCTGGGCCTGGTACAAATCCCAAAGCGAATCCACAGACTTCCTGTCCGAGTGGCAACAGACGCGCAGTATCTATGAATTACCACTACTCATCTCCAAGAGCGAAAGCAGCTTTGCCCGCTTATGTAATGCCGGTATGAACGCCATGAACGAAGTGATGGCCAATTCAGTACTGCGCCGCAACGAACGGCAGGAAGTGATCCTACTCTCGCTCAAGCAGCAAGCCTACCTCGAACATAAACGTATGGACGGCGGTGTCGCTGTCCTGGCCAGCATAGGCTCGACTGCGCCTTTTATAGGTTTGTTCGGCACCGTCTGGGGCATCATGAATGCGCTCAAGACCATCACTGCCACCGGCTCTGCCGGACTGGATGTGGTGGCAGGTCCTATCGGCGAAGCACTGATTGCCACCGCCATCGGCATTGCCACTGCGGTACCTGCCGTACTCGCCTATAACTACTTTATGCGCCGCCAGAAAGTACACCGTGCCGATATGGAACAAGTCGCCAGCCGCTTCCAGTCTTTACTCACCCAATCCGGTGTAGAAGGCTAAATCATGGCAATCCTTGGCGATGCAGAACAGGAAGACCTGGTGAGCGAGATCAACGTCACACCGCTGGTGGATGTCATGCTGGTACTACTGACCGTGTTCATTGTCACCGCACCCTTACTGATGAACGCAGTGAAAGTAAAGCTGCCGAAAGCCAGTGCTGAAGTCGCCATTACTGTGCCCAAGACCGCGCATATCAGCATCACCGATGCCGGTGATATCTTCCTCGACCAGCAGAAGCTGGCACTGGACACCCTGACCAGCAACCTGGGTACTTTAAAAGCACAACAGGACCCGGCTGTTGAGATCTATGCCGATGAGCATGCCGAGTATGGCATTGTGGCCAAGGTGCTGGTGGCCATCCAGCGGGCTGGCATCAGCAAGTTCAGTTTTGTGATGTCACCGGAAGCGGGCAAGTAGCAAAGATGACCAGCCTGGTCTATATGGAAGATGATAGGTCCACCCAGGTATGGCGCGCAGTCATTCTGTCACTGGTGTTGCACGTGTTGGTAGTCGTGATTTACCCGACACTCAGTCACATACAGCTACCCAAAATCCCCGACCGGCTGGAAATCGAATTCTTTACCATGAAAATGCCCGCCTCAAGACCCAGCGAGCAACAAGTTTCTCCTCCGATGGTGACCTCGGCTCCACCAGAGCCACAAAGGACGACTACCACCGTCAAGCCACGCACAGCGCCGCCGGTGGAGAACCAGAAGTCAGTGATCACTGCGCCTGCGCATAACGAGGCAGATTACCAGGTGCCGGAGCAGGCCTTGCCAGCGCGTGTAGAGCCGGCGCCAGCCGTGAATGCGACAGCTTCGCCCAGTAATAGTGATGCAGCTAACCATACTGCGACCGAGTCGGTTGCCAAAGAGTCCCGGCCGTCACCCGCAGTCAATGCACCGGCAAGCAGTGAGTCGGATGAGCTGACCACCAGCGATAATGATGCCTGGGGCGATTACGGTGAACAGTTACGCTCCCTGGTCAACAAAAGCAAACAATACCCAACCATTGCCATTCGCAGACATCTGGAAGGTGAGGTAATTATCCTGGCGCAATTTGTACGCGGGGAGCTGGTGCAGGTGTCGATGGTAGACAGCAGCAAACATGTGCCACTCGATGAGGAAGCGATGCGGATGGTGAAAAAAGCCATCGCACAACTGGGCGTGAAAGACAGTTTACGCAAGAAGACCTTCAAAGTCTCGATCCCGGTATCTTTCAAACTGGAATAAGAAATATAACAGATCTGCAGCAGTCATCATCGGAAATGCAATCCCTCACTTTCTTAACGATGGTGTCTGCATTTCAACCCCTGCACTTGCCATTTTCCTCGGATAAGTGTGGGGATCTTTTTTGCGTATCAATAACGCTAAGTGTATCAATCGAATTTTTCGCTGCACAAACGCAAGATTTTTCAGTCAAACCAGTCGCGCACTGTTTACGTTTGTAAAAGAATCTTTTGTCATCCTTCGGATTTTTCAAACTGATTTTTTATGGCAATGCACAGTCGCAAGCCATTCGCTATCAGGCATGCAGATTCGTTGATGCATTTAATTATTTATATTTTCAAAGGCAGGCGTATTCTTTTTTCTTGTCACTCAGGTTGTCTTATGCTACCTTTCAATGTGTAACAAATTTGTAACTAAACGTAATTTAGTTGCTACAGATTCAGTTCCGGGTTGGCAAACATGTTATCCATCTGCGAAACACAATGCATTGCAAAGCCTAACGCTTCCGCTTCTGCTGAAAGTGTGTGGAGATTGCTGCTAAGTTTGGGCGTATTAACCATACTGATAGCCTTTGCTTTTTTGCATATCGGTGCCTGGATGGTGTTGCCGTTTGCCGGTTTGGAATTAGTGTTGGTGGTTCTGGCGTTTGTGTTGGTGTTGCGACACAGCAGTGATTACGAAAAAATCACATTCGCCGAGGATCATGTTGAGATTGAACAGAGTGTATTAGGCAAAATAAAACACGTTCGTTTTCAACGATATTGGACTCGTATAACGCTCAGGGAAGGTGAGAACGGTAAAACGTCACTGTGGATTGGGTCCCATAATCAAGAAGTCGAGTTTGGTCGTGACACCATGAACAACGCGCAACGCGATGAGCTGGTGTCTCACTTAAGGCGCACACTTCTAAAAACTAAATAACTAGATTTTGGAGCAGATTAGATGCAAGGAATGAAGAAGCTTGGGGCTAGTGCGTTTGCACTGTTGTATTCATTAAGCGCACGCGCTGACTACACTTTCAATTTCCCAGACCCGGTCACACCGATGGCGCTGGACACATTGCACGTTCATAACAAATTCATGCTGATTACTGCCGTGATTTTTGTGGTGGTACTGGCAATCATGATTTATTCAATTGTGAAGCACCGGCACGACAAAGGCTATAAAGCGGTTGTTGATAAGCCACCTTCTACCACAGTCGAAATTTTCTGGACCCTGATCCCGTTTGTCATCCTGTTGCTGATTGACTTTGTCATCATGGGCATCCCGGCCTACCACAGTGTAGTCATGATGGAAGATACGCGTGACCAGTCAACCATGGTCATCAAGATCACCGGTTCACAGTGGCGCTGGCAGTACGAGTATCTCGACGGTGATGCCAAAGGCATCAAATTCGTCAGCAACCTGGCAACTTCAAATGACCAGCTGAACAACAAGGAAGAAAAAGGCGAGCATTACCTGCTGGAAGTTGATAATCCGCTGGTGCTGCCGGTAGGCGAGAAAGTCCGCATCCTGATGACAGCATCTGACGTATTGCATAACTGGTGGGTGCCGCAGTTTGGTTCTTCACGCGTGGCTGTACCCGGCTTTATCCGTGAAACCTGGGTGCAGGTTGAAAAGGCCGGTGTCTATCGCGGCCAATGTAAAGAGTTATGCGGTAAAGGCCATGGCTATATGCCAGTGGTAGTGAATGCGGTTTCTAAAGAAGAGTTCGCTGCCTGGGCTGGTAAAAAACAGGAGGAGCAAAAAGCCGCCGGTGATGTCAAAGAAATGACCAAAGAAGAATTGCTGGCCCAGGGTAAAACCGTTTACGAGAAAAACTGTGCGGTCTGTCACCAGGTTACCGGTGCTGGCCTGCCTCCGGCTTTCCCGGCACTGACAGGCAGCAAGATTGCTGTCGGGCCTATCTTCGGGGCGGATGGTAAATATCAAAAAGACAGTCATCTTGATCGCGTACTGAACGGCAAAGGTGTAATGCCGGCCTGGAAAGCGACCCTGAATGATACTGAAATTGCTGCTGTGATTACTTATGAGCGCAATGCCCTGGGGAATACTGCTTCGGTAGATGCCCTGGTGCAGCCGCCACAAGTCAAAGCAGCGCGTGAATAATACTTTAAGAGATTTTTAGGAGAGCAACGATGAGTACTACTTCCGTAGCACATCACGACGAGCACCAGGAGCATCCTACCGGGATCATTCGTTGGTTGACGACGACCAACCACAAAGATATCGGGACCATGTACCTGACATTTTCACTGGTCATGTTTCTGGTTGGTGGCTGTATGATTCTTGGCATTCGTGCCGAGCTGTTCAAGCCGGGCCTGCAACTGATGAACCCCGAGTTTTTCAATCAACTGATTGGCGTGCATGCGTTGATCATGATTTTTGCGGCGCTCATGCCTGCCGCTACCGGTTTTGCCAACTGGATGTTGCCGTTACAACTGGGCGCGCCGGACATGGCATTGCCGCGGTTGAATAACTGGGGCTTCTGGATTCTGCCGCCATCAGCCATTCTGCTGACCTTGCCTTTTACCCTGGCCTTATTCGGCATTGGTGATGGTGCGCTGGCAACCGGCTGGACCTTCTATCCGCCACTCTCAGTGCAAGGTGGCATAGGCGTGGACTTCGCCATTTTTGCTGTGCACTTACTGGGGATTTCTTCAGTATTAGGTTCTATTAATGTCATCGTCACTATTTTCAACATGCGCGCGCCTGGCATGACTCTGATGAAAATGCCATTGTTTGCATGGGGCTGGCTGATCACTGCTTTCCTGCTGATCGCTACTATTCCTGTGCTGGCCGGTGCGGTGACCATGTTGCTGACAGACCGACATTTTGGTACGCACTTCTTTGATGCGGCCGGTGGTGGTGACCCTATCATGTTCCAGCACTTGTTCTGGTTCTTTGGCCATCCTGAAGTGTATATTCTGCTGTTGCCGGTATGGGGTTTCATTCCACAGATCCTGCAAACTTTCAGCCGTAAGCCAATGTATGGCTACAAAGCGCAAGTGTATTCGCTGTGGTCTATTGGCGCGCTGTCAGTCGTTGTCTGGGCGCATCACTTCTTTACTGCAGGTATGCCTGTGCCAGCCTTGCTGTACTTTATGTATAGCACCATGGCGATTTCATTGCCGCTGGCCGTGCTGTTCTATTGCTGGATCCGCACCATGTGGAAAGGCGCCATGACGTTTGAAACACCTATGCTGTTTACCGTGGGCTGGATTATCCTTTTTGGTGTCGGTGGCCTGACAGGTCTGGTACTGGCCGACGTAGCCGCGGATGCGCAATACCATAACAGTTACTTCGTGGTTGCCCACTTCCACTACACGCTGTTTGCCGGTGGCATCATGGGTATCATGGCTGGTGTTTACTACTGGCTGCCAAAAATGACAGGCCATATGTACAACGAGAAGTTGGGTAAATTGCACTTCTGGTTAACTGCCATTTCATTCAACGTGACTTTCATTCCTCAGTTCTTTGTCGGTCTGGCAGGTATGCCACGCCGTATCCCTGATTACGCACTGCAATTTGCCGAATTCAATATGATTTCGACAGTGGGTGCCTTTGTACTGGGCTTGTCACAACTGTTGCTGGTGTACAACATCATCAGTTGTGCCAGAGGCGGCCAAAAAGCGACTGACAAAGTTTGGGAAGGCGCGATTGGCCTGGAGTGGACATTACCTTCACCTCCGCCTTACCACAGCTTTACCGAGCAGCCTGTTGTGAAATAAGCATGCATCAGACCATTCGGCAATGGCTGGGTGGTCTTTAATGCAATCGTGAGACAGGAACAGATTTTGAGTAAACCAAAGCAAAGTAATAACAAAAAGATTGCCTGGATTTTGGCTGGTGTGGCAATCGCATGGTATGTGATTTCAATGTTTACCATGTGGAAATAATATTGAAGGCATGCATTAGTGAACGAGCAACAGTCGCAGGCCAATAAAAAACTGGCATTAAAGTTAGTGTGGATTATTGCAGGTGCTTTGCTGTTTGCATTTGCCCTGGTGCCACTGTATGACGTGATTTGTTCTGTCACCGGTTTGAATGGCAAAACAAGCAATGTTGCGCAGACGGCAACTAAACAAAAGGTGGATACCTCGCGTGAAGTGACGGTGCAATTTGTATCATCTGTCATGCCAGGGTTGGGTTGGAATTTTTATCCCAAACAAAGTAGCGTCAAGGTACACCCCGGGCAAGTGACCGTGGTGATGTTTGAAGCGAAAAATATTACGAGTGAAGTGGTAGTGGGGCAGGCGATTCCCAGTGTGACACCGGGTAAAGCGTCGGCCCACCTGAAGAAGATTGAGTGTTTTTGCTTTGTGCGGCAATCCCTCAATCCCGGCCAGGTGAAACAGCTGCCACTCAGGTTTTTTATCAGCGCGGATCTGCCGACAGATGTGAATGAGTTAACGTTATCGTACTCATTTTTTCCGGCGACTAATGATTCAAATTAATTAATTGATGTGAGTATCAGGAAGTTTAGATTGAGGGCAACTTCCAAGCCAGACTAGGTGTGAGTAAAAAATTTTGACGCGGTATACATATTGATATATCAGGATAAATTTTTTATGAGTAGCAATGTATGGCGACGAAGGTGGGCTCAAGCAAAGCTTACGTAACTATAAAAATCAAATGATTGGGAGTTTTAGGCATGGCAAGTCATTCAGATAACCATTATTTCGTACCGCACGGCAGCATTTACCCCGCCTTCATTTCGGTTGGCCTGCTCTCCATGGCCAGCGGTTTTGTGTTTAACGTGACGGGCTCTGATTTACGCGGTGACGGTTCGCTCAAGAATCCATCGCTCGACTACCTGGCTACACCTGGCAAATACATGATGTATCTTGGCTTGGCGATCATTCTGTTCATGATGTTCAAATGGCTGAGTGATGTGGTCACCGAGAGCATGACCGGACAGTATAAAAAATGGGAAGACAAATCATTCCGTATCGGGATGATTGTGTTTATCTGTTCAGAGGTCGCGTTCTTTGCAGCGTTCTTCGGTGCGCTGTTTTATATGCGGGTGTTATCGGTGCCTGACCTGGCTTCGTATGCGCCCGATATCACGCCCTATAAAGACTTTTTAAACACCTGGCCAACGCAGGGTCCGGGCGGGGTCGTGCTGGGTGAGACGTTCAAGCCTAATCCTGATTTCCACCCGATGTCATGGAGTGGCCTGCCTCTGATCAATACCTTGTTATTATTGAGCTCTGGCGCGACCATTACCTGGGCGCATTGGGGGCTGATTAAAAATAACCGCAAACAATTGATTGTAGGCTTGGCTTTGACAGTGGCTTTGGGGATTACTTTCCTGATTTGCCAGGCTGCAGAATATCACCATGCCTACACTGAAATGGGGCTGACACTGAAGTCCGGTGCTTATGGCGCCACCTTCTTTATGTTGACCGGTTTTCACGGTTTCCATGTGACGATTGGTACTTTGATGTTGATCGTGATTTTGTTGCGCAGCATTAAAGGGCATTTCACACCAGAACATCATTTCGGTTTTGAAGGCGTGGCCTGGTACTGGCATTTTGTAGATGTGGTGTGGTTGGGCTTGTATATCTTTGTCTACATGCTCTAGCAATATTAAAAAGGGCGCCAAAAGCGCCCTTTTCTGTGACTGTTGCTTGTCAGCTGTTTACCATCAAAGAAATTCGATCAAAGAGGTTGATTCATGACAATTCACTTGGCGCAGTTTATCAACTGACAAGTTTCTAAATTGCAGGTCACTACAGTGTGTGGCCAATATAGCCAAAATGAGCGGCAATAATAAGTAGCAGAAATAAGGTAATGGACAGACCGATACGCATTGTGAGTGCTTTCACGGTGCGATCAGAACCTTGTTTATCTTTGAGTAGAAATACCAGGGCTGAAAACAAACTGCCTATAATGACAAGTAGTATTAGAACCGTTGCAATTTTGATAAGCATGGTGTGATCCTGCGCTAAGTGAAAACAAATAGTGAAGGCACATTATGGGCTGTAAGTAGGAAAATGCAAATACCTTTAGGATCGTATGTGTTGAGGGTGCGGCCGGTGGTGATTCTGGTGGTGGCACTCATGGTTTTTGGCTGTTTTAAATTGGGCATGTGGCAGTGGCACAAAGCCGAACAAAAGCAGGCGATTACGCTTGCCCTGACCGATGGCAAGCTGAATGTGGTCGAGTTGCTCGCGCAGGGTAAGCTGGATGAAGAGAATATAGAAGCACTACACACGCGGACGGTTAAACTGACCGGGCATTATCTGATTGAACACAGTTTTTTCCTCGATAACCAGGTGGAGCAGGGGCAGGCAGGTTTTCATGTGCTGACGCCATTTTTGTTAAATGATGGGCACACAGTTATTCTGGTCAATCGAGGATGGGTGGCAGGTTTTTCTGATCATCAGCAATTGCCAGTGGTAGAGACTAATCCTGCGGAGCAGACCGTTGCAGGCATGTTGTGGCATCAAAAGAAAACCGGTTTTCAATTGGGTAAACAGGATGCCACATGGAATAAAGTACAGCAGGTGATCGATTTTGAATATTTGCAGCAGCAGTTACCCTATCCCTTACTGCCGCATGCCATACTCAAGCTTGATCCTGCAGTCGCGCAAGATGGATTTGTCCGGAACTGGGATGTGCCCGCCGGGCAAGTGGAGAAACATTTAAGTTATGCCTATCAATGGTTTGGTTTTGCGTTGGCAAGCATCCTGATTGGTGTGTATCAAATGCTGGAAAAACGGCAGGAAGAAAGTTAGTCAGGTAGTCATGCAAGAAAATTCAAATACGCACGCTTCATTGGATGCAGCACAGCAACGCAAAGGACGCATGATCTTTTTACTGCTGGCGATTTTCTTCACCGTGCCTTTGGTGGTCGTGGTGGCGATGATCAAATTTGACTGGCGCCCCAGTGGCAAAAGTTACGGCCAGCTGATACAACCCCCGGTTTCAATCGCTTCTACTACTCATTGGGTCACTGACAATCAGCAAGCTGCGCCCGCCTTCTGGCAAGACAAATGGAATATCGTGCTGATTGCAGGCGAGTGTGATGCACGCTGTATGCAGCGCCTGTACGATTTGAGACAAGTATATGTTTCGTTGTATAAAGACATGATACGTGTACAGCGCGTGCTGATCACGCAACAGGCAGATACGCAGCAGATTCGTGAACGGTATCCTGACCTGCTGATCATCAATGGTGAGTCTGAACAGGTGGCTGCACTGGGGCGTATGCTTAGCGGCGGCGGCCAAAATACGCTGGCGGCGCAACGGGTGTATTTTATTGATCCGCTCGGTAATGTCATGATGCAGTACGACCTTGAGCAGGAAGCGAAGTGGATACGTAAAGACCTGATGAAGTTGCTGAAAGCTTCCTGGGCTGGTTGATCATGTTTAGACCATTAAGTGTTTTAGCCGTTGTCCTGGCATTTTGCGTGGTTGTGCTTGGCTCATATGTGCGTTTATCCGATGCCGGACTGGGTTGCCCGGACTGGCCAGGCTGCTATGGCGCCTTGTCGGTTCCACAAAGTGAATCCGCCATCCAGTCTGCGCAGCAGGCTTATCCTGATCGACCATTGGAACATGCCAAGGCCTGGAAGGAAATGGCGCACAGGTATCTGGCCGGTAGCCTGGGGTTAGTCGTCGTCGCCCTGGCATGGCTGGCCTACAAGCACAGGAAAAGTATCCACACTTCCTGGCAGTTATCTGCTGCCCTGGTCGTATTGATTGTGTTACAGGCTTTACTGGGTATGTGGACAGTGACCTTGTTGCTCAAACCGGTGATTGTCACCCTGCATTTGCTGGGTGGAATGACAACCCTGGCAATCTTATGCTGGATCGCCGTACGCAACACCTCGCAAGCATCCATCGCATTGCCCTCATCGCAGCAATGGTGGTTACGCCTGGGGTTGTTGGTGTGGTTGCTGCAGGTGATGCTTGGCGGCTGGACTAGCAGTAATTATGCGGCACTGGCCTGTACCGACTTTCCCACCTGTCATGGCCTGTGGTGGCCTTGCATGGATATGCATGATGCATTTCACCTGACCCGCGCATTGGGTGAAAGCCGTGATGGCGGGCAATTGCACCTGGATGCGTTGACTGCGATTCAATGGGTGCATAGGCTGGGCGCTCTGCTCGTGCTTGCGTGGGGGCTGGTAAGCATCAGGATTTTGTTGCAACGGAAAACTGCAAGAACTCTGGCATGGACACTGCTGGTTATTCTGTTGTTACAAATCAGTGTCGGTATCGGCAACCTGCTTTTGCAACTGCCGTTGGTATTGGCAGTGTTGCATAATGCTGGCGCTGCGTTACTGGGCATCTGCCTGGTCACGATCAATGCAAGATTAATGAATACGTCTTATTAGAAAAGTTGGGGGATTAGTCATGCAAAGTATTTGGGTTACACAACTGACATTGGCCAAGATGAGCTTGCGCAATTTTTATGCCTTGTGCAAGCCACGTGTCACGTCGTTAATTGTTTTCACCGCGATCATCGGCATGTTTATGGCCACGCCGGGCATGGTTTCGTTGCAGATATTACTGGCGGCAACAGTGGGGATTGCCTTTGCTTCAGGCGCTGCTGCGGCGTTTAATTGCCTGATTGAGAATAAGATTGACGCCATGATGGCGCGTACGCGTGCGCGTCCTATCCCTACCGGGCAATTGTCGCAAATGGAAACCTTGCTGTTTGCCAGTGTGCTTGGTGGTTTGGGCCTGAGTATTCTGTATTACTGGGTCAACCCGCTGACCATGTGGCTGACACTGGGGACATTTGTCGGTTATGCCGTGATTTATACCGTGTTCCTGAAACCTGCGACGCCCATGAACATTGTGATCGGTGGTGCATCCGGCGCTATGCCGCCTATCCTGGGTTGGGCGGCGGTGAATAATACCGTGTCGCCTGAAGCCCTGGTCATGTTCCTGATTATTTTCGCCTGGACGCCGCCACACTTCTGGGCACTGGCTTTATACCGCCGTGAAGAGTACGCCAAAGTCGGGATGCCTATGCTGCCGGTGACGCATGGTGAGCAATTCACCTTGCTGCATATCCTGCTGTATACCGTGATCCTGATTGTGGTGTCGTTGATGCCTTATGGCCTTGGCATGAGCGGTTGGTTGTATCTGGCGTCTTCGGTGGTGCTGAATGCCGTGTTTCTGTACTATGTGGTCAGCCTGTATCGTCGCTATTCTGATGAGTTGGCTAAAACCACTTTCAAATATTCGATTCTTTACCTGAGCCTGATTTTCGCCGCTTTATTACTGGATCATTATTTGATCTAAGGCTCAGCCAGTATCAAGAGAGCTTGGTGGCAGCATGTTTAAATGCTGCCATTTTTGTTTCAACGCCAGCTATGTTTGCCCCAACGCCCAGTAAAGGCTGGGATAGTTGTTCAAGTGTTTGCTGGTCTATCTGCTGTAATAAAGAACTGAACATGGCAGGTTTGCCATGCAGGAAGCCCTGGATAAAGTCGCAGTTAATCACCTTGAGGATATTCTCCTGCTGCGCATTTTCCACACCCTCGGCGATCAATTGCATATTCAGTTCATGCGCCATCTGGATGATGGAGCGGCACAGGATAAAGTCGTAGTTATCCACGCCCAGGTTGTTGATAAAAGACTTATCGATCTTGACATAATCCACATGGTATTTCTTCAGATAGCCCAGGGCTGAATAGCCGGTGCCGAAGTCATCAATCGAGAGCTTGATACCTGCCTGCTTGAGGGCTTTCAGGGTGTCCTGAACCACGCGCGAAGGCTCCAGCAACAAGCCTTCAGTGATTTCAAAGCAGAACAGCTCACACGGGATGTTAGAACGTTCCAGGCGTTTAATAAACGCCATCAGGTGCTGCGGATGGGCGAACTGCACTGGCGAAATATTCAGGCTGATCTGAATGCCTTGCAGGCGCAGGGGGTCTATGGTGGATAAGTCATGCAGTACTTCGTTAAAAATCCACTTGCCTATCTCTATAATAATGCCGGATTCTTCCGCCAGTGGAATAAATGCACTCGGTGGAATATTGCCTCGCGTCGGATGCTGCCAGCGTATCAGCGCTTCTGCCTTAATCAGCGCAATGTCATGCAGGCGGTAGATCGGCTGATAGACCATATGCAGTTCGCCATTTTCAATCGCCGAGCGCAGGTCATGCGTCAGTGAGATACGCTCCTTGATTTCCTGTTGCATGGTTTGCGTAAAAAACTGGTACTGGTTTTTGCCAGCGCGTTTGGCGGCATACAAGGCCTGGTCTGCATACATCATCAGGGTTTCGGCAGAGTCGCTGTGGTCCGGGAAAACGGCGATACCTATACTGGCGGTGACAAAGTACTGGTTGTCATCGATATGGAAAGGCGAGCGCACCGTCTCTACAATTTTGGCACCAATGTCATGCAGTATCTTGATATCTTTCAGCCTGGGGATCACAACCACAAACTCATCGCCACCCAGCTTGGCCGTGGTATCACCATCACGCACGCAGGATTGAATCCGCAGCGCGGCATTCTGTAACAAGCGATCGCCCACGGCATGGCCGGCAATGTCGTTCACATCCTTAAAACCATCCAGGTCAATCAGCAACAATCCCAGCTGTTGCTGCGACTGCTGGCATTCCAGAATCGCGCTTTCCAGGCATTGCTGTAACAGGTAGCGGTTGGGTAACTGGGTCAGGTAATCATAATTGGCCTGGCGCCAGATCTGTTGACGCACTTCGGTTTCACGCCTTTGTGCGCGCAGGTAAAACCGCCACAGCTGATACACGAGTAACATGCATGCCAGTGCCAGCACCGTCATGCCTGCTTCAATCGCCAGATGACTGATTAATCCTGGATTATCGGGGGCTGAAGTTTGAACCAGAGTCGATGCCGAGGCTTGATGCGCCACTGCCAGCACAATCAATAACAGTTTTGCAGGTAATTTTCTGAGTGGGTTATGCATACCGTTCTATCTTTGCGTTCCTTGCAATGATGGCTTGGTATAAGGGCAGCAGTATTAAAAAAACTGGTCAACTGTGGACCCACACCAAGAGCTAACTGGGTTAACGGCAGGCAGGAAAAAAACTTGAGGCGGAATGTGGATTATTTTGAACAGACGCCTGCAGTGTGGCTGCAGGCGCGAGTGGACAGCCAGATAAGGCTTAAAAATTACTTACCGGACAAACAGGTCTTCATAAAGGCTTTGCGTTCGTCCCCTTTTAATGCTTTGGTTTTGGCATCGGCGTTACAGGTTTTCATTTTGTTCTGTTGCGCAGTCAGGCCGGAATCAGCACTATCGGCTGATAAACAGGTTTTCATAAAAGCTTTGCGGTCATCGCCTTTCAAGGCTTTGGTGCTGGCATCGGCATTACAGGTTTTCATTTTTTCCTGTTGCGGGCCTGCAGATACTGACAGACAGACTGAGGAAAGCAGCAGGGCAAGAACCAGTTTTTTCATGAAAGTCTCCAAACAAAAATAAACAGATGATAGTGTGATACAAGCCGCCATATGCGTGCCTGTGAATTGCATTCTGACACAGAGAAGAATGCCCAGGTAAACAAAAAGACTGAATAAAAAAACTCAACAAAAAAAGCCCGTGATTTACCGGGCTTTCATGGGTACTAGAAACGTTTATTGAACAGGCACGCTATGCAATGTGCCTGCTTTCATATCCGGCACCAGTAAAGATTGGCCATCCGCAGACAGGCTGATATCTGCCGCTGACTGGTAACCCTGGATAATGCGCTGTGGTGTCGCTTTCGGGTCAGTCAATTGCCAGACATTGCCGCCTGCCCAATCGCTCACATACAGGTGACCATGTGCATCCCTGACCAGGCCATCTGCACCACCGAAGCCCTGGTTGAGCAGGGTGACTGCCGCTTTTTTAGCGCCCAGCTGTACCCTGAACAATTTGCCTGTGCCAAAGTCAGCGACCAACAAACTGTCAGGACCATCCATCAGCAAGCCATTTGGCCGCTTGATGCCGGCATTACCTTTCAGCACTTCAGTTACTTTGCCGGCTGCGATCTTGAAAATGCCGGCGCCTTTGCCATTGTCATCACCACTGTCGGAAACATACACATTGCCCAAACCATCTATTTCAATGTCGTTCAGGAACACCGGTTTGCGTGGAAATGCCGAGGTGGCTGCAACCACAGTTTGCTGTCCGCTTTGTGCATCAATACGCACGACCCTGTCTACATCCGCCACGTACAGTTGACCATTAAAGAGATCCAGGCCTTTGGGATCATTCAAGCCATCCGCCAGGGTTTTGCGGGTGCCACTGGCATCAATCTGCGTGATCTTGCCATCGCCTGCTTTACCAAACTCGCCGATTTCTGATACATACACCACGCCATTCGGGGCGGCAAATACAGACTCCGGCATGGCAAATCCGCTCAATGTCGTTTCACCTGCATTAGTCGTTGGAGCGGCAGCGGCAGATTTACCTGGTGCTTTGCCATCGTAGCTGACACGGTAAATTACGCCATTGTAATCATCAGAAACGAGTAATGAACCGTCAGGTAATTGCAATACATCGTTCGGGCGGCCCCAGACTTCACCTTCGGCACTCAGCCAGCCGTCAATAAATACCTTGGTTTCTTTCACCTGTTTCTGTTCATCGAAAGTCACGCGCACCAGTTGATAGCCTACCGGTTCTTTACGGTTCCATGAACCATGCTGCGCAATCACCGCATTGCCCTGGTATTCAGCCGGGAACTGCTTGCCGGTATAAAACTTGAAGCCCAGGTTGGCACTGTGCGCCTGGAATTCGACGACTGGTTTGGTCACAGCTGCTGGCGGTGTTTTGTTTTTCCAGTTCGGGTCGCGGGCATCACCACCGGCAAAGTAAGGGAAACCAAAATGCAGGCCTGCTTTAGGCGCCGCGTTCAACTCATCATGCGGGATATCCGCGCCCAGTAAATCCACCCCGTTGTCGGTAAAGAACAGGGTATTGGTGCCTGGCTGGAAATCCAGGCCGACTGAGTTACGCACCCCTTTGGCAAAGGTTTCAACCTGGCTGCCATCCGGGTTCATGCGGATGATCGAAGCTTCGATACCGGTCGGGTCGCAGATATTGCAAGGTGCACCTATAGTGACATACAACTTGTTATCAGGACCGGTCGCGATATAGCGCCAGCCGTGATGTGCTTTATTCGGTAACTTGTCGTAAACGACTTCACGCATGGCTTTGAACGGCAAGGTCAAGTCAAAATCGGGTGCGGCATAGCGCGTGATGCGGTGTTGTTCGGCGACATATAAATGCCCGTCTACCATGGCGACGCCATTGCCTACGGTCAGGTCATCCAGGATCGCCACGACCTGGTCTGCTTTATGGTCCTTGTTTTTATCGACCACAGCATAGACTTTGCTGCCCCGGGTGCCGACATAGACATTGCCATTGGTACCCAGCGTCATCTGGCGCGCCCCTGGCACTTCAGCGTAAACATCGACTTTAAAACCGTCAGGCACGCGCAATTTGCTCAGGTTGTCACGGACATCCTGAATATCTGCCAGAGCGCTCATTGACAGGGTTGCGAATATGGAACCAATCAGGCCTTTTATTAGTTGCTTTTTCATCACGTATCCTCATTTCCAAAAATATTGTTACCAATACAAGTGTGGTATGAGTAGTCTACGCAGAGTGCGGTTCTGTCGTAAGTTTAAAAAATATTAAATGATTGCCTATTTCTATTTGATACCACGCCAATATAGCTAATAAGGTGTATTATTTATGCCTAATCACTTTGGTATTCAAATGATATGAGCAACCTTGATTGCTGGTCTGCCCACGATAGGGATAGAACCATCGCACTGCTATCCAGCCAGACGCCGAACGAAGGGTTTACTCTCACGGCGCTTGATGGCGTCAAGCTGATGCGCTGGAATCGGGCTATTCCACGCAGCCCGGTGTTTTATGAACCCAGCATTGTGTTTGTCTGCCAGGGCAGGAAGATCGGCTATCTGGGTGGCGAGGTCTATCAGTACAATCCGCAGCAGTTCCTGATTTTATCGGTGCCCTTGCCGTTTGAGAGTGAAACCATTGCTTCGCTGGAAGAACCATTATTGGCGATTTCGATCCGCATCAATCTTTCCATGATCTCGGAATTATTATTGAGTGTAGAGCATGACACGCCGATGAAGATCAACGGCAAGAGCGGCATTACCTCGACGCCGCTGGATGCGCGTTTATCCAATGCCGTGGTCAGGCTGCTGGAATGCCTGCAGTCTAAAACAGAGGCCACCGTATTGGGCCAGTCGATTATTCGTGAAATCCATTACCGTATCCTGCAGACCTCGCAGGCATCCGCCATTCTTGCTGCACACAGTACGCACAATAATATGGGCAAGATCAGCAAGGCATTGCGCCTGATCCACGCCGAGTATGACAAGGAACTCAACGTGGACAAACTGGCATCGGAATCGACCATGAGTGTGCCTTCGTTTCATGCCGCCTTTCGCGATGTGACTGCGACTTCACCTATCCAGTACCTGAAAATGACCCGTCTGCACAAGGCGCGTTTACTGATGGTGCAGGATGGTTTGAGTGCCACGCTGGCAGCGAATAAGGTAGGTTACGAGAGTGCTTCGCAATTCAGTCGCGAGTTCAAACGCATGTTTGGTAAAAGCCCGATGGAAGAAGTCAGCGCGGTACGCAGTGCCCTGATCACCACACCGAGTGAGGTAGCGGCGAAGTATGTCACAGTGCAGCAGTAAGCTGCCTGCAAAAGCCCGCACCGCCAATCAGCATAGGCTGACAGGCAAACTCATAGCTTTAGGCAATCATTCGAGAAAAGCTGGCAATTAACTTGAAGGTTATTCTTTTAGACTTCAATGGTTAATCCTGGAAGGTTTGCAGTCTTACCCATCCGGCATTTGATTCTTAAGCTTCAATAAAAAATGATATGGAGAATGCGATATGGCATTAACTTTTAAAGCAGCCGCTTATGGTGTACAAAACGCGACTACCCCGGTTGCGCCTATGAGCATAGACCGACGCGAGCCAGGTCCGCACGATGTGCTGATTGATATTGAGTATTGCGGTATCTGTCATTCCGATATCCACCAGGCCAGAAACGAGTGGGGCGGTGGTTCTTTATATCCCATGGTGCCGGGACATGAAATTGTCGGCCGTGTCAGCAAGGTGGGCGAGCATGTGAGCAAGTTCAAGCTGGGGCAACTGGTTGGAGTCGGCTGTATGGTCGACTCCTGCCGCCACTGCGCAGACTGTGACGCCGGGGAAGAGCAATACTGTGATGGTTCAGTGTTTACTTACAATGCCAAAGACCCCAAGCATGGTGGCCTGACCTTTGGCGGTTATGCCGAACGCATTACGGTCGATGAGAACTTTGTCGTCAGCGTGCCTGAAAACCTGGATACCAAAGCGGTTGCGCCATTGCTGTGTGCCGGGATTACCTTGTATTCACCACTCAGGCACTGGAATGTGCAACCTGGACAGAAAGTCGGCATCATCGGCCTCGGTGGCTTGGGCCATATGGGTGTGAAACTTGCAGCGGCGATGGGTGCACATGTGGTGATGATTACCACTTCAGCCAGTAAAGCCGCAGACGCTACCAAGTTGGGCGCGCATGAAGTGCTGATTTCCAAAGATGCCGATGACATGGCGAAGCATGCTGCCAGTTTTGACCTGATCATTGATACCGTGCCGGTTGCGCACGATTTGAACCCTTATATCGGCTTGCTCAAACGTGATAAAACCATCGTGCTGGTCGGTCCGCTGGATCCGGTGGATGTGCATGGTGGCAACCTGATTCTTAAGCGCCGTCAGGTAGCAGGCTCCCTGATTGGTGGGATTGCAGAAACGCAGGAAATGCTTGATTTCTGTGGCAAGCACAATATCGTCAGCGATGTGGAGATGATAGATGCAAGCTATATCAATGACGCCTACGAGCGCATGCTCAAAAGCGACGTGAAATACCGTTTTGTGATTGATATTGCCTCATTGAAATCTGCTTCAGCAGCATAATGCTTCAGGTTGGCGGACACGGGTCGAAAAGACCTAAATATGTCCGCCAATGCCGGACAAAGTATAAAGGTTGATAACAGGCTATTCGAGTGACAAGCAATATCCGGTAGTGAGAGGCAAAAGGTTTGTATGAAATGCAATACAAATTGGCCGGTTTGAGCGCATAAGGCAAAGGTCAGTGTTAAGATGGTTATCTGTTCATTTCCAGCTTAGCGCATGCTTGCAGAAAAACCTCCCCAGGGTCTGATATCACTGGTGATATCGATTCTTGCGTATCTCTCCCTCACCCAAATTGACAAGGTGATGCACATCGGCCAGCAGGAGTCGCTGATAGTTTCAATTATCTTTGTCCTGCTGATCATCAACCTGGCTTTCCAGCTGTCGTTCCAGGTGGAATATGTGGCAGAACGGTTGAAAGAGCCTTATGGCACCATGATACTGACCATCAGTGCGGTCATCATTGAAGTGGTGATCATTGTGATGATGTTAAGTCATACGGCCTCAACTACACTGGCGCGGGATGCGATTTACTCGGCAGTGATGCTGGACATTAATGGCATTCTCGGCTTGTGTGCCATTGTTGGCGGTATCAAATATGGTGAGGTGGAATACAACGTCAACTCCGGCAATACTTACATTGTGATGATTATGACGGCGCTGGGGATTTCGATGGTATTGCCTGCGTTTTTGCCGCCGGAACACTGGCGCCTGTACTCGATGTTTACCATCATCACCATGAGTGTGTTTTATGCGTTGTTCCTCAAAATGCAAACTGGCCGTCATCGTAACTATTTCAGCTACAGAGAGCAGCATAGCAAGGAACAGCTAGGCGAATTGGCCACCCGTAAGACCATTGTCGATGTCAGGGTGGCGGTTGTATATATCCTGGTCGGCATCATCACCATAGGCCTGCTGTCGGAAGAAATGAGCATGCATATGGATGCGGGGTTGACCGGTAGCGGCGTGCCACCGATTGTCGCGGCGATTGTGGTGGCGATTATTGCCGCCAGCCCTGAAGTGCTGACTGCCTTGAAGGCTGCGGTGAATGACCGCATGCAAACGGTCGTGAATATTTCGCTGGGTGCTACGCTCTCAACCGTCATTTTGACAGTGCCGGTGATAGAGGCGATTGCCCTGATCCAGAACAAACCGCTGATTGTCGGCCTGTCGCCGACGCAGATGGTGATGACGTTTTTAACCCTGGCAGTTGCGACCATCAACCTGCATGATGGTGAAACCAATGCCATTGAAGGCATGACGCACTTTGTATTGTTTATGGCGTTCGCCATGCTGGCGACATTAGGCATGTAACTATCGGGTATCCCTTCATCGGTCATGCCGGATTCGGCTATGTGATCGAGGGACAATGCGCAGTATTTTAAGATCGACAGTCAGGCAACTGGCTTTTGTATAAGTGAATCATGAGTACTCTTCTGGAATTGCTGCAACAATACGGCCTGGTGATTGTGTTCGCCAATGTGCTACTCGAACAGCTGGGTTTGCCATTGCCGGCTTACCCCACTTTATTGCTGGCGGGAGTGCTGGCAGGCAATGGTCAATACGGTTTAGGCACCCTGCTGGCGGTGGCCGTGATTGCCGCCTTGATTGCCGATTCCATCTGGTACATGGCCGGGCGTAGATACGGTAAAAAGGTGATGGGCAAGTTGTGCAAAATCTCCCTGTCGCCGGATACCTGCGTCAGGCAAACCGAATCTCTGTACCTGAAATTCGGGCCTCCCGCATTATTAATCTGTAAATTCATTCCCGGCTTTGCATCCATCTCCAGCGCCCTGGCGGGTTCTTCCGGCACGCGCTTTCTGGTATTCGTTTTGATGGATGGTTTGGGTGCCGCACTTTGGGCCGGTACTGCTTTGTGGCTGGGTAACCTGTTCAGCTCTGCCATCGATGAATTAATGCTGACACTGGTGGAAATGGGCAAATGGGGTACGCTACTGGTGCTGGCCCTGCTGGCCGCATTTATTGCTTACAAATGGTGGGACAGGCAGCGGTTTATCAAGAGCCTGCGTATGGCGCGTATCAGTATTGAAGAGCTGAATGAAATGCTGAATAACGGTGCCGCACCGGTGATTCTGGATACGCGTGCCCCGCACCTGGTTGATGACGGCTGGATTCCGGGTGCGCAATTTATCACGCTGGAAAGCGCCGATTCCCTGGTGCTGGATATCGACCAGGATGCGCCAGTGGTACTGTACTGCTCTTGCCCGAATGAAGTCACTGCCGCCAAAGTCGCCAAGAAACTGATTAACCGCGGCTATCGCAATATCCGGCCCCTCACGGGCGGCATAGACGCCTGGCGCGATGCCGGGTTTGAGGTAGTTACAGTGAAAGTGGAAGACCTGGAAACTGCGGCAAAAGCAACACAAGCAAAGGAAACACATGTTTAACGTAGTGGGTATTGCACTCAAACGCCCCTATACCTTTGTGGTCATGGCGTTGCTGATTTTGATTTTTGGTACTTTGTCCGCCATGCGCAGCCCGGTGGATATTTTTCCCGAAATACGCATTCCGGTAGTAGCGGTTGCCTGGCAATATGCTGGCCTGCCACCGGACGACATGGCGGGCCGGATCAGTACCTTGTATCAACGTACATTGACTACCACGGTCAATGATATTGAGCATATTGAAGCAAACTCTTACAGTGGTTTTGCTATCGTCAAAATCTTTTTCCATCCAGGTGTGAACATTGCCACCGCCAATGCGCAGGTGTCAGCGATTTCGCAAACAGTGACGCGCCAAATGCCAACTGGCACTACGCCGCCACTGATTTTGAATTACAACGCATCCACAGTGCCTATTCTGCAGGTCGCGCTTTCAGGCAAGGGCTTAACCGAGCAAAACCTGGCTGACCTGGGTTTGAATGCGGTGCGTATCCGGCTGGTCACCGTGCCCGGAGCAGGCGTACCCTTTCCCTATGGCGGCAAGAGCCGGCAAATCCAGATTGACCTGAATCCTCCCGCGCTACAGGCGCGCGGATTGTCTGCACAGGATATATCCAGTGCGCTGGCCGCTCACAACCTGGTCGTGCCTGTCGGTACCCAGAAAATTGGCAGCATCGAATATACCCTGAACCTCAATAATGCGGCCTCTGATATCGAAGAGCTTGCCAATATTCCGGTCAAAGTCGTCAATGGCGCGACCATCTATATGCGCGATATCGGCCAGGTGCGCGATGGCAGTCCGCCGCAAACCAATATTGTGCATGTGGATGGCAACCGCTCGGTGTTGATGACTATCCTGAAAAACGGCGCGATTTCGACCTTAGCTATTGTCGATGGCATTAAAAACAAACTGGAAGAAATCAAACCCGGTTTGCCAGATACATTGGTGGCGACTCCGATCAATGACCAGTCACTGTTCGTGCGCGCGGCGATTCATGGCGTGGTGTTTGAAGGCGTATTGGCGGCAATACTGACCAGCCTGATGATTTTGCTGTTTCTCGGTAGCTGGCGCTCATCACTGATTATTGCGACTTCGATTCCGCTCTCTATATTGGGTGCAGTGATTGGCCTGTCAGCGATAGGCGAAACGCTCAATATTATGACCCTGGGCGGGCTGGCACTGGCGGTGGGTTTGCTGGTGGATGAGGCCACCGTGACCATCGAGAATATCAACTGGCACCTGGAGCAGGGTAAACAGGTAGAACAGGCCATCCTGGATGGCGCGGCACAAATCGTGACACCCGCATTCGTGTCCCTGTTGTGTATCTGTATCGTGTTCGTGCCCATGTTCTTCCTGGAAGGCGTCTCGCGCTTCCTGTTCGTGCCTATGGCTGAATCGGTGATGTTTGCCATGGTCAGCTCGTTTATTTTGTCGCGTACGCTGGTGCCGACCATGGCGAATTATTTCCTGCAGCCGCACACAGAAGCTGAACATGGGCAGGTCAGCCGTAATCCATTGGTACGCTTTCAACAGGGATTTGAACGTGGCTTTGAAAAATTCCGGCGCTCCTATCAATCACTGCTGGTACTCGCAGTGGCGCATAGCCGCTTGTTTATGACCGGCTTCATGGCGGTGGTCTTGCTGTCATTTTTACTGGTGCCCATGTTAGGCAGTAATTTCTTCCCCAGTGTCGATAGCGGCCAGATTCTCATGCATGCGCGTGTACCCGTGGGGACGCGTCTTGAAGAAACCGCCAACCGCTTTGCCAATATCCAGGCGGCGATCAAGCATGTGATTCCCCCAGATGAAATCCTGACCATTGTTGATAATATCGGCATGCCTATCAGTAGCATCAACATGACTTATAACAATACCGGCCTGACCGGCGCACATGACGGCGATATCCAGATTGCGCTTAAAGAACATCACGCGCCGACCGCGGAATATATCCGCACTTTGCGCGAAATATTGCCTAAGAAATTCCCGGATACGACCTTCTCTTTCCCGCCAGCAGATATTGTCAGCCAGATCCTGAATTTCGGCTCGCCAGCACCTATCGACATCCAGATCCGCGGTGGCAAACTGGCAGAAGATTTTGACTATGCCAATCAGTTACTGGCGAAAGTACGTGCTGTGCCGGGGGTGGTAGATGCGCGTATCCAGCAGTCACGTAGCCGACCTACATTTGATATCACCCTGGATAAAACGCGTGCGCAGGAGATGGGGATCAGCACACGCGATGTCACTAACAGCATGGTGATTAATATGGCTGGCAGCTCGCAGGTATCTCCCACCTACTGGCTGAATCCGGCCAACGGCGTGACCTATTCTATCGTGCTGCAAACGCCGCAATACCAGGTTGATAGTTTGAATGCGCTGGCGAATTTGCCGATTAGCGGCAGTAATGGACCATTGCAAACCCTGGGTGGTTTAGCCACGTTTAAACGAGGTGTCGGCAATGCTGTCGTCAGCCAGTATGATATCCAGCCCATGGTGCAAATTCATGCCAGCACACAGGACAGGGATCTTGGCGCGGTGGCCACCGATATCCGCAAGATTCTCGATGCCACCAAAGACCAGGTGCCCAAGGCCGCCAGTGTTGTGATGCTGGGCCAGGCATATACCATGGACCGTGCTTTCACCGGGTTATTCTTTGGCCTGCTTGGTGCCATTGTGCTGGTGTATTTGCTGATTGTGGTCAACCTGCAATCCTGGAGTGATCCTTTCGTGATTATTTCCGCCTTGCCTGCGGCACTGGCGGGTATCGTCTGGATGCTGTTTTTAACGTACACACCGCTATCTGTGCCTGCCCTCACTGGCGCCATCATGTGTATGGGGGTTGCGACTGCCAACAGTGTGCTTGTGATCAGCTTTGCACGCGAACGGCTGGCAGAACTCAAAGACGCTACAGCTGCAGCGATTGATGCCGGTTTTGTCCGTTTCCGCCCGGTGTTGATGACCGCACTGGCGATGGTGATTGGTATGACACCCATGGCCCTGGGACTGGGCGAGGGCGGCGAACAGAATGCCCCATTGGGCCGTGCCGTCATCGGCGGGTTGATTTTTGCGACAGTGGCTACACTTTTATTTGTGCCGGTGATATTCAGCGTGATTCATAGAAACACACATACTCCGCCTGTCAGCGTTTCTACAGGAGATTCAAATGACCAGTAACACACCGGGTGCGTCCCGTGGATTAAAACTCAGTGGCCTGATTCTGGCGCTGATTGCCATCGGCATCGTTATTGCTGGTATTACGTCACGTGCCAGCCATCATGCAAAATTGAAAGACTGGACCAAAGAACAGGCTGTTCCAACCGTTAGTGTCATCCAGCCTGGCGGTGCAGTCGAGGGCAATCAGCTGATACTGCCAGGGCGGTTTGAGGCATTTGCACGCGCGCCTATATATGCCCGTGTGAGTGGCTATCTCAAAAGCTGGAAAGTGGATATCGGCGGCGCAGTCAAAACCGGTCAGTTGCTGGCTGAGCTTGAAACGCCGGACCTTGACCAGGAACTGTTGCAGGCCAAAGCGGATCTAGCCAGTACGCAAGCCAATGTCAGCCTGGCCGAAACTACGGCCAAACGCTGGCAGGATATGTTAAAAACACAATCGATCGCGCGGCAGGAAGTGGATGAAAAGCTGGGCGATTATAAAAGCAAGCAGGCACTGGTCAAAGCCTCTGAAGCCAATGTACAGCGCTTGCAGGCACTGAAAGGCTTTGCCAGTATCGTTGCACCTTTTGATGGCTCCGTGACTGCACGGAATACTGATACCGGTGCGCTGATCAATGCCGGAAGTAGTGGTGCTAATAGTAGCGGTACTGGCGCGCAACCTTTGTTTGAAGTTTCTAACACGCGTAAATTACGCCTATATATCAATGTTCCGCAGAACTATGTCAGCCATATCCGGCCTGGCAGCAAGGCAACTTTTAACGTGCCCGAATATCCGGACAGCCGCTTTGATGCCACCATACAATCTACCTCTGGTGCTATCAATGCATCTTCCGGGACTACCCTTGTTCAATTGCTGGTAGACAATGCTGCCGGGAAATTCCTGCCGGGTGGGTTTGCCAACGTCAACCTGCAACTGAAAGAGGCTGTGGGTATTTTGAGTATCCCGGCCAGCGCGTTGATTTTTGACCAGAACGGTTTGAAGGTTGCAACTGTAAATGCCGAGAATAAAGTCAGCCTGAAAACCATCACGATTGCACGCGATCTGGGGAAAACACTGGAAATCCAGTCCGGGCTGAGCGCCAATGATCAAGTGATTGAGAACCCGCCGGATGGCGTCACGGACGGTACACTAGTGAAAGTTGCTAAGGCAGTCTTTCAGCCGGAACAGAAAAATAAAGGTAAGTAACCTGCAGCTGAATGTGTGCGAATAGCCAGGCCACACGATGCACATTTATGCACTCATGTGTCTGGCTTAACGCGCCAGGATCAGCCAGATGCTGAGTGATGTCGCAGACACGCTTAAAAACACATTGACCGCTGGCGGTAACCAGAACAAGTGGCCGCGCGGTGTTTCCTGCTCACTTAAAGACTTGCAGAATACGACAAACTGAATTGCAGATAGCAGGGCGGTAATGGCGCCTATCAGGATAAATCCAACGCCTATGTAAAGTGAAACGGTGCTTTGTGAGTCTGTAATCTGCGCATCCAGGTTCATGAGTTTGATAAACAAGCCAAAACGCTCAATGACGAACCCCAGCCCCATCAAGGCAATAGAAGTGCGCTGCCAGGCAAGTAAAGTACGTTCTGCGGCAAAATAAACGCGTGGATCATCCAGATAAGACATGTCAGTCACTCTTTAGGGAATAAAGGTGATCATTCTACGACTTACCCGGACATTTTGCCTAAGTAAGTCGCAGCTGCGCAAATCGTTCTGGATGCGTTTTATGGTCAGGCAAACAGGCTGATACCAAGCACTGCCAGAATTGCAACACCAATGGCCAGAATCAAGAAGATGAAGAAAAAGACTTTTGAGATCTTTGCAGCGCCGGATTCAACACTGCGGAAGCCCAACGCACCTGCAATGATGGAAATGATTAAAAATATCAGTGCATAGTAAAGCATTTTTCGGACCCCTTAGTTGGAAATGAATGTGTTGAAATCATAAAAGGCAGGTACCGATTTGCGTATAGGGTATTGACTGGATTGCAGGTAGGAATCAACCTACAGTTAAGATGATTTTGCTAGCGTGTTAATCCGTCAAGCCACTTGATAAAAATGGCTGAAATGCTCTTCAGGCAGTTGATTCCTGGCTAATTAGCGCGGCAAACGCAAGTAGGAACATGCGTATTGATTATCTGACACAGGTGCTTGGATTCCACGTTGATAAATTGCTCAAGCCGTTGTTCGGTAGGATGCAACTTAAACTTTTTCGTTTCGTATAAGCAGGGTCTATCAATGCCTGGTGATAAAAATCTGGTAGTTAGAATTTTGTACTTTTCGGGCATCTTATTGATTTTAAGATTGCTGTGGCTGGCATCTGTCCTGATGAAAGCATTTCCTTTGATATGCGTGTTGTTAGCAGGCTTTCTCGGGATCATGATTTTTACGGAATAAGTTGAGAGTCCGTGATTTACCTGGAGCAGTAAATCTCGGAACAAAGTCCTGCACTTATATTAAAGGTGTGGTGTATAAAAGGTATTGGTGAGTCATGGGCTGCAACCAGCCGCGACTATTCATCTTCACTAAAGGCATCATGGAAATCTTCCGCTTCCACCACTTGTTTGGCACGCATTTTCTGGATAAAAATAATACCATCCCTAGTGAGCTGGCTTTCGTTTGAACGCCTGCCTTCTCGCACATCGCCATTGGCTGTCAGCGGCAGCCGAAATACTTCCCGATGGTATCTGAGGGAGGCTTCACCTAATCCAATTCTTTTACATTTTTCCAAGTCCAGCACCGTGACAAGGTAATAATTGGACCCTCGTGGATTGATCACGCGTTTCAGGTCTATTACGCCCAATGACTCAGTGCCTTGTGATACCGTAATTTCCTCCCCTGACACATTGATAGTGATGGTATAAGCCAAACCATCTTTCGCGACAAATTCTTTTTGATGCATATTCTGAAGTCCCTTTTAAACCATTCTTAATGTGTGCAAGTAAAGTGCAGTCACAGTTTTTCAATCATACACATTAGAAATCAAATGTCAGGTTTTTGCATGTTTTAATGAACGCTCTTCCTGATGATTCCCTGAATTAAGCTAGAAACTCATGGTTTTCTTTATGTCAAACTATGTTAATTAGCAGTAAAATATGTTTATGCTAATTCTTTGCATGTTTTTTATTGCAATACACGCATGGTTTGTTAAGGACAAAAATGATGCAAGAAAAAGTATTCTTCAGCCTTGAGGGCATCAAGGTCAGTGACACCCACTTTATTGCTGACGGGCAAACATACCATCTTGATGAGGTCACATCGGTCAAGCATGGCTTGATTGAGCCTAAACGCAGCTTTTCTACATTCTGCATGTTATCCGGCTCTTTCCTCATGATATTCGAGGATGTATTCATGTTTGTCGGTGGCTTTTCAATCGCACTTGGCATGGTGGCGTGGTTTACGGCACAAACGCTCTATTCGGTTGTCATCCATACCCCAGAAGGCGAAAAGCAGGCGCTGACCAGTGCAAACAGCCATGATGTCGATAGAGTGATCCGTGCTTTAAATACAGCTCTGATCAGCAGAGGTTGATGCCAGCTTTGCGTGTGTAAACCTTAAAATTTTCCCTATATCAATCTATACAAATAAAGCCCAGGTATTGAAATAGCGTATAGTGCCTTTCAATCAGTGACTTGGTCGTACAAGCTGCTGCGCCAACTGTTCCAGATTTGCGTTATCAGTGAAAAGGACAAGTGATGGAAGAGTTTATATTCTTCAGTCTTGAGGGCATTAAAGTCAGCAATATCCAGTTCATTGCCGATGGGTTCACTTATGCCTTGCAGGATGTGATTGCCGTTGAGCACGGTATGACAGAACCCAGTCGTGTATTCGCTACATTTTGCGTACTTGCAGGTGCATTCCTGTTCATCTTCGAAGATATTTTCATGTTTGCCGGTGGCTTTGCCATTGCCCTTGGCATGGTGGCCTGGTTGTCTGCCAAGACACGCTATTCCGTTGTCATCCATACGTCCACCGGACAACACCAGGCTTTGACCAGCGAAAATAGCCATGATATTGATAGAGTGATCCGTGCGTTGAATACCGCGATTATTCACAGGGATTAAGTGCGGATAAAAACATGCGTCAGGATGACATATGCCCCTTGATCAAGGGGCTTTCTATTAATAGTGTCGGATATAGCTAAACGCTATCACTCCCATCGGCCGCCATTAGTCATGGCTCAGAAAAAGAAAAATGTCAGCATGGTTGGATGGCATGATTACGCTACAAATCAGGTAAACTTTATCTCGTTTGGCAGTTGCCTTATTCAGGGGCTAGTCAAACGTATCAATCGAGTCACATTCATTTAAACAACAATAAATAAGGGGCGGAAAATGCAGGCAGATGAAATTGAGTATGTAGGGTTTTGGGCGCGTGCCATTGCTTCCATCGTAGACACTATTCTAGTGACCGTGATCGTGTTGCCTTTTTTTATGGTGATCTACGGCAAAGCGTTTTGGACAGGTGAAATCGTGCTTGGGCCCATCGGCAATTTAATTTCCTGGCTGCTTTTTCCGGTGGCAGTCATCGTGTTCTGGTTAACCAAGGAAGCCACACCCGGGAAAATGATGTTCTCTGCAAAAGTGGTTGATGCCGACACCGGCAATACGCTTAGCAAGGGTCAGGCCATAGGCAGGTACCTGGCGTATTACCTAGCACTAATCCCGTTTGGGCTAGGTTTTTTATGGGTTGCTTTCGATAAGCGCAAACAGGGCTGGCATGACAAACTGGCAGGGACCGTGGTGATCCGTGATAAAAAATAAGTGACGGTCCTGAAAGCGGGGCAGCTGGGTCCACTTTTAAAACAAGATGCAGAATACACATCCTTTACAATAAGCGACTTCAGCAGAATTCTTATCACAGACGGGTTTTTAAACCAATATATCTTTAACAATGTCTGATCAATTATCTTGTATCTAAGTGCTATAGTAGTTACCTGCATAAATTAAGCAGCTATAAAGTTATCCGATTAACTCAGCCATCATTGTTAATAAGAGCTGCCATGCCAATTACACCTTCTGAAGAAATTTCTTTTCCAGCAGTGGATCCTGACGGCCGGTTTCGGGCCATCGCAGATTATGCGCCGGTGATGATGTGGCTTTCAGGCACTGACACACTTTTTGCCTGGTTTAATAAGCAGTGGCGTGACTTTACCGGCAACGAGCGGTTGCAAGGGTGGGAGGCGGCCTGGCTTGAGAGCGTGCATGCCGAAGATATTGATGGTTGCCGGGCTACTTATGCGCAAGCGTTTGACTCTCAACAAGCTTTCACCCTTGAGTATCGGTTAAAACGCCATGACGGCACATTTCACTGGGTCACTGATAATGGAGTGCCCATCTATTCTGAGCAAGGTACTTTCACAGGGTTTGTTGGCAATTGTGTCGTGATTCAGGAGCGCAAAGAGCTTGAAGCCAGGCTTGCAAACAGATCCGAGGCGCTGCATCAGTTGCAGTTGCAAAAGGATGCCATCTACAGCGAATCAGAAACCCGCTCCCGTTTATACGAAACGATTCTTTCAGCCACGCCTGACTTCATTTACACCTTCGATTTTTCTGAACCGGAACACCGGTTTACGTATGCGAATAAAGGCCTGATTCAGATGTTTGGCAAGCCTTATGAGCAGATCGTGGGAAAAACCTTCCGCGAATTAGGCTATGAAGAATGGCATGCAGAGATGCATCAAAAGGAAATTGATACTGTTCGATCAACCAAAAGCTCTATCCGGGGGGAGGTCGCTTTCACAGGTACTTTTGGTCACAGGATATATGACTACATATTCTCCCCTGTTTTTGACAGCAATGGCGAGGTAGAAGCGGTTGCTGGCATCACACGTGATGTGACCGAAAGCCATAATACGCAAAAAATACTTAAGCAGAACAAAGAGGCCTTGCAAGAGGCCGATTTGAAAAAGGATGAGTTTCTGGCGATGCTTGCGCATGAGTTGAGAAATCCTCTGGCACCGATTAGTGCAGCGGCTCAAATCATGGTGCTTAGCCAGTATGATGAATCCCGTGTCCGCAAGTCCAGCCAGATCATAGAACGGCAAGTCAAGCACATGGTCGGGTTGGTGGATGACCTGCTGGATGTTTCCAGGGTCACTCGCGGCTTGGTCAATATTGAGAAATTACCACAGGACATGGCGGCAGTGATTGCCAGTTCTCTGGAGCAGGTGCGCCCTTTAATCGAGTCGCGTCAGCATGCTTTGATTGTCGAGCTCACACCGCAACCTGCAAGAGTGCTGGGCGACCACAAGCGGCTGGTGCAAATTGTTTCCAACATACTTAACAATTCAGCCAAATACATAGAGAACAGCGGCCAGATCAAACTCACGATGAAGATTGAAAATGGCTTTGTCATCATCACCGTTTCTGATAATGGCATAGGCATATTGCGCGAAGAGCAGGAGTCCATTTTCGAATTGTTTGCGCAGGCAAAACGCAGTTCTGACCGCTCCCAGGGCGGGCTGGGCATAGGCCTGGCATTGGTGAAAAGCATGCTGAAATTGCATGATGGCACTATCAGTTGCTTCAGTGAAGGCTTGGATAAAGGCAGCGAATTTACTATCACCTTGCCCTTGTGGACTGAAAATACATACATTGAAAACAATCCTGATGCGGTAATGCCGCAACAGCAAACACTATCGGTCGTGGTGGTGGACGACAATGTGGATGCGGCAACGACGCTAGCGACTTTTATTGAGCTCTACGGACATGAAGTGCTGTTCGAGCATGACTCCCTGAAGGCGCTCAAGCTGATCGAGTCAGTGCTGCCCAAGGTCTGTGTACTGGATATCGGCTTACCCAAAATGGATGGTTATGAGCTGGCTAAACGTATCAAAGCCAACAAGTCTATGTCGGAAGCGACCCTGATTGCAGTCACCGGCTACGGACGGGCAGAGGACAAAAAGGCTGCATTTGAAGCAGGATTTGATCATCACCTGGTCAAACCGGTGGATTTTGAATTACTGATCAAGTTGATTGATAACGTGGCGCAAAAGACAACATTGCAACCGCCATCAGCGTAAAGCATGATGGTTTGAATGGCTGGCATTATTTTGTCTCAATAAGTTTTTATCCCGCCATAGTTTCCGGTTGGGGTAGCACTGTTTGTTGCGATTAATACTGTTTGAACTGCTTTAATCACCGCTGGAAAAATGCCATTTCGTCCTGAGCATCACCCAATACGCCTTGCCTCCGTTTTAACTTTTCACAACTATCTTGTATCAAGTATGGTCTAGTAAAGATATGGCTGCTTGCAATATGCATACTAAGCGCGTGTGAGCGGCCAGCAGACATTGCATTTGGGAGGACTTGCCATGCCGGTTAAGCATCAACAGGATTTGCCGGACTTTGCGTTATTTTCACGGTTTTCTTTGAACAAGATTCAGGACTGGATTACCTGGCTTAACGCTGCGGGCAACATAGTTTATGCAAATGAAGCTGCCTACGCAGCCCTGGGTTACTCTGAAGAAGAGATGAAAAGTCTGAATATCTTCGATATCGATTTGAAATATTCGCCTGACATGTGGGCTGCACATTTTGAAAGGTTAAAAGCGCTAGGTTCAAGGACATTTGAAACCCAGCACCGTCGAAAAGACGGCAGTTTTTTACCTGTTGAAATCAACGCCAATTACGTTGAATACAACGGCCAGGAATACAACTGCGCGATTGTAAGGCCTATCGTAGACCGGAAACGGGCCGAGAAGCGTGAGCAGATCAAGAACCAGGTGCTGGATCTGGTGGCACATAATGCGCCGCTGAAAAGCATACTTGCTTATCTGGTGCGGGGCGTAGAGGAAGAGAATCCTGAACGTATATGCTCCATTCTGCTGCTCGATAGCACCAAGCAGTTTCTCAGACACTATGTCGCACCTAGCCTGCCTGCCGGCTTTTCTGAAGCGATAGAGAATTTAAAAATCGGACCCAGCGTAGGTTCATGTGGCACGGCCGCTTTTGAAGGCAAACCGGTCATTGTGGAAAATATCCAGGCTGACTCGCGCTGGGATGGCTACAAAGAACTTGCTGCCAGTTACAACCTGGCATCCTGCTGGTCGGTACCTATCATTGTCGACCACAATGATGTGACAGGCACGTTTGCCATTTATCATCAATCGCCTAAAACACCCTCGCAGGCAGACATCGAGCAGCTGGAATATCTTTCCAACCTGGCCAGGATCGCCATCGAGCGCCACCGTACGGCCGAAGAGCTGCGCCTGTCGGATTCCATATTCAAGAATACCAGCGAAGCCATGCTGGTGCTGGATATCAATGGCATCATCATTGCGACCAACCCAGCGTTTTCAAAAATATCCGGCTATAGCTCTGCGGAGGTCATCGGGCACCATCCTGTCACTTTCGGATCGCCGCGGCATGACCGGGATTTTTATGAGGCCATTCGCAAAGATCTGCAGGAAACGGGTTCCTGGCGTGGGGAAATCTGCGGCGTCAAAAAAAGTGGCGAAGAATACATCAACTGGGTCAAGGTCAACACCACCAATGATGATAAAGGCAAGCCATTCAGGCGTGTGGTCCTGTTTTCAGATATCACCGAAAAAAAGGAGCACGAGGAACGCATCTGGTATGAAGCCAATTATGACGCACTGACGCATTTACCTAACCGCCGCCTGTTCCAGGAAAGGTTGCAGCAGGAGGTTTTGCGTGCCAACCGCCTGAGCACCAAGGTCATATTGCTATACCTGGACCTGGATGGCTTCAAGGAAGTGAACGATGCCATGGGGCACCAGGGAGGTGACCAGCTGTTGATCGAGGTGGCGCGAAGGCTGAATGCGGCGGTACGGATGACCGATTTCACATCGCGTCTGGGTGGCGATGAATTTACCGTGACGTTACTGGATGTACAGGATACTCAAGCTGCCATCAAGGTGGCGACAGCCATCCTGGAGTTGTTGCAGGCGCCGATCATGATAGACACCCATGCCACATATATATCGGCCAGCATAGGCGTCACAGTATATCCGGACGACGCGGACGATGCTTCCAGCCTGATTAAAAATGCAGACCAGGCCATGTACGAAGCCAAAAAACTGGGCCGCAACCAGTATTCTTTTTACACGCAGGAAATGCAATACGTGGCGAACCGGCGTTCTGAACAGAAACGCGAATTACGCAATGCCTTACTCAACCATGAGTTTGAAATCTATTACCAGCCGGTGGTCGATTTCAAAACCGGGGCAGTCACCAAAGCGGAAGCTTTGATCCGCTGGCGGCACAGTACCATGGGCATGGTCAGCCCGGCGGAATTCATTCCACTGGCCGAAGATGCCGGGTTGATCCATGAAATCGGCAGCTGGGTGTTTATAGAATGCCTGGAACAGGCGCTTAAATGGCGCGCCCAGTTTCACCCTGACTTCCAGATCAGCGTCAATCTGTCACCGGTGCAATTCAAGCATACCGCTTACTTTGACCGCTGGTTCAACCTGATTGCCTCCGCCGCCAATACCAACAATTGCCTGTGTGTGGAAATCACCGAAGGCGTGTTGCTGGATGCCTCGGAAAAAACCGCGCAACAACTGCTACGCTTCCGCGAAGCCGGCATAGAAGTCGCCATTGACGATTTCGGTACCGGGTATTCTTCGCTGGCGTATATCAAGCGGATCGAGGTGGATTATCTGAAAATAGACCGCACGTTCATCACCAATATCGCTGCCGAATCTACCGATTATCCACTGGTAGAAGCCATCATCATGATGGCGCACAAGCTGGGATTGAAAGTGATCGCCGAAGGCGTGGAAACCGAGGCGCAACTGGCATTGCTGGATAGCATAGGCTGCGATTATATCCAGGGATATCACTATTCAAAACCTTTGCCACGGCCAGAATTTGAAGCGTGGCTGTTCGCCAGAATGAAAGAGAAGCCATGATCAGGAGCGATGTGTCAGCAACGATTCCAGAGTGACACCATAAAGCGGATGATCGTTTGCTCGCATGGCCGAACAAGCTAAAACAACACAGCCGATTGCCCGGCTGTGTTGTGATTACTACCCTTGAAGACTTTTTTCCAATGCTTTGATCCGTGCTTCCAACGCGGCAATTTTTTCATCACGCTCCTGGATCGCTGGCATCACATCTTCCAGTTTTAGCATCTTCGGAATATGTTTTGGGCAATTCGCATCCCAGGCTTTGATGGTAAACACAATAACGCGCTCCACCCTGGCAGCATAATCCGGTGAGGAAACGCGGGCAATGAGCTCATGATCCCCGGTCACTACCTTGGCTTCGCCCCATATTTTGACGCGCTGTGCATTGGCGTAATCCATCAAAAACAGCTGCGCTTTCGGATTCTCATCCAGGTTGCCAGCGGTAATGTATTGCTTGTTGCCCGTAAAATCGGCAAAGGCCAGCGTTTGCTCGTCGAGCACATGCAAGAAACCCCGCGGCCCGCCACGATGCTGCATATAGGGTTGTCCCTGCGCATTGGCTGTGGCAATGTACATGCTGGTCTGTGCGGCGATAAAATCAGCTAGCACCGGCGTCACACGTGATTCCCAGCCTCGTGTGCTTTCAAATTTTGCATAGCCGGCGCGTGACCCCATTTCTTCCTGCCGGGATTTGACCGCAGGGGTAAATGCGATATCGCTGGGTGAAACTAAAGGTGAAATCCAGGTTGGGTGTGCATTCATGTTCTTCTCCACGTTGTGTTAAACCACCACTGAAGTTTAGGCAAATATACGAGTGAGAAAAACGTGGCTGGCCGCAATTGATTATTTCACCAGAAGAAATGCTGCGATCACTGTGACATATATGCGGCATTTTTAGCATTCATATGCTTATGCTTTTTAATGATGGTTATTCGCTTCCAAATAGAGCTATTCTCTCAAGGCGAGACCCTTACATATCCATATTTTGAGATGGCGATAAACAATAGTACACTCTGACGTTTATCCCTTCAGTCATAAAGGTTGTTATGGTCAGTCACCATGAAGAGCACATTAGCGAACCTGATCGTATTTCGGCTTTACGTAAACTGCTTGTTTTAGACTCTCCCTACGAAGCTGTTTTTGACGCCGTAGCACAGCTAGCCTCCGAGGTTTGCGGCATGCCGATCGCGCTGATAAGCCTGGTGGATAGCGAGCGACAATGGTTCAAGGCACAGGTTGGTTTAGAAGGCGTCAGGGAGACCAGTCGTGAGCTGGCTTTTTGTTCGCATACCATCCGCGAAAATAGCGTAATGGAGATCAAGGATGCCACCAAAGATAGTCGTTTCCAGAGTAATCCGCTGGTGACAGGCGATCCGAATATAGTTTTCTATGCGGGTGCGCCGATTACCTTGCCTTTAGGTGAAAAAATTGGTTCGGTGTGTGTCATTGATACTAAACCAAATGCACTGACTGACATGCAGAAACAGGTGTTGACCGGCCTTGCAAACATCACGACAAAGGCCTTGCTTGCGAGAAGAATTTCCCTGCAGGAGTTGAATAAAATAGCGCCTCAGCATACTGATCAGCCTGTTTAGAGTACTCACTAAAGATCGGGCAATCATCTTCTCTTCCTATCTGGCTTGCTTTGCCGTTAGCTATTTCGCCGTTAGATATCTAGCGTGACTTCATTGTTTATTCGCTGCTGTTATGCGGAACTGACCAGACACTTTCACCATCTGTCACGCAAATAAAGTCACCTGCTTTATTCTCCATCACAAACCCGCCGGTAAAGTCACCAAAAGAGGGCAGCAAGGTCATGCCTTCCTGGTGGTGAAAACACGGCAAAATCAGGCGCTGCCGACCTTTGCCCAGCAAACGGAAAGTAGGATGGATATGTCCGGCAATCACATGATGCGTAGGGTGCGGTGCGGGTATATGTTGCAATACAAAATCGCCCATCAGGTAAGGCTCATCCACTGTTTCAATATTCAAATCCGCTGGCGGGTCGCCGGCATGTTTATCGTGATTGCCGCGCACCAGGATACAGCGAAGGGATGCATGTTGTTCACGCCATTGGCGTAAAGCTCTCAGGGTGGCCGGTGCGTGTGACTTGGGCGCATGCAGGAAATCACCGAGGAAGATCAGTTGCTCAGTCGGATACGTGCAAAGCATCAAGTTCAGCCGCAGCAGGTTCTGGCTGGTGGTGCCCTGCGGGACAGGCTGGCCCAGTGCGCGATAGGCGGCTGCCTTGCCAAAGTGCGCATCTGCAATCAACAGTGCTTTTTGTTGCGGCCAGTAGATGGCTTTGTCGGCGAGTAACAACAGCGTATCAGTGCCTATGCTTAAAGGGAATGCATTTTTCATTTAATTAATAAGTGATTAATTCATGGTCATTCTGGCGTAGGGATAGCACAATTATCGCGAAATCCATCTCCCTAAACTTAAAACTCACATCGTCATTCCGTCGCAGGATGTTGCAGGCATTTCGTGCAATATGCTTTATTCAGACAACCCCCAGGTTAGTTTTGAGGTCATAAGTAAACACTCTATATGCTACCTCGCCTGATACTGGTCTTCACCAGTATGACGAACAAAGGATAAAGTTATTCAAAATCCATGCCGTGCCTTTGGCGGAATGATTCTGCTGCGGCGTCGTTTGGGATTCGTTGCACTTTCAGTATCTGGTTCCATGGGCAAACCGGTTTTGCGCACGCGTTCGCGTTTCTTATACACTTTCTCCTGCACGTTGAATTTTGCCTGCGCATTCACGGTTTCTTCCGGGATGTAAGCGCCAGCACCAGCGGCTTTTTCCAGGTCGGCCACCATACGTGCTATCCGGTCAGCCAGTTTTTCAGAACTGCTGCTTTCGCGGAAACGTTCGACCAGCAAAGGAAACGCAAACGGCGTCGGCCGTTTGATATGCATTAATTGTATTTGCTTGCTTTGCAGATGTTGCAAGGTGGCTGACAAACGCGCCATTTCCAGCTCCTGTTGCAGCACTTCTTCCTGCGCTTGCGTCAGCAATAGATTGTTGGGATCGTATTTGCGGAACACATCAAAGAACAGGCTGGATGAAGCCTGCACCTGCCTGGCGCTTTTATGCGCGCCTGGAAAACCGGCAAACACCAGTCCGGAAATACGCGCGATTTCGCGGAAACGCCTTTGTGCCAGTTCGCCCGCATTCAGGCTGCCGATGACATCCTGAAGCAAGTGGTCGGTTGTGAAAATGTCTTTTGTTAATAACGCGTCCCAATCCACCGCTGTCGCGGAAAGCAGTTCGAGCCCATAGTCATTCACGGCGATGGAAAAGGTATTTGGTTGGTGCTTGCCTGCGCGCCAGGCCAGTAAACTGGCTAGCCCAAGGTGGACGCTGCGCCCGGCGTAAGGATACAGAAACAAATGCCAGCCTTCACGCGAGTGCATAGATTCGGCAAGCAAGTTCAGGGTGGTCGGCAACGCGGACCAGTTGCTCTGCACTTGTAGCAAAGGTTTGATCAGCTGCATTTCCGGGCCATCGAAATGGCCGTGCGCCGCGGCATCCATACGCGCGACCATGGCATTGGCAAGCTCGGTAGACAGCGGCAAACGCCCGCCATTCCAGCGCGGCACGGCGGCTTTTTTGCCGGTGGCCTTGCTGACATAAGCGGTCATTTCATGCACACGTACCAGTTCCAGCAGGCGCCCGCCAAAAAGGAAGTAGTCACCGGGTTTAAGGCGGGCGATAAAACTTTCTTCTACCGAACCAAGGCTCTTACCGGAGGCACTTTTGCTCCAGAATTTAACCACCATACTGGAATCACTGACGATGGTGCCTATGCTCATACGGTGCCGCCGAGCCAGGTGCGCATCCGGTACATGCCAGACACCGTTCTCGTCTGGTATTGCGCGGCGGTAATCCGGGTAAGCGGTCAGTGATTCGCCACCGTGCTGCACGAACGCCAGCGCCCAGCGCCATTCTTCATCGGTTAAGTGCCGGTAGGCGTAACAGCTACGCACTTCTGCCAGCAAATCTTCTGAGATAAAGCCACCACCCAGTGCAATCGTCACCAGATGCTGCACCAGTACATCTAAAGGCTTTTGCGGTGATTCGCGTGGCTCGACATTGCGTGCGGCAATCGCATCCTGCGCCGCTACCGATTCGATCAGCTCCAGGCTATGCGTAGGCACAACAGTCAGGCGCGAAGCGCGGCCTGGCGCATGGCCCGAGCGTCCGGCACGCTGCATCAGGCGTGCCACGCCCTTGGGCGAGCCTATCTGCAATACGCGTTCTACCGGTAGAAAGTCTACGCCCAAGTCCAGGCTGGAGGTGCAGACCACGGCCTTGAGTGTGCCTTCTTTAAGTCCTTTTTCCACCCATTCACGTACATTCCTGTCCAGTGAGCCGTGGTGCAATGCAATCAAACCCGCCCAGTCCGGGCGGGCTTCAAGTAAGGCCTGGTACCAGATCTCGCATTGCGAGCGGGTGTTGGTGAAGATCAGGCTATTCGGGCTGGATTCAATCTGCTCCACTACTTGCGGCAGCATGCGTAAACCCAAATGTCCAGCCCACGGAAAGCGTTCAATGCCGGGTGGTAGCAAGGTATCGATCAATAAATCTTTCGCCAGCTTGCCTTGCACCAGTACAGGTTGGGATGACTCTGGACTAGATTTAGGAATCAGTACTTCCATGGCATGCTGCAAATTACCCAGCGTCGCCGACAAGCCCCAGGTGATTAGCTGGGGCTGCCAGCGACGTAGCCGCGCCAGCGCCAGCTGTAACTGCACGCCGCGCTTGTTGCCGATCAGCTCGTGCCATTCATCCACTACCACCATTTTCAGGCTGTTAAACGTCTCAGCCGCGTCTGGCCGCGTCAGCAAAAGCGTCAGGCTTTCCGGTGTGGTGATCAGCGCGGTCGGCAGGCGTTTTGATTGCCGTGAACGCTCGGCACTGTTGGTGTCGCCAGTGCGTAAACCGATGCTCCAATCAAGGTTTAATTCATTGATCGGGGCAATCAATGCGCGCTCGGTATCTGCGGCCAGGGCACGCATGGGCGTGATCCATAATACAGTCAGCGGCTGCATCACTATTTTTCGTTTGGCTGGTTTTTCAGCAGCAGTCTCTGAATGTTTAGCAGGTGCCTTCGGTTTTGTGAGAGCGAAACGCTCAATCGCTCCCATCCATACCGCATAGGTTTTACCGGCGCCGGTGGTTGCGTGCAGCATACCGGATTGACCATTTGCCACTGCCTGCCAAACATCCTTCTGAAACGGGAATGGCTGCCATTGATGCGTGGCAAACCATTGCCGGCTTAACTGGAAAGCACTACGTTTTGGCTTTTCAGTGGGCTCATCATGCAGCGTCGATTCTGTCGTGGCTTCCAGGGTCATGGCAAAGCCGCTTCTTGTTTAGTTTCAGGGCGTGAAACCTGCGGTAACAAGGCCTGCAAAGTCTGTAAGGTATCGGCTTCTGCCACAGGCTTATCCTGCCGCCAGCGCAGCATGCGCGGGAAGCGCACGGCGATGCCGCTTTTATGACGTCCGCTTAAAGAAATGCCTTCAAAGCCTAACTCAAATACCAGGGTCGGTTTGACACTGCGCACCGGCCCGAATTTTTCAACCGTGGTCTTGCGGATAACCGCATCCACTTCCCGCATTTCAGCATCGGTCAGGCCGGAATAGGCTTTGGCAAATGGCACCAGTTTCCGCTCCGGATTTTCTTGGCCACTGTCCCACACCGCGAATGTGTAATCGGTATACAGGCTGGCGCGGCGGCCATGGCCGGTCTGCGCGTAGATCAGCACTGCATCCGCCGTATACGGCTCAATCTTCCACTTCCACCACACCCCGACATCCTTGGTCCGGCCAATGCCATATTGCGCATCTTTGCGCTTGAGCATAAAGCCTTCCACACCCAGGCTGCGTGATGCTTCGCGCTGGCGATCAAGGTCTTGCCAGCTGTCACCGCTCACTAAAGGCGATAGTTGCAGTTGCGGCTGGTCGCAGGTCAGAACAACCTTTTCCAGTTGGTCACGGCGGGCGGACTGCGGTTGCTCGCGCCAATCGTCACCCTGCCATTCGAGCAGGTCATAAGCCAGGATCACCACCGGCAGGTTTTCAAGGATTTTAGCGGTTAACGTTTTACGGCCTATGCGTTGTTGTAGTAAGGCAAACGGTTGAACCTGTCCTTGGGTCCTTTGGGGCGTAGGCTGGTCGGCGATTTGATCTTTTATCTGCTCCGGGTCAACTTCAACATCAGGCGCAGGCGCATGTTTCCACACCACCAGCTCGCCATCGATCACCGTGCCATCCGGCAGGGCTGCCGCCAGTACATTCAATTCAGGGAAACGGTCAGTCACCAGTTCTTCACCGCGCGACCATACCCATAGCTGGCCGTCGCGTTTGACCAGCTGCGCACGGATGCCATCCCATTTCCATTCCACTAACCAGTCTTGCGGGCTGCCGATAGCAGTTTCAAACTCGTCAGTCGGTAGCTGTAAAGGATGCGCGAGGAAAAAAGGGTAAGGCTGGCCTTCGCTACGCTCGTCACCTTCTTCACTCAGCGGCGCGATCAGTCTCAAATAATCCTCGGCAGTCGGACGTGCGGAAAGGTCTGTATAGCCGACCAGGCGTTGCGCAATGCGCTTTGCATCTATATCTGCCACCGCAGCCAGTGCGCGCGTGACCAGTAACTTGGAGACACCAACACGGAAACTGCCGGTGATGAGCTTGATACACACCAGTTGGCTGCGCTTATCCAGTTGCTGTAACAGGGGCAATAACTGTGTGGTCAATGTTTCAGGTGGCAGGCCGCGTAGTGGCAATAGTTTGCTTTCTACCCAGGTCGCCAGCCCTTCCTCTGAATTGTGCACGGATTCAGGCAACAGCAAGGCCATGGTTTCCGCCAGGTCGCCCACAGCATGGTAGCTTTCCTCAAATAGCCATTCCGGCAGGCCGGATACGGTGAGAGTCAGTTCACGTAAAAGCTTGGTGGGAACCAGTTGGCGCGGGCGTCCGCCAGACAGGAAATAGACGGCCCAGGCAGCGTCGGCAGGAGAGGCCAGCAGGAAATAATCGCGCAACGCAGCCAGTTTGGCATTGCTACTGGTGGTCGCATCCAGCTTGCTGTATAAATCGGCAAACGCTTTCAAACAGTCGCCTTTGCTATATTCATATGCTCGCTGCCTTCTGTCTCGGGCGGCAACTTGGCTTCAGGTGAAGTTTCGGAAGATGTACCTGTTTCAGGGGATAAATCGGTTTCCGCCTCTGCCGCTTCTTCCCCGTATTCGGTCACAAACCCTTGCGCATCCAGGCCTTGCTCGCATAACCAGCGCACCATGGGGTGCACCTGCCCATGGGTGACGAACACGCGCTCAGCACCAGTGGCTTGGATAGCAGTTTGCAAACCAGGCCAGTCGGCATGGTCTGACATGATAAAGCCACGGTCTACACCACGGCGCCGGCGTGTGCCACGTAACTGCATCCAGCCGCTTGCGAATGCATCCGAATAATCACCAAAGCGTTTGATCCATGGCGTGCCTTGTGCCGAGGGTGGAGCCAGCACGATGCTTTTGCCTATCTGTGACTTATCCTGCATCTCGCCCACGTATTGCGTGGCAGGCAGGTGCACGCCAGCCTCGCGATAGACCCTGTTTAACGGCTCGACCGCGCCATGGACCAGGATAGGGCCGATATGCGGGTTTAGACCTGACAGCAGCCGCTGCGCTTTACCGAACGAATAGCAAAACAGCACGCTGGTACGATTGTTATCGGCATTGCTTTGCCACCACTGGTTGATATCGGCAAAAATCTCGGCCTGCGGCTGCCATTTGTAAATCGGCAGGCCAAAGGTGGATTCGGTGATAAAGGTATGGCAGCGCACACTTTCAAACGGCGCACAGGTGCCGTCAGGCTCCACTTTGTAATCGCCTGAAGCTACCCATACTTCGCCTTTGTATTCCAGCCTCACCTGGGCAGAACCCAGCACATGTCCGGCGGGATGCAGGCTCAGATTCACGCCGTGATGATTGACGCTTTCGCCGTATTCCAGTGTCAGCAGATTGATATCTGCACCCAGGCGCTTGCGCAATATACCTTCACCAGCTGCCGCTGCCAGGTAATGCTGATGGCCGGTGCGCGCATGATCGCCGTGACCGTGCGTAATCACTGCACGCTCCACCTGGCGCCAGGGGTCGATATAAAAATCGCCGGGCGGGCAATACAAACCCTCAGGGCGCGCGATCACTAGTTCCATGGGACTCAATGCCTGTCTGATTTTTGAGGTTTAAACATGCAGATGTGACAGCGGAACTGCAATTCGATTCCGCATACTTAAATAAAAAATGAAATGGTAAATACCTGCCTACAGGCAGGTAAGACAATGACTGACGAAAGTATGGATTTGATGAGAGGTTTCAGGAAGCGTTGCTAGGGGGCTACCTGGTAAGTGACGCTAAACCCACACTTACCAGGCGCTGTTCATGGTGTGTAAATCACGTACGCCAAGGGTGTTTAGGCACGTCACAGACGCCAGCGACATTCACACCGGCTTGTGCCACCAAGTGATCATTTTCTACGGTATCACCGCTAACACCGATGGCGCCAATCAGGATTCCTTCTTCATCCACGATAGGCAGGCCACCGGGGAAAGTAATCAATCCGTCATTCGAGTGCTCAATACCGTATAAAGGGGAGCCGGGCACAGAAAGCTTACCGATCTCGCCAGAAGGCATGGCGAAGTAACAGGCGGTCTTGGCTTTTTTGATGGCAATATCGATACTGCCCACCCAGGCATCATCCATTCTAGTGAAGCTTTTTAAATTGCCGCCCGAGTCCAGCACGGCGATACACATCTTGACGCCTATCTGCTTGGACTTCTCAACTGCTTTTTCAATGATTTCTTGTGCGACTTCAAAGCTTACGTGCATATCGTTTCCTAAATTGAATGGAACACATACGACATTGGCATCAGATTAAAATTCATCATTGATTGCATCAATAATTGCCAGTCGCGCTGAATTCATTTTTTACAAAAACTTTCCGTGAGAATAACAACCGTGAGAATAGTTTTGGGAGAAATGAAACTTCATGCAGGAATTTCTGTATATTCAATATCATGACCAACTCACTCGCGCCACAAGCTCATTCTGCAGAGCATCCAGACTATCCACTTCCTCCATTATTTGTCATCCTCAACGCAGGTTCGGGTGCTAAAAATGCAGAGACAGTTTCAAACAAGCTGGCAACATTGTTCGCAGAAGCCAACCAACCCTATGAATTGTTTCTTTGCCGCCGCCCGGGCGACCTGTCTGAAATGACCAAACAGGCGATCCAGAAGGCCAGCCAAAGTCATGGTGTGGTAGCGGCAGCGGGTGGAGATGGCACCATCCGTTTTGTCGCACAGGAAGTGCTGGCAGCAGATTTGCCGTTTGGCATTGTGCCACTAGGCACATTCAATTATTTTGCGCGTGACAATGAGGTGCCTCAAGAAGTGGATCTGGCCGCCCAGGCATTGATCACCGGAATACGCGAGGGGAATCAACGGCAGGTACAGGTAGGGCAACTGAATGACCAGGTGTTCCTGGTGAATGCCAGCCTGGGCCTGTATCCACAATTGCTCGCCGACCGTGAAAAACTGAAACAGCAGCATGGCCGTAGCCGTATCGTTGCCAAGTTCGCGGCATTTCTTACTTTGCTAAAACGCGATATCAAGATGCTGCTACGCATTGAGTATCGCGGCGGGGAAGAGCAGAGTGGCGAGAATGTGATTCCTGCCTCCACCATATTAGTGGGTAACAATTCGCTGCAACTGGCTGATATCGGGTTGGCCGAAGAAGCTGAAAGCGTTAAAAATGGACAGCTTGCCATCATTGCACTGCCACCAATGAACGCCGGCGAACGCATAGGCGTGGCATTCCATGGCATGCTGGGCATACTGAGCAAAGCGCCGGAAGTCACCCACTTTGCCTGCCGCGAGCTGGTCGTTGAACCGCTGTCGCGCCACAAAAAACGTTCAGTGAAAGTGGCTATGGATGGAGAAATCTCTCAAATGCAGCCGCCGTTGACATTCCGCGTCGGGCCAAAGTGTTTGCGGCTCGTCGTGCCTGTTTCGGCAGGAGTTGAAGCTTGAGTGTGGTCCTCCATCTTTCCGACACGCATTTCGGGACCGAGAAACCAGAGGTAACGAGTGCGCTATTGCAGCTTGCGCAGGAAGTGCGCCCTGATATCGCCATCCTGTCCGGCGATGTCACCCAGCGCGCACGGCGCGACCAGTTTGCCGCCGCCCGTCGTTTTATCGACGCACTGGCTGCGCCTGTAAAGCTGGTGATCCCCGGCAATCATGATATTCCCCTGTTCAATATTTTTGCGCGAGTGTTTAAGCCGTATGGTAATTACCGCCGCGTGTTCGGGCATACGCTTGAGCCGCAATTTTCGAATCACGATGTACTGGTGATAGGCGTTAATGCCACCCGGCCGTGGCGTCACGCCGATGGCGAAGTCTCTGCTAAACAGATAGAACATGTTTCCCAACAATTACAGCGCGCCTCTCCGGATCAATTGCGTATCGTGGCAGTGCACCAGCCGGTATTCGTCGAACGGGAAAGTGATAAAGAGAATTTGCTACATGGCCACCAGCAAGCCATCAAAGCCTGGGCAGCAGCAGGCGCAGACCTGATTTTAAGCGGGCATATCCATCTGGCCTACGTGCGTAATCTGGGCTTAGCATTGCCGGATGTGACGCGTTCGCTGTGGACACTCTCTGCAGGGACTGCCGTATCCAAACGCGTACGTGAAGGCAAGCCGAACTCGGTGAATCTGATCCGTTATGACGCAACACAGCCACGTCGCTGCCAGGTCGAACGCTGGGATTTTGATGTAACATCGTCGCGATTCATGGTTGCAGAAACCAAGTTACTTGAGCTGTCGTAGTTCATGTCCGGCATGGCCCTTGACCCAACTGTCCAGGCAAGTTGTAGGATTTGCCAGGTTATGTCGAGTCCTCGCTCACCATCAGCCCGTCATGCAGAATAGTGGAGCCTTGCCATGCTGCAACCGCATCAGCAATCACTACGCCTGTATTTAATAATCAGCATCATAGTGCTGCTCAGCGCGGGAACGCTGTTTGCGCTTATTGCGGAAAATGTCGTCAGTGCTGGCGCGCTGACAATCACCGATGTGAATCTTGCTCAATGGCTGCACGAACGTAGCACGCCACTTCTCACACATTTCTTGCTGGTTGTGACTCACCTGCATGATCCTTTGGTGCTCAGCTCTTTTGCCGCGTTGATAGCGATTTATTTCATGTGGAAACAACGCTGGTATGCCATGTGGGCGGTCGTGCTCGGTGTAGAAGGCGGCATGTTACTGAATCTGCTGGCAAAACAAGTATTTCACCGGGCGCGCCCATCTTTCGATCACCCGCTCGTCACTCTCACGACATACAGTTTTCCCAGCGGCCATGTGGTTGCCAGTACCGTTTTCTATGGTGTATTGGCAGCACTGTTGATTTCACAAGCGCATTCATGGCGCCGGACTTTCTGCATACTCTTGATTGCTTTCTGTCTGGTTGTGCTGGTGGCGTTTAGCAGGATGTATCTGGGCGCGCATTATCTGAGTGATGTGCTGGCAGCATTTCTGGAAGGGATAGCCTGGCTCGCCCTGTGTTTCACTGTTATTCAAAACTACCGTCTTTTACGTTAACTTCTGGTTAATATTTCCTCCCGGCTTTGAAGAGCCTGTCTTTCTTGAAATCCTCGGCCTTGCGAAGGCCATATCGTCCTAGAGCCTCATATCTCAATTAGCGGTATTGTTTATCCGCATAGTCATTTCTCGTCAGCCACGTCCTACATTCAAATGAGAGTGTGACGGATAGTCGTGCGCATGGATAAAAATTCTAATGCATAGGTTACCAGCGCTTCATTGATTACTTCTAAAACATAAAATAGCAAACTCAAGGATCCTATGAATACCCCTACCAGCTTAAACCCACTCGTTTATCAACCTGATTATGAAAAGCTCCAGGAAGATGAAGGGCAAACGATCACAGAACTGGTCGAAACCCTGCAGGAAATTTCAGATATCACTTCAAAAGATTATGGCAGGGCAGTGCGCAGTGTGCATGCAAAACCACATGGTTTGATTCGCGGTAAATTAGTGATCAAGGATGACCTTCCGGACTATTTGAAACAGGGTATTTTTGCTGCAGCGGGTACTTATGCGGCCGTCTTGCGATTCTCTACCAGCCCAGGCGATATTCTGGACGATAGCGTTTCTACGCCCAGAGGCATTGCCATCAAGGTGATGGGGGTTGAAGGCGAGCGTTTGACGGGTGAGCTTACCAGCAGGACACAGGATTTCCTGATGGTGAACGGTCCGGCCTTTCTGAAACCGGATGCCAAAAGTTTTTTGACTAGCCTGAAGTTGCTGGCGAAAACCACGGATAAGGCTGAAGGCCTAAAGAAAGTATTGTCTGCAGCCTTGCGCGGTACCGAGAAGATCATTGAAAGTGTGGGCGGTGAAAGTCCAACCATTAAAAGCATGGGCGGCCATCCGGAAACCAATATCCTGGGTGAAACTTTCTTCACGCAAGTGCCAGTGCTGTATGGGAAATATATGGCGAAATTATCGTTGGTACCTGTTGCTCCTGAATTGACCGCACTGAAAGATGCACCGCTGGAGGATGGTAAGGAAAATGGCATCAGGGAAGCTGTTTCCGCATTTTTCAAAACGAATACCGCCAGATGGGAACTGCGTGTACAACTATGTACTGATATCGAAGCAATGCCGATTGAAGACGCATCCGTAGTGTGGCCTGAGGAACAAAGTCCGTACATTACAGTAGCCACTCTAGAAGCTGCGCCACAAGTTTCCTGGGATGACGCTACCTTTCCGCAGATTGAAGACAGGTTGTCATTCAGCCCGTGGAACGGGATTCAGGACCATCGGCCCCTGGGCTCAGTGATGCGTGCACGCCGCCATGCTTATGAAGGCTCCAGCACTTTCCGCAAGCAGTTCAATGGCTGCCCGATGGGGGAGATCAATTCGCTGGAAGAGGTATGAGCAAACCGCATTTTGTAGAACCCGGTGGCCCGGCAGGAGGCTGGGGTTCGGTCAAAGCGGTCTCAACCGTATTATTAAAAGAACATATTCCGTTCAAAGGCGCGAAGGCGCTGGCAGCACAAAACAAGGTGAATGGTTTTGCCTGTGTCAGTTGCGCATGGGCAAAGTCGGCAAAGCCGCATCCATTTGAATTTTGTGAGAACGGCGCCATGGCGACCGCCTGGGAGATCACTGCCAAACGGGCGGATGCCGATTTTTTCAAGCAGCATACCTTGTCAGAGCTGGAATCCTGGAGTGACCACGAACTGGAAGCGCGCGGCAGGCTGACCGTGCCCATGCGTTGGGATGCTGCCACGGATCGCTATCTCGAAGTCAGCTGGGAGCAAGCGTTAAAAGAGATTGCCCAGGAACTGCAACCGCTGGATCCTAAATCTGCCGTCTGGTATACCTCCGGAAGAGCCTCTCTTGAGACCTCTTATTTGTATGCATTGATGGTGCGCATGTACGGCTCTAACAATTTGCCGGATAGCTCCAATATGTGCCATGAAAGCACCTCGGTCGGCTTGCAGGAAAGTATTGGTGTCGGTGTTGGCACCGTGGTGCTAAAGGATTTTGAGCAGACAGACTGTATTCTTTTTTTCGGGCAGAATGTGGGCACCAACAGCCCACGCATGCTGCATGACCTGCAGGATGCCCGCAAACGCGGCATACCGATTATCACCTTCAATCCTTTGCGCGAACGCGGCCTGGTCAGTTTCACTAATCCGCAATCGCCTGTGCAAATGCTTACCGGGCAGGAAACGGTGATCAGCACCCACTATCATCAAGTGAAACCAGGCGGCGACATTGCCGCGATTACCGGGCTTTGCAAAGCGCTGTTTGAACTGGATGATCTAGCGATAGCCTCAAATTCAGACAGGATCCTCGATATCGATTTTATCCAGACCCACACGTCAGAAATCGAAGCGTTTGCAGCATATGTACGCCAGACTGACTGGCAGAATATCGAACAAGAGTCAGGGTTAACCAGGTCTGAGCTTGAGGAATCTGCCCGGATATATAGTCAGGCCAAAGCCGTGATCGGCATATTTGGCATGGGGCTGACCCAGCACCGCAACGGTGTGCACAACGTACAAATGCTGGTGAATTTATTAATGTTGCGCGGCAATCTGGGCAGGCCGGGTGCAGGCATATGTCCGGTGAGGGGGCATTCGAATGTGCAGGGGCAACGCACCGTAGGCATAACTGAAAAACCCGAACTGGCGCCACTGGATAAACTGGCTGAGCTTTACCATTTTGAGCCGCCGCGTGAAAAAGGCCTCAACACTGTTGAAAGCTGTGCAGGCATTATTGACGGGTCTGTAAAGGCATTTATCAGTCTAGGCGGAAACTTCCTCAGGGCGGTGCCTGAAACAAATCAAATGGAAGCCGGATGGCGCAATCTGCGGCTGACAGTCAATATTGCGACCAAACTCAACAGAAGTCATGTCATCCACGGCGAAGTGGCCTATCTGTTGCCCTGTTTAGGGCGCATTGAAGTTGACAGGCAGGCAACCGGAGAACAAACCGTTTCAGTGGAAGACAGTACCGGTTGCATGCATGGTTCGCGTGGCCAGGCCGAACCCGCCAGTGAAGCTCTGTTATCTGAAACCCAGATCGTCGCCAGGCTGGCAGCTGCCATATTCCCGGACCAGAAAAATGTGGATTGGCATGCCTGGGCGGCTGATTATTCCCTGATCCGGCAAGCGATTGAAAAGACCTATCCGAGCATCTTCCCGGACTTTGAATCCCGGCAATGGCAGCCGGGCGGTTTCCGACGACCTATGCCTGTGGTAAACCGGGAGTGGAACACCAGCAATAAAAAAGCGAATTTTATCTGCCCGGATGATTTAACTGCGGATCCCGATACCAGGATTTTTGAAACTGAAGGTCCGTTGAGGTTATTCACTATCCGTAGTGACGGTCAGTTCAACACCACTGTTTATCACCTTGACGATAGATTCAGGGGCGTTTATGGCACCCGCAAGGTGTTGTTCATCAGCGAGGAAGATATCAGCGGACATGGCTTTAAAGACGGTGACCTGGTCACCGTGACTACTGCCTGCAACGATGGGGTGGTGCGTAAAGTCGAGAACCTGCGATTGACCACTTACGACTTGCCGATAGGCAGTGTTGCCGGATATTTTCCTGAGTGCAATCCTCTGATGCCTCTATGGCATCATGCCAAAAAAAGCATGGTCCCTGCCGCAAAATCCATCCCTGTCACACTTAGTTTGCAGGCATAAATCGACCTAATAGAATGGCCATCCATCATGAATGATAACGAAACTGCCTTGCCACATCATGACCCACAAACTGCTGCTGACCACATTGCCCTGGCGGTGGTAAAGTTCATGCGGTTTTTTGCCGACGCCTTCTTTTCAGGCCGGTACGGGCATAGGGCGGTAGTACTTGAAACGGTGGCTGCTGTGCCTGGGATGGTCGGTGGTGCTTTACAACATCTACGCTCCCTGCGGCGGATGGAAAACGATGATGGCTGGATCAATACCTTGCTGGATGAAGCTGAAAACGAGCGCATGCATCTGCTCACCTTTGTGCAGATCGCCAAACCCAGTTTGCTGGAACGGGTGCTGGTTATCATTGCGCAAGGCATTTTCTATAATTTATTTTTTGTGCTCTACATATTTTCTTCAAAAGTGGCGCACCGGATTGTAGGTTATCTTGAAGAAGAAGCGATTTACAGTTATGGCGAGTACCTAGCAGATATAGATGCCGGAAAATACGAAAACGTCCCTGCGCCCCAGATTGCGATTGAATACTGGAATCTGCCTAAAGAAGCACGATTGCGCGATGTGGTGATGGTGGTCAGGGCGGATGAAGCCAAACATCGTGATGTGAATCACGGTTTCGCCAACCGGCTGGAAAATACCTGATCAGGTTTGACTTGGATAGCTAACCACATCCCCGCAGCAATCGCTGCCAGTGTTCGGTATTTAAATATCCAGAAGTACCTTTAGCATCCGTTCCGGGTGATTGATGAAATCATGTGTAATCTGGTAATGCTCGGTGTCTTTATATTCCGTGCGTACCAGCCCGGCTGAAGAGCAGGAATATATCCAGGCATCCGGGTAAGCCATCAGGATGGGCGAATGGGTAGCGATGATAAATTGCGAGTCGTCATTGACCAGGTCATGGATGCGGGAGAGCACTGCCAGTTGCTGCTGCGGGGAAAGTGCTGCCTCCGGTTCGTCCAGGATATACAGCCCTTTGCCGCCAAAACGGTGCATCATCAACGCCAGAAAAGATTCGCCGTGTGACTGTTCATGTAAGGAGTGGCCACCGTAAGAATTAATGACAGGTGGGCCGAAAGAAGGCGCTGCATCAAGGTTTTCAATTTCGGTGGCTACATTGAAAAAGCTTTCGGCGCGCAGGAAAAATCCATCCTTAGCCTGGCGGATGCCTTTGGCAACGCGGATATATTCATTCAGTTTGGAATGCGACGCTCTGGTACCAAAGCGGAAATTTTTGGTGCCGCCTTCAGGATTAAACCCTAACGAAACCGCCATGGCTTCCAGCAATGTTGATTTTCCGGAGCCATTTTCACCTACCAGGAAGGTGATTTTGGGATGCAGCTCCAGCGTGTGAAGCGCGCTGACGGCAGATAAGCAGAACGGGTAATGCTCAAAAGACGCAATCTCCTCGCGTTTCAGGCTGACGCTTCTGACATATTGAGATGAGATCATGGTCTGAATAAATCTTTAGTGGCGACTGTATATAAAGTGGCTAATTCAGCTTGAAATAACTGCTCACCACAAACTCATAATGTTCCGGACGGATATGGAACAGTGAATGGTCACAGCAAATATTGTCTGCCAGATAGGACGATCTTTTCATGATCAATAACGGCATGCCAGGCTTGATTTGTAAAAGACTGGCATATTTTTCATCCGCCAATTGTGCAGTAATTGACAGATCGGCTCTGACTACCTTTTGCCCTGTCACCGATTCTATGGCCAGGTAGCTGGGCTGGTGTTCTATCTTGTCCCGGCTGACAGACGCCACCTCTGCCAGCAGGTAGCTTTTACCCACAGCAATCGGTTGGCCATCTACCAGGTGCAAACGCTCGACCAGCAGGGTTTGTTTGCTATCGTTAGTGAACACGGCTTTTAACGCTTCCGGGATATCCACAAGCTGGTGGCCAATCAGACGCATCTCTGGTTGCAGGCCCTGGATAAGCAATGACTCATGAAAGCTGCGCAAGGTATCCAGCCCATGGCTTAACTGCTTGTTGAACACATAAGTGCCCTTGCCCTGCTTGCGTTCTACGATTTTTTCTTCCACCAGCTGATCCAGCGCCAGCCTGACGGTAATGCGGCTGACACCAAAGCGGGTACGCAATTCAGATTCCGAAGGCAGTTTTCCTGAAGGCTCATACAGGCCGCTGCTGATTTCTTCACGCAAAAGCGATGCGATCTGCAGATATAAAGAAGTCGGATTATCCCGGATCAGGGTTGGCAATATGTGTTTCAACGTAGCGCTATCTTTGTCAGGGTTGAATAGTTAAAGCGATAGATAAATCAGTTATAAGAATATATTTTTTTATTCTTTGTGCCAACTTGTATTAACTTGTATTATTTGCACAAATTTTACACTGTTGATCGCATATGGCAACTCATCATTCTTCAGCAAGCCCTTCTCCTGGTGCCCGGCACAGGCGCGCGGCTGCCTTGTCAATCGATCATATCAGTTTTTCCTACGCGAATGGGCATGAGGTATTCAAGGCATTTTCACTACAGGTGAAACCCGGCGAGTTTGTTTCGCTGCTAGGCCCTTCCGGTTGCGGCAAGACCACGCTGTTGAACCTGCTGTCAGGTTTCCAGCAACCCACATCCGGCGTGATCAGCATCAATGACGAGGCGGTACGGCCGGAGATGCCGGAGTTAGGTTATGTGTTCCAGTCCCCGCAGCTATTTCCCTGGCTGAGTGCGCTGGAAAATGTGCGCTTCGGCCTCAGGATGCAGAAGCAGCTGGATGCCAGGCAACAAATAGAAAAAGCCAGGCATTACCTGGCACTGGTCGGCCTGGATAAAGCGGCAGATAAACTGCCTTACCAGTTATCTGGTGGCATGCAGCAGCGGGTTTCGCTGGCACGTGCCCTGGCACTGGAGCCTGCCTTGCTGCTGATGGATGAACCATTCGCCGCGCTGGACGCAATCACCCGCAATAATCTCAATGAAGAAACCCTGCGGCTATGGTCTGCGCTGGGGCAAACCGTGCTGTTCATCACCCACGATATTGATGAGGCCATTTTTATGTCGGATCGCGTGGTGGTACTGGGCATTGCACCCCAGGGCATCCATAGCGAACTGGCGATCGATATTCCGCGTCCGCGCGCCAATATCGAAACCCGCAAACTTCCGGCATTTCTGGATCACCGCACCACTTTAATGGGCACTATATCTGAAGTTATCCACGCAGATGGAAACGTAGATGCAGGTGCTGAAAACACTTACTCAGGGAATATTCAACATGTTTAAAAAATCGATTAGCACCTATGTTTTTTCTGTGGCTTTGTTAAGTTTTTCGGCATTTGCCATGGCGGCTGATGAAAAGCCGTTGCGCATCGGTTGGGTGTATGCGATGGCTAACGCACCGGCAGTGATTGCGGATAAAAAAGGATTCTATGCCGCGGAAGGCCTGAATGTGGATATCAAATCCTTCAATGATGGTCCACTGTTGCAACAGGCAGTCGCAGCAGGGGATCTGGATATCGCTTATGTAGGGTCGCCACCTGTTTACCACTGGTTCTCGCGTGGCCTGGAAAGCAAAATCCTGGCTCAGGTGAATTATGGGCAGGCGGCAGTGATTGCAAATGCAAAAAGCCCGATTAATGTGGTGAGCGACCTGCGTGGCAAGAAACTGGCTGGTGTGGCTAAAGGCAGTGGCATGGACGTCTTGCTGCGCGGATATGTCTTAAAAGAAAAAGCCAAACTGGAACCGGATCAGGATGTGTCTATCATCAACATGCCTGCCGCCAATATGAATGCCGCGCTTGAGCATAATGAAGTGGATGCTGCATTCTCATGGGAGCCCTTTGTGAGCCAGTCACTGTTGCGAGGCTCAAGCAAACTGGTACTGGATGTGAATAAAGAGCTGCCACAGTATCCATGGTACGTGATTATCTCTTTGCCTAGCACCCTGAAGAATCGGCCTGATGACGTGACTAAACTGCTTAAGGCGCATCTGAAAGCGATTGCATTTTTGCAGTCCCACCCGGAAGAAGCCAATCAGATCATTGCCCAGGAATTCAAGCTTGAGACTACTCAGGGTGTAAACGGAAAGACAGTGAAACCTGAGGATATCTTGCAAGAGGCCAGGAAGCGTATGGGCTGGTCAGCACGCCTGGATACAAAAGATTTGCAGTTTATTCAACGACTGATGGATTACTCACTCTCCCTGGGTTTCATTAATAAACCGCTTAAAGTCGAGCAAGTTGTCGACACCACATTCCTGCAAAAAGCTGAGCAGTCTTTGAATAAATGACGATGGCACGACATTCGAATTTCAATTGGGGCTGGCTATCACTGCCATTCCTGATCCTATGCTGGAGCATAGTCGCCAGTTTTTATCCTGCATACATATTGCCGCAGCCATGGGACGTCGCCAGAGAAGCCCTGCGCTGGATCAATGACGGCAGTCTGTGGGGGCACCTGAAAGCCAGCCTTTATGAAGAGCTGGGCGGGTTTTCTCTGGCCATCATTGTTTCAATACTGCTGGGCGCTGCGGCAGGGTTATCAAACAGGTTCCGTGATTTCATCTCGCCGTTGAACAGCCTGTTTATGGCGATTCCGCCGGTAGCCTGGGCGCCACTGACCATGATTATTTTCGGGCTGGGGTACTGGTCTATCGTCATGGTGATCTTTATTGCAGCTGTTTTCCCCATGGCGATCACCATTCAAGAAGGCATACAAAGCATACGCGGCGGAGAGGTGCGTGCTGCACGCACCTTGGGCGCAAGCCCCGTGCAAATCATCAGGCATGTCTATATCCCTGCTTCTTTGCCTTTCGTCACCGCAGCGCTGCGTATCGGTTTTAGTCAGGCGTGGCGGGCGCTGGTGGCTGCTGAAATGATAGGGGCCTCCAAAGGCATAGGCTGGATGGTTTCAATGGGTGGGCAGATCGGTAACAGCAGTCAGGTGCTGCTAGGCATTGTCATCATCGGGCTCATTGCATGGCTGATGGAAAGGCTGGTGTTCAGGCGCATAGAGAAGCACTACCAAACCTGGCGGGTTAATTAATAGAGATATGGTATGAAGACATTTGATCCCAAAACCGAAGCTGGTCATTACATCGCGCCTCAGGGTTTATACGAACTCAACAAGCGCAAACCATTCCTGGGTAGCCTGACTGCCAATCGACGTGAAGTCATCGCCGGCGAGTGGGCCGAGTTAGTACTGACCTATGAAGTGGGCGGATCTGGGTTGGCCGATGGCGCCTGGCTTAAACTGGCGTTCAAATTTTATTCTGACTGGGCACTGTTTCAAACCAGTCAGCCGTCAGGAGCAAATTACATCTCCGCTGAATATCTGGCCGGTGAGCTGGTGCCAGGCCAAAGCCCGGCGACTGTGCAAAGCCTCAAGGTCAGGTTTGATCAGAAAGGGCACGAGAGGCCTTTCCAGAAAACGGTGATCGTCGATGTTGTCGATGGCTATTTAAACCCCGGAGATCGCATCGTGATCCGGTTAGGCGATCGTCGCCACGGTGGCCCGGGCACAAGGGTGCAGAGTTTCGTCGAAAAAGACTTTCAGTTCCGCTTGTTTATTGATCCGCTAGGCAGTTCCAAATTTGCCGAAGTCCCTGGTGACGTCCTGCTCAATATCATTCCCGGCGTCCCCTCTGGCTTGCAAGTCATCACTCCCCGTCTGGTCAATCGCGAAGAGCCATTTAATATTATCGTTCGCGCAGACGATAGCTGGGGCAATACCTGCCGCAACTTACCGTTAACCGGTGAGTTAAATCTTATTTCTCCATCTACCGGCAGTGGGCAAACGATTCCATTCAGATTGGCTGAAGAAGGCTGGGCTATCGTACGTCTGGAGAATATCAGGCTCGCGCACCAGGGGGAGTGGAAGATACTAGCCGTGGTGGAAGGGGCGGCTGTGACGCCAGCCACGGCATTTGTAAACGTTTCTGCAGAGGTCGGGGCGTTGCGTCCGCTCTATGCAGACTTGCATGTGCATTCGGATGATACGGTGGGCACGAATGACACCTTGTATAACCTGAGTTATGGTCGTGATGTCGCTGGCCTGGATGTGTTGGGCTACACCGCCAATGATTTCAATATCACCGAAACACGCTGGGATAAAGCAGTCGAGCTGATTCATGCCCTGAATGAACCCGGTCATTTCGTCTGCTACCCGGGTACAGAGTGGTGCGGAAACTCCTGCGCCGGTGGTGACCGCAATATCGTCTTTTTACGCGATACCAAGCCCCTGTTCCCCTTTGATGCGCATGGTCGTCTGGTACGTTCATTTGAGTGGAACGAGTTTACGCACGGCACCCTGAAACCTGGCGCCTGGCCGGTGGATGACCTGTATGCAGCCTATGCACATGATCCTGAGGGTCACCTGATGATGCCGCATGTGGGTGGCCGTCGCTGCAACCTGGACTGGCATCACCCGGAGCTGGAGAGACTCATTGAAGTGAGCTCTGCCTGGGGTCAGTTTCACTGGGTATATGCTGAAGCGCTACAACGCGGCTACCGGGTAGGGGCTGCAGCAAATAGCGATGAACATCAGGGACGTTGTGGCGGCGGTGTTCCGGCAACAGCGGTATTTGGTTCTAAAGGCGGCTTGACCGGGGTATTGGCTGAAAAGTTTGATAGAGAAGGCGTAGCTAAAGCACTGCGTGCCCGCCACACATTTGCGACGACGGGCGAGAGAAGCTTCGCCAGTTTACGTCATGGCAAACACCTGATGGGTGATGTGTATTCGTTAGATGATAGTGGACCATTGCAATATCAACTATTGGGCGACCAAGGTTGGGAAGAAGTCAGTTTATATGATGGCGATCAACTTATCTGGACGCGCAATGTACATGAAGAGCTGGGTTTGTCTACTGATCGCATCCGTATCCGGATTGGGGGAGCCAGAATCAAAGACCGCTATCGCGGCGCTTACTGGACTGGGGAAATTCGAATCACAGGCGCTACTATCACCGATTTGAATGTATTTGGACTAGATCATCCGGAGCAGCTTTGCTGTCGTGAAGATGCTGCCACGCTCGGGTTCCGTACAGACACCAATGGAGACAGTGATAGTATAGAGTTGCAAGTCTCGCAATTAGCTGGCTGCACTATTAAATTGTATTCTCGTATCGATAGCTATATCAAAGTAGGCGATCCCCTGGAGCCCCAGCCCTATGTGCATGCCCCGGAAGTTGAACTGGAATTGAAAGGGGATGATTTGATCAGGCAGCAGTTCGTATCCAAAGAGTTGCCTGGTGCTGAATTAAAAGTGTCAATCGAGCGGATTACTGACAAAGAATTGCCTCGTGATATCTCCGGGCTCATAGATTTAGATTCCCTGAAGCTTGAACCAAATCGTGAGCACCCTCTGTTTATTACTGCAAGGCAACGTGACCAATCAAGAGTCTGGACATCGGCTCTATTTATCACCTGCTAAATTTACAGCGGCCCGTGCTGGCTAAAACGTTGGGTCAATTGACGCGCGAGCGGGTTGGATGGCAGACGAGTATGTCCGAGGTGGTTTTGTTATCACTTATAACTGATGCGCACGCGGGAGTCAGGGAGACGAGGTAACGCATCATGATGTGAGTCGCTGCTTCGTCAAACCGACTGGCAAATGTGTGAATCAAATGGTGTAATCAATCTGGCTCATAAACTCCTTACCCATGCGGTCACCGAAGATCGGGAATTTGGTGATTGTAGTTTCTATCTCTTGAACGTCGGCAGCTGTTAATTCAAGACGGTGTGCACCCAGGTTTTCGAGTAAATGTTGCTCACTGCGTGTTCCTGGAATCGGAACGATATTAGGTCCCTTTGCCAATAACCATGCCAAGGAAATTTGCGATGGCGTCGCACCTTTCTTTGCAGCAAAGCCTTTGATCCATTCGATGATAGGCATATTGAGAGGCAGATATTCTTTTGAAAAGCGTGGGAATCCTGAACGGAAGTCTGCCTTCGCATCGAACTGAGTGTTCGTGTCTATTTTGCCGGTGAGGAAGCCTTGGCCGACTGGGGACCAAGGCACGAACCCGATGCCCAGCTCTTTGCAAGTAGCAAGTACGCCATTTAGCTCAACATTCCTTGTCCATAGCGAGTATTCGGACTGGACGGCCGTTACTGGCTGCACGACGTGCGCACGGCGAATCGAGGTTGCACTGGCCTCCGAAAGACCAAGGTGCAGGATCTTGCCTTGTTCAATTAAATCTTTAATCGCTCCGGCAACTTCTTCAATAGGCACATTCGGGTCGATGCGATGTTGGTAATATAGATCAATACGGTCGGTACGCAGTCGTTTGAGGGACTCTTCTACCACTTTACGAATATGCTCAGGTCGGCTATTCAATGCAATGGTCCCGTCGATAGCAAACCCAAATTTTGTGGCGATTTTAACTTTGTCGCGGAATGGTTGTAACGCTTCGCCGACGAGCTCCTCATTAATGTAGGGCCCATAAACCTCAGCAGTGTCGAAGAAAGTCACACCATTCTCAAAGGCTTTGCGGATGGTATTGATGCCTTGCTCTTTAGGAACCGCCACATTGTAATTGGCACTCAAATTCATGCATCCAGCCCCAAGCTCAGACACTTCCATATTGCCTAGCTTGCGTGTTTTCATCGACATCTTTTCTCCAAATTTATGTATCTCTTTCGTTCCAGGAGTGGCGACCAATATAGAGGGCGCCATCATGATCCCAGCCGTTATACCAACTGCGCTGATCACAAACTCTCTGCGGCTTAAATCTGAACCTGGTTCAGCGGGATTACTTTTATTACCCATTAGGCCTCCAAACGTGTCTGGCCATTTTTATAGCTCGGTTCAGGAGCTAGAAAAAAATCTCTGAGATGCTTTTTTAATCGCTTGATATCATTTTCAACATCCGGTTGCTTGACAACATCATGGCAAGAAAATGAAGGCACGATATCGACACCGCAAAACTTGTAGTTGGCTGTGTTAGCCACAAATACATCGTCGACGGTTTTTCCAGCAAACAAGAATTGATTTTCATCACCAAAAGATTCTTTGGGTGCGTTCCACGTCAGGGAAAGCATGTATTTTTTCCCTTGCAGCTTGCCGCCAGTGCCATATTGCTTGCTTGAGTCGTCACGGCTACGACCATCACCCTCAAGTAAAGACTGCTGTACCAGACCCGCCATAAAGACTTCGTCAGCATATTTTTTATATATCCACGGATTCCCGAACCAAAACACAGGGGACTGGAGAATGATGATGTCCGCCCATAGATGTTTACTTACCTCTTCATTGATGTCATAACCTTTGGCAATCTCCGTAAGCTTTACTTCATGACCTTGTGACTCGAATTCTGCCTGGATGACTTTGGCTAATGCCGCATTTAAATTGCCAGGGGAAATTCCCTCGTAAGGTTGGTGCGCATTGATCAAAAGCACTTTTTTCATAGGTTTCTCGTAGATTGATTTAAGATGGTTTGCATAATCATCGACTTTTGATTCGAATCATTTGCTGTTCATTTGATAGGCTGAACGCAGAAACGAATCGAAAAAGGTGTCAGGCAATAATCTCTTTAAATTGGTCAATATTTTTGCGTCTGCGCCGACCGTATACCTGACCTTGGGGCAGCGCGTATTAGAAACACTAAATACCCGATTAGCGACGACAACTGGTTCTGGTGCCCTTGATAGACTTGTTTCTACAATGCGTTCCACACGCTTTCTTGCTGGAGTGTATACAGGCTGTAGGCGGTCGGCTTTCGTACTATGTTTTCCTAAAGAGGTTTTCATAAACCCCGGCTCAATCAATACACTTCTGATGCCTAATTTGCGCACTTCGTGATCCAGAGATTCAGAATATGCTTCCAAAGCATACTTAGACGCTGCGTAGTAGGCCATGAATGGACCGGTCACTACACCCGCCACCGAGCTTGTATGGATGATACGGCCAGCACCTTGGCTTCTCATGATGGGCAATACGGCATTGGTTAAACGCACTGCGCCAAAAAAATTTGTTTCAAAGACCGACTTGATCTGCTCCATTGAGCTTTCTTCCGCGGCCCCTAAAAGCGAGATGCCTGCATTATTGAATAAGATATCAATGCGTCCTGAGACTTCAACTACAACCTCAATTGCTGAATCAACAGAACTTTGGTCATTTACATCGGTAATAATTTGGGTAAATGGCACATCCGCTACTTTGGTCCTTGAGAATCCATATACCTTATAGCCTTTTTCAGTAAATAACTTAGCTGTCGCAAGTCCGATACCCGAAGAAGCTCCGGTGATAATCACGACTTTTTCACTCATATCACTTCCTTAGTTAATTTAACCTGCAGAAATATAGCACTTTGCAACTGATTAAATTAGCCCTCATAATGTGTATGAGCTTATTAGGAAGGCTAATGAATGAAGCGTGAAGAGATGGCTGATTTGACTGCTTTTTTGGCGGTAGCGGAAGAGCGTAGTTTTACGAAAGCGGCTGCTAAGCTGGGTATATCCCAATCCGCTTTAAGCCAGATAATAAGGCGACTCGAAGAGCGATTGGGCATGCGTCTGTTGACGAGAACTACACGTAGCGTTGCCCCAACTGATGCAGGCGAGCTTTTACTTCAAACATTATCTCCAGCACTTGAAGAATTAGATGCGAACATAGCTGCGCTAAGCGAGCTTAGTAACAAACCTGCAGGACTCATCCGTATCACCTCGGTAGAACATGCCGCACAAACAATACTTTGGCCAGTGCTTCGTGAGCTTCTACCCCTATACCCGGAGATCAAAGTGGATATTACATGTGACTATGGGCTAACCGACATTGTTGCGGAACGATATGATGCGGGCGTTCGTCTTGGTGAAGATGTTGACAAGGATATGATAGCAACTCGCATTTCACCTGATATAGATATCGTCATCGTAGGTTCGCCGGCTTATTTTTCAAATTATAAAAAGCCAAAAGTCCCGCAGGAACTTACAAATCATCAATGCATCAATTTGAAATTATCCACTTCACGCGGTAACTACATCTGGACATTCAAAAAAGGAAACAACCAGATTAGAGTTAGAGGAGACGGTACAGTATCTTTTAATACGCTGACGATGATTTTAGAGGCTGCACTTGACGGGTTTGGACTTGCGTTTCTTCCAAAAGACCAAGTGCAAACGTATCTGGATAATGGTCAGCTAATATCCATATTAGAGGATTGGATTCCTAAGTTGCCTGGATACCATCTCTACTATCCGAGCCGCAGACAATTATCACCGGCATTTAAGCTATTTGTAAAAGCATTAAGAAAAAGGCAAGAGTGAACCTCAAAATAACTTTCGCCAATTGATTTAATTGCTCTTGAGACTGTGCGCCCGAAAAGTTAAAAGTAGGCACTGGTCTATTAAAAGTGCGTTCGCTTGAATGACAGTTGAAACTAGTTGCTAGTCGTTGCCGAAAAGGGGCAGGGAAGATTGCTGAGTGTCAGTCCCTGCAACGACCTGTACATTATCGCCAATACTTAACAGACCACCGCGCAGAATACGCGCCGTTATACCGCCATGGCCGCGCATGGCGTTGTAGCCACCTTTCCCTAGCACCTGTTCCATTTTTGAGCAGGGCTCACAAGGGCCAGTGACCTCCAGCAGCACATCACCTATCAATAGATGTAACGGCTGATCTTTAAATAACGATTTTGCCGCAAGCAGATTGATGCCAGACACAACCAGATTACGCCTGAGCAAAGCCGGATCAAGCTGTGAATGACCCGTGAGCGCTGCGATCACTGGTAAATGCTCCGCTTGCAGCAATGTCACTTGCCGTTTACTTCCATCCGGAGCCGATGACTGGCGTAAGCTTGTGCGATCTCCCTGTAAGCCAAGGTTGGCAATGGCTTGTGCCTGATCTTGTTGCAAACAGGGCTGACCACGACCAGGACGCAGGTAAATGGCATCCAGCCGTCCGGGATGGCTAAAATGCTGGGTCAATTGACGCAGGGTGACGGATTGCATGAATGCTGGTGTGGGTTGCCGGTAAAGCTATTTAGTTACGATTGTTTTACCAATTGGGGCGAGTGAAATTACAGCAAGTTTCAGATGCTGAATGCCAAAAGGAATGCCGATAATGGTGATAAAACATGCCAGTGCAGAGCCAATATGACCGACTGCCAGCCATACGCCGGCAAAGATAAACCAGATGACGTTTCCAATGAAGCCGAGTGTGCCGGTGCCAATGTCATCCTTCTGGGTTAACACATTGCGACTCACTGCTTCCCGACCGAATGGTAAAAAGGTGAATTGGCCAATGACAAAACAGGCCTTACCCCAAGGGATGCCGATGATGGTTATGAAGGCCAGAATACCGAAAAACCACCAGGCCAGGCCCATAAAAAAGCCGCCAAAGATGAACCAAAGAAAATTACCGATACTGCGCATCTTTACTCCTTTTGTATTCAGACAAGATCATTGACCAACATAACGTAAAAAAGACTGGATATGAATCAGGCTTAACTATGCTGTTTGATCATACAGGGGCTGCAAGAAAGATTCGATGGTATCTCTTAAAGCGGTAGACGGTAAAGGTTTACTGAACAGATAGCCTTGTGCCTTTTCACAATTATTCAATCTTAATATTCTTTTTTGCTCCTGGGTCTCAACCCCCTCGGCAACCACCGTGAGTTTCAGTGTGTTCGCCAACGCAATGATAGCAAGCGTAATGGCCTGGTCTTCGGAATCGTGCGCTATGTCCATAATAAAACTGCGGTCGATTTTGATCGTGTTAATCGGGAATCGCTTCAGGTAGCTCAGGGATGAGTAGCCTGTCCCGAAATCATCGATTGAAATGCTCACGCCTGCTGCCCGCAAGGCATGGAATTTATTTATCGTAGACTGGGAGTTATCCATGAGCACGCTCTCGGTCAACTCAATGTTGAGCGACGACGGATTGATGCCTGTCTCTGACACAATGTCGAGGATTTTATGCACAACATCGAACTCCCGTAGCTGCCGGCCGGAAAGATTCACATTCATGATGAAATCAAAGCCAAATTCATCGCGCAACTGTTTTTGTTGCAGGCAGGCCTCACGTAATACCCATTCGCCAATTGGCAAGATGACGCCGATGCGCTCTGCACAAGGAATGAATACAGCAGGACTAATATCGCCATAAATGGGTTCGTGCCATCTCAGCAAGGCTTCAAAGCCAACGATCTGCTCGGTTCTTAAATTGACAATCGGCTGATAGAACACTTCAAACTCATTGCGGCTTAAGGCGCCTCTGAGTGCATTTTCCAGGTAGTGCCTGAAATGGGATTCGTCATCAATTTCTTTAGAAAAGAATTTGAAATTATTCTTTCCTTCATTTTTTGCCCGGTACATTGCGTTATCTGCAGAGCGCAATAAATCGGCCGCTTGTATCGTCGGTTGTGTAGAACCACTGATGCCGATACTGATTCCAATGTATAAATCATTGTTATTAATGATGAATTTCTCTGCACAGTCGTGGATCACTTTTGTCGCTAATTCACGCGCATGTGAGAATTGATTGTTGTCAGATATGAGTATGGCGAACTCATCTCCGCCTATACGGAACACTTCATCTCCCGATTTGAGCTTGTTTTTGAGTCGCTGCCCCACTTCAGCTAGTAACTGATCTCCGATTCTATGACCATATGTGTCGTTGACCACTTTAAAATCATCCAGGTCGATAAACATCAGGCAGCAAATTTTGTTAAACCTGGCAGCTTCGGCAATTTTTTTAGGTAATTGTTGATTAAAGAAATGCCGGTTCGGCAACTGTGTGATTGTGTCAAAGTAGGCCAGACGATCCAGTGCTTTTTCTGTTTCTTTTTGTTTGGCAAGTTCAGTTTCAAGCTGTTCATCTCTTTGTTCGATGCTGATCAGCATCGAGTTGATACCCTTGGCCAGACTGCCAATCTCATCTTGAGTCAGCAAATGACTGCGCACCGAATAATCATGGGTATTTGATACCTTGCCCACAAGGCTGGTCAAGCTCAAAATAGGCTGGGTCAGAAACTTGTTAATTTTTATCGAAACCAACAGCGATAATATCAACCCCATCATTGCAGCAATGGCTACCGCCAGGATCAACAGACTCAATCGGGTGTTTAATTTATCCAGGTTGGCTTCTATAAAAAGTGTACCAATCACGCGGCCATCGAACACAATATCTTTGATGAGCATATGCGTGTTGAAGCTGGAACGTTGATGTTTCAGTGCTTGAAGAATTACTTTGCCATCCAACTGGCGATGAGGTTTTGCAATGCCCTCTTTTTCATAATTGGCTAATAAAGCACCCTCGTGGAATATGTAAGCGCGGTTAATGCTGCTCATTAATTTGAGCGTGGACAGGATTTCATTGGTCGTGTTTTTATCGCCGAATAAAATTGCAGCACTGCTGCTACGCTCAATGATGGTCGCTTGCGTGTCCAAGTCTTTGTATAAGTCATTTCTGAAACTGGTATATCCGTAACCGAGAACAATGGCTAACAGCACCATGAGTGCAGAAACAGTCACCAGTCCTTGCGCCAGCAATAATTTAATCCGTATAGACAGGTTTTTTAATCTAATGGAAATCATCACTCACGCACCTTCTGTGCCAGCGGGATCAGTTTTGAACTAAGGGATATATTTGCTTTGCGCGCTTTTGCCAGATCAATATCAAACACCAAACGGTTATTTTTAACAGACAGGTTGATAATACCCGGACCGTTGCCGCTGCCGTCTTCTCCAACCGTAAGCACATGTTCAGTGCTTAGCTTCTTTGCGATTTTTGCGGAATAGCTTGAATCAGGGGTATTTAAATACACCATTTGGCATTCTGTAATATCAGCAGACTCAGAAAACTGGGATAGTTTTATTTTTTTACCATGCACCGTTTTATTAGCCAGTACATCAGGGCTGAGGCTTTCGGCAACCTTTTCTAGCGTGCAAATATTGAAACTGGGTTGGTCATTGGCCGGCCAGTCGGCGAATTGTGCGAAGTTATACAGGTAAGCCGAACGCATATCCAGCTCGGGAATGGCGGCAGCCAACTGATTGCAATAACAGCAACAAGCGACAGCAGTAAACAATGCGCAAAGTTTCTTCATGGCCATTGATATACCATCTGAACCCAGACGTTCCTGCCATCTTGAAGAATAGTTTCCTGAGTGTTGAAGCTCGATGCTGCAATTGCGTAATCACGGTTAAACAGATTGCGTACCGTCGCACTCAGATTCACATGAGGAATGAGATTGGTTGAAGATAGGGTGACATTCATCAGGCTATAACCGGCGATGTCGTTGCGCTGCTCGGTTAACCGGCGCCCGAATGATTGCAATTCAACGCCAAGGTATACCTTGTTGCTTAACAATGGCATAGAAAGGTTGGATTTGAATAAATGCTTGGGTGAATTCACGAGCCACTGTCCATTACTGTCTTCAGCAAGTTGCCATGAGTAACTGGTTTTCAAGTGAATACCAGACTTCCAGAAATGATCCAGTTCGATGTCTGCGCCGCGTGTGCTGGAGTCGCTCAAGTTCCCATACTGCAAAATCCCTGTCCCGCCAATATCGTTAGTGGCAATCAGGTTATGCGTAGTGTAATAAAAAAACGAATTCTGAATCTTGGTCTGGTTATCCGGATGGTTTTCTATGACCAGTTCAGTGGCATTAACGGTTTCTTTCCGAAGATTTTTGTTGGGCACCAAAAAGCTAGGGTCTGAATAATATTTCTCATAAGCATTCGGTCTCCTGAAAGCTGATGCATAGGAGAGTTTCAAATCAGTGACTTCATTTGCCGAATAAATAGCTGCCAGACGGGGGCTGACGAACGTTGCATTTTTACCGCCATAATCATACCGCGCACCCAAGTTCAGCTTGAGGTTATTGCGCCACTGATATTCATCCTGCGCATATCCACTCAGGAGATACTGACTGTTCTCGATGGAGGCATCAGGCAGGTAAAAATCCTGCTGGTAATCATTACGGTATTCCACACCGTAGAGCAGTTTGTGGTTGATGTAATTTGTATTAGTGAATTTTGCCTCTGAGCCCCACCAGCGTCCCAGGTTTTTATCTGAATATAGGTCGCCGCTGAAAACAGCCCGGCTCTGGTATTGGTACTGGCCGTAATATGTCCTGTAAGAGGCTTTAAGTGCTTCACTGACGTCCTCGTCGTATTTAAGGTCTACGTAGCCATTGCTGTCCTGTAGCCAGTTTGGATTTGTATTGAAGTCAGCCCCGAACTGGGCTGTCGGATCACTTTTGCGGCGGCTCACGAACGCGCCACTTAATGTCCATTGACCAAAAATCAGCTTGCCGAAAAAGCGCCGGTTGCGCTCATCATCCAGGTTTTCGGAACGACCGTTATTAGTGGCGGGGGAATCGAATTCGGGATAGTAATGGGTTTGCCCGTCGCTATTAAAACGCGAGGCTGAAAGTAATACGTTCAAGCCATTATCGAATGTCTTGCCGTAGGTAATACGCTCTTTCTGGCTGCCAAAGCTTCCAGCATCCAGCCCTGTCTGCAGGCCATTGATGTCATTGCCTTTTTTGGTAATGACATTAATGATTCCATAAAATGCACCGTTCCCGTATGTGATCCCCCCTGGACCCGACACATATTCAACTCTTTCGATCAGTTCTGCATCCAGCAAACCATCGTTACCAAGATAGCCCGCGTTATAAAGATTGTCGTTTGCCTGGTATCCATCAATAAGTAGCATCACCCGCCCGGCATAATCACCGGTGCGGCCGAATCCCCGCCCACCCAGGTAGGTATAGGTACGGTCATTGGTCGTATAAAGCCCACGCATGCTATTGATAATGTCGGCAAGCGAGCGGTAGCCGAACTTGCGAATATCTTCCGCAGTAACGGTACTGACTGCAGAAGGCGCATTGCTGATTTGTTGACCGATTTTGGAAGCAGTGATGATTTCTGTCTGGACCAAGTTTTCAAAAGGGATGTCTGTCACATCTTTGGATGCCCCAAGAACAGACGTGCAGCCCAGTAAAGTGATTAACGTTACGAAAGCTTGAAAACAACATTTTCGGGAGTAAAACTGCATGCTCACTTAACGGCTACTTTGAATATATCTTTAACCATAAAACGGTATTCCAAAAAGCAAAAAATACTGTTGCCTACAAACAGCAAACACTATTTTCTAGAATACGAAACCTCGTTTTACTAAAACGGGAAAAACCGTTGATTTGGTAGTAAATGAATACAAGAAAGGGATAAAAAAGAGGTAAAAGTGACTGCCGAGTTTTATAAAAAGCAGTGTCTACAACAAGCTCTAGAGTATCTCCCATACGTAACACACCATGATGAGCGCCGTTATCCTGACATGGTCACGCATGACGTAGTATCCGTCTGCCCCAGGCACTGGCTCCATTTTGAGCAAGGTTCACAAGAACCTGTGACTTCCAGCATCACATTGTCTATCAGAACGTGCAGCGGCTGATGTTTTAACAGCGATTTTTTTACCGGCAGATTAATTCCAGAAACAATCAGGTTACGCTGAGCAAAGCCAGGTCAACCTTTAAATCACCACTGAACGCTGCTTTCACTGGTAAACGCTCTGCTTGCAGCAATGGCAGTTGTCGTCTGCTGCCATTCGCCATCGAGCACTGATGCAAACTCGCCCGCTTTTCTTGTCATCCCAGGTTGGCAATGGTCCCGACCTGACCTTGCATCACATAAGGCTGGCCAAAACCCGGACGCAGGCAAATGGCATTCAGACTTACGTACCGGCTAAAGTGTTGGGTCGATCGACGCAGAATGACTGATTAGGAGTGAATTGTCTGACTAAAAAGGGAGTTAAACCGGAGGTATCTTGATACATGCACGACTTCAGGTTTAGCTTTCACTTAAGATAGACTGCAATAAAATTGAAGTTGTCATCATTCATTTTCGCCTCTGGTGCAAGCGTAAAAGCCAACACATCAATCAGAATATTCCTACGGATTTATAAGCGGCAGGCGGGTTAAACACCATCCTGATTAAGGAGATACTTTAAGCTCTTAATGGAGATAACCGATGATAGATAACAATAAATTACTGGATACTATTAATGACTTAATCGAAGACTCCAAAGACGATGAAGAGGGTTTTATCGATTCTGCAGAAAAAGTCACCGATCAACGGCTCAAGGATTTCTTCTTGTTGAGGTCAAAGCAGGTTGCAGAAAGAGTCAGGGATTTACAGGGTTTAGTAGAGTCTTTTGATGGCATACCAGCAACCACAACTTCGCTCAGTGGTACTTTGCATAGAAAATGGATAGACCTTAAATCCGCACTTTCCCTGAATGACAATTTGGCAGTCATCAATCAAACCGAACTGGATGAACAGCTGACATTAAGTGCTTATGACGAGGCTCTTTCACTGGAAATACCCCCGGATGCAGAGATTCTACTATCACGGCAGTTTGAGATACTAAAACAAAATCATCAGCGCCTTGTAGAGTTGAGAGCGATATTTGCTCAAGAAGCTGCTGCACACTAAATCATTGGCAGCACATATAAAGTTAGCTGATTTGCCAAGAATCATCAGCATTTATTAGCGTTTAAGACTCGCCTTAACTCATCAGTATATTCAAACTTTTGATAGCAGTTTCAAGTCCTGCTGTTAGTTGACGGATGATTGCAACACGCGTAAGTTGTGTACTATTTATTTTATATTCGATTGAATTAATGAACTCAAATCCAGAACAAACCAAAATAGCTAGCACAGGCATAGAGGGTTTGGATGCTGTGCTCAAGGGCGGGTTGCCGGCAGGCCGTTTTTACTTGCTGGAAGGTGCACCTGGCTCTGGAAAAACGACTGTTGCGATACAGTTTTTGAAAGAGGGCCTATCAAATGGTGAGAAAGTTCTATATGTCACTTTGTCAGAAACTGCTGAAGAATTATATTCAGTAGGTGAATCCCACGGCTGGGATTTGGAAGCGATGCCATTATTTGAGCTTGCACAGGCGGATGTTGCGCTCAGTTTTGATCGTGAACAGAGTATCTTGCATCCCTGGGAAGTGGAGCTTTCGGAAACCATTAAACTTATCACTGACAAAGTTGAAGAAATAAAACCGACAAGGGTGGTGTTTGATAGCCTGTCAGAAATGCGATTGTTAGCCCAGGACTCGCTGCGCTACAGACGTCAGCTATTAATGCTGAAACAACATTTTGCCTCGAAGAAAATTACCGTACTACTTGTTGATGATATGACAGGTAACGCTGGCGAACGTGATGTGCACCTGCATAGTCTTTGTCATGGCGTGATTACCCTTGAACGGAAAACACTGGAGTTCGGTGGCGCAACTCGAAGATTGCAGGTTCAAAAACTTCGGGGTGTAGATTTCATTGCCGGCTTTCACGATTTTTCAATCAAAAAAGGCGGAGTCATTGTTTATGCAAGATTGACTGCATCCAATTTTCATACTCCTTTTGTAGGTGAACCAGTTAAGTCCGGAATCGATGAGTTAGACAAATTGTTAGATGGAGGCATGTTAAAAGGAACGACTACATTGATTACCGGGCCTGCTGGCAGCGGCAAAACAAATATTGCCCTTCAGTATGTTGCAGAGGCTTGTAAGCGTGGTGAGCGTGCTGTGATCTATGAATTTGATGAACGAATCGGTACGCTTCTGACGAGAGCAAAGCTTCTGGGATTCGATCTCCAACAATATATAGACGCTGATCAACTTCACATAAGACAGATGGACCCTGCCGAAATCACGCCAGGTGAATTTACTTGTATAGTCAAAAAAGAAGTTGAAGAATGCGATGTCAAAATGATTGTGGTGGATAGCCTGGCTGGTTACATATCTTCAATGCCACAAGAAAAACAATTACTTCTGCAAATCCATGAAATACTGTCCTATTTAAATCAGCAAGGGGTGGTTACATTAATAATAAACCCGCAACAAAGCCTTGTTGGAACCATGTCAGTAACCGGGCTGAATGTCAGCTATGTGGCCGATGCGGTGATTTTGCTACGCTTTTTTGAATTTGAAGGCAGAATCAGAAAAGCAATATCAATTATTAAAAATCGTGGCGGTTCACATGAAGATACTATCCGTGAATTGAGGATTGACTCAAAAGGATTGCGTGTTGGTGAAGTGTTAAATAAATTCAAGGGTGTGTTAACAGGTGTGCCAGATTTCAAAGGCAGCTCTGACCAATTATTAGAACCACGATCAGATGAAATCCAATAGTTCAGTGGGGAAGTGCACCGTACTGATTTTGGCTTCACTCGGTAGAGATGCGGAATATTGTCAAACATTATTATCAAACTCTGAAATCGACGCCCAAGTCGTTCATTCTGCTCATGAGTTAGCACTTTCCTTTAGCGATGAAACAGGTGCCGTTCTGTTGACCAGTGAGTCTATAGCGCGAATAGATCTGACACTATTAATTGACGCTTTAAATGCGCAGCCATCCTGGTCTGATATTCCTTTCATATATCTGGCACCAGCCAAACTGGTTTCCTCTCACACAAACAGTATCGCTGTACGCAGTCTTCTACCTGAAAGAATCTCGAACGTAATGGTGCTTGAAAGGCCTTTAAGCAGGGAGTCTCTGATCAGTGCGGTGAAGTGGGCGTTATCTGCAAGAGTCAGACAATATGTGATTCGTGATCAACTTGAGGCACTCAATCAATCTGCAGAGCAGTTACGCGTTTCTAACGAGCGTATTGATCTGGCATTAAGTTCTGGCACAGTATTGGGAACTTGGGTTTGGGATGTTCAAAATGACATACTGACGGGTGATGAGCGCCTGGCCAAAACCTTTGGAACGAATGCACATGCATTAAAAAATGGGGTCGCTGTTGATACGTTTGTTCAGTTAATCCACCCTGAAGATAAAGATTACCTGAATCAGGTAATTGCTGAAACAGTTAAAACCGGAGGAGCATATCGAGCTGAGTACCGTGTAAAAAATGAAGATGGTAGTTGGCGCTGGATTGAAGCAAATGGCAATTGTGAGTTAGATTCACAGGGACTTGCCATACGTTTTCCAGGGGTTTTAATTGACATAGATGAGCGTAAAAAAGCTGAAGAATCCTTAAAGCAAAGTGAAAGTGAACTTCGATTAGTCACGGATTCCCTGCCGGTGTTGATTGCATTTATCGATCTGGAGCACCGGATCAGATTCGTGAACAATGCTTGCGAATCCTGGTTTTACAGGCGTGCTAATGAACTCATCGGCCACCAGATAGACAGTTTTCTGGTCGAAAGAACTGCTAAAACCTCCTTGAAGCATATAGTCAACGCATTAGGTGGAACTGACATCCGATCCGAGCTTGCTTGGCCGCATGCAGATGGTAAAAGAAGAGATGCGGAAGTGCGCTTTTTACCACGCTTCTCAAAAAACGCCTCTGTTGATGGTTTCCATCTGTTTGTAATGGATATCACCGATCAAAAATTGGGTGAAGAAATCGCACATCGCTCGCAAATTATTCTGGAAGAGCGTATTGCAGAACGGACATTGGCACTGCAAACAGCAATGGATGAGCGTTTCAAGATTGAGGAAGCATTCAGGCAATCTCAAAAGATGGAATCCGTAGGCCAGCTAACAGGCGGCATTGCCCATGATTTTAATAATTTACTACAAGGCATAACCGGGTCATTGAATGTCATTAAAAAAAGTATCGAGCTTGGTAAAGCCATAGAGGTTGAACGTTATATCGATAATGCCTTGAATGCATCCTTTCGAGCGGCTGCCTTGACGCATCGCTTGTTAGCTTTTTCACGTAGGCAACCCTTGGATCCTAAGCCTGTTCAGGTAAATCCTCTTATAAAGACGATGGAGGATTTGTTATTAAGAACCTTAGGTGAAAATATTTTGTTCGAGCTGGACTTGGACAAGAACCTTTGGGAAACACTTTGCGACATCAACCAATTAGAGAATGCGATACTGAATCTGGCCATTAATGCGCGTGACGCAATGCCGGATGGTGGTCAGCTGAAAATTAAAACCGAGAACGTGATAGAGAAAAAATTCGCTAGTTCAGATGAAGCCGAGTTCATCAGGATTTCTGTCAGTGATACTGGGACAGGCATGCCACCTGATGTGATCGAGCGAGCGTTTGATCCGTTTTTTACCACCAAGCCGCAGGGGCAGGGTACAGGGCTAGGCTTATCAATGATTTATGGTTTCACCAGGCAGTCGGAAGGATTCAGTAAAATTGAAAGTGCGGTAGGCGATGGCACAACTTTGCACATTTATTTACCAAGGTATGAACCCAGATATAGCTCATTGCCAGTCGTTGAAAATAAAACTACCTCTGACTCTGTAAAAGCGGATGGTCAAGTCATACTGGTGGTTGAGGATGATGAAATTATCAGGGGGCTTGTTGTGGATGCACTGCAAGATATCGGGTTTAAAACCCTTCAGGCAAATGATGGTCCTTCCGGCCTGGATATTTTAAAAAGCAAAACGCCCATTAATCTACTGCTCACAGATATTGGACTGCCAGGATTGAATGGTAGACAAATTGCAGATGCTGCCCTGGTTGAAAGAACTGACTTAAAAGTCTTGTTTATGACTGGCTATGCTGAAACCGCCGTCGCTTCATCCGGGTTTTTACGAGAGGGTATGGCAATGATTACTAAACCATTTGAGATGGATTCGTTAATCATGAAAGTGAATGAGCTCATTTGAACTTCATAGCGAAGAGAGCCAGATCCAAGGCAGGTAAAAAAAGCCAAGTTAGTAATCACTATCTTGGCTTTGCTTTTCTGACTGGTGCGCCCGAGAAGATGAAAGTGGGCACTGGTCAATAAAAATTTCATTGGTTTGAAGCTTGTGAAAAAACTCAATCAGTTTCTTAATTTAAAATAATTTTAAATTGGATATTGGAAGGATAGCGGACCTTTAATCCGTTTGTCGTGGATTCGATCCCCGCAACCCTACCAAAATATAAAAGACGGCTTGCAGAAATGTGAGCCGTTTTTCTTTTCTCAATGCCGGGCTGAAAAATCTGGTCATTCATCCAGAGAAATCAGGCTTTACTTTCCAACTCATAATATTCTCATTCATTTCTATAAAATTGGTTATATACGGCGTGATGAGAAGTCTGAATCACTGGTGAGTGTTATGGATAAAATCAATAACAAATATTCCATAGGGACTATTTGGCTTGCTTCAGAAGGCACAGACGAAACTAAAGATGGTCGATGCAGGGTAACTTCAAGAGTCCTTATTACACAGGAGACTGGGCTGAGCTTTTAGAAGCGAGATAATTCCTTTCGCCCATAATAGATTACGACTTAATTTAATCCATATGTTCGTTATGCGACAGATCACAATGAATAAACAGATTATGGTTGAGACTTCATTAGATGCATTCCCTCTATCCAAGACTAATACACCTAATGCTCTAAAAGACTTGCACCCCAAGTTTCGGCGCAAACGGTCTGAGAATATAGTAACGGAAGGAGAACCTGATGAGCTTCGAGGATAAATCGACCGATGAGTTAATACGGATCGTAAAGGCAGGCTTGGGCTTCACCCTAGATTCCGTAACCATCTCAGCTGAAGAATTACATGAAATTGCAGAAGCAGCGTGTAAAAGCGGTGCCAAGGTGATGATAATTCATACCCCGGAAATAGCCTCAATGAAGGTTAATTGTTTGTTCCAATCAAAGAAACGAAACTTAACATCAGTCTTTGATGAACATCCAGCCGAATTAAACCGAAAATTAAAAAATGCTATGTCGTTGGGATGTTTGTGACCAACATATTCCATGACAGGAATAATTCACATTTCATATTCGGTGGTCTGTATTTTCGTAAATATTCGATTCGTTTAACTTTGATCGATTCTCCTACACTCGAATAAGGAAGCACTTATAACTGCCTTGAGTTTAGATATACATACTCCACGCACCTTCTCATTTCATTTTGGAAAATATCATGGCCACAGTATCGAAAACTCAAGTTGGATTAGGTTCTGTCCTATCCACTGTTTCAGGACCATCCACCCATGAACAGCCGGATATTGCTTCAGATGACGCAATCCATACGGAATTATTAGAGAAGTTTGTTGGATCAGACGAAATATCCAGCGCTTTTCCCTATAACGAAACAAAAGCATCGGAGTACGGCCAAGCAGCTCGATGTCCTTTCGCAGGTGCTACTGCTGACGCATCAGACCCAATTGTCCGTGCCAGTACAGTAAGTGAATCCAATACCAGTGAAAAGACTGGGGAAGGACCGCCACCTGATGGCGAAAATCTGCAAAAAGGTGATTTGGATCGTGTGCGGGCGGATTCAGACGGACAAGTGCTCACAACAAATCAGGGCGTCGCGGTAGGCGATAACCAGAGTTCACTTAAAATTGGTTTGCGTGGCCCGACTGCCATGGAAGATTTTATTCTGCGTGAAAAACTTACGCATTTCGACCATGAGAGAATTCCTGAGCGTGTAGTGCATGCCCGTGGTTCTGCGGCACATGGCTATTTTGAAAATTACGCGCCTTTATCCGAATACACCAAAGCGACGCCATTTAATGAAGCCGGAAAGCAAACGCCGGTATTTGTTCGTTTCTCGACTGTAGCCGGTGAACGTGGTTCAAGTGATACCGTAAGAGACGTACGTGGCTTTGCAGTGAAGTTTTATACTGATTCCGGAAACTGGGATTTAGTGGGGAACAATATTCCTGTGTTTTTCATTCAGGATGCGATGAAGTTTCCTGATCTGGTACACGCTGTGAAACCTGAGCCGCACCATGCCATGCCACAAGCATCTTCTGCGCATGATACTTACTGGGATTTTGTATCCCTGATGCCAGAATCTACTCACATGCTGCTTTGGCAAATGTCAGACAGAGCTATCCCACGTAGTTATCGCATGATGCAAGGCTTCGGCGTACATACCTTCCGGCTGATCAATGAAAAAAATGAATCTGTATTTTGTAAATTCCACTGGACTCCAGTGGCTGGGACGCATTCATTAGCCTGGGATGAAGCAGTTAAAATCAGTGGTGCTGATGCTGACTTCCATCGCCGGGACTTGTGGGAAGCCATTGAATCAGGTGCTTACCCTGAGTGGGAACTTGGCCTGCAAATATTCACCGAAGAACAAGCAGACGAATTTGAGTTTGATGTCCTGGATTCGACCAAGCTAATTCCGGTGGAATTAATACCACTACTTCCTGTAGGCAAGTTAGTGCTAAACCGTAACCCTGACAATTTCTTTGCAGAAACTGAACAAGTGGCTTTCTGTACTGCACATATTATCCCCGGCATTGATTTCAGCAATGATCCCCTACTTCAAGGACGCATACATTCCTACTTGGATACACAACTTACACGTTTGGGTGGACCAAACTTCCATGAGATTCCAATCAATGCCCCGTTACAGGAAATTCATAACAACCAGCGGGATGGCATGCATAGACAGAATATTCCCCGTGGCAGGGTTGCTTATGAACCCAATTCTTTAGGCGGTGGCTGTCCATTTCAGGCGGGCATGCAGGGATTCACCAGTTTCCCAGAGACAATTACAGAGGACAAAGTGCGCGGCAAGCCTGAAAAATTTGCCGATCATTATTCACAAGCCAGCTTGTTCTGGATCAGCCAGTCGAGAGCTGAAAAGCAGCACATTATCAATGCATTCAGATTCGAATTGACCCGTGTTCAAGTCCCAGCGATTCGAGAACGAGTGGTGTCTTTGTTAGTGAACGTGGATCAGACATTAGCCCAAGCGGTGGCAAATGGTTTAGGAATCGATTTGCCAGTCGCAGCGCCTTTGGCCAGTGAAATCCCTTTCCCGGTATTAGACGCATCGCCAGCCCTATCAGAAACCCATTATCCAGGTGATGGCACTATTAAGACCAAACGTATCGCCATCTTGGCTGCGAATGGTGTAAATGGCGACAGCGTCAATGCTTTATATGATGCGATTCTTTCTCAAGGTGGCGTGCCTAGGGTTTTGAGCTCTCAATTAGGCAAAATTGAAACCAGTCAGGGTGATACCTTGAATGTAGAAGCCACCTTGGAAACAATGCCGGGAGTATTATTTGACGCCATGGTCATTGCAGACGGTGAACGCTCGGTGACTAATTTAGCTATCGATGCCCATACCGTTGAATTCCTGCGTGACCAGTACCGCCACTGCAAACCTATCATGGTGTCAAATTCAGCGAAGATTTTACTGGACAAGGCTGGCATTGAAGTCACTTTACCAGACGGTTCGGTAGATCCAGGACTAATCATTTCTAACGAATATGATGACGACACAACTTCGCAATCCATAGAGCAGTTTATGATGGCAGTAGGGAAGCCCCGCGATCACTCAAGAGAAACTGATCCACCATTAGTTTGAAAGAACTCAAACTTTAAGCGCTTTTTCAATATTGAGCATGTATTTAAAATAATGCATGAGAATATTCGTAGTTATTCAATGTTTTAAACTAAGCCAGCCTTAACCAGGCTGGCTTTTTAATTAGTGAGGTAAATAATTTTCTGCCTATCTACTACGACTGCTGTTGTGGTTTTTAAATTCAGCAGTCCGCAATGCTTTCACTTAACAAGTGAGATAGCCAAATATAAAACTACAAATATCTAATTGTTTGCCTGAGCAAATCCTCATATCTCGTCATTACTAAATATTTTAAATTCAAAACTGCTCTCAGGCCGCACCAATTCTAAGGCTTAACATCCTCCTACAATAGAATAATTTAATGGCCGATTATGTCTGCCCAAACATTCACCTATCCTATAAATAACCAAGCAGGATGTAAATTAACTAGGAGTTGTGAATGAGTAGGTCGCCTTTTGAAGTAAAAAGTGTTTTGCCACATGAGGCACTAAGCAACTCTGGATTAGTTACCCTAACAGACCCTACTAAGCCTACCCTTCTGTGCTTATCCCATTTACGCTGGAATTTTGTCTATCAAAGACCACAGCATCTCATGAGTCGATTCGCAAAAATGTTTCAGGTTTTGTTTTTTGAGGAGCCAGTTTTAAGTGAAGGCGAAACTGCCTGGCTGGAAGTCAAAATGGTGGATGAAGGTGTTCGCGTATTAATTCCGCATCTTCCTGCACATCATATAAGTACAACTGAGGGTACAGATTTACTTAGGAACCTACTTGATCGTTATTTAATGATTGCAGAGGCAGATCCAATTCTATGGTATTACACACCAATGAGTTTGGCATTTACAGATCACCTCAATGCTTCGTTGGTGGTTTATGACTGTATGGATGAACTTTCTGCTTTCCTCGGTGCACCGCCAGCTTTGCTAGATTTTGAAAAGGCTTTATTTAAAAAAGCCGACATCGTATTTACTGGCGGCTACAGTTTGTATGAAACAAAACGTAAACAACATCAAAATGTGCATCCCATGCCGAGCAGTGTCGATGTTCTTCATTTTGGCATGGCACGGCTCAGTAACGAGCAGCCGTTAGATCAAGCTAACATACCAGGCCCTAAAATTGGCTTTTATGGCGTGATTGATGAGCGGATTGATGTCGAATTGCTTAGACAGATTGCAACGGCCCGTCCTGAATGGCAGCTCATAATGATAGGGCCGATTGTCAAGATAGATCCAGCAACTCTGCCTAGACTGCCAAACATTCATTATCTTGGACCAAAAGCTTATGGCGAGTTGCCGCTTTATTTATGTGGCTGGGAAGTGGCATTAATGCCCTTTGCTATCAATCAATCCACCCGTTACATCAGCCCGACAAAGACACCAGAATACTTGGCAGGAGGTCGTCCTGTAGTGTCTACGCCGATTCATGATGTGGTACACATGTATGGGGAAAGTGACTTGGTTTTAATTGCTGGTGATAGCGAGATGTTCATTGAAAGCATTGAGATCGCACTGATTGCCATGGGTAATCCAAATGCCATCGCAACCAAAGCTGACACAATATTGCGCGGCATGTCCTGGGACAAAACCTGGCAAAACATGTATTTGTTAATGGAAGATCGATTGCAGGTCAGCCCGGCCAAAACTTTTCTTAATCAGGTTACGCAAGCTAGCCCAATACTATTGGGTAGCAACTAATGGCTAAAACTCAATTTGATTATTTGATAGTAGGAGCCGGCTTTGCTGGTAGTGTACTTGCCGAAAGATTGGCTACAGACTTGAATAAGCGCGTGCTTCTTATTGATCGCCGGCCCCACATTGGTGGTAACGCTTATGATTATGTCAATGATGACGGTATCCTGATCCATCAGTATGGTCCGCATATTTTTCACACTAACTCGCAAAGAATTCTGGATTATTTATCCCGCTTTACGAAGTGGCGCGCCTATGAGCATCGGGTGCTGGCGGATGTCGATGGTCAATTGTTACCAATTCCTATCAACCTAAGCACCCTCAATAAATTGTATGGTTTAAATCTTGACTCTGCCCAAGCGGAAAAATTTCTGGCAGAGCGCGCCGAGCCTGTGGCAGAAATTAAAACTTCAGAGGATGTGGTAATTAACCAGATAGGCACAGAGCTATACGAAAAATTCTTTCGCGGCTATACCAAGAAACAATGGGGGCTTGATCCATCAGAGTTGGATAAGTCTGTCACTTCCCGTGTACCTACGAGAACTAATAGTGACGACCGCTATTTTTTGGATGAATTCCAGCAGATGCCATTAGATGGCTACACAGCCATGTTTGAAAAGATGGTGGAACACCCGAATATCAGCATCATGCTAGATGTAGACTACCGGACGGTAAAAAGTACAGCTGAGTTTAGGCATCTGATTTTCACCGGTCCCATTGATGAATATTTTGATTATTGCTTCGGCAAATTGCCTTATCGTTCTCTCGAATTCCGTCATGTGACTGTAGATAAACCAAAATTCCAGTCTGTCGCGGTGGTGAATTATCCGGATGAACATGTTGAGCATACACGTATCACCGAATATAAATATCTCACAGGCCAGGTGCATGAAAAAACTGCTCTAACTTATGAGATTCCTCAAGCCGAGGGGGACCCGTACTACCCAATTCCGCGACCACAAAATGCTGAATTGTACAAAAAGTATCAAGCACTGGCAGATGCTACACCAGACGTGACGTTTGTTGGGCGATTGGCGACCTACAAGTATTACAACATGGACCAGGTGGTTGGACAGGCTTTGGCTACCTATCAAAGATTGGCCACTGCGGAGCCTAATTCAAATCTTGCAATGCCAGTTGCGCTAACAGAGACGTGAATTGCAATCCTCAAAAAATTTCAAAAGTTTCTTTATGGGTGGTTTTGAATGTTCTACGCATCGTAGATGGGATGGGCGTAGACTTGACCTTATTGCATCATCCATACACGACCAATGGGCTTACGAAGATTACAGTGCATTGCAAGCGCATGGTCTTAAAACTTTGCGAGATGGGCTTCGCTGGCATTTGGTTGAAACAAGGGCTGGCGAGTATGACTGGTCAAGTTTCTTACCAATGCTCCGTGCTGCACATCAAGCGCAAGTAGAAATAATCTGGGACCTTTGCCATTACGGCATTCCTGACGACTTGAATATCTGGCGTCCGGAATTTGTGACCCGGTTTGCAAAGTTCGCGGCCGAAACAGTCCATGTCATTAAAAATGAAACTGGGATTACACCACTAATCTGTCCGATAAATGAAATATCTTTTTGGGCTTGGGCCGGAGGAGACATTGCCTTATTTAATCCAATGTCAACCGGTCGTGCTTTAGAACTAAAGCATCAACTTGTACGTGCCACCATAGCGGCTATTGAAGCTATTCGTGAGGTTGATCCCCACACCCGTTTCATTACCGCAGAACCCTTGATTAATGTATTACCCAGAATAGGCCATCCTGCAGAAAAAGGCCCAGCCGAAGCTTACCGCCAATCGCAATTTGAAGCGTTTGATATGCTGATTGGAGAGTCATGGCCAGGGCTGGGTGGCGATCCAAAATACCTCGATATTATTGGGTTAAATTATTACAGCACAAATCAATGGTATCTGGATGGTGAACGTCTGTCTGCCGCGTCATTTGGATACCGACCGTTGCACGATATGCTGGCTGAGGTGTATTTGCGCTATGGCCGGAGCATGTTGATTGCTGAAACAGGTGCAGAGGGGGATTGTAGATCAACATGGGCAAGCTATATTTTTCGTGAAGTGGCTAAAGCACAATCAGTAGGAATTCCCATGGACGGAGTATGTCTCTATCCAGTCATAGATTATCCCGGCTGGGATGATGACCGGCAGTGTCCAACTGGATTGCTTGGCTATGCAAATAATACTGGTCAAAGACCTATACATTCTCCATTAGCTGAAGTCCTGCAGGAATGGCAAATGAATCATTACAACTTCATTTCTGATGAATCTCATAGCCGCAGGCTTGAAACTTTTAATAATTAGATGTCTTTGAATCTGTACAGGCAGAATAGTCAGATCTAAATAGCTAATGCAATATTGCCAAATGCGTTTACAGATATGCCCAGATGGCTTTAATGTTCGAGAATGCACTTTTGACTAGAAAAGAATCCCGCCGAAGCGGGATTTCCCGTTTCTATATGGCTGGGGAAATCCATTTAGAAAAGAGTAAACGTCACAAACAAATTTAAACAAACGCAAGCATCTGAATCTGGATAACAGGCGATACCCGATTTCATGATTTGTTGAGTTGGTTGAAATCTGTATACGGAATTATACTTTTCACTTCTTCCGTCTTCTGTGCGTTAACGCACTCTGTCTATTCACATTTTCGATGAGTCGAGAATACCCTCACATTAATGCAGAATTTTTTGTGGATGTTGTTTCTTTAGCACCAGGCTTCCATAGTTTAATTCGCCTTTTATTAGCCACCATTTACCTTCCCCTTGAATGTACAAGGCAAAAATAAATTCCAGGTTTTTACTTAGATAAGTGTTCTAGCGTACAGAGTTCCAATGTTGAATGGGGAATGATGAAGAGCAATTAGTAAATTGATTGCTTCTCCCACCCCCTCTAAGGAATTTAATATGCACATGAAAATTAAAATACTAATGACTACTCTAGTTTTGGCTGGATTAGTAGGTAATGCTAATGCAACAGCGCTAGCAGTAAATACATCGACTGCCCCTGTTGATATCGTGGGTAGTTATTTTGGAGGAACCTTGCTTGATACAGCCACCACTGCAATAAGTAATGCTAGTTACAATGGCACTGCTCGCTCAGCGGTTTATAGTACGGCATCTGGCTTGGATTTCTATTATCAATTTACGAGCGAAGAAAGCTCTCAGAATGGTATTCACAGATTTGCGGCCTTTGACTTCAGTAGCTTGGGTGCAAGCTCAGTCGATGTGTTTCAGACTGCAACTAGTTTTGGGATATTTACAACAGGTACCGAAACCTCAGACAATGCAGACCGATCGCTTGCAGGTGTCATTGGATTTAATTTTATACCGGTGGGTTTGGGTGATATTCAGCCAGGAACAACAAGCTACATTCAAATTATCCGAACCAATGCCACAAACTACCAACCAGGAAATTTTGTGATCTCAAATGGTATTGGGTCAAATGCAGATGGCTTTGCTACATCAGCTGTACCTGAGGCTTCTACTAGCCTAATGGTGCTGTCTGGGCTTGGGCTCATGGGATTGATAGGCGCACGCCGCTCCAAAAAAACATCTTAAAAACTGACTCTGATTAATTTTCTTTGCATATTAAGACGCCATTTGATGGCGTCTTTACTTTAGCCAGGGATGCTCTCGATCAAAGACAGGAGAATGACTTTGAGCAAGCACGTTATCCCTAGTCATTTCTCGGAAGCGTTTATGTACGCTATCGAACATATTAAATCTGTAACGTGTACTATGATCTAAACTTTCAGCAAAGGGCGGAACATGGCTGGCCAACCCACTCCACAACCACAGGAGAATCATTTGTTGGAGGCCCTGCCTGAATCTGATTACAAGCGCATTCAACCAATGCTTGAGCATGTCCATATGCCCTTAGGCCATACACTATACGAATCGGGTGGGCAGCTACAACATGTTTACTTTCCAACAACTTCCATAGTTTCCCTATTGTATGTATTAGAAAGTGGCGCATCCGCTGAGATTGCCGTTGTTGGTAATGAGGGGGTATTAGGGATTTCATTATTTATGGGTGGCGAAACCACACCTAGTCGTGCTGTGGTGCAAAGCGCAGGCTATGGGTACAGGATGAAATCCAATCTATTAAAACTGGAGTTCAATCGAAGTGGCGCAATGATGCATTTACTGTTGCGTTACACGCAGGCTTTGATAACACAAATGACACAAACTGCAGTTTGCAATCGCCATCATTCCATCGAACAACAATTGTGTCGATGGCTATTGCTGAGTCTGGATAGACTACCTGCAAATGATCTTCACATGACCCAAGAGTTGATTGCTAACATGTTGGGCGTACGACGCGAAGGGGTCACTGAGGCCGCAGGAAAGTTGCAACGTGCTGGCATGATTGAGTACTCTCGTGGGCATATCCGTGTGTTAAACCGACCCAAGCTGGAAAAGACTGTTTGTGAATGTTATAAGGTAGTAAAAACAGAGTTTGATCGGCTACTACCGGATATGAAAAGACATCATCAATGAAACCAATACCTTTCACCTAGACCAAATATATTCAATTCGTATCGTTTTTTGTGGAATGATCATTCTCTCTGCTAAGCGCAAGCTAATGCGAATTAATTCTCCGCATGTGTGGAAACGAACATATGAAATAGCATTGATATGTTACTTTGTTGGATGGAACACACACCCGTTCGGAACGAGTTAATAAGCCAATTGGACAGTCGTAGTCAAAATCAACTTGTAAAATATGGTGTATGGGTAGATCTAGCGCTTGGCCAAGAATTAAATGCGCCAGGTATAGCCATTGAGCATGTATATTTTCCAACTTGCGGCATCATCGCTTTAATCCTTCAGCATACATTAGATAAACCATTAGCCATTGCGTTGATTGGCAATGAAAGCATGTTAGGAATCGTGCCAGCACTGGGTGTTCAGTTTGTGCCTTACTCGGCCAAAGTGCTGGTAAACGGAACCGCGCTTCGCATTTCAGCTGAGCATTTATATGCCTTAAAGTTAAGCAGCAAAAGCTTTTGCATTTGTCTGGATAGATATATTGCAGTAAGGACTACGCAATATGCGCAGGCTGCGGTGTGTAATGGCCTCCATGATGTACAGCAGCGGCTGGCACGCTTGCTGCTCAACTACAGTGATCGGTTGCAAACATCGACTTTAACTATCACCCAAGAGTTACTTGCGACTTTATTGGGTGTCCGTAGAGCAGGGATTAATAATGCTGCAAATCGATTACAGCAAGCGAAAATAGTACATTACAGTCGGGGGCATTTTGAGATATTAAACCGGGCGGCATTGCTGCAGAAAGCATGTTATTGCTATCAGCTGGACAAGCAAATGTATGAATCTACAATAATCCTTCATTGAATCCTCATGATTAATGCATCACTCTAAATTAGACTTAAGCCTCTCAAGATAAAGCACCTCATTTTTCTTTAAACCGTCTTAATGATTTGCATCGTCGGAATTGAGTATTAAACAATCCTTATCCGTCCTATGCGGTTGCAAATTGAAGAAATACATGCGGGTGTGTACGTTATCAGACTGAAGGTTTCATTGAGTAATGCAATACTCTGCAATATTCTTAAGCAGAGTTTGATCATGAGGAAACCGCGATTATCAAGGCATCAAGACACTGAGCCTGTTCAAAAGTCCCCAACACCGCATGGTGACCTCTTGAAGGTTCGTGATATGAACGCTTCTACGGCAGCTCTTTTAGTCGGTGCGGGTGCAGTCGCGATAATCGTGCCTGTTGGCATCTTGTCACTGATTCTTTTTCTGATAGGTGCTTGATTATGTAACTATTCCATCAAGAGTAGATTTATATTGGCTTAGTGGTTTCACTCGTCGGAATTAGCTTGATTGTTTTAGCAACAGAATGCCTACATAACAATCAGCGGTATCTCACTTATTACTCTTATCATCCCCACCTATACTCCTATGTCATAACTCTTTGATGCGCACATTGTGTCAAATAAATTGGAGATTCAAAATGGCCCTTACTGCAAAAGTAGGAACTGACGATAATTCCCTAGAGAGTAGTGTTATCCCATCTGAGACGAACGAAATCGATGTTCGGGAAGAACAATCTCAAAAGATTTCGCCTGAACATGAAGCATACCCAGCTGATCAAAATACTATCGATCCTGGGCAATCACATACGCCTGGGTTAGATCCGGAAGCTGATGAACTTGCAGATGAGGAAAAGTAGATTGAGATTTAAACTTGCAAATTTCAGATACTAAGAAACCATGCTCGGGTTTGTATTGAAGTGAGATAATTCTCGGAGAAATTGCTTTTTCTGCACATATCCCGAAATACATTCGTAAACATGATGCTGGAATTAATCTATTAAATGATTTCAGTAGAGCAGCCAGATTACTAATTTAGATGTAGTAACCCATGCTTACACTGCTTGGGGATTAATGTAAGGCTTAAACCTTACACTAGGAGTAATCTATGAAAGAAATTCTGCTCTTCCTCCTAGTTACAAGCTGGAGTGGTTATGTATGCGCTCACGAGGAGCCCACTTTGGTATTCCAGATACCGTCAACGTTCTATCAGCATCCAACTCGCCTATCTCATCCACGGGTTGATTACTGGCACAATCGCGGCAAGTCAGCTGAAAAAGCTGGCAAGGGTAGTTTCAATGCGCAGCATTTCAAAACATCCGATTGTCAGACTAAGCCAACTGGACAAGCTTTAATATTGATCATACCAAGCATGTTTTATAACCTACAGAGGGGGGTGTTTTATAGCGAGATTACAGCAAAAATTTATACTAACCCTGACCAAAACAGCGTATTAGGGAAGCCACTGTTGACAGTCAAAGGACAAGGGCAGGCGCGCGGCTGGGTATCATATAATGCTGAAAATTTTACCCATAAATCTTACCAACAAGCATTTGATGAGGTGATACAAAAATTAAAGAAAAATACCGATTACCTCCAAGCAATAGATAACGCTCCTATGCATAACTACGAAGCATTGTGTCAAAGCATTGATTCGCTGGCTGAGTCGAAATTCTATTAATTAAGTCTACTAAGCGATCTTAAACTTCAAATCTATGAGAATTAACCTAATCATGGTTGCATCTTTAACCAATGTCTTACATACGACTCGGCAAAATACCTATCACTTGGTCAATTAAATTCCTATAAATTACTATTAACCAAATAGACTTAATATGGATATATATGACTCAATGTTCGATTTCTGAGATTTCTGAGAGAAAATTAGTTAATGGTATCGATAATGGAATTAAAAATGATCCTTGCGGTAAGACAAAATCATCTGTAGAAACCATTCAAGAACAAGGTTCTGAACTAGAACTTCATATTACAAAGCCTGGTCACGAATTTAACGATAAAGAGATTCTTGATAAAAATGCTGATGCTTGAATCCCTATGTCAAATTTCATTTTTTAAATTAATCTTGTGTGGGTACATTAACATCACCGGTTTCATGATGGTAATTGGGGACTAGGGTTCTTTGATTGCCTTAGGGATGTGTGCCTGCACGTCCCTTTTTTTTACTTAAACAACTGCTGTAGTCTATGGGCTAAAAAGATTAGATAGCGAACCTCTTACTGTGCAATCAGCTGTATACCGATGCCAATTATTTAGCGAAATATTTAAACTTGCCAAATATGTTGCATCAAACTTCACCATGAAATATATCATCCTCAATTTGTTTCTTTCCTTGACTATACTTCTCGCCTCCGGTGAAGGGGTTGCAGAAGAAAGCTTGCCAAAAATAGTTGTTCTTGCGTTTCAGCTTGATGATCGAACTGGATTACCAAATGCACCTGAAGAATTGATAAGGATCGAATTACTTACATCGACATTCAAAAATCAACTTAGTAATAAGGGACTCACGATCATTCCCTCGTCAGTGAAAGTCCAGGATGAAATAAATAAGAATTCCCCGTCCTATCTTTATGAAAACGTAGAAACTGCGGCGGATTTAAATAAAGATACAAATGCAGATTATTTGGTCATTGGAGTTGCATTCAAACCCACTTATTTATTTGTCTATCCTAGATTGTTGATTGTGGATATGAAAACTAAGAAGGTTGTAATGTCCAAATATGCTCAATTGGAAAGCTCATGGTTAGATCAAAATACGACTATCCGTACTGCCGAAAAGCTTGCGGAAACAGTTAAAGAGAGATTGGATTTGCTAACAGAAAAAACAGTTGAGAAAATGCGGAAGTTGCCATAATCGTTGGCAATTCACAGAAGCTTGATTTGGTTAGATTATTCCTACAGTAAAAGCAGTTCTGAACTGACTATCTTAACAACCTATTCTGAGTAATCTAAAGATGTTCTAAATAAGTAAACCAGCACAAAGTTTTCTCTCAACTCTAACTTTGTTTGTCCTTTTGAGAGTTAGTTAGATGTAACAAAGCTTTTCCGAAATACATTAGTACAAGAACAGTTGGACTATCAACAAAGAAGGTGTTTTGGAGGGCATGCCATGCCAGCGGTACATAAAGAAGGTTTCCTAGACTTTGCTTTATTCTCCCGGTTTTCATTAGATAAAATTCAGGACTGGATTACCTGGATAAGTGATGAAGGTGACATTGTTTACGTCAATGAAGCAACATTTACAGCCTTGGATTACACCAAAGAGGAAATTTATAAGCTTAAAATTTTCGATATTGATTTGAGTTACACACCCGAAATTTGGGCCAACCATTTTTCCAGGTTGAAAAATCTGGGCTCCAGAACTTTTGAAACAGAACATCGAAAAAAAGATGGCAGTTTTTTGCCAGTAGAAATTAACTCTAACTACATTGAATATAATGGCCACGAGTTTAACTGTGCCGTTGTTCGACCAATCGTTGATCGTAAGAGAGCTGAAAAGCGGGAGCAAATTAAGAACCAAGTTTTGGACTTGGTTGCACATAATGCACCTCTAAAGAGCATTCTCGAATATTTAGTAAGAGGAATGGAAGAAGAAAGCCCTGAGCGCTTGTGTTCAATTCTCCTGCTCGATAAATCTAAGCGGCTTCTAATGAATTATGTAGCACCAAGCCTTCCTGAAGAGTATTGTAAATCTGTAGAAAATCTCGAAATTGGTCCTAATTCTGGTTCTTGTGGGACAGCAGCTTTCATTGGTAAAACCGTCATCGTCGAAAATATTCAGACCGATCCTCTATGGAAAGACTACAGAGAGCTTGCAGCCAAGCATGGACTTGCGGCCTGCTGGTCAATGCCCATCATAGTGGATCACAATGACGTGGTGGGTACTTTTGCTATCTATCACAGATCACCAAAAACTCCTTTGCAGGCAGATATTGAGCAGATGGAGTATCTTTCTAATTTAGCTAGAATCGCTATTGAGCGTCATCAAACCGCGGAAGAGCTACGATTATCGGATTCAATATTCAAAAATACGAGCGAAGCCATGCTTGTTCTGGATATCGAAGGCAGAATAATTGCCACGAATCCCGCCTTCACAAAAATATCTGGTTACGGCTCTTCAGAGGTAATTGGTCATCATCCTGTTAAATTTGGATCTACTCGACATGGACAGGATTTTTATGATGCCATTCGCAAGGATCTGCATGAAATTGGATCATGGCGTGGTGAGATCTGTGGAATAAAAAAAACGGGTGAAGAATATACCAACTGGGTAACAGTCAATACCACCACTGATGATAATGGCCGGCCATTCAGACACGTCGTATTGTTCTCAGATGTTTCTGAGAAAAAGAAGCATGAGGAACGGATATGGTACGAAGCCAATCACGATTCACTGACTCACTTGCCAAACCGTCGTCTATTTCAAGAACGACTGACACAAGAAGTTCTGCGTGCTAACCGCTTAGGAACCAAGGTCATCTTGTTATATCTAGACTTGGACGGCTTTAAGGAAGTAAACGATGCCATGGGTCATCAAGGTGGAGATCAGTTATTAATTGAAGTTGCTCGCCGGCTTAATGAGGTGGTGAGAGTGACGGATAGCACGTCTCGATTAGGCGGCGATGAGTTTACTGTGACTTTAGTGGATGTTCTTGACTGTCAAGATGCGACCATTGTGGCGTCAAATATTCTCCAACAAATACAATCGCCATTTATGATTGATTCGTATGCATCTTATATCTCGGCCAGTATTGGAATCACCGTTTATCCAGATGATGCAGAAGATTCCAATAGTCTTATTAAAAATGCAGATCAAGCTATGTATGAAGCCAAAAAGCTCGGTCGGAATCAATATGCCTTTTATACCCAGGAAATGCAATTAGTTGCAAATCGTCGTTCAGAACAAAAACGCGAACTACGCAATGCACTTTTGAATAACGAGTTTGAAATTTACTTTCAACCGATCATGAATTCAAAGACAGGCAAAGTTACAAAAGCCGAGGCTTTGATTCGCTGGCGGCATCCCGCCATGGGCATGGTTAGTCCCGCAGAGTTCATTCCTTTGGCAGAGGATGCAGGTCTTATACATGAAATAGGCAGTTGGGTTTTTTTAGAGTGTCTCAACCAATCGCTCAAATGGCGAGAGCAATTTGGTCCCGATTTTCAAATCAGTGTAAATCTCTCGCCCGCACAGTTCAAAAACACTTTGTTCTTTGACCGTTGGTTCAGCTTAATCGAATCAGCATGCAGCACTGACAATTGCCTGTGTGTTGAGATTACTGAAGGTGTCTTGCTAGATGCTTCGGAAAAAACTGCAGAACAACTATTACGTTTCAGAGATGCCGGAATCGAAGTTGCTATCGATGACTTTGGCACTGGTTATTCTTCATTGGCTTACATCAAACGCATTGATGCAGATTATTTAAAAATAGACCGCGCCTTTATCATCAATTTATCTCTGGAATCCACCGACTATCCTTTAGTCGAAGCCATTATCATGATGGCGCACAAGCTAGGATTGAAAGTCATTGCCGAAGGCGTTGAAACTGAAGCACAACTTAGATTATTAAATAGCGTGGGTTGCGATTACATTCAGGGTTTTTGGTATTCAAAACCTTTACCTCAAGTAGAGTTTGAGAAATGGATGTTGGAAAGACAGTGAAAATCAAAAAATGTTAGGAGCTTTTCTAGCTTACTGACCTTTCAACATTTATTGAAATTCGCTCCCGTTCGCAGTTCCAAACCCGGCCCGAAGTAAAACGCCCTAAGCCATAGCCGATCCAAATGACTTCAGAGCAGCGTTCAGAAAATGAAAAGGCTTAATTTTTGATTTTCTAGCAGACTAGCCTCAATTCAACTTTGAAGCTCACCCACTTTCAGTCACAACCAGAATGTTTTTTTTCCATCCAGGATCGACTCTGATTGGTCGTTATAACTATTTATAATTAGTGCGCCCGGCGAGATTCGAACTCACGACCCTTGGCTTCGGAAACCAATACTCTATCCAGCTGAGCTACGGGCGCAATCCGGCCATTATAGCAAATAAGTCGCACTGCCCCGGTGCGCGAGCTGTCTTTTTCTCTGCCTTTGCTGGCATAAGTCGCCTGAAATAATCCTGTCATAGAGCATGACTATGCTTGTTCCTGAAAACGTTAAAGTTATTTAAGGATATAAGCATTATGAAAGCCATGATTCTGGCTGCTGGTAAAGGCACACGTGTTCGGCCACTTACTTATGAATTACCCAAACCTATGATCCCCGTATTGGGCAAGCCGGTGATGGCTTACCTGATTGAGCATCTCGCCTTGCATGGCGTGGCGGATATCATGATCAACGTCAGTTACCTGCACAAAAAAATCCAGGATTACTTTGAAGACGGCCACAGGTTCGGCGTGAATATCGGTTATTCGTTTGAGGGCGATATTATCGATGGTCAGGTAGTACCGCATGCGGTGGGTTCTGCGGGAGGCATGCGCAAGATCCAGGATTTCAGCGGCTTTTTTGATGAGACAACCATTGTGCTGTGCGGCGATGCGGTGATTGACCTGGATATCACGAGGGCAGTGAAAGAGCATAAAGAGAAAGGTGCGATGGCGAGCCTGGTGACCATGCAGGTGCCTATGGACAAGGTTTCCGGCTATGGCGTGGTGGTGACCAACCAGGAAGGGCGCATTATTTCGTTCCAGGAAAAGCCCAGCCAGCTGGAAGCGCGTTCTAACTGGGCGAGCACCGGTATTTATATTTTTGAGCCGGAAGTGCTGGACCTCATCCCTATCGGTAGCGAGTTTGATATTGGTTCTGATCTGTTCCCGTTACTGGTGCAACGCGGGTTGCCTTTTTATGCGATCCAGCATCCGTTTAACTGGATAGATATTGGCGTGGTGGCGGATTACTGGCTGGTGATGCAACAGATGATGCAGGGCTTTTTCCCATCAATGCCGATTCCAGGTAAACAGGTCAAGCCAGGTGTGTGGGTCGGGTTGAATGTACATATCGACTGGGAGCATACGCATATTGAAGGGCCGGTGTATATCGGCTCCGGTTCGCGGGTGAACAAGAACGCACGCATTATTGGTCCAACCTGGATCAGTAACGGTTGCCATATCCAGCGCGACAGCACGGTGATCCGTTCCATTTTGTTTGACTACACGCGCATTGCCCAGGATTACAAAGTGGAAGAGCGCATCGTCTGCGGTGAATATTGTGTGGACCGTGATGGCCGCATGATGCATATCGATGACGAAAACTGCGACATTATCTGGACCGATGCGCGTGAAAAAGTGGTGTACCCGCAGAATTACGCTTATGCGCGGCTGTGATGTGAGAGTGTGCGCTCACAAGTCTATTGTTTCAGGCTGATGAAATATGTTTGCAAGCGGTTTTTATATAGTCCGTTGACTTCTGTTTGACATGGCAGTTTAAAGGATTTGTCATATTGGCTACGTATCCTCTAAGGTCTTTGAGAGAGGATACCAAAATGAAAAAAATGACATTAATGCTGGCATTAGCGTTAGGCACCATGAGTGCTGCGCAGGCCGCGACAACTTATCAGATCAGCAAAGAGTGGTCTTTTGCCCATAGTGGCAGTGGCTACCTGGCTGAAATTCCAGCTTACGATGCGATCACCAATACCATCTGGGTAGCAGGGGTTAAAGGTGTGGATGTATTGAACGCCAGCACCGGCAGCCTGGTGCAACGTATCGACACCAGCGCTTTTGGAAGCATCAACAGTGTGAGCATCAAAAATGGCCTGGCTGCATTCGCGATTGAAAATAACACACGTACCAATGCCGGTATCGTGCAGCTGTATGATACTTCCAGCAGAAGCCTGGCCGCTGGCACCAACAGCTTTACTGTTGGCGCGTTGCCAGACATGCTGACATTCACGCATGATGGTTCGAAAATCCTGGTCGCAAACGAAGGTACACCAGATACTTACGGCAAACGTATTGGTACAGATGTGCCACGTAACTATGGCGCCGCTGCGAATGATCCAGTTGGCAGCGTTACTGTGATTGATGTCGCTTCCCGCACTGTGGCTGCCACAGCAACATTAAACGGTGTGCCAACTTCAGGCTCTCATATCCGCACCAATACCGGCATGAATTTTGAGCCGGAATATATTGCGGTGAGCCAGGATGGCAGCAAGGCTTATGTAACATTACAGGAAGCCAATGCGATTGGTATTCTGGACCTGCATACCAACACATTTACCAATGTGGTTGGCCTGGGCGCTAAAGATTTTAGCCAGCCGGGCAATACGCTGGATCCTTTGAATAATGGTACTGTCAGCTTTGTGAATGCCAACGTTAAAGGCCTTTACATGCCGGACGGCATTGACACCTATTCTGCTGGTGGCAAAAACTATCTGGTGATGGCGAATGAAGGTGATTTCCGTGAAGATGACGGTGACCGTTCTGCAGCCAGTTCATTAGGCGCAACCGGCGACTTGGCCAATATCCGTGTATCTAATACAGATTCTTCCCCAGGTGATTTATACGCGGCAGGTGCACGTTCATTCAGCATCCGTGATGCCAATGGCGCGCTGGTATATGACAGTGGCGATATTCTCGATAAAGAAGCGGCAGCGCGTGGTATTTACGATGATGGCCGCAGTCGTGACAAAGGCGTGGAGCCAGAAGGTGTTGAGCTGTTTACATTGGATGGCCGCACCATTGCTGCTGTCGGTTTGGAAAGAACCACCACCGGTGCGATTGCTTTGTTTGATATCACTGACCCGACCAAAGTCAGCTTTATCGATATGATCGTGTCTACCGGTGACCTGGCACCGGAAGGATTGACCGCGTTTACGTTTGGTGGAAAATCCTACCTCGCGTTTGCTAACGAAGGTTCTAACACGACTTCACTGTACAGCATCAGCGCAGTGCCTGAGCCAACGTCAGCCGCAATGCTGGGCTTGGGTGTGCTTGCCTTGAGCGCAATGCGTCGCCGCCAGAAATAAGCTAATCACAATAACATTTGCAGTATGACTTATGGAGCCGGGCATTGATTGCCTGGCTTTTTTGTTTTCACGGACTTTAAACGTGTGCGGGCGGGCTGTGGCCATGTTACGTTTCATGACATTGGGTTCTGCGTTATAATCGCGCAGGTCATTTCAAAATCAATGGGGCGCAGATATGTCGGGGTACAAGGAAGGTTCAAGCATCAAAGAGTTAATCATTGTGATACCAGGCACAATTATTGGATTCACTCTGTTAGTGTCACTGCTGGCTTATCTTTTTGGTGTGATTGGCAGTGAAAAACCTGCACCAGCCAAAGAAGTCACAGAAGCGGCAGAACAAAAAATAGCCGCAAACATCCAGCCGGTTGCTACGGTTGAAGTAGCGGCAGACGCTGGTGATCACGTAGAAAAAAGCGGTGAAGAGATTGTAAAAGTCACTTGTGCAGCATGTCACGGTGTAGGCGCTTTGGGCGCACCAAAAATCGGTAATGCCGGTGACTGGGGTCCACGTATTTCACAGGGTTACGAAACACTGGTGAAACACGCGATTGAAGGTATCCGCAGCATGCCACCACGTGGAGGCGGCGCTGACCTGACCGACCACGAAGTCGCTGATGCTGTGGCTTATATGGCGAATCAGGCCGGGGCAAAATTTGATGCTGCCAGTTTGAAGAAATAAACTGCATGTTATGTAAAAGCCGCTTGTGACAAGCGGCTTTTTTGTTTTTAGCGACTGTTTGTTTATAGTGCAGAATATAGCTGTTTTAACTTACATAGATGATGACAGGCACAGGTGAAAAGCATGGCAAGATATGCAATAGGTGATATCCAGGGCTGTTATCACTCGCTGATGCAGTTATTGGCTGAAATCAATTTTCAGCCTGCGCATGACCAGCTATGGCTGGTGGGCGATATCATCAATCGTGGTACCGGTTCGCTTGAGGTATTGCGCTGGGCTTATACACATAAAGACCAGATCAAGCTGGTGCTGGGCAATCATGAGTTGCATGCGATTGCCGTGGCACATGGCGTGCGTCCACCGCATCGGTTTGACACGCTGGCCGATATTTTTTCTGCGCCCGATGGTGGCGAACTCTTGCATTGGTTACGCCAGCAGCCACTGATGGTGCTGGAAGACGACTATGCCATGGTGCACGCTGGCTTGTATCCGCAATGGACATTAAGCAAAGCCAAACGGCTGGCTGAGGAAGTGGAAGCCGTATTGAGCGATGCAGACTATGCCACTTTTTTATTCGCCATGTACGGTAATACCCCGGCGCAATGGAACGATGCGCTGGTGGGCATGGACAGGTTGCGTGCCATCGTCAATGCCTTTACCCGCATTCGCCTTTGTAGTGCACAGGGCGAGATGGAGTTCACCTTTAAAGGCGAGGTGCCGGATATGCCTGCGGGTTATTACCCCTGGTTTCAAATCCCCGACCGGCGTTCAGCTGGTGCACAAACGATCTTGTTCGGCCACTGGTCGGCCTTGGGCCTGCACCAGGGCGATGGCGTGGTGGCGCTGGATACCGGTTGTTTATGGGGGCGCCAGCTGACGGCTTACAACCTGGATAATCAGAAAGTGATACAAGTGGGGCTGGACGAACGGGATAGGCCAGCGGCAGGTGGCGGTGACTAGCGCGCTGTTGCCATGATGGATCTCTGGCTGGTTGTGCTGGCTTCTTTCCTGGCCGGTATCATGGACGCCATGGTCGGCGGCGGTGGCCTGGTCACTGTACCTTCGCTGTTATCCACTTATCCCACCTTGCCGCCTTCGCTGCTGCTGGGCACCAATAAATGTTCCAGCGTATTTGGTACTGCGGTGGCGGCGTTGCGTTATGCCCAGCGGGTCAAACTGGACTGGGCCTGGCTGCTCCCGGCAGCCCTAATTGCTTTTGCCGGGTCATGGCTGGGCGCATGGACCTTGACCAAAACGGATCCTGAGTTTTTGCGCAAACTGCTGCCGCTGATTTTGCTGTTTGTGCTGCTCTATACATTGCTGCATCGCCAGTTTGGCATGTTGCATGCCCCGCTACGTACGCAGCGTACCCGGCTGTTACTGGCCATGGCGATTGGCGGTCTGATTGGCTGGTATGACGGGTTTTTTGGCCCGGGCACGGGTAGTTTCTTTATTTTCCTGCTGATACGTTTGCTCGGCGTGGATTTCCTGCACGCATCAGCCTCCTCTAAAGTATTGAATGCGGCCTCAAACCTGGCGGCAGTGTTATTACTGGGAGCGACCGGGCATGTCTGGTGGCAGGTAGGGCTGGCGATGGCGGCTGCCAATGTGGCCGGTAGTTTGCTGGGCACTGCATTGGCACTCAAGCATGGTGCAGGGCTGGTGCGGCGGGTATTTATTGTGATGGTGATCCTATTGATTTTGAAAGCTGGCTGGCAGGCTTATGTGCCATGATCAGGCCACCGCCTCCTGGTCAGGCGTTTGCAGACTGGGCGCTTGCTGATTTGACGGTGATATAGGGGAGAGCACCTGCGTGATTTCAGCGTGGGCAAGTTCGGCCAGTGCCTGGCGACTCATCTCCCTGGCTAAAATCGGGTGGCAAAAGTGCAAATGGACTGTCGGTGACCGCATATGAATAAATGCCAGCATGGATTCAACCATGGTGGTTTCCCCGGCATAAGCCGCAGCCAGGTTGAGGCTGCCATCCGGTTGTGCATAGCGGATCGCCACCGGAATCACGATGGTATTGGCATCAATCGCTGCCTGTATCAGGCTGCTTTTGAAAGGTAATACCTGTGTGCCCTCTGTCGTCGTCCCTTCCGGGAAAACGCACAAATTATCTCGTAGCTTCAGGGCATTGCTGGCAATCTGCACCACGCGCGCCGCATCGCGCTGGCGTGTGCGGTTGATGAAAATGGTCCCGGATTTTCTGACCAGATAGCCGAATACCGGCCAGTTCCTGACTTCCAGCTTGGCGACAAAACGTACCGGTAGCAGGCTGTTGATGGCATGGATATCTACCCATGAAATATGGTTGGCGACAAATAGCACGCCATGCGTATCTTTGCCGGGCAATGCGCCGCTGATGGTCAGGGTAATGTTGAAACAGCGTAACAAACGGCGGCACCACCATTGAATGATAGCCGTGCGCACGTTGCGGTTGGCCACCGGCAATACTAGGGTTGCCAGTGTCAGGCCTATCAATACATGCAAGCTAATGCGGGCGATGCGCCATCCGCGGATTAAAAAGGGTGTTTTCGTTAAAAGTATATTGGACAAATTATTTCAAGAAATGCGCTGCATATCTGGGGTTGATGCGGGAGAGAGGTAACAATACCAGCATATCTGCAGTATTAAAAGCCGGGTCCCAGGCCGGTTCGCCGCAAATGTAGGCGCCCAGTCGCAGGTAGCCCCTGATCAATGGCGGGCAGGTGACCGGTAAGGACTGGTCCAGTGCCTCAATCGGTAACGGGTTATGCGGGAACACGCGGTATTCGGCCGGTGAGAGGTATTCTTCACGCAAGCTGCTGAACAGCGAAGCCGCCATATGGCCGCCATCATGCATGGAGATGCTGGCGCAACCTATCATGTATTCATACTGGCGCGCCATCATGTATTTGGCCAGGCCTGCCCACAACATGGTAATGGTGCCGCCAGTGCGGTAATCTGCGTGTACGCAGGCGCGGCCAACTTCTACTGTGCGGTCGCTCAACGGCGACAATCTGCTTAAATCGAATTCACCGGCTGAGTAATAACCACCCGCCAGCATCGCCTGCATAGGGTTGAGAATACGGTAGGTGCCTACCACTTGTTGCGTCGCATCATCGCGCACCAGTAAATGGTCACAAAAGGCATCAAAACCATCGACATCCAGCCCGTTAGTGCTTTTGATGTGCGCGCCCATTTCCTCGGAAAATACCTGGAAACGCAGGCGTTGTGCTTCGGTGATTTCTTCTGCGCTGGTGGCAAGGGCGACGCTGAGTGAGGCGGCCTGCTTGCGCGAGGGATGGATACTGTTTTGAAGATCAGACTGAGAAATGCCAGAGTGACCACTGCCGGGTTGCTGCAAATCTTGCTCAAACATCACGCTTCTCCTTAGTGATTTAGCGAGATGATAGGATTGCGATGTGAATGATTGGTGACGATGTTGTGACAGTTGTGTGACGGAAATGGAAATGCGCAGGCAATAAAAAAGAGCGACCTGGTCGCTCTTTTTTATACGCTGTGCTGCTTGAGTTAATGGCTTACGCGTGAAGTGGAGCCATTTTCCACGATACGCACACGGTCACCCGGCGCAAACTGTTCGTCGGCTTCCTGGACGATAGACACCAGGTTGCCACCGTCCAGTTTGACAGTGATTTCATAGGCGTTTTTACGCGTCACGCCTTCTTCAATCGCTGACCCTGCCAAACCACCGGCAACTGCACCAATCACCGCAGCAATGATGCTGCCCTTGCCGCCGCCTATGCTGCTACCGGCAATACCACCAACAGCACCACCAGCGACAGTCCCGACTGGAGACTTGGTGCCTTCCAGTTTGACACTACGCACACTCTCAACCACGCCGGTTTTCACCGTTTGTGTTTTACGCGCTTCGTCGCGCGAGTAGACACTGCCGGAGTTGGAGCTGGCACACGCGCCTAAAAATCCTACCATGACTACCAAAGCAACCCACTTTAATGCATGCACTTTCATGTGATTTCTCCTGTCTTATTTTCTCTTGGTTTCCGTCAATATCCGTTGATCTCAATATTGATTTAGCTTGATGCAGGACGACTCAATGAAGGGTCTTCCTTAATTGCATCCTGGACCAGCGCATGGCTGTAAATACTTTCAATCTTTTCTCGACTGGCTGTGTGATTCTGGCCACCCCTGTGCGCAATTTTAATCGCGCCAAGGGTTGCTGCCAGGCGACCACAGGTTTTCCAGTCCCAACCACGTGCAATGCCATATAACAAGCCAGCCCGGTAAGCATCGCCACAGCCAGTCGGGTCTACTATTGCTTCTGCCTTAACGCATGGTATTTCATGACGTTGACCATCAGCATAAATATGTGACCCTTCGCCACCCAGCGTCACGATCAGGGCTTTCACTTTTGCAGCCAGTTGCTCCAGTGTCAGCCCTGTCTTATCTTGGATGACCTGAGACTCATAATCGTTCACTGCCAGATAGTCTGCCAGCTCAATAAAATGGAGTAATTCTTCGCCATTGAACATCGGCAGGCCCTGGCCGGGGTCAAACATGAATGGAATCCCTGCTTCGTGGCATTCTTTGGCATGCTGGAACATGGCATCGCGCCCGTCCGGGGCAATGATCGCCAGCACTGCATCCTTGGCATCGTTGACGCTGTTGGCATGTGCTTGCTGCATGGCACCAGGATGGAATGCAGTGATCTGGTTATCGTCGATATCAGTAGTGATAAATGCCTGTGCAGTGAATGCGCCATTGATGGTTTTAATATGCTGACGATCAATGTTGTGCTGTTCCAGCCAGTTTTGATAAGGCGCAAAATCATCCCCTACGGTGGCCATGATCTGCGGCTGGCCTTCCAGCAGTTGCAGGTTGTAGGCAATATTGCCGGCAGTGCCGCCAAACTCCCGTCGCATTTCCGGGACCAGGAATGCCACGCTGAGTTTATGGATTTTGTCCGCCAGGATATGGTTTTTAAACTGGTCGGGGAACACCATGATGGTGTCATAGGCCAAAGAGCCGCAAATTAGAATCTTCATGTGTCGTTTTGAGCTTGGGAATGAGTCTGTGGTTGAAAAATAGCAGCTATTATTGCCGCCAGCCCATAAGCTGGCAAGCCTTACTTAATCTTTGTCAGTTTGGTACTGCTTCAGGATTGCTTGATGGCCATATCAATCAGGGTTTTAGCGGCCTTTTTGGCTGACTTTATGGCACCTGAGCCCCGCTTGATTTGTTCCGCCTGCACTGCGCCTTCAAACAGGATGGAAAGTTGCAGGGCCAGGCCTTCGGCATCTTTGATCTGCGCTTCTTGCGCCAGCTGATGGATAAACTGGCGAAATTCTCGTGATTGCTGTGATGACAGCTGGTGAATACGGTTTTCTTCGTTGGGGAATTCAGCCGAAGCCTTGATAAAAGCCACGCCGATGAAAGAGGGTGAAGTGACCCATTCCTCAATAAAATCAAATAATTGCTGAATCTTGGCGTCAGGCTTGTCACTTAACCCTGCCAGCTTTTCATTCATCCAGCTTTGAAAATCGTGATGGCTTTGCTGCAATACCGCCAGGATCAGTTCTTCTTTGGTTTCAAAGTATTTATACAGCGTCATTTTGGTGGTGCCCGCGACTGCCACAATCGTGTCTACGCCGGTGGAGTTGATACCACGCGTCTGGAACAGGTCCGTCGACACCTGCAGGATTTTTTGCTTGAGCACACTCATGGGGTGGATTATAGCACCCTATACTAAACGGTATAGTATTCGTATGCTATTCAATGCTATGGCGGGTTAGCTGAATCTAGGCGTGATTAGTTTCTGGAATTAGCCATTAATTTTGGCGTGTAATTACATTGCACCTGATCGAGCAGCTGATTGACCAGCACCTGTTCATCCCTGTTGGTGGTGACGTGGCCATTGATCACGTTTTCGATATACACGCTTTTTAGCCTTTCCGGCAGATGTAGCGCTTCTATCATGCGGCAATCGCCATGTTTCATGGTTTCCAGGCGACCATAGATGGCCGCTGTTTCAGAGGGGCTGGCTTCAAGGGAGAATGGATTTGGTGAGGGCTCGGATGGCTCAGCCGCACTTGCGGTGCTGATTTCAATCGGCTGCGATGTCGGCCAAAAATGCCCTGCCAATATGCCGCTGAACAAGGCTATCGCGACAATGCTGTAATTACGCACTGCAAGCCAGTCGATTTCCCGGCTGGTCTGCTCCTTGATCAAGGCTTGCGCTGCACGCCTGGCATGGTGCAGGGCGGTGGAGTCGGGATGTCTAAGCTTCTCCTGGCAGGCGCTCATCGCCATAAAGTACAACTGGTTAGCCAGCATTTCAGGCAGGCGTGCGCCCGCTTTCTGTGATTGCACGGTCAAATAATTTTGCAAACGCCCGGCCTCCGTAGTGGGGTTGGAGGAGAGTGTCTGGCTGGCTAAAGGACTGGAAAGTAAATCATCCAGGATAGAAAATAATCCCAATAGTTTTTGCACAGGTTGCTTGCCGGATTTATCCAGCATGCGTACTAACCACTCAGATTGCAGCAGGCTTTCCAGCATGGTTTAAAAAGGTTTAACCACCACGAGAATCACGATCACAAGCAGCAGAAGCACCGGGATTTCATTAAACCAGCGGAACCAGGTATGTGAGCGCTGGCTGGTCTTCGCCGCAAACTGTTTGAGTAATTTTCCACAATAATGGTGATAACCAAGCAGGAGAAACACCAGGGTTAATTTAGCGTGCAGCCAGCCACCGGTGAAGCCGTAGCCCAGCCATAACCAGAGGCCAAAGCCTAATGCAAGTATCGAAAGCGGCTGCATGAAGCGGTACAGCTTTTGTGCCATCAACACCAGTCGCGCATACGCCTGGGGGTCAGTCTCCATCGCCAGGTTGACGTAAATGCGGGGCAGGTAAAACAACCCGGCAAACCAGCTGGTGACAAACAGGATATGAAACACTTTGATCCACAACATACTAGGGTGCCTGCTGTTCTATTAATTCGTGTAGTTTAGGGAAATCCAGTTCGCCTATGACTTTTTGCAGGCGACGGCCTTGCGGGTCATATACAAAAGCAGTGGGTGTAAGGTTGACTTTGCCAAAGGCTTTGACCATTTCGCCAAAACCATCGTGCATCACGGCAAACGGCAGCGCTTTCTCCTGGCTGTAATTTAAAACCTGGGCTGGCGGGTCATAAGGCATGGCTACCGCAATGACCTCAAAATTTTTATCTTTATATTTTTTATAAGTTTCAATCAGGGTCGGCATCTCTTTAATACAGCCGGGGCAATCGGTGGCCCAGAAATTAACCAGCACGGTTTTGCCACGCAGCGATGACATGCTGATTTTCCTGCCATCCAGCGTAGTAAAAGTAACCTCGGGGGCCTGCGGTTTTTGCATGACAGCCATGGCCAGGCCGATAAATAAAGCTAGCGCAACCAGTGGCATGAGCCATTTTTTGTATGAAAACGTGTATTTCGACATGGTGTTTAAATCTGGATTAGATCCTCAAACGACTGTTTATGTGACTTGATTCAGCATGTTGTTATTTATGATGACTTGAAATCAGGCATCAGCAGATGCATCTCTAAACTGTGCAGAATAATTCAGGCCAGATTCTACTCTTGTTATGATTATTCTTGCGCGAAATTCCATGTCACTATCTTTATTAACAGACAATGCAATCATGATTCAGTTTCGCAAGCGGCGCGGCGGTCTGCTAAAAATGAACATGCTATAATTCTGCTGCCGAATTTAAGGATCATTCCCCTCAGTTTCTTATGACACACCCAGCCAGCGCAACGTTAATCCGCAACATGCAAGCCATCGTCGGCAAGTCATTTGTATTGACCAGCCACACTAAAATTGCACCCTACAGCAAAGGTTTCCGCTTTGGTTCTGGTGAAGCGATGGCGGTGGCGCGACCTGGAACCCTGCTGGAAATCTGGCAGCTGTTAAAAGCCTGCGTGGAAGCCGATGTGGCTGTGATCATGCAGGCTGCCAATACCGGCCTTACCGGTGGTTCCACACCTGATGGCAATGACTATGACAGGCCGATAATCATTATCAATACCATGCGTATTAGTGAGATTCACCTGATTAACGATGCCAAACAGATTATCGGTTTGCCTGGCAGCACCTTGTTTGGCCTGGAAGAGACCCTGAAGCCATACGGGCGCGAGCCGCATTCGGTGATCGGCTCTTCCTGTATTGGAGCCTCGATTATCGGGGGAGTGTGCAATAACTCTGGCGGTGCGCTGGTGCAGCGTGGGCCGGCTTATACCGAGCTATCGCTTTATGCGCAGATTAACGCGGATGGCACTTTGCAACTGGTGAACCATTTAGGCATTCAATTAGGTAACACGCCCGAAGAAATACTCACCAACCTGCAACACAAGCATTATCGCCAGGCGGATATTGAGCATCCGGATAAACTGGCTTCAGATAATGTGTATCACGAGCGCGTACGCGAAGTGGATGCCGATACGCCAGCACGTTTTAATAATGACGGGCGTCGCCTGCATGAGTCATCTGGTTGCGCAGGCAAGCTGGCGGTATTTGCCGTGCGCCTGGATACTTACCCGATTCAAAAGCAGCAGGTGTTTTACGTAGGCACCAATGATGCGCAAGTGCTGGCGACCATGCGTCGCGAGATTCTTACGCAATTCAAATCGCTGCCTGTGTCCGGCGAATATCTTCACCGTGATTGCTATGCCGTGACCAAGAAATACGGTAAAGATACTTTCTGGGTGATCAATACTTTCGGTTCCAAGTTCATCCCCACCCTGTTCAGCATGAAACGCACGGTTGACCGTATCGCCAGCAACTTCAGGTTTTTACCTGCCAAGCTGTCTGAAGTGCTGATGCAATGGTTCAGCTATTTGTTGCCTAGCCATCTGCCTGGCCGCATGGAGGCGTATCACCAGCAATACCAGCATCACTGGATTGTTGAAATGAGTGGTGAAGGCATTGAAGAAGCACGCGCATACCTCAAGCAGTTTTTCGAGACACACCAGGGTGATTACTTCGAGTGTACGCAAGAAGAAGGTGATAAAGCCATCTTGCATCGATTTGTCGCCGGTGGCGCGATTGGCCGCTATCATGCATTACATAAAGAATCGCTGGGTGCGATGATGACCGTGGACGTAGCACTGCGCAGGAATGAAGCCAAATGGTTTGAAGAGTTGCCGAAAGAGATTGATGACTTGATTGCCGCCAAGTTTTATTACGGGCATTTATTTTGCCATGTCATGCATCAGAACTACGTGTTGAAAAAAGGCGTGGATGCCAAAGCTTTAAAGCAGAAAATATTAACCTCGTTTGATGCGCGTGGTGCGGAATATCCGGCCGAGCATAATGTCGGGCATGAGTATGTTGCCAAGGAACCGTTGCGGAAGTTTTATCGTGTGCTGGACCCGACCAACAGTTTTAACCCTGGCATTGGTAAAACCAGCAAGTTGAAGAACTGGGTCGAGCGCTAATGCTTTAGTGCATTGTTAGCGAAATCAGCAATAAAAAAAGCCTTGCATCACTGCAAGGCTTTTTTTATTGCTGCCAGAAAGCTGATTAGTACAGCACTCTCAGGCGTATGGTACCGGCGACAGTATCCAGTTGCTCAAATGCCAGTTTGGAGTCGACATCAGCCACATCCATCACCAGGTAACCGATATCATTACTTGTCATCAGGCTCTGGGCGACGATGTTGATGTTACGCTCGGCAAACAATTGGTTGATATTGGATAACACGCCAGGCTGGTTGTGGTGGATATGCAGCAGGCGATGTGTATTCGGCTGTTGCTGCATGGCGATCTGCGGGAAGTTCACAGCAGATACGGTAGTACCGGCACCAGCAAACTGCACAAATTTTTCTGCCACTTCAATACCGATATTGGCTTGCGCTTCCTCGGTTGAGCCACCTACGTGAGGCGTCAAAATCACATTGTCCAGGCCGCGCAACGGAGATTCCAGCGGCTCGTCATTCGATTTTGGTTCAGTCGGGAACACGTCAATCGCCGCGCCACGCAGTTTGCCGTTTTTCAGGACAACTGCCAGTGCATCAATGTCCACACAAGTACCGCGTGCGGCGTTCATAAAGATAGAGCCGGGCTTCATTTCTTCAAACTCGGCGGTCGACATCATGTTTTTGGTTGTCTCAAGCTCAGGCACGTGTAAAGACACCACGTCAGACTGGTTGAGCAGTTCTTTCATGGTACCTACCTGGCGGGCGTTACCTAAAGGCAGCTTGGTGATCACATCAAAGTAGATGACCTTCATGCCCAGGCTTTCCGCTAGTACGGACAATTGGGAACCGATGCTGCCGTAACCTACGATGCCCAGTGTCTTGCCGCGTGCCTCATTCGAGTTCGCTGCTGTTTTCGGCCAGGAGCCCTTATGTACTGCAACACTTTTTCTAGGGATATCACGCAGCAACAAAATGATTTGACCAATGACCAGCTCGGCAACGGAGCGTGTATTGGAATAAGGGGCATTGAATACCGGAATGCCTTTATCGCGTGCAGCGTCCAGGTCGACCTGGTTGGTGCCGATGCAGAAGCAGCCGATCGCGGCCAGCCTGTCTGCAGCTTCCAGCACACGTTTAGTGATCTGTGTGCGTGAACGAAGACCGACAAAGCGGGCGCCTTTGATTCTTTCGATCAAGGCATCTTCGTCCAGAGCGGTCTTGACATAGTCAATGTTGGTATAGCCTGCATTGTTCAGTGTATCAATGGCGTTTTGATGCACACCTTCTAACAATAAAAACCGGGCAGATTCTTTAATATTTGATTCCATACGCTACCTAAGGAAATGAATCAGTGGAGAAAAATAAGCTCGTGAGTATAGCATAAATGAAAAGCTGTTATTGCGTAAAAGGTGGTTAAACTGACTGATAGTCCATGGCCTGATTTGGACATGGCAGGTATGGTAGATTGTTTATGTACGCGGTGCTCAGCGCTGGCATTGATTGATGATGCTGCTCTCTAACAGGGGCTGTTATAATTAAGTGAAAGCCCTGCATATGCAGGGCTTTAAAGCGTTGTAAACCAGGACTTGATTGTTTTTCCAGCTTAAGGTGTCATATTATTTTCGCGATTTAACGTAAACATATATGCCTGCCCATGTCATGACGATAGTCATGGCGGCAATAACGATCAAGCTCATCAAACCATAATCGGTAGAGAATAAATCAATCAGAATTTTCATCGTATGTCCTCTTGTGAGTGTCAACACTTGCAAACATGTATCTGATGATTATTTTGAACGCTTATATCGAGATGGTTTTTGATATAACGCAAACCTAATGCATGCTGCATCCTGTGAAATCATCTTTCACGCGCCAATAACAGGAAATAGTTGATGAATGTGTACCCCTTATTAAAACCGTTAATGTTCAAGCTGGATGCCGAACATGCGCATGACCTGACGCTTAAATCGCTAAAACGCGCCGAGCAGTTTGGTTTGCTGGCATTCGCGAGTGGCCGCCTGCCTGATCAACCCAGGCAAGTGATGGGGCTGCATTTTCCTAATCCGGTAGGGCTGGCCGCTGGCCTGGATAAAAATGCCATGGTCATCGATGGTATGGCTGCACTGGGGTTTGGTTTTCTCGAGGTAGGGACAGTGACGCCACGCCCGCAGCCTGGCAATCCGCAACCGCGCCTGTTCCGTTTGCCGGAAGCCGAAGCCATCATTAACCGTTTTGGTTTTAACAACCTGGGGGTGGACCAGCTAATCCAGAATGTGAAGGCCGCAAAATTCAAAGGCGTGCTGGGCATCAATATCGGCAAGAATTTTGATACGCCAAACGAACGCGCGGCAGAGGATTACCTGACCTGCATGCGTAAAGTGTATGCGCATGCCAGTTACATTACGGTGAATATCTCCTCGCCCAATACCAAGAATTTGCGTGCCTTGCAGGAAAAAGACGCACTTGGTGAATTACTGGCAACGCTAAAATCCGAGCAAAATATCCTGGCGCAAGTGCATGGCAAATATGTCCCGGTCGCATTGAAGATCGCACCTGATCTGACGACTGAGCAAGTGCAGGAAATTGCAGGCTTGCTGATGCAGCATCGAATCGATGGTGTAATTGCGACTAACACTACGCTGGCGCGTGATGCAGTCGCAGGATTGCCACATGGCGAAGAAATCGGTGGTTTATCGGGTGCGCCAGTAAAAGAAGGTTCTACAAAAGTGATTCGTACGCTAGCTGCTTCATTGCAAAACAGTCTGCCGATTATTGGCGTGGGTGGTATTTTGAATGGGGATGATGCTAAAGAGAAGATAACAGCTGGCGCCAGCCTCATCCAGTTATACAGCGGATTGATCTATAAAGGTCCGCAGCTGATCAAAGATTGCCGCCGCGCGTTACTTTAATGTCGCTGCCAATACTCTATTCCTACCGCCGTTGCCCTTATGCCATGCGTGCTCGCATGGCGTTATGGGCAGCACAGATTCAAGTGGAGTTACGTGAAGTCTCACTGCGCGAGAAACCGCAGCACTTATTGCAGATATCTCCCAAAGCTACGGTGCCGGTATTACAGTTGGCTGATGGAGTAGTATTCGAACAAAGCCTGGATATTATGCGCTGGGCATTACAGCAAAATGATACACATGGATGGCTTAGAGGCGATGTGGCGATGGCCGATGCGTTGATCGGCTTGAATGATGGCGACTTTAAAAAGGCGCTAGACCGCTATAAATACCCTGAGCGTTATCCTGAACAATCTCCGTTATTTTATCGCCAGCAGGGAGAGCAGTTCTTGCAGAGGTTGGAAGCTTTGCTGACTGAGCATCGTTTTCTGTTGGATGATTCCGCCAACATTGCGGATGTAGCGATTTTTCCGTTTATCCGGCAGTTTGCGGCGGTAGATGCGGAGTGGTTTGCACATAGTTCGTATTCCAGATTACGGGAATGGCTGGCTGGGTGGGTTGAAGAGGAGTTGTTTACTGAGGTTATGCAGAAATTTCCGACGTATATAGAGGGTTAGAGTTAGAGATAGTTGTGAGCTTTTTCGCAGAGCATATTTGCGGAGCGGCTGGCTTTTGCAGAAGCCAGAGTACCCTGCAATAGGCCGTCATTCTGGCGGAGGCCAGAATCCAGGCAGAGTTACTTCTTGGCTTGGCTACAATAAAAAAACGAATGTTGCGCTTGCTGATGGTTTTAATAGGTATTTCTTCGGATAATCCACCGTTCTTTTTCGCCTCTAAGCGAGTTACTTTTCTTTGCTTGCCCAAAGAAAACGTAACCAAAAGAAAGGGCACCCTAGCTTCCGCTCATTTCCTGCGTTGCTCATCAAAATAAGCGGTCGCGAAACTCATCCTAGCGGCCTGCACACTACGCAGGCCACCGAGGGATTCAGACAGTCGCTCCCTTATTTCTTATTTTGCCTGCGCTACTCGGCGCGTCAGATAGGGACCCGTTGAAAACCACCACGTTTTAACAGTATTGGAAAGTAATGGGCAGAGGGCGCTAAGTGACCTTTTTTAATTCACAAGACAAAACTCCACGAATCACTTCCGTTGTTTTGCCATTTGGCTTTGCTTTATGCAAGGGTTGAGCGGGACGCAATGCGAAAAGCTTCACTTCAGTAAACGCGTGTGGTTTTAACGGGCCCCTATCTGACGCGCCGAGTAGCGCAGTCAGCGTGGGAGGAGTCGGCCAGCGTCTGTTTGAGTTCCGCAACAAGCCACGTTCTGTGTGGCTTGTCAGGGCGAGTTTCGTTGGCCGCCCACGGTGATGAGCAACGCAGGGAGAAAGCGGAAGCTAGGGTGCATTTCTTTTGGTTACATTTTCTTTGAGCAAGCAAAGAAAAGTAACTCGCCTAGAGGCGAAAGAAAATGGTGAATATGCAAAGAAATACCGATTAGAGTTTACAACAAGTGTAGCGATGGTTCTTTTATTGTAACCAAGCTAAACATGAACCTTGGCTGGATTCCAGCCGACGCCGGAATGACGAGTTCTTGCTAACCCGCCTGCTCATATCTCTCATAAGCATTAATAATCTTCTGCACCAACGGATGCCGCACGACGTCCTGTGACAAAAAGTGAGTAAAGGCAATACCTTTCACATCTTTCAGAATTTTCTGTGCTTCAACCAAGCCGCTTTTCTGGTGACGCTGCAAATCGATCTGCGTCACATCACCCGTAATCACCGCTTTCGTCCCAAAACCAATCCGCGTCAAAAACATTTTCATCTGCTCAGGCGTCGTATTCTGCGCTTCATCCAGGATAATAAAACTTTGGTTCAACGTACGACCACGCATATAAGCCAGTGGCGCCACTTCAATCGCCCCTCGCTCAAACATTTTGTTCACCGTATCGTAACCCGCCAGATCATAAAGCGCGTCATACAACGGGCGTAAATATGGATCTACCTTCTGATTCAAATCGCCCGGCAGGAAACCCAAACGCTCGCCTGCTTCTACCGCCGGGCGTACCAATACAATCCGTTTGACGCGGTCACGCGTCATTGCATCCACTGCACTGGCTACTGCCAGGTAAGTTTTACCAGTACCGGCGGGGCCTATGCCAAAGGTAATGTCATGATCCTGTATTTGTTGCAGGTAGCCGACCTGGCGCGGGGTACGGCCGTGCAAGTCGCCACGACGTGTCATCAGTGCCGGCATTGCGCTGGTGGCTACTTCCTCTGGTTTGAGCTTGTCGATTTCAACCAGGCCTAATTGAATATCTTCCAGCTCAATTGGCTTTTTTGAGCGCGCATAAAAGTTTTCCAGCATCTGCGCGCCTAGTCTCATATTTATTTCGGTACCGGTCAGGTGGAAAGTGCTGCCACGGCGGTTGATATCGATATCCAGGCCATTCGCCAGCTGGCGAATATTTTCATCCAGCGGGCCACACAAGTTGGCCAGCATCATGTTGTCTTCAGGTTTTAGGGTGATTTCCATTGCTTAATTCACTATTTCGCCTACCAGGCGGTGCGGGTTGTAGACATCGGTAATTTTTACTTCGACCATCTGGTGGATAAAACGTGCATCAGCTGCAATATCTACCACGCGGCCATTGTCGGTTTTACCGGCCAGCAGGCTAGGGTCTTTCCATGACGGGCCATCGATTAGCACACGTTGTACGGTGCCAAGCATGCCGCGGCTGATGGCGTCACCGCTGGTTTGATTTTCGGTTTGTAACTGTTTTAACCATCCAGCTTTAGTCTCTTGTGGTGTTTCATCCGGCAAATAACTGGCCGGAGTGCCAGGTCGGGGGCTATACAAAAAACTGAAACTGTAATCAAAGCCGACATCTTTCATCAACTTCAGGGTCGCCTGGAATTCTTTTTCGGTTTCGCCCGGAAAGCCGACGATGATGTCGCTGGTGATGGTCAGTGCCGGATTTGCCGCTTTCAGTTTGCGGATCAGGCCTTTGTATTGCAATACCGTGTAATTACGTTTCATCGCCATCAGTATGCGGTCACTGCCTGCCTGCACCGGCAAGTGCAACTGGTTGGCCAGTTTTGGCACGTTGGCATGGCAGGCAATCAGCCGCTCATTCATTTCATTAGGGTGACTGGTGGTGTAACGGATACGTTCGATTTGTGGAATTTCCGCCACCGTTTCAATCAGCATGGCCAGGTCAGCTTCAATGCCTGCATACTGGACACGGTAGGCATTCACGTTTTGCCCAAGCAAAGTGATTTCTTTCACGCCTTGTTCGGCCAGTTGAATGGCTTCTGTCAGCACATCTTCAAACGGGCGGGAAAACTCTTCACCACGGGTGTAAGGCACCACGCAAAAAGTGCAGTACTTGCTGCAGCCTTCCATGATGCTTAAAAATGCGGTGGCGCCTTCGATCCTCGGTGGTGGCAAGTGGTCAAATTTCTCGATCTCGGGAAAGGTGATATCAACCTGCGGTTTGTTTTGTGCGCGTTTGGCTTTAATCAGTTCCGGCAGGCGGTGCAGGGTTTGCGGGCCAAATACGACATCGACATACGGCGCGCGTTTGATAATCGCATCACCTTCCTGGCTGGCGACACAGCCGCCAACGCCGATGACCAGATTGGGATTTTTTTCCTTGAGCGGAATCATGCGGCCAAGGTGGCTGAATACTTTTTCTTCGGCTTTTTCACGGACCGAGCAGGTGTTGAGCAAAATGACATCAGCCTCTTCCATATTGTCGGTCTGGGTCATGCCGTCGTGTTCACGCATCAAGTCAACCATGCGTGAAGCATCGTACTCGTTCATCTGGCAACCAAACGATTTAATGAATATTTTTTTACCGCTGTCCTGCTTCATCTAGCATTTTTTCAAATCAAAACAGTATTTTAGCGTATTTGACTGTGGCTGGCATGATAATCGGCAGCGCAATTCATGACTGCGGTAAAATGACGTATCTTTTAAAAAGCTTTATTGCATGCAAGCCTTACCGATTTTTTTCAATATTGCCCAACGTCTTTGCCTGGTGATAGGGGGTGGCGATGTGGCGACCCGTAAAGTCATTATGTTGCGTAAGGCGCAGGGTAGAGTTGTCGTGATTGCGCCTGAACTAAGCACTGAGCTGCACGAGATGTTGGCGCAAAACGAGATTGAATATGTGAAAACCTGTTTTGCGCCTGAACAGCTCACCGGTGCCTGCCTGGTGATTGCTGCGACCAATGATGAGGCGGTGAATGAAGCTGTATCACTAGCGGCCAAACGCTTAAATATTCCCGTCAATGTGGTGGACGCGCCAGCCTTATGTACTTTCACCATGGGTTCGATCATTGACCGCAGCCCGGTGGTAATTGCAATTTCCAGTGAAGGCAATGCCCCCGTGCTGGCGCGGCATATCCGCAGCAAGATTGAAACCATGCTGCCCGCTGCTTACGGCAGGATTGCAGCCATCGCTGGCGAATTCCGTGACCAGGTAAAAGCCAGGTTCGCTACCACTCAAAGCAGACGCCGTTTCTGGGAAGACGTATTAAACGGCCCATTAGTCGAACGCGTATTGTCCGGCCAGGAGCAGGCGGCGCGCGAGTTGCTCGGTGAATTGTTAACGCAAAGCGACGATGCACCCCCGCGTGGAGAAGTCTATCTGGTGGGTGGCGGGCCGGGTGATCCTGATCTGCTGACTTTTCGTGCGCTGCGTTTAATGCAGCAATGCGATGTGTGCGTCTATGACAAGCTGGTCAGCAAGGAAGTGATGGAGTTGGTGCGGCGCGATGCCGAACTGATTTATGTCGGCAAATCGCGTGACCAGCATACCCTGCCACAAGAAGAGATCAATGCCTTGCTTGCGAGGCTGGCACTGGAAGGTAAAAGGGTATTGCGTTTAAAAGGCGGCGATCCTTTTATTTTTGGTCGCGGGGGTGAGGAAATCGAAACGCTGATGCAGCATGGCGTACCGTTCCAGGTAGTGCCTGGCATTACTGCCGCTAATGGTGTATCCAGTTATGCTGGTATCCCGTTAACGCACAGGGATTACGCCCAGGCTTGCCTGTTCATTACCGGTCATTTAAAAGATGGCACCATAGATCTGGACTGGCAGGCGATGGCGCGTCCACGGCAAACGGTGGTGATTTATATGGGACTGGTGGGGCTGGAGCAGATTTGTGCGCAACTGATTGCGCATGGTGTATCGACGGATATGCCAGCCGCAGTGATACAGCAAGGCACTACCCAAAAGCAGCGCGTGGTGGAATCAACATTGGCACATTTGGCGAGTGATGTTGCAAAAGCAGGATTAAAACCACCTAGCCTGACCATTATCGGTGAAGTGGTGCAGTTAAGATCACGCCTGAACTGGTTTACACCATCCGGGGATGCCGCTGGCTGATCACGCTCACTGCTGGAGAGATAGCGTTAAGTGTTTGGCAGGATAGGTAGTGACAACCTGGCTTCCAGGCCGCCTTCAGGGCGATTGAGCAGGTAGAGCTGCCCACCATGTAATTTTGAGATGCGGTTGCAAATGGCCAGGCCCAAGCCACTGCCACCTTCATATTTATTGCGTGCGCTATCCATACGTTCAAACGGACGTAACAGCCGTTCGGCATGCTCTTGCGGAATGCCAGGGCCATTATCCAGCACGCTGACCACAATCTTGTCCGCCATCACCTGGCTGCGCACTTCCACTTTGCCTTTGCCGTAGTTATAGGCATTGCCTACCAGGTTATCCAGCAGCCGCTGCATCGCCAGTGGCCGGATAGGAATAAAATATTTCGGGCCCAAGGATATTTTCAATTCACGTCCTGCACGCAGTTGTCGGTCAGACAGGGCGCGTAACAAGTCGTTGATATCCATCATACGCGTGGGTTCGCCTTCCACACCGCGCACAAAATCCAGGAACTGGTGAATGATATTATCCATATCGGAAATATCTTCAATCATTCCGTGTTTCATATAGTCGGCTTCTTGCGGCAGCATTTCCACCGCTAAGCGCAATCTTGCTAACGGGGTGCGGATATCATGGGAAACGCCCGCCAGCAACAATGTGCGTTCCGCGTCCAGCCTGGCCAATGACTCGGCCATTTCGTTAAACGTATGTGTTACCTCGCGCAGCTCTTCCACACTATCTTCAGGCAGTTTTGGTGCAGGTTCGCCATTACGCAAGCGCTCTGCGGCGTGTACCAGCATGGTCAATGGCCGGTTGATACGCGCCGTCAGCAGGTAGCCACCGACCAGGGATAGCAGGCCCACCACGGCAGCCCAACCCAGCCAGTGCCATGGGAATGGCCGGTCTACCTGGATTTTGGGAATCACTACCCAGAAGTCATCCTGTCCGACATTAAAGCTGATCCACAAACCGGGAATATCGTAGTGATTGACGGTAATAATGGTTTCTTCGCCCAGCTTGTCGCGGATTTTCTGGGCCATCAGGTTGATAAACGGATCTGACGGTAATGCTTCGATATCTTCCAGGAAGTCAGCCGCGTAGACGCGCACGCCTTCACGCCCAGACAGTTCTGAGAGCAGGGCCAGGCGGCGGTTTTCGTGCGAGGCAATCAGCGAGGCACGCGTGTAGTTGACAATAGTGACGGCTTGCAGCGCGGCGGCAGTGGCACGGGGTTCGCGATCAAAGTAATCAAAGATTTTGAGCGAAGCATAGATGCTGACCGCCAATAGGATGGCGATCAGTAACATGATGCGGGAGAGCAGTCTGCGGGGTAGTAGGCGCACGAGAGCTAGGGCTGGCGAGGCGGCGCGTTACTGTGGTGATTCGCCATCAGGAATAAACACATAGCCAAAACCCCACATGGTTTGCAGGTAGCGTGGGTGCGCCGGGTCCGGTTCAATAATGCGGCGCAGTCGCGAGACTTGCACATCTATGCTGCGGTCAAACACATCCAGTTCGCGGCCACGCGCCAGTTGCATCAGCCGGTCACGTGACAGTGGTTGGCGCGGGTGCTCGGTAAATACCTTTAGTAATGTGAATTCACCACTGGTAATGGTAATGGCAGTGCCATTTTTACTCAGGCTGCGGGTGTTAACGTCAAACACAAATTCGCCAAACTGGAAGGCAGCATTTTTATCTTCAGCCGCCAGTTTCGGCGTGATTTCATGCCGACGCAGTACGGCGTTGATGCGTGCCAGCAGTTCACGAGGATTAAACGGTTTAGGCAAATAGTCATCCGCACCCATTTCCAGGCCGACAATACGGTCCACCTCATCACCGCGAGCGGTCAGCATGATGATAGGCGTGACATGGTTGGCACCACGCAAGCGGCGGCAAATAGCCAGGCCATCTTCGCCAGGCAGCATTAGATCGAGAATCAGTAAATCAAAGCTCTCGGCGGCCATGGCTTTGTCCAGCTCCTTGCCATCAGACACTGATTTGATATTGAAACCTTGTTCCGTCAGGTAACGCTGTAAGAGTTCGCGCATACGCAAGTCGTCATCGACCATCAAGATTTTTTTAAACTGTTCTGCCATACGAACCTTCACACTAAAACTGGCGTCTTGGTTAACGCGTTAAGCCGAAATAACGTGGTCATGAGACCTGATGATAAAACGGCTGGGGGGACTAAACTTATTAGCTGGCATTATACTCCAAGCAGTAGAGAGCATGAAATGGGTCGGTTACAAATTGGTTACAAATAGCGATTGCGATGAAATATTACATTTACAATCCTTAGGCATCATGAGTGCCGGTTTACACAGAAAGGTGGCTTGAAAAGCGCTATTTTGTGTTAAAACTGTTGATGTGCTTGCTACAGTTGCGTTATGGTATGCAGCCTGACTTTTTTGCAGTCAGCCGGCATTTTTAAAAGTGATCTTTATTAAGCCTAACAATGCTTTGGTGATAGATAAAGATTCAATGTTATGTATAGGTGTGGATGTTTAGAGCGATAAAACATTTAAATGAGGTTTTCTTGCTAACAACGACCATGTTGCTAGCATTGCCTGCCTTTGCCGATCTTAAGTTGCCTATCCGGTTAACAGATAACCGTGTCATGGACAACGAAGAGTCCGGGCTTACCAAAACCCTGGAACATAACTTCAGCCCTGAAGACCGTGCGCGCTTGCGCAAGGCGCTTACCGAGTATGCCCGTAACACCGATCCAGACCATCAGTTGATGTTACAAAAGCGTAAAGCCATGCATGACAGCATTTCGCAGCGCTTTAACGAGTGTAATCGTGATAATGACGAAACGCTGGACAGGGAAGAGGCGACGTTGTGTCTGCCGCAGGTGGCACGACATTTCTCTTATGTCGATCTCGATGGCGATGGGGTCATCACCCTGGAAGAGCTTGAAAGCGCATATGCCAAAATGACAGAGCGCCAGCGCGAAGCAGAATCCAAGACTGAAGCACAGCAAGCAGCAGCGGCCGATGCAGATATCGATGCCAAACTCAAAAACAAGCCAAAATCAAACCCATCTGTCATTCCTGCCAGCAGTTCCGTAAACTCATCCGGTAAAGAAGCTTCTGGTCCTCGCAAGCGCCCCAGTTGATTTTTTGGATGGCATTTCAGTATGGTATGGATACGATACTGACATAGCAGTGGTTCAAAATTCTGAACTGATCTTGCATACACTCCCACTGTCTCTATATAGCATGGTATAAATTCATCATGCCTCTCAGCCAATTATCTTTTAACTGGACCCGTGGACTTCAGGATATCTCACCTGCCGCCTGGCAAGCTTTGGCCGGGCAACACCCGATGCTGGATTACAGGTTTCTGCATGCGTTTGAGACTTCGGCTTCAGTTGACCACCAGAGCGGATGGATTCCCTATCACCTGATGGTATTCGATGGCGAGCAACTGGTTGCCGCGGCACCTTGCTATATTAAAACCCACTCGTACGGTGAGTATGTGTTTGACTGGTCCTGGGCAGATGCATACGAGCAGGCAGGAGGTAAGTATTATCCCAAGCTGATTACCGCCATTCCCTTTTCTCCCGTCACCGGCCCGCGTTTGCTAGTACACCCGAACTATGCCGAGCCTGAAGAACTTGCGGCAGCGATGTTGCAAGAAATGCGTACTCTCTGTGAACAGCATGGGTTATCAGGCACGCATGTTCTGTTTCCTGACGCATTATCAGCAGCGCATTGTGCCGCAGAAAAATGGCTACGTCGCGATGGCGTCCAGTTTCGCTGGGAAAACCAAGGCTACGCGGACTGGGAAGCTTTTATGGCAGTGCTCAGTCGTGACAAGCGTAAAAAAATCCGCCAGGAACGAAACAAAGTGACGCAACAGGGCGTGTCATGCCGTGTGGTCAACGGAGATCAACTCACTGCTGCTGAAGTGGACTTATTCTATCAATGCTATAGCAACACTTATCACAGGCACGGTAGCCAGCCGTATCTAACCAGAACATTTTTTGAACACATAGTCCGTGACATGCCTGACAATGTGTTGCTGTTTATTGCGACCCAAGCGGGAGAGGATATTGCTGCTAGCCTGTGCATATTAGGAGCGGAGTCGTTATATGGCCGCTACTGGGGCAGTCTGCGTGATATTTCCTGCCTGCATTTTGAATTGTGTTATTACCAGCCACAGGCTTTTTGTATCGCGCAAGGCATACGTTATTTTGAAGGCGGCGCGCAAGGCGTGCATAAACTGGCGCGTGGCTTTGTGCCCTATACCACTTGTTCCTACCACTGGTTAGCGCACGAAGATTTTCACCAAAGCGTCGCGCGCTTTTTATCCAGGGAAGAAACCGCCATGCAGCATTATGTGAACGAACTGGAAGAGCGCAGTCCTTACAAGGTTATGCCGGAATCAATCAGCAATCGACCTGGATAATCACCATGGCACCGGTTTGCCATCGTAGGCAATAAACTCACCTGATTGGGCCAGGCTCAGGCCATCTATCACTTTACGCAGGCCTGCCACACTGGTTTCCGTATTGATTAATCCATTCGGGCCGCCCATATCAGTGCGCACCCAACCAGGATGTAATAAAGCAACGGCAATATTGAATGGTTGCAGGTCAAGCGCCAGGCTTTTTACCACCATATTGAGTGCCGTTTTCGTGCTGCGGTAAATGTATTCACCGCCACTGCCGTTATCAGCAATGCTACCCATTTTGCTGGTCATCGCAATCACCTTGCCTTGCGCCGCGCGTTGCAAGTGAGTCAAGAATGCTTCTGCCAGATAGTAGGTGGTGAGTGTATTGACCTGGAAAGCGTGCAGCCACTCTTGCGGGTCAGTAGTGCCTAAGCGGCTTGGCGGGTAGATGCCTGCATTGCTGATCAGGATATCAATGGTCACTTCAGATAGCTGTGTTGACAAGGCACGGATAGCGGCGATATCAGCAACATCCAGCGACAGTAGCTGCACTTGAGCATGCCTTGCCGCCAGCGATTGTAGTTCATCAGCCCTGGCAACATCACGCACGGTTGCATACACCGTATACCCTGCCTGCGCATATTGCCTGACGTATTCGAGTCCGATACCACGGTTGGCGCCGGTAATCAAAATGGTTTGAGAAGTAGTCATTGCATGCATCTCCTTAAATCAATGTCTCTGATACCCAACCTAATCTGGGATATGATTGAATTTTACGCGGTTTCATTTGCCTGAACTGTATATTTATAACGATCAATGGAGTGGCTGTTATTCATGCGTTTTAACAGAAGAATAGGTGTTCTCAGTTTTGGGCTGTGTTTGATTTGTGTATTAATGGTGAGCGAAGTTCTGGCAGGTGCTACAGATATCAGCCGGCAATTACGTCCCAGGCCATCCTTGCTCAAGCCCGATGATGTCGCGGTGATCTACAATGCGAATGATGCACTCAGTGAAGAAGTCGCCCGTTATTATTTGCAGGCGCGCCAGGTGCCTGCTGAAAACCTGATAGGCGTGGAATTGCCACGGCAAACCAAAGATGTCCTCTCCGTCGCAGAATTTGAGTCACTGAAAAGCCAGATTGAAGCCAAGCTCGGCAACCAGCAGGTGTTGCTGCTGGTATGGAAAACACCGTTTGCCGTGCAGTGCAACAGCCTGACAGGCGCGCTGACTTTGGGCCTGGATCTCGAACAGTGTAAAAAAACCTGTGATCCTGGCCGTGATAGTGCTTATTTCAATAGTTCGTCACTGCACCCCTGGGCAGACCATCATATCCGCCTCTCCATGTTGCTGCCGGTGACCAGTGTCGATGCCGCGAAGGCATTGATTGATCGCGGTACGTTGAGTGAATTCAGCCTGAATGAAGGCAATGGCTATTTCCTTAAAACAAAAGATGCTGCCCGCTCCAAACCACGAGAGCCGTTTTTCCCGCCGGATGGCATGACGGTCAAATCCAAACGGTTAACGTTACATACGCTAAACCAGGAAGCACTTGAGAAGGCCCAGGCAGTCATGTTTTATTTTACCGGCCAGGCAAACGTTGATTACCTGCTGACCAATAGTTACCTGCCAGGCGCCATCGCAGATCATCTGACTTCTACAGGCGGCATGCTGACCAGCAGTTACCAGATGCCTGCCACGCGCTGGCTCGATGCTGGCGTCACCGGCAGCTATGGCACGGTGTCAGAACCATGTAATTACTGGCAAAAATTCCCTAATCCGCAAGTGGTGATGGCGCATTACCTGGCAGGCGAAACCCTGATCGAGTCTTACTGGAAAAGCGTGAAGTGGCCGATGCAAGGCTTGTTTGTTGGCGAGCCTCTGGCCAAGCCGTATGTCAGAAGTGCACCCGTGACTCCTGAGTAATCCACGCCTTCGCAGTCGCGTCACAATCCTGCCCCGGATGTGTCGTATAATCCCAGCCATCTGTATTTTGGGTGTTGCCTGTGCAAGATATTCGTTGGAAAGCGTTCTGGCTACTGGTTTTCTGGGCGTTCTGCTGCCTCATTCTTGGCTGGACAACCAGTGCGGAGACCGCGTGGCTGGTTTACACCACCGGCATTATTGCCTACCTGGCCGGGCATCTTTACTGGATGCACAGGCTTTATCAGTGGTCACTAAAACCCGGACTGAATTTCATGCCCAATGGTAAAGGCATCTGGGAAGACATCTTCGCCAACCTTTACCAGGAAATGCGCAGGCACTCACGTAGCCAGAGCCAGCTTAGCAGCACGCTGGAAAGATTACGCCACGCGACCAGTGCATTGCCGGATGGCGTGGTGGTGCTCAATCAACGCAACGAAATCGAATGGTTTAATGAACCGGCAGTGCAACGTTTAGGCCTCAAGCGTCAGCATGATGAAAATCAGCCCATCTATTATTTACTGCGTCAGGCTGAATTTGTGCAGTATTTGCAGAACGAAGATTACAGTGAGCCGCTGAAACTCAAATCCTGGCGCAGCCCGGATGTCTCGCTGGAATTGCAGATTATTCCTTTTGCGAGCAAGCAGCGCTTACTGATTTGCCGGGATATCTCGGCCATTGAAAAAACCGAAATCATGCGCAGGGATTTTATTGCCAATGTGTCGCATGAATTACGCACACCGTTGACGGTGGTGGGTGGTTTCCTGGAAACTATCAGCGATATGCAAGGCGAAGTCTCGCCTGACATTCAACCTTATTTCGACATGATGCAATCGCAGACCACCCGGATGCGGCGCATTATTGAAGACTTGCTGACATTATCCAGCCTGGAAAATAATGTCACGCTCAAGGATGAAACCGATATTGCGATGGAACCGATGCTTAACCAGTTGCTGAAGGATGCCAAAGCACTGAGCCAGGGCGAGCACACCATTACATTACATATGGATGCCAAGGTGAATATTCGCGGCAGCTATAATGAATTACTAAGCGCCATGAGTAACCTGACCAGTAACGCAGTGCGTTATACGCCGGAACATGGCAAGATAGATATTTTCTGGCAGATGCAGGATGAACAGGTGATTTTCAGTGTGCAGGATACCGGCATAGGCATTGAGTCTCAGCACTTGCCCAGGCTGACCGAACGTTTTTACCGGGTAGATAGCGGGCGTAGCCGTGATACCGGTGGCACCGGCCTTGGCCTGTCGATTGTGAAGCATATCCTGCATCATCATCAGGCTATCCTGAAAGTTGAAAGTGAGCCGGGTGAAGGCAGCCGTTTCAGTATTGTTTTTCCAGCGCAAAGGGTGCTTGTGGCATGAAATGGCGGGTCTGCAGCTGGATAAGCATATTGTTGCTTGCAGCCTGTAGCACCAACCCGAGTGGCGGCTATGTGGATTCGCCAAATGGCAAGCCATTGCCGATCCGGCAGGACCGTAATGCCCTGCATCAGTTAGTGAAAAGTGATAGTGACCGGCTGGCGGATATTGAATATGCCGAGAATGAGGCCAGTCTGCGCCTGCTGATGCTCAAGCTATACAAAAGAAACCCTGCCGAAGCACACAAATCTGGATTAGGCTCGCCAGACAAGATTGCTACCCAGGTATTTGACCAGGTGGCTACGCATCAGTGGAAATTTGAGGCGCTGGGCGGTGCGCAGGATACCGCGGCGATTAAACTGGCGTTAAATCCTCAATTCAGTGGTGACCGCGTGTTGGCCCTGGTTGTTGGCATACAATCCATGCTATACCGTGCGCACGGTAATAAATCCGCTTTCTTCCTGATGGATAGTATAGAGCCGCAAAATTTGTACAATGCCGCACGCAATGTTGAAATCGCCGTCTGGAAACTGGGCACCGCCAAAAATGCGCGCGGTGAGCTATTGCTGCTGACCAACAGCATGCAGGCGGATGGCCAGAACCTGAGTTTTGAGCGCGAGTTTACAAAACTGGTTACGCGGACTGATTTACTGGCATTGATGCTGGCGGAAAAATCGCAGCGCTTTATTTCCCGGTTAACGCAAAGCATTACCACGACGCCTTTCCTCCCTTTTAGATAAACATTATTCATGCAACAAGCTCTGACTTTACTCAATGGCCTGACCCCGGCGCAATTCATGGCGGAATACTGGCAAAAAAAACCATTGCTTATCCGTGGCGCCATCCCCGGTTTCAAAGGTTTGCTGACGCCAGATGAACTGGCTGGCTTGGCCTGCGAAACAGAAGTGCCGTCACGTCTTATACAGTTTGATCCTGCCCAGGCGCAGGAAGGCGCAGGCTGGCAAGTGACACAAGGCCCTTTTGATGAGGATGACTTTTCAGCGTTACCGCCGCAACACTGGACGCTACTGGTGCAAGGCTTGAATCACCTGGTGCCCGAAGCACAAGCCTTGCTAAACCACTTCAATTTTATTCCCACTGCCAGGCTGGATGATGTGATGGCCAGTTATGCACCGACCGGCGGCGGCGTAGGGCCGCATATAGACAGTTATGATGTGTTTCTTTTGCAGGGGGCAGGCAAGCGCCGCTGGTCTATCAGCCAGCAAGATGACTTACGTCTGATTCCAGATGCCCCGTTGCGCATCCTTTCACATTTTGTCAGTGAGCAGGAGTGGGTGCTGGAAGCCGGCGATATGCTGTACCTCCCACCCAGCGTTGCCCACTGGGGTGTGTCTGAAGATGATGACTGTATGACTTATTCCATCGGCTTTCGCGCACCGGCGGCCCGGGAGCTGGCAGTGGAGTTTCTTGATGCCTGCAGGCAAGAGAGTTTGCCTGACGAGCTATACCAGGATCCTGAATTACAACCAGTCGCCGATGCTGCGCAGATTGACCAGGCAATGGTGGGTCGGGTCAGTGGCATGCTGCAACGATTAACCTGGCAGCCGGAAGCGTTGGGGCCATTTCTGGCGCGCTACTTCACTGAGCCAAAAAACTATGTCGTTTTTACACCAAATCGAAAGCTTAGCCTGGCGAAGTTTACCGATGCGGTTCGTGATAGCGGCGTTTCACTAGACTTGCAAACGCAAATGTTGCACTGGCAAGGGCAGTATTTTATCAATGGCGAAATTGTTCATGTCAGTGAGGATAGCGCGCGTATACTCAATATTCTCGCTAACCAGCGACAATTGAGTAAATCACTTTTTAAAGCCGGGAGTGACACCCATTTAATGCCCTGGTTGCGTGAGATGTACCTTGTGGGTTACTTGCATTTGAGTGAAATGTGAGCTTGGCAGCGCTGATTTGAACCATTTATGACCTATTTTTGTCTAAAAATGCAGAGTTGTTGTTCTTACACAAAAAAATCCTGTGTTTTTAATTGCACTTACATTCTTTTTTTAATAAATTACTGATACAATTTTTCTACTCGGCGGGTTCTTGCATTGAGAATTGTGCCGTACACAAAATTTTGCTCATACATACTAAGGAAATAAAGATGACACGTTCTGCATTGTTGGCTGCATTGTTGGCTTTGGCTTTGACCGCTTGTGGTGAAAAACCAGCTGAAGAGGCTCCTGCTGTTGAGGCTCCTGCTGCTGAAGCTCCAGCTGCTGAAACTCCAGCTGCTGAAACTCCAGTTGAAGCTGCTCCTGCTGAAGCTGCTCCTGCTGAAGCTGCACCAGCTGAAGCTGCTCCTGCTGAAGAAGCTAAGTAATTCAGACAGTTGTAATCTGGATTACCTGGTTATAAAAAAGCCGACGCAAGTCGGCTTTTTTGTTGCCTGCAATTCTTGCTGCTGATCAAGCCGCTGTTTTCAATTCGGTTAATTTATTCGCTATCTGGCATATCCTGATAAAGTCTTCTGCAATCAACGAAGCACCACCAATCAGGCCACCATCTACATCCGGCATACTCAATAGCTGAGCTGCATTGCCGGGGTTCACGCTGCCGCCATAAAGCAAATCAATCTTTTCTGCAACCTGCTCATCGAGCAAGCCTATATGGCCGCGGATAAATGACAAGATCGCCTGCACGTGCTGTGGCGTGGCTGCTTTGCCAGATCCAATCGCCCATACCGGTTCATAGGCAATCACGCCCTGGGAGAGTGCCTCAATGCCGACATGCGCAATCACCGGATTTAACTGGCGCACGACCACCAGGTCGGTTTCACCCTGTTCATATTCCTCCAGCGTTTCACCTATACACAAGATAGGCGTGAGCCCGGCTTTGATTGCCGCTTCAAACCGTTCGCCACAGCTTTCATCGCTATCATGGCCGCGTTGCCTGCGTTCTGAATGGCCAATGATCACATAGGTACAACCAAATTCTTTCAGCATCACCGGAGAAACCGAGCCGGTGTAAGCACCTTTTTCAAAACGGCTCATGTTTTGCCCACCCCAGGCGATATGGCTGTTTTGCAGGATGTGTTGCGCCTGGTATAGGTACGGATGTGGTGGGCACACGGCGTAGCGCGCATGGTGATGCTGCGTTTGCTGCAACAGGCTTTGCATAAATTGATGATTGTCCGGTACGCTGCCATGCATTTTACGGTTGGCAACCACCAGTTTCGACCGATTCGACATCCCACGGTTTCCTTAAAGGGTTTTCTTCTTATAATGACGGATATTTTTCAGAAAACTTGACCGTATGCCGCAATTAGATTTTTCCCTGCAACTGGCTTCAGAAGAAAATAACCTGCCAACTGAAGCAGAATTCAGGCGCTGGGTGCGTGCCGCTTTACGTGTGGATACCAGTGTCACCATCCGTATTGTCGATGCCGGGGAAGGGCGCCTGTTAAATGCAACTTACCGCGGCAAAGATTATGCAACCAATGTGCTGACTTTTCCATTAACCGAAGAGCCGCAACTGATGGGCGATATTGTGATCTGTGCGCCGGTGGTGGTGAAGGAAGCAAGCGAGCAGGGGAAAACACTGCTGGCGCATTATGCGCATATGACGGTACACGGTGTATTACACCTGCACGGTTATGACCATGAAGTCGATGCGCAAGCCGATTTGATGGAGGCTATGGAAACGGCAGTCATGCAGAAACTGGGCTTCGGCAACCCTTACGCCGAATAGCCTTTAATCCGCGCGCGCAAATCGTTACAATCCCCAGTATGGATATCCAGGAACACAGCCCGGTCAAAATCAAAGGCGAAACGCTCTCCGAGCTGCCGCAGGATTTGTATATCCCGCCGGATGCGCTGGAAGTTTACCTGGATACCTTTGAAGGTCCGCTGGATTTATTGCTCTACCTGATCCGCAAGCATAACCTGGATATCCTTGATATCCAGATGGCGCAGCTGACTGTGCAATATATGGCTTACGTCGAAAAGATGAAGGCGATCAAGCTGGAGCTGGCCGCAGATTACCTCTTAATGGCCGCCATGCTGATAGAGATCAAGTCACGCATGCTGTTGCCAAAGCCGACCGAAGTGGAAGAAGAGGATGACCCGCGTGCGGAACTGGTCAGGCGCCTGATGGAATACGAAGCGATCAAGCTGGCTGCGCAACGGCTGGATGCCATGCCTAAAGTAGGTGAGGAGATTGATATAGCGGCCGCTTACTACCAGCATGTCAGCCAGGTCAAACCACCGGAAGTCAGCCTTGATGACCTGGTAGATGCCTGGCGCAATGTGCTCAAACGCGCCAAATTGAACCAGCATCACAAGCTGGGCCGCGCCGAACTGTCGGTACGCGAGCATATGAGCTTGTTATTGCGGCGCTTGAGCACGGCCAACGTGCTGCGCTTTGATGAATTGTTTGACCTGGAAACAGATGGCATCCCCAAATTGGTCGTGAGTTTCCTGGCCATGCTGGAACTGGCAAAAGAAGGCTTGATACGTATTACGCAACAGGAGGCGTTCGGCACCATTTATGTCCAGGCGCATGCATATGACGAAGGGACTTCTTGATGCGTGACCCGGATAATATCCAGGAAATGAAGCAGATTCTGGAAGCGGCCTTGCTCACTTCGCCGCAAGCACTGGCACTGGAAGATCTGCTTAAGCTGTTTGCGGGGCGCATGGAGCGGCCTACGCTGCGCATGCTGCTGGATGAGTTGAAAACAGATTGGCTGGATAGAACGCTTGACCTGGTCCAGGTGGCAAGTGGTTACCGTTTCCAGGCCAAGCCGGAATACAGCGAATATCTTTCCCGCCTGAATCCGGAACGGCAGCCGAAATATTCGCGCGCAGTCATGGAAACCCTGGCCATTATCGCCTACCGCCAGCCGGTCACCAGGGGCGATATCGAACAGATTCGCGGCGTGGCTGTTAACCCTAACGTGATCCGCCAGTTACAGGAGCGTGACTGGATAGACGTGGTCGGACAACGCGAAGTGCCAGGAAGGCCATCGTTATATGCAACCACCAAACATTTTCTGGACGACCTGAATTTACGTTCACTGGCGGAACTGCCGCCATTTGAAGCGTTTGCCCAGACTGAAATCCCGCTGGAATAATTGATCGATGTCGTCCACCTTACTCAAAATCCGGATTAACCATGACGGCAATACCGCGCTTGGGCCGGGGAAGATTGAGCTGTTGCAGATGATAGAGCAACATGGTTCTATTTCCGCCGCAGCCAAACAAATGCAGATGTCTTACCGCCGTGCCTGGGAGCTGGTGGATGTGATGAATCGCTGTTTTGACCAGGTGGTGGTGGTGAGTACGACCGGCGGTACCCACGGTGGCGGGGCGCAAGTGACGGAGTTTGGCAAATCGCTGGTAGAAGCTTATCAGCAGATTTTGCAGAAATCGGCCCAGGCCGCAATGGATGAGCTGGACCTGATCACAAAACATTTGAAAAAAACGTAATTTTTTTGGTTCTCGTAATGCATGCATGGATATAACGATGGTAGCATGACTGTTTTTGACAAGTGATTGCTAGCATCGCTTATTAATCTTTTTTGGGGATAGGAAACATGAAGCAATGGGGTGGGCGATATTTGTCTTATGTGGGCGTTTTTGTCGGCCTGTGTTTGATCAGCGCATTGGCCCAAGCGGAAGAAGGCAAGGTCAAGGTATTTGCTGCGGCCAGCCTCACAGATGTGATGAACGTTCTCGCCAAGCAATATAGCCAACAATCCGGCGTGCAGATCGTGCCGGTATATGGCGGATCCGGCACCCTGGCCAAACAACTGGAACAAGGTGCGCCGGGAGACTTATTTATTTCTGCCGATGAAAAGTGGATGCAATACCTGAAAGACAAGCAACTGGTGCAAACCGCGACTATCAAGCCCTGGCTAAGTAACCGCCTTGTGCTGATCACCCCCTTAGCCAAACCGTTAAATATCAAGACCGAGGCAGCTGTAGATGTGAACCAGCAGGCGCCTGGTTACTGGTGTACCGGTGATACACTGTCAGTGCCGGTTGGCATCTACGCCAAACAATCATTGACCAGTTTAGGCTGGTGGGAAAAGCTCAAGAACCGCCTGGTAAGCACACAGGATGTGCGCGCCACCTTGAATCTGGTGGAGCGCGATGAGTGCGATGTCGGCATCGTGTATGCCAGTGATGCGCAATCTTCCAGCAAGGTGAAACTGGCTGGCGAGTTTGCGGAGAACAGCCATGTGCAGATTATCTATCCTATGGCTGTGTTGCCGCAGGCTTCCTCAGCGACCACCGCTTTTTATCAGTATCTGCAGACACCTGAAGCCAAAAAATTACTAGGCTCATATGGGTTCAAACCACTGGATTAAACTGTTGTTACCTTTCTAGTTCGTATGTGGACCTTATCACCTGCCGAAATCGCCATCGTGCTGCTTTCCTTGAAAGTGGCCTTTTGGTGCGTGGTCATTTTGCTATTACCCGCCATGCTGATGGCCTGGCTGTTAGTCAAAAAACGTTTCTGGGGACAATCGCTGCTGGATGCACTGGTGCATTTGCCTATGGTATTGCCGCCGGTGGTGTTGGGCTATATGTTGCTGGTACTGCTAGGGCGCCGGGGCTGGATAGGCGCGTGGTTGTTTGAGCAATTCCATATCCAGTTCACTTTTCACTGGTGGGGCGCCGTGATTGCCTCGGCGGTGATGGCATTTCCATTGATGGTACGCGCTATCCGCCAAGCCTTGTATCAGGTTAACCCGCTTCTGGAGCAAGCCGCACAAACGCTGGGTGCTTCGCCGATAAAAGTATTTTTTACCATCACGCTGCCTTTGTCCTATCACGGTTTGCTGACCGGCGCGATTCTGGCATTTAGCCGTAGCCTGGGCGAGTTTGGCGCCACCATTACCTTTGCCGGTAACCTTGAAGGTGAAACCCGCACCTTGCCACTGGCTATTTATAGCCTGACGCAAACGCCAGAAGGTGACGCCGCGGCGCTCAGGCTGGTGATCCTCAGTGTGCTGGTGTCGGTGTTTGCTCTGCTTGCCAGCCAATGGCTGGAAAGACGGCTGATCAGGAGCCAGCGCTGATGCTGCAGGTCGATATCCAGATCAGGCAGCCGTATGCAGTCGCGGCGACAGAGCCTGCTTTTGCGTTGCAAGCAAAGTTTGATTTAAAGCCTGGTCATTGCCTGGGGATTATGGGCGCATCCGGTTCCGGCAAGACGACTTTGCTGCACAGCCTGGCCGGGCTGTTAATGCCAGCTTCCGGCGTCATTCAAAGCCATCAATATGTCTGGTTTGATTCAAAGCAGGGCATTCAACTACCGCCCTGGCAACGGCAAGTCGGCATTGTTTTTCAGGATGGGCGGTTGTTCCCGCATATGAATGTGCAACAGAATCTGGTGTATGGCATGCCCAAAGGGACAGTCCCTATTTCATTGCAGGAAGTGGTTACTGTGCTGGATATCGGTACTTTGTTGCAGCGCAAGCCCAGCCAGTTATCCGGCGGTGAGAAACAAAGGGTAGCGATCGGCCGCGCTTTGCTCAGCCAGCCTGGCGTATTGCTGATGGATGAACCATTAAGCGGACTGGATGAAACGCTTAAGCAGCAGGTGCTGCCTTATATCAGGAAAGTGATCACCACATTTGGCCTGCCAACCTTGTATGTCAGCCATGTGCGGGATGAGGTGGCGGAAATCGCCGATGAGGTATTGCAATTGACGCAAGGGCAATTGCGCCAGCCGGTTACTTAAGGAAACGCGGAGTTAAGTGATAGCGCGAGATGAAGTGCAGAACCCTCGTAACGGCGAAACCGGGATGCGGCAAGGTTACGAGGCTTTGTTTGGAAAGGTCCGCGCAACGCAGTAATTCGCTCGCGCAGACACTTAATACTTAGTGGTGATGACCACCGGCACCATGCACATGCTGGTGTTCGATCTCTTCTTTATTGGCTGAACGTACATCTTTGATCGTTGCAGTAAACAACAGGCGCTGACCTGCCCACGGATGATTGCCATCCACAACTACTTTGCCATCGGCGATATCGGTAATCGTGTACAAAATCACATCGCCGGTTTCGTCTTCACCTTCGAATTGCATGCCGACTTTTAATTCCTCAGCCGGAAAAGCGCTGGCTTGTTCGATTTGCACCAGGCCATCGTCGTATTCACCAAAACCATCTTCCGGGTCCAGGCTGACTTCAATCACATCACCGACGTTTTTGCCATGCATGGCCTCTTCAACCTTAGGGAAAATATTGTCGTAACCGCCATGCAGGTAAGCAACCGGTTGCTGGCTTTCCTCCAGTGTTTCGCCATCAGTATTTTGTAGTTTGTAAGTCATGCTGACTACGGTGTTCATTGCTACTTGCATGTGAATGTCCTAAGTTATTCGGTAATAAAGCATTATTCTAAAGGATATTGGCAGGATATTGTCATTCCGGGTGCCGATAATGTTGACCAAAATGCTTGCGCCAAACCCAGGGTGGGGTAGGGTTGGGTTGTTGCCAGATGCCCAATGCCTGTTGTCGTGCCTGCGCTTGCAATGACGCTAATTCTGCGCGGGTTGAGTAACGGTTGTTAAACCAGGCCATCCCTTGAGCAACCTGGTATTGGCTGGCATCTATGTTGTTACAGGATAGGTGACCCAGGGTGCGACCGTAAAGGTCTGTGCCGGTTGCCTGAACGGCAATCTTGCCATTGCAGAGTGCCATCAGGCTACGCTTCGCCTGTTTGCCATACGTTTGTTGTGATTCGGGCGCGTCAATATCCAGCAGACGCAGCCGATAAGTATTTCCCTGGTCGCGGATAATCACGGTGTCGCCATCCAGCACTTTTTGTAGCACGGGTTCTCCATGAGAGCAAATGCTGATCAGGCTTAGCGCTAGTAACAGCCAGGGTGTTGGCATATTAATCCAGCAGGCTAGTGTAGTTTTCCGGCGCTAATACAGTGGGAATCGCCTCAGGCAGCAAGTCCGGGTAGTCTTTGCTGTAATGCAGACCACGGCTTTCCTCGCGCTCAATGGCGCAGCGGACGATCAGCTCGGCCACCTGCAACAGGTTACGCAGTTCGATCAGGTCATGGCTGACCTTGAAGTTGCTGTAAAACTCGTGCACTTCATCACGCAGCATATGGATGCGGTGTAATGCGCGGCTAAGCCGTTTATTGGTGCGCACAATGCCAACGTAGTTCCACATAAACCGCCGTAACTCATCCCAGGTATGGGTGATCAGCACTTCTTCATCGGCATCGGTGACGCGGCTTTCATCCCAGTCAGGCAGGGAAATGGTAGGCTGCTGGCCGGAGGCCTGTATATCTTGGGCACAGCTTTCGCTAAATGCCAGGCATTCCAACAATGAGTTGCTGGCCAAGCGGTTGGCGCCATGCAGGCCGGTGCATGCGGTCTCGCCTATCGCATACAGGCAGTCGATATCGGTGCGGCCATGCATATCGGTCATCACGCCGCCGCAGGTGTAGTGGGCGGCAGGCACGACGGGAATTGGCTGTTTGCTGATATCTATGCCCAATTGCAAACAGCGCTTGTAAATATTGGGGAAATGCGACTTGATAAATTCCAGTGGTTTGTGGCTGATATCCAGGTAAACGCAATCCAGCCCGCGTTTCTTCATTTCAAAGTCAATCGCGCGTGCGACGACATCGCGTGGTGCCAGTTCTGCCCGCTCATCATGCAGGTGCATAAAGCGTGTGCCATCCGGTAGCTTCAGCAAACCTCCTTCGCCACGCAGAACTTCTGAAATGAGGAACGATTTGGCATGCGGGTGGTATAAACAGGTCGGGTGAAACTGTACAAACTCCATATTGGCAACCCGGCAACCGGCGCGCCACGCCATGGCAATGCCGTCACCAGTGCTGATGTCAGGATTGGTGGTGTAAAGGTAAACCTTGCCTGCGCCGCCGGTGGCCATCACCGTATATTGTGCCGAAAGCGTTGTGACATGGCCGGTCTGGCTATTCAATACATAAGCACCCAGGCAACGATTAGGCCCATCGCTGACGGTCTGCTGGAACAATTTGTGCGTGGTGATCAGGTCTACCGCAATATGGTGTTCAAGAACAGTGATGTTTGGATGTTCACGCACGCGGTCGGTAAGCGTTGTTTGCACTGCCTGGCCGGTGGCATCTGCCACATGCACTATCCGCCTGTGGCTGTGGCCACCTTCGCGGGTCAGGTGCAAATCTTCTTCGGCGTCGCGTGTGAAATTCACGCCTTGCTGCAATAGCCATTCAATGCTGGCACGGGCATTATTGACCACCATGCGAGTGACTTCGCTATCACATAATCCCGCACCTGCATCCAGGGTATCCTGAATATGCGCTTCCAAGGAATCTTCACTATTATGCACTGCCGCGATGCCGCCTTGCGCCCAATTGCTGGCACTCAAGGATAGCTCGCGTTTGCTGAGGATACAGATGCGGTAATTTTCTGCCAGGCGCAAGGCGAGAGATTGTCCCGCCAATCCACTGCCAATGATCAATATATCAAAGACTTTATTCATGTGTTGTTAAATCTGTGGAACTTTGCGGATAAGACAATGTCGGAATGATGTCTGTATTGCATGTTGCATTTGGCAGGCGAAAATAAGGGATGAGACGATGTTAAACACAACAAAATTAGAGGCGTTAACACGCACCGGGTTCGTCGATAACAATACAAAAGCGTATACTACTCCCAATCAGAAAATTACCCAAGGGAGTCATCGCGATATGACTGTTCAGGCGGCAAACGCCAAACAGATAGAGAATAGAGAGTTTGACCAGTTGCTGGTTGAACGTGCCCAGCAGGGCGATAAACGCGCATTCGGATTGCTGGTGGAGAAGTACAACCGCAAGCTTGGGCGTCTATTGTCGCGCATGATCCGCGACCAGGCAGAAGTCGAGGATGTGGTTCAGGAATCCTTTATTAAAGCCTATCGCGCTTTGCATAGTTTTCGTGGCGACAGTGCTTTCTATACATGGTTGTATCGTATAGGCATCAACACTGCGAAGAACTACCTTGTATCCATGGGGCGCAAGCCACAAGTGATGCAGGACATTGAAATTGAAGATGTAGAGAATTTTGATGAGGGCCAGGACATGCGTACGATGGAGACGCCTGAAACTTCCCTCATGACTAAAGAAATCGCTCAAACTGTGAACGATGCTATTGGTGCATTGCCAGAAGAGTTGCGTACGGCCATTACCTTGCGCGAACTTGAAGGCTTGAGTTATGAAGACATTGCCACGGTCATGCAATGTCCGATTGGTACAGTACGTTCACGTATTTTTCGTGCACGTGAAACCATTGCTGCAAAACTAAGACCATTGCTGGACACACCAAATCATAAACGTTGGTAAATCAGTCCATTTTGATGCAATTATTATTTTGAATTTATAGGTGTTATGACAAATAATTTGTTAAGTGCTAACATAAAAACATTGATTGATTTGGGGTTATTATGAAGCAGCAATTGTCCGCTTTAATTGACGGCGAAGCCGATATTGAACGCTGTGAACATATCTTCCTCGCAGCCAAGTCTACGGGAGAGGTAGCGCAGGCCTGGCAGGATTATCACATCATCCGTGATGTAATCCGCGAAGAGCATTGGGTGCAGCCTGATATGACAAACCGTATCATGGCTGCGTTGAATGATGAGCCTGTGGTTCTGGCACCGCAGCAACCTGCAACCAACACTGTAACGCAGCTACGCCCGCGACCGAGTAAATACATCTGGTCAATCGCGGCATCTGTAGCAGCCGCTTTTTTTGTCGGTATGTTTGTGCTCAACCAGCCAGCTGCGGTTGAAACGGTACAGATTGCTGATAGCGAAACTGATCAGTATGTCATGGCGCATCATAACTATTCCCCAAATAGTGCGACTTACTACATCCACAATGTAACTTACAACGCCGGCGAATAAATTTAACTGTGATTGGTATGTCTGTGCAGGGTGTAATTCGTGTGTTGTTCGCGTTTGTGCTCTGTCAGCAGGCATGGGCAGAAGAAGATTTATGGCCCGCCATGCAGAAAACTGCTTCTGCAGCCAGGGAGCTTAATTACCAGGGTTTGTTTATCTATCACAACGGAGCGATTATTCGCTCCGTTCAAATTACCCACATCAATGAAGGCGGGCGTGAATTTACCCGCAATGTCGTATTAGATGGTCGCCCGCGTGAAGTATTCAGTGAAGGCGATGATATTGTTATTTTTAATGCTAAAAATGACAAAGTAGTGATTGAAAAACGCCGTGGCCAGAACCTGTTCCCGGCCATGTTACCTACCCAGCTCCAACCCCTCAAGCAAAACTACAAACTTAAATTTATCGGCCAGGAGCGTATCGCCGGACGGTTGGCGCAAGTGATCGATATGATCCCGAATGATAATCTGCGCTACCAGTACCGCGTCTGGTCCGATAGCGAATATGGCTTGCTGCTTAAAATGAGTATGCTGGATACGCAGGGACATACTCTGGAACAAATCGGTTTCAACCAGGTTTCCATGCTGCAAACCAAAGACCTGGATTGGTTCCAGCCTAAGATTGATGCTTCCAAACCGTATGTGATGGATGACACTACCGATTTGACCCATGTGGAAAATAATCTGGTGATCGCTAACCTGCCTGCCGGATATAAAAAAGTAGACCAGATCCGGCTGCACGTGCCCGGCCGGGCAGTACCGGTGCAGCAGTTAATCTTTTCCGATGGCCTGGCTTCGGTGTCTCTGTTTGTCGAACCTGTGATTAAAGGCATGCAGCCCCGCATAGGTAAGAAAAATATGGGTTCTACCAATGTATATGCCCATGTTTTAAACGGGTATCAACTCGTGGTAGTAGGCGAAGTGCCCGCGCAAACCGTTGAACAAATTGCGCAGCAGGTGACTTTTAAGAAGTAATCAACCTCGATGATTTCTACCTATCCAGCTTGCTGTACCCACTTCCAGAATCATTTTCATCTCTGATATATCCTCAATTCATGACAAATTCCTCAAATCAATCGATATTGGATGGATCAGTAGCGTCTGACGTATTGTTGTGGAGTGATTGTCAAACCAAGCCTATTTGTTTTTGTGCGTTTAGTCACCATATGAAAAAGTGTTTTAACAGTGACCAATTTTTCTTTTTGGCTGTTATGAGTAAGTTTTTAAAAATATTGAAATTTAATTGATTAAATAATAGGAAGAATCATGATGAAGCAATGGATTTCTGCAGTGTTTCTGACATGCACCATGTCAGTAAGTATGTTTGTGATGCCGGCGCAGGCCAAGGATTTGCCTGACTTCACTGAGCTGGCAGAAAAACAAGGACCTACAGTGGTTAATATCAGCATTACCTCGGTAGTTCATGGTGGCGGTGGCATGGGTTTTCCAGGTATGCCAAATGATGAAAACTTGCAAGAGCTGCTGCGTCGTTTTGGAATCCCAGGAATGCCGGGCCTGCCAGGACAAGAAGGCGGGCAGGATTATAAAACCCAGTCATTGGGTTCTGGGTTTATCATCAGCAGCGACGGCTATATTCTGACCAATGCGCATGTAGTGAGTGAAGCCGATGAAGTGCTGGTGAAGTTGTCTGACAAGCGCGAATTCAAGGCAAAAATCATAGGTGCCGACAAGCGTACCGATGTGGCGCTGATTAAAATTGAAGCAACTGGTTTGCCTAAAGTGGTAGTGGGCGATCCAACCACGTTGAAAGTAGGCGAGTGGGTAGCAGCCATCGGTTCCCCGTTTGGCCTGGAAAATACCATGACCGCCGGTATTGTCAGTGCCAAAGGTCGTGCCTTGCCACAGGAGAATTATGTGCCATTTATCCAGACCGATGTTGCGATTAATCCTGGTAACTCAGGCGGTCCGCTGTTTAACCTGCGCGGTGAAGTGGTTGGTGTGAACTCACAGATTTACAGCAAAAGCGGTGGCTCCATGGGTTTGTCATTCAGTATCCCGATTGATGTTGCCATTGATATTTCCAACCAGTTAAAAGCAACCGGCCGTATTTCCCGTGGCTGGTTAGGCATTGGTATCCAGGAAGTGACTAAAGATCTGGCGGATTCTTTTGGCCTGAAACAAACCAGTGGCGCATTGATTGCAGGGGTTGAGAAAAACAGCCCGGCAGATAAAGGTGGCCTCGAAGTCGGCGATATCATCCTCAAATTTGATGGCAAGCCGATTGTGACTTCCGGTGATTTGCCACGCGTGGTGGCTTCTATCAAGCCAGGTAAAGTAGTGCCGGTGGAAATCGTGCGTAAAGGTGCCAGCAAAACCTTGCAACTGGGCGTGGGTGAAATGCCAAACGAGCAAGCGGAGGCACCTGCTTCGAGCAAAGAACCTTCCAAGCCGGAAGCGAATAAAATCGGTTTGACCTTGCGTGAACTGACGCCACAACAAAAGAAAAAGCTGAATGGCAAAAACGGCCTGCTAGTGGTTGAAAGCGTGGGTGCAGCTGCCCAGGCCGGCATTCGCCGTGGCGACGTGATCCTGGGTCTGAACAACAATGAAAGCCAAAGTGTGGACCTGTTCAATAAGCAGATCAACGCTGTCGCTGCCGGAAAAACGGTGGCGGTGCTGGTGCTCAGAGGCGAGAATACTTTGTATGTCCCGATCAAGGTCAGCAAGTAAGGGCCTGTTTTAAAGCGCCGTGCAGCTAAGGCGTTTTAAAATAAATCCCTGATAAATAGGCGTTTGCTGTAAAATGCCAGCAAATTCGGAAAGGCGCGTAAAGCGCCTTTCTTGCTTGTAATCAACCTATAGCAGAACATGAAGAACATTCGTAATTTCTCGATTATTGCCCACATCGACCATGGCAAATCGACACTGGCTGATCGCATCATTCAGGTGTGCGGTGGCCTGGAAGCGCGCGAAATGGAAGCGCAGGTGCTGGATAGCATGGATATCGAGCGTGAGCGCGGCATTACGATTAAAGCGCAGACAGCCGCCCTGCAATACAAAGCCAATAACGGTGAAACCTATTATCTCAACCTGATCGATACCCCCGGGCATGTGGATTTCAGCTATGAGGTCAGCCGCTCATTGTCCGCCTGTGAAGGCGCGTTGCTGGTGGTCGATGCTTCACAAGGGGTTGAAGCGCAAAGTGTGGCTAACTGTTACACCGCCATTGAATTGGGCGTTGAAGTCACACCCGTCCTCAATAAGATTGACCTGCCTTCAGCAGACCCTGCGCGCGTTTCACAAGAAATTGAAGATGTGATCGGTGTAGATGCCACCGATGCCGTGCGTTGTTCAGCCAAAACAGGTGAAGGCGTACGTGATGTGCTGGAAGAAGTGGTCGCCAAAGTGCCGCCGCCGGTAGGTGATGTAGATGGGCCATTAAAAGCCCTGGTGATTGATGCCTGGTTTGATAATTACGTTGGCGTGGTCATGCTGGTGCGCGTGGTGGATGGCGTTTTACGTGCCAAAGAAAAAATCCGGCTGATGGCGACAGGCGCTGAGTATTTATGCGAGCAGGTAGGTGTGTTTACGCCTAAATCCCTGCCACGTCCGCAGTTGAGCGCGGGTGAAGTAGGTTTTATTATCGCCGGTATTAAAGAGCTGGCAGCAGCTAAAGTTGGCGATACTGTGACTTTAGCTGGCAGGCAGGCCGCTGCACCGTTGCCTGGCTTTAAAGAAGTCAAACCGCAAGTGTTTGCGGGTTTATATCCGGTGGAATCCAACCAGTTTGAAGCCCTGCGTACTGCGCTGGAAAAGCTCAGGCTGAATGATTCAAGCCTGCAATTCGAACCTGAAAACTCTACTGCTTTGGGCTTTGGCTTCCGTTGCGGCTTTTTAGGCTTGCTCCACATGGAGATCGTACAGGAGCGTTTAGAGCGCGAGTACGATATGGACCTGATCACGACCGCGCCGACCGTGATTTACGAGTTGCTGCTTAAAACCGGTGAAGTGGTACAGATTGAAAATCCGTCCCGCCTGCCAGAGCCTTCACGTGTGGAAGAAATCCGTGAGCCCATGATTGTGGTCAATCTGTTGATGCCGCAAGATTATGTCGGCCCGGTGATGACCTTGTGTAATAACAAGCGCGGACTACAGCGCAATATGCAGTACATGGGTCGCCAGGTCATGCTTAATTACGAAATGCCACTCAACGAGGTGGTCCTCGATTTCTTTGATAAACTGAAATCGGTGTCGCGTGGTTATGCCTCCATGGATTATGAGTTCCTCGAGTTCCGTGCTGCGGATCTGGTGAAGCTGGATATCATGGTCAACGGCGAGCGTGTCGATGCCCTGAGCCTGATTGTGCACCGTGCCAACAGTATTTATCGCGGGCGCGAGCTGGTATCCAAGATGCGTGAATTGATTCCGCGCCAGATGTTTGATATTGCGATCCAGGCCGCTATCGGTGCCAATATTATTGCGCGCGAAACGGTGAAAGCCATGCGCAAAAATGTGATTGCCAAATGTTATGGCGGTGATGTGTCACGTAAACGCAAGTTGCTGGATAAACAAAAAGAAGGTAAAAAGCGCATGAAGCAGGTCGGTAACGTGGAAATTCCGCAAGAAGCCTTCCTGGCGATTCTGCGCGTCGAAGATAAATAAAAGTAAGCTAAATAAAACGGGTAACCCCGCTTTCTACAGGGAACGAGCATGTATTTTGCAATTTTTATGTTGGTGATTTTGCTGGTATCCGGTGCCATCTGGTTGCTGGATATCCTGATTTTGCGCAAGAAACGCCAGGCCAGTGCTTTGGGTGATGTGCCAGACCCATGGTATGTGGAATACAGCAAAAGTTTTTTCCCGGTCATTCTGCTGGTGTTTACCGTTCGTTCGTTTATTGTAGAGCCGTTCAAGATCCCTTCCGGATCCATGATGCCTACCCTGCTGGCGGGTGATTATATCCTGGTCAATAAATTCACTTATGGCCTGCGTGTACCTATCCTGAATAAGGTTTTTTATCAGGTGGATAAACCTAAACGTGGCGATGTATTCGTGTTTCATTACCCGCCTGACCCATCCATTGATTACATCAAGCGCGTGGTGGGTTTGCCGGGCGACAAAATTCAGTACCGTGACAAACAGCTGACGATCAATGACAAAGTGATTAATCTGGATTTCATTGAGCCATATAAATACGCCTTGAATGTCAATGATGAAAGCGGTAGCTCACGCGCAGTTGATGTAACTGCTTCGCGCCTGACTGAGCAGCTAGGCGATGTCAAACATGATGTACTGATCCATGACATCATGAATCAGTATAGCCCAGGCAGTTTGGGTGACCGTTTAATGCAAGGCGAAGCCATCACTGTGCCTGAAGGTCAGTACTACGCGATGGGTGATAACCGCGATAACAGCTCTGATAGCCGGGTCTGGGGCTTTGTGTCTGAGAAATACCTGGTCGGTCGGGCGTTCTTTATCTGGTTTAACTTTGACCAGTGGCGCCGTATCGGGCAAAGTATAGGTTAAGCACACGGGTTCACCGTGTTGGCAGTCGCAATTTGTGAGGAGATGGCAGATGAAATGTTCTAGGATTTCAGCACGCGCACAACATGGGCTCGGCTTACTCGGTTTCCTGCTGGTACTCACCGCGGTGGGTATTCTGGGCATGGTGGCCTTAAAAGCGCTGCCTTCCTACATGGAATACTTCTCCATTCAATCCACCGTTAACCGTATTGCGCATGACTCCATGCTGCAAAGTGACGCCGATATCCGTGCTGCATTTGACCGCCAGATGCATGTCGACATGATTAAAACCGTGCAAGGCAGCGATTTGAATGTGGTCGGTGGTGTGGTTGCCGTGCGTTATCAAAAAACCATCCCGCTCACAGACACCATCAGTTTGCTCATTGATTTTGATGCTACCAGTAAAGCATCGCAGTAGGTGAGATGAGCGCGCTTCCGGTATTACAAACCCGCATAGGTTACAGCTTCACGCAGCCGGACTTGCTGCAGCAGGCACTCACACATCGCAGTTTTTCCGCCAATAATAATGAGCGGCTGGAATTTTTGGGCGATAGCGTACTCAACTTTATTATTGCCCACCAGCTATTCAATTTATTCCCTGATATACCCGAAGGCGACCTTAGCCGCTTGCGGGCAAAGCTGGTAAAAGAAGCCAGCCTGGCCGAAATCGCCATCTCCCTCAATCTTGGCGACGCCCTGAAGCTGGGCGAAGGTGAACTGAAAAGTGCCGGCTGGCGCAGGCCCTCTATTCTGGCAGATGCACTGGAAGCCATTGTAGGTGCAGTCTATCTCGATGGCGGTTTTTCCGCTGCCGAACAAGTGGTGGCTTTGCTTTACCGGGAAACACTGACTACGATAAACCCCAAAGCGATTGATAAAGATGCCAAATCGCAGTTGCAGGAATACCTGCAAAGCAAAAAAATGGACTTGCCTGAGTATCAGGTGGTGACTATCGAAGGCGAGGCGCATGCGCAGACCTTCACCGTGCAATGCTTTATCAAAAAACTTAAACTCACCACCACCGGTGCCGGTACCAGCCGCCGTGTGGCGGAACAGCAGGCGGCCAAGCTCGCCATGGAAAAAATTCAATCATGACAGAACAAAACATTGAGCCTACAGAAGATTTTCGTTGCGGCACCGTCGCCATCGTCGGCAGGCCAAACGTCGGTAAGTCGACACTGCTCAACCATATTCTTGGCCTGAAGTTAGCCATTACTTCACGCAAGGCGCAAACCACCCGTCATCGTTTACTCGGCATTCATACCACTGAAGATACGCAGTTCCTGTTTGTGGATACGCCTGGCTTTCAGCAAAAACATATCAATGCGCTGAACAAAACGCTGAACAAAACTGTGACGCAGGTATTGTCTGAGGTCGATGTGGTGTTGTTCGTGATTGAGCCTATGAAACTGGGTGAAGCCGATGAACTGGTTCTCAAACTTCTGCCTGACAATAAGCCGGTTTTGCTGGTAGTCAACAAGGCAGACCTGATGGGCGACAAAGGTAATTTATTGCCATTGATCCAGGACTTTGATCTGCTGTTTGATTTTGCCGGCATTATCCCTGTCAGTGCCAAAAAGAACCAAAATCTGGAAGGCTTGCTGGACGCGGTACGTGAGCATTTGCCTGAGCAACCGGCCGTTTATGGTGAAGATGAACTGACCGATAAGAATGAGCGATTTCTGGCGGCCGAGTTGATCCGCGAAAAAATCTTCAGGCTGGTTGGCGATGAGTTGCCTTACTCGATGACAGTTGAAATCGAAAAGTTTGAAACCGTGAAAAAACTGCGCCGTATCTTTGCCGTGATCATTGTCGATAAAGATAGCCAGAAACCGATGATTATTGGCAAGGGTGGCGAGAAGCTCAAGCAAATCTCCACCGAGGCGCGCCAGGATATGGAAAAGCTGTTTGGCTCCAAGGTCTACCTGGAAACCTGGGTCAAGGTCAAAGGTGGCTGGGCGGATGACGAACGGGCACTCAAAAGCCTGGGTTTTTAATCGTCAGGACTGGCAGGTTGCACCATGGCTGTGAGCACCTCCAACGTTGCCGCGCTCAAGCAATCGCTACAGCCGGTCTTTATCCTGCATACCTACCCGTTTAAAGAAACCAGCCTGGTGGTTGAAATGTTCAGCCGCGATTTCGGCCGCATTGCTGGAGTGGCCAAAGGCGCACGCAGGCCGCTATCAGCGATGCGCGGCATGTTACAGTCTTTCCAGCAACTGGCAGGTACCTGGTCAGGCAAAAATGAACTGAAAACCCTGCACGGGCTTGAGTGGCTGACCGGCCTGACGCTGCTTAAAGGCGATGCCCTGATGTGCGGGTTTTATATGAATGAGTTGCTGTTACGCCTGCTGCCGCGCGATGACGCGCATGCGCAACTGTTTGAGTATTACGCCGAAACCGTACAAATACTTTCTACGCTTACCCAAGAAACCGGCAGCGGCCAACTGGCGGAAATCATGCGCCGGTTTGAGTTGAAGATGCTGCAGGAATTAGGCTATGCCGTACCACTGACGCATGATGAAAACGGCGAGATCATCCATGCCGATGAAACTTATCGATTCGAAGCGGATTATGGTGCTTGTGCCTTAAACGTCACGAAAAATGGCGTGCTCATCCAGGGCAGGTCATTGCTCGATATGGCACGTGGAAGTTACAGCAATACAACGACACAAGCGCAAAGCAAGCAATTGATGCGTTACTTACTGCAGCATTATCTTGGTGAAAAACCCTTGCATACGCGACAACTGCTGGTTGATCTGCAAGGGTTCTGATTTTTCCGGGCTGTGTTTGAATGTTGAGGCCACGGCAAGGCTAAGTTTATAATTGCAGGCAATGCAATCTGTTTGCCAAAGTCATCGAAAGAAAATATGTTAAAACTAGGTGTGAATATCGACCACGTCGCTACCATCCGTCAGGCGCGTGGTACAAAATACCCAAGTGTGGTCCAGGCCGCGTTACGCGCCGAGCAGTCTGGTGCGGACAGTATTACCCTGCATTTGCGTGAAGACCGCCGCCATATGCAGGATGCCGATATTTTTGCCTTGCGCCCTTTGCTGCAGACCAAGATGAACCTGGAATGTGCCGTGACTGACGAAATGCTGGATATCGCGATTCAGGTCAGGCCGCAGGATGTCTGCCTGGTGCCCGAGCGCCGTGAAGAACGTACTACCGAAGGTGGCCTGGATGTGCTGGCACATTATGCAAAAGTGGAACATGCCGTCAAAAAACTGTCTGACCAGGGCATACGTGTTTCGCTATTTATCGCGCCGGATTTAGCACAGATTGATGCTGCCGTGAAAATAGGCGCACCGGTGATTGAAATCCACACCGGGACTTTTGCGGATGCTGAAACTGAATTAACCCAAACAGAAGAATTACGCAGAATAGAGGCGGCACTGCATCATGCAAAAGCGGGTGGCCTGGTGGTCAATGCCGGGCATGGTCTGCATTATCACAATGTGCATCGCATCGCGCGTTTGCCGGGATTTGAAGAATTGAATATAGGGCATGCCATCGTCGCCCATGCCTTGTTTGTCGGCTGGGACCATGCGGTGCGGGAAATGAAAGCCTTGATGAAAGAGTTTTCATCAAGGTAAGCGTAGTAAGATAAGTGCATGTTGTAATGAAATGCATGCTTTCCAAACACGATACGATATAAAAAGAATACGGCGATTTATCAGTATCCTGAAGCGCCGCAGATAAATGCAAGGTATGAGTTTGCGAGGTGACCATATGATCTTTGGAATTGGGACAGATATCGTTGAAGTCGAGCGCATACAAGCATCGCTGGATCAGTTTGGCGAACCCTTTGCCAAACGCATACTGGCTCAGTCTGAATGGGAAGACTATCAGGCCAGCCAGTTAAAAGCCCGTTTTCTGGCTAAACGTTTTGCCGCCAAAGAGGCTTTTGCCAAAGCGATAGGCACCGGCATTCGCGGTGACGTCAGTTTCCACAATATTGCAGTCACCCACGATGCACTCGGTCGCCCGCTCCTGCAACTGGCGCCGACCTTGCAAGCCTTCCTCAAGCAACATCATATTCACCAGTCCCATATCAGCATCAGCGATGAAAAAAACCTGGCACTGGCTTATGTCGTGCTGGAAACCGTGAGTAGCAAGTGAATTTTCCCACCCCGCTTGAATTGGATATGGATAGACGCTTTTCCGGCGTGCGACGCCTGTATGGCGAGCAGGCTCTGCAAAGGCTGCAAGCTGCGCATGTACTGGTGATCGGTATAGGCGGGGTGGGTTCGTGGACGGTAGAAGCGCTGGCGCGCAATGCTGTGGGTAAGCTAACGCTGGTCGATCTGGATAATATTGCAGAGTCGAATATCAACCGGCAGATTCATGCACTGGATGCGAATGTAGGCAAAGCCAAAGTAACCGCCATGCATGAGCGCATCGCGCAGATTAATCCGCTTTGTGAAGTGATTGAGGTTGAAGACTTTATCTCGGCCGATAACCTGGCCGCGGTATTAGGGACTCATCCTGATATCGTGGTAGATTGCATGGATGACACCAAAGCCAAAATAGCGTTGGCGGCTTATTGCAAAACACAGCAACTGCCTTTGGTGATTGTGGGCAGTGCCGGGGGCAAGCTGGATGCAACACGCATACAACTGGCCGATCTGGCGCATGTACAGGGTGACCGCATGCTGGCAAAAGTCCGCAACCAATTGCGGCGTGATCATGGTTTCGCCAAAGCCAGCGATAACAAAAAATCTGCCAAATTCGGCATCACCGCCGTCTATTCAGACGAGCCGGTAGAAAAACCTGCTGAGGCATGTGAAACAGATGCCGGCCTGACCGGATTGCATTGCGCGGGCTATGGTTCCAGCATTTGCGTCACCGCCAGCTTTGGTTTTGTGGCCGCACAACACGCGCTGCAACAATTAGTGTTTTCCGGTTAATCCTTTCTCCTGATGCACCTGTTGGTGTCGGTTTGTCATGCAGCTGTTATAAGATTGTTGAACAATCTCGGAGATGTGACGTCTACTTTAGTAGAAAAACAGCTAGGGACATGACACCACTAGACTTCTGAGCGAAGTTAATTGCAGGTGTTTCCAGTCTGTCATCGTGAATTTGGGCCGTGCAAGTCTCGGTTACAGTTTCGGTGCAAGTATCGCTAAAACCATAATAAAGGTATCTGCCATGCAATTGGACGTATTTCTGAAACAGGTTTCACTGAATCATGCGTTGAACGTGCTGATATGGCACGCAGCCCAGGCCGGTATCGAGATTGCTGCGCTGGTAAAGCAAGGTGCATTGCAAGGGACTACCGAAAAAACCACTAACACCAATGTGCAGGGCGAAACGCAGATGCACCTGGATATCCGTAGCCATGAAGTGGTGCTGGAACAATTGCGTGCGTCAGGAGTGGTAGCTGCGGTAGTCTCAGAAGAGGCTGAAGAACATATAAGTTTTGAAACTGTGGACGCTCCCTTCCTGGTCTGTGTCGACCCATTGGATGGTTCTTCCAATCTGGCCATCAATGGCGTGGTCGGCAGTATATTCTCGATACTACCGAATACCGGCGTTGCCACCCAAGGTAGCCAGGCTTTTTTACAGCCGGGTCAGGCACAACGCGCTGCGCTGTATGTGATGTACGGGCCAGCCACCTTACTGGTGCTGACTTTGGGTGAGGGCACCCATGTGTTCACGCTTGATCACGAAAATGACAGCTTTGTACTTACCCAGCAAACAGTCCAGATTCCACCAGAGACTTCTGAATATGCCATTAATGCCAGCAATCAACGTTACTGGCAGCCGGCAGTAAAACGCTATATAGATGAGTGTTTACAGGGTGCTGAAGGTGACCGTGGACGTGACTTCAATATGCGCTGGTGCGCCAGCATGGTGATGGATGTGCATCGCATCCTGACGCGAGGCGGTGTATTTCTTTATCCGCGCGATAACAAGCAGCCAGTCAAGGCCGGGCGACTAAGATTGTTATATGAAGCCAACCCGATGAGCCTGCTGGTAGCACAGGCGGGTGGTGAAAGCATAGCTGGCCTCGAAGATGTGCTGGCAATCCAACCGGCGTCCTGCCATCAGCGTGTCCCGGTATTACTGGGGTCTAAACAAGAAATCCAGCGCTTGCGTGAATACCACCAGCAAGCCAAAGAATAAAGGAGTTTTGCATGGCATTGATTTCCCTCAGGCAGTTACTCGATCACGCGGCCGAAAATAGTTACGGCTATCCCGCTTTCAATATCAATAACATGGAGCAGATCATCTCCATTATGAAAGCCGCTGACGAAGTAAACAGTGCGGTGATTTTACAGGCTTCGGCCGGCGCGCGCGGCTATGCCGGCGAGTCGTTTTTGCGCAAGATGGTAGAAGCCGCCATCGAACAATTTCCTCATATTCCAGTGTGTATGCATCAGGATCACGGCACTTCACCCAAAATTTGCCAGATGGCGATCCGTAGCGGTTTTTCCAGTGTGATGATGGATGGCTCGTTAAAAGAAGATCACAAAACGCCGGCCAGTTATGAGTACAATATGGATGTTACGCGGCGTGTGGTTGAGTTTGCCCATGCAGTGGGAGTTTCGGTAGAAGGTGAGTTAGGTGTGCTGGGTTCACTTGAAACAGGCATGGCCGGTGAAGAGGATGGTGTAGGCGCCGAAGGCAAACTGGATGAATCCCAGCTATTGACTGACCCGGATGAAGCGGCGGCATTTGTCGAGGCGACCAAAGTCGATGCGCTGGCGATTGCGATCGGCACCAGCCACGGTGCTTATAAATTCACCCGTCCACCTTCGGCTGATACCTTATCCATCAAGCGTATCCAGGAGATTCACGCCAAAATCCCCAATACGCATCTGGTAATGCATGGGTCTTCCAGCGTGCCGCAAGAATTCCTCGAGCGCATCCGGCATTATGGCGGTAATATCAAGGAAACCTATGGTGTACCGGTTTCGCAAATTGTGGATGGCATCAAGAGCGGTGTACGCAAAGTGAATATTGATACCGATATCCGGCTAGCGATGACCGCTGCCATCCGTGAATATTTTGTTGAACATCCGGAAGAGTTTGATCCGAGAGGTTACTTTAAGGAAGCAACCAATGCAGCGCAACAGCTCTGTAAGGAACGCTTTGAAGCATTTGGCAGTGCCGGGCAGGCAGGTAAAATAAAAGTAGTTTCGCTGGAAAAAATGGCCGCCATTTATTAAAAATGATTGAACGGTTGCACATTGAAGCTGCCATAGATGATAGCGTAGCCTGACATAGGCACTTAGAAACATTTCAGCCACTTTACCCGCTCATTCTTAAAGCAAAAATATAATCATATCGAGGGGGCATGATAGAAAGGTTTTACATCATGCGCAAAAAACTAGTCATTGGTAACTGGAAGCTGCATGGCAGCTTGCTGGAAAATCAGGGCTTGCTCAATCGGCTCAAACAAGAACTTCATCATCTGGACGGTATGGATGCGGCTGTCTGCCTGCCTTATGTATATCTGTATCAGGCACAAGCTGCATTGCAAGGTTCAGCAATAGCCTGGGGTGCACAGAACGTCAGCCAGTTCACTGAAGGCGCCTACACTTCCTGCATCTCTGCGAAAATGGTCGCCGAGTTTGGTTGTACCTATACTATTGTTGGACACTCCGAACGCCGCGCACTCAAGCTGGAAAGTAATCAGGTAGCTACCAAACGCTTGCTGAACGCTTTGCATGCAGGTCTCACGCCTATCTTTTGTGTCGGTGAAACGCTTGATGAGCGGGATGGCGGCATGGCTGAACTGATAGTCCGTAACCAGATGTTGAATGTGGTGTACGGCCTGGACGACAAGGCATTTGCCTTGGCGAAAAAACTCAATATGGTGATTGCCTATGAGCCGGTGTGGGCGATCGGTACCGGTGAACATGCCACGCCTGAACAGGCACAGCGCATGCACGCCTTCATCCGCATGATGATTGCCGAACGTGACCGGGAGTTTGCTGAGCAGATACGTATTGTATACGGCGGCAGTATGGGTCCTAAAAATGCCGAGAGCCTGCTGCTGATGCCGGATATCGATGGTGGCCTGCTAGGCCGTGCGGCTCTGGTGGCTGAAGACTTTATCAATACCTGCCGGATTGCCTCGCATTGCTGGCAGCAAAACCAGAGGTCAACAGACTCGCGTAAGTACATGCCATTCACGGTGGTATGACCGACTCGTTTAAAGGCAACAAAAGTTATTTACCCAGCAAACCCTGCCTGCAATGTGGCAGGCAAATGACCTGGCGCAAAGCCTGGTCTAACAACTGGGACTCGGTTAAATATTGTTCGGAGGGTTGCCGCCGACAAACCTCACTGCCATCGGCATGAGAAACCTGATCGTGATTTTAGGTGACCAGCTCACGCTGGACAATCCTGCCTTGCAAGCATTTGACCCTTCCCAAGACCATATTGTGATGGCAGAAGTGATGCAGGAGAGCACGCATGTCTGGTCACACAAGCAGCGGATCACCCTGTTTTTATCGGCGATGCGACACTTTGCTGATACCTTGCAAGCCAGACACTTCCCGCTAACCTATTTCAAGCTGGATGCACATGATCACCCTGATCTTGCGGCGGTCTGGCAAGCCATGTTGCAGCAGCACAAACCTGATGTTTTGCGGGTATGCGAGCCAGGTGACTGGCGCGTATTGCAAGCACTACAAACCACAGCAAAGAAACATCATGTCGCGCTGGAGATACTACAGGATACGCATTATATGTGCAGTATTCCTCAATTCCAGCGTTGGGCGGAACGGCAGAAAAATACTTCTTTGCGTATGGAAAATTTTTACCGTGGCATGCGCAAGAAGTACAAACTGCTAATGAAAGGAGATGCGCCTGCCGGTGGTGACTGGAACTACGATAAAGAAAACCGGCAGCATTTAGGTAAAGACGGTCCGCAAAAGCTAGAGCCACCGTTACGGTTTGTACCAGACCCGCTCACATTATCGGTCATCGCGTTAGTCAAAAAACGGTTTCCCGAACATCCTGGCCAACTTGATGAATTTCCATGGCCGGTGACCCGTCCCCAGGCACTTAAACTGCTCACACATTTTATTGCCGAAAAATTACCGCAGTTTGGTACTTACCAGGACGCTATGTGGCAAGACAGCCCTTATTTATGGCATTCGCTGCTGGCTTCGGCACTTAATCTCAAGTTACTGAATCCGCGGGAGGTGATAGACGCTGCCGAGCAGGCTTATCAACAAGGCCTGGCTCCGCTGGCGAGTGTTGAGGGATTTATCAGGCAGATACTTGGCTGGCGCGAATTTGTGCGAGGCGTGTACTGGCTGGAAATGCCGGCATTAAAGTCTGCCAACTTTTTCAAGCATCAGCGTGATTTGCCTACCTGGTTCTGGACTGGCCAGACGCAGATGCAATGCCTGTCGCAGTGCATAGGGCAAACGCTGGAAACCGGATACGCGCACCACATCCAGCGGCTGATGGTGATTGGCTTGTTTTCAACCCTGGCTGGTTTGTCACCGCAGCAGGTGGCAGACTGGTTTCTGGCTGTATATGTAGATGCCGTCGAGTGGGTAGAATTGCCGAATGTGGCTGGCATGGCTTTGTATGCCAACGGTGGCAGGTTCACCAGTAAACCTTATGTCGCCAGTGGCGCATATATCCAGCGTATGAGTAATTATTGTGCGCACTGCCGCTATGACCCCAAGTTGAAAATCGGTGACGCCGCTTGTCCGTTTACCACGCTGTATTGGGCATTCCTCATCAAACACGAATCATTACTGGCCGAAAACCAGCGTACCCGCCTGATGGTGCAACATGTGGCTAAAATGACTGCCAGCGAACAATCGGCAATCAAGGTATTTGCCCGGCAACGGCTGAAACAAATTGAGCAGTTGTAAATGACGTTTTTTTTCGATTCATACGATTTCATAAAACTGTCATAAATCGCTGGCCGCCAAGCGCTACAATAGTGTGCATGAAAAATAACCCCTCAGTTTTACTAGACCGAGACCTCAGTATCCTCAGTTTCAATGCGCGTGTACTTTCATTGGCGCAACGTGAAGACTATCCCCTGCTAGAGCGCCTGCGTTTTTTATGTATTGTCTCCAATAATCTCGATGAGTTTTTTGAAGTACGCATGCCTTTGCAGATGGAAGCGCATCAGCAGGGTGTCACACATGGCCCGGTAACCGCCACTGGCTGCGAGCAGATTGCCAGCATGGCGCATGCGCTGGTGGCAAAACAGTATGAACTGTTCAACGATGCCTTGATGCCAGCCCTTGCCGAACAAGCGATACACCTGGTTTCCGGCACCGTGCGCACACCGGAACAAATCGCCTGGGTAAGCAGTTACTTCAAGCGCGAAGTGCTGCCATTCCTGATGCCGGTGTCTTTGGACCCATCGCACCCCTTCCCGCAAGTGGCCAATAAATCCCTAAATTTTATTGTTCGCATTGCGATTGATAAAGAAGAAAAAATTGCCATTGTGCGTGTGCCGCGCGTGGTGCCGCGCCTGTTGCAATTGCCGCATAACATCAGCAAAGGCCAGCAATGCTTTGTGTCACTGACCAGTATTATCCGCTCTAATTTGCACGTGTTATTTGAAGGTGCGAAGATACTGCATTTCTCGCAGTTTCGCGTCACGCGTAACAGTGACCTGGAAGTGGATGAAGATGATGTCAGCAATTTGCGCATGGCATTGCGTGAAGAGCTTGCACATCGCCAGTACGGTAAAGCGGTGCGCCTGGAAGTCACGCATGAGTGTGACGATGCGCTGGCTGACTTCCTTCTGAAACAATTTAATCTACCTGCGCTTGCACTGTATCGCGTGAATGGGCCGGTCAACCTGGGCCGCCTGATCCAGTTGCCGGATATGGCGAAAGGCGATCATCTCAAGTTCACACCTTTCCAGCCACAATGGCCACAGCATATTCATAAAAACATCCTGCTACTTGCGCAAATGCGCGAGCGTGATTTGCTGATACACCAGCCTTACGAAAGTTTTGATGTAGTGATCCAGCTGCTGGAAGAAGCAGTCAAGGATGATCATGTGCTGGCGATCCGTATGACCATTTACCGCACCGGTGCTGACCCGCGCATGCTGGCGTTATTGCAGGAAGCCGTGCGTCGCGGCAAAGAAGTGCTGGTTGTGGTGGAACTGAAAGCCCGTTTCGATGAAGAAGCCAATATCAACTGGGCGGAAGCATTGGAATCAGTGGGCGCGCAGGTTGTGTATGGCGTTGTAGGCCTGAAGACCCACGCCAAAATGTTATTGATCATGCGTCGCGAAGGTAAAACTATCCATCGCTACGGGCATTTATCCACCGGTAACTACAATCCGAAAACCACGCGCCTCTACACCGACTGGAGCATGCTCACCGCCAATCCTGACCTGACAAAAGAGATGGAAGCGGTTTTCAGGCACTTGACCAGTGAGCTGCCATTGACCCGCATGCGGCACTTGCTGGTGGCACCGTTCACACTGCATGCCGGCATGATCAAGCAATTGGCAAAAGCCCAGCGTCTGGCCAGGCAGGGCAAACCGGCGCGTGTAATTGCCAAAATGAATGCACTGACCGATATCCCATTGACGGAGGCCCTAATCAAAGCCGCAGCCGCAGGGGTGGAGATTGACCTGATCATCCGTGGTGCCTGCATCCTGCCGGTAGATCTGCCCGCGATTAAAGGCCGCATCCGCGTCAGGTCAATTGTGGGCCGTTTGCTGGAGCATTCGCGGGTGTTCTATTTTAATTTAGACGGGCAAGTGCAGATGTGGTTGTCGAGTGCCGACTGGATGAGCCGCAATATGGTCCGCCGGGTTGAACTGGCATGGCCTATCACGGACCCCAAAATGCAGCTGCGCATCATGCAGGAAGGCCTGCAAATGTACCTGGATGATAACCTGGACGCCTGGCAGCTGACTGAGCAGGGCGTTTACAAGGCCGTGCGTGAATCAGCAGGCGATGCGCCGTTGCAATCCTGCCAACAGATATTGTTAAAACAATATCATTCTTTATAGGGTAGGCGATGGCGGTACGTAACCTGATTTTATGGCGGCACGCTGAAGCGGAAGATCTACAGCATGGTCATTCAGACCTGGAGCGGGCACTGACTAAAAAAGGCCACAAGCAGGCCAAACAGATGGCGGCATGGCTCAAAAAATACCTGCCCAAACAAACTTATGCCATGGTCAGCCCGTCACTACGCACGCAAGAAACCGCCGCTTACTGGGGTGATAGCTGGCAAGAAGAAAACCGGCTGGCGCCGGAACGTCCCCTGGAGCCAATTCTGCAATTGCTGGCGCAAAGCCCGTTTGAACATATCATGCTGGTCGGGCATCAGCCCTGGATTGGTGAGTTGGCAGCGCAATGCCTGGGCATGGAAGATGCGCAACTCAGCATCAAAAAAGGGGCGATCTGGTGGTTGCGATTGCCCAAGTCCGGGTTGCCCTACAAACTATATAGCGTGCAGGCGCCAGATTTAGTGGAATAGCATCACGCCATTCACCAAATCTGTGGCAGTTAGCACCAGCAGGATGGGCATACATTGATCAGGAAAAACGGACACTCATACTGTTTGATCCGTCCGTTTAGCCCGAGTAATTACTTTTTAGGTCTGCCTGTTTTGATGGTGGGCACAGAGCCTAATGCAGCTTTCAATGCTGTGTCATTCAGCGTTGACAGCAGTTTTAAACCTGCACGCAATAATTCACTTTTCTTGACCGGTTTGCCCAGGCCTTCCAGGCGTTTTTTCAAAGCGGCAATCTGAGCGTACTCATCTTTTGGCATGGTAAAACTATCACGCTCCATTTTGACTTTAGGCGTTTTAGCTTTGTCATTTGCCACAGCTGCTTTGCTAGCCGCTTTTTGAGGTGCACTGGCTGTTTTTTTAACAGCAGGCGCTGCTGTTTTTGCCACTGGTTTGGCGGCTGCTTTAACAGCCGGTTTCGCTGCAGTTTTGGTGGCTGGTGATTTGGTTGCCGCTGGTTTAGCAACAGCTGGTTTAGCAGCTGGCGTCGCAGTTGCAGGTTTTGCTGCAACCGGTTTTGCCGTGCTGGAAGCTGTTGTCGCTGCTGGTTTGTTCTTTGCCGTAGGTTTGGCTGCCGGTTTAGTGGCCATGTCGCTCTCCTGAGTTTTTCGTAAAAACAGTTTATACCGTTTTTATTTTGCGTCAATTGTCATAAAAATTTCATATTGCTATGGTGTCATAGAGGTTGTTTTTCATGACAAAATTCAACACCTTCAAACAGGGAGCATGAGATGCGCAGGATATTGGTGGCAAACACCAAAGGCGGTAGCGGTAAAACGACTCTCGCCACCAATCTTGCTGGCTATCTGGCGCAATTGGGGCACAAGGTTGTACTGGAGGATATTGATCGCCAGCAATCATCTGCTTCGTGGCTGGCACGCCGCCCGCAGCATGTGGCAAGCGTATTCAATGCTGAAGACCTGGGCAAATCCGCCTTACAAAAAGCCGATTGGGTCATTACCGACTCTCCTGGGGGGCTACGCGACAAGAAAATTTCTGATGCAGTGACCGAGACGGATTTGATCCTGGTGCCTGTCGCGCCTTCTGCTTTTGATATTGGCGCTACCCAGGACTTTTTAGGTTTGCTGGCCGAAGAAAAGGCTGTGCGTAAGCACAAGACGTTTGTCGGACTGGTGGGCATGCGTGTGATGCCGCGCACCAAATCTGCCGAGCGTCTGCTTGCATTTATGGATGAATCAGGCTTTGCAGTGTTATCGATGTTGCGCTCGTCGCAGATATACGTCACCGCAGCGGAAGAAGGATTAAGTATTTTTGAATTGTCGGGCTCTCTCAAAGAGATCGACATCGCACAATGGAATCCGGTCACCGACTGGATTTTACAAAACAGTTAGCGATTGCCTGCCCAGCCAGGCAACGAGCGCTAAATCAAAGGGAGTCATATGAAAGAAAAGTCGAATCCGGTGTATCTGGAAAAAGTGCAACAGCTTAGTCCAGCCGAGGCTGAACGCGTGCTATCACGCATGGGAGGCAAGCTGCCAAAACGCTTTATCAAGGAAAAGCTGTCGCAGGAAGAAGCGCTCGCTTTGCAGCTTGAAATTGAAGATGAGCAATTGAGCGAGTGGCGCGAAAAAGTGGCCAAGTTACGTGAAGAGGACGAAAAGCAAACCAAGAAGAAAAAGGATTAGTCCGCTGCATTGTGAGTGAATGGCATGCAGCTATACTGCACTAAATCAAAACGGGCTTTAATCGGCCCGTTTTTTATTTCAGTGTTTATCTGCCCTTTAATCTACATTTTAGTTCTGTGCTTAGTCATACTGCGCCTCGAGTTGCCAGCCTAGCTTTTGCCAGAGCTGGCATTCTTCTTCCAGCAGGTAATGTGTTTGCGGATGCTGGCTGACCCATTGTGTCGGCAATACCAGGGTAAACTGCTGCTTTTCATGCACTAGCTGTAAATGCTTCAACACCGGTAACCGGCGCGAATGGCAGAAGATCACCGCCAGCCGCAATGCCATCAGCTGGCAAACCAGGTCCTGGTTATCGAAATCCGCCGGCAATTTGCGCAGCTTTCCCTGATGCCCCAATACCAACAGGCTGATCGTATGTAACTCGCTTTGGCCAAAGCCCATCAATTCGGTGTTGTCGAGTATATAAGCACCATGTTTATTACAGTCAGTATGCGAAATGGCCCAGCCAATTTCATGGCAGAGCGCTGCCCATTGCAATAACGGTTTTTGCGTGTCGCAGGCTTGCATTGCATCATAAAAATGCAGGGCTACTTTGCTGACATTCTGCGCGTGCTCCAGCTCTACGCCAAACTGTTTGCACAGCCTGGCGATGGAGGCCGAACGCAAATCTTCAGTGGCATCGGCAGGGCTTAAAATGTCATACAGCACACCGTGTCGTAGTGCACCATTGGCCACGTTCATAGTGTCTATATTCAGCGTATCGAATACTGCGGTCAGGATGGCCAGGCCACCGCCCATCACCGCGCGCCTGTCATCTTTCAGGCCTTCCATATTCAGGCGGTCAGGCGTTTTGGCCTTGATCAGGGTTTGCTTCAGCCATTCCAGCTGGCTGCGTTCGATTTTCTCGGCAGAAAATCCTGAGCCAGCCAATACATCGGCCACGGCACCGACCGTGCCCGAAGCACCATAAGCGACATCCCAGTGGCCGTTGTAACGGCTGGCAATCATGTCGATAATCGACTCGGCGGCGATTTCTGCCCGTTCAAAGTTGCGCTCGCTTAACTGGCCATCGGCAAAATATTTTTGCGACCAGCCGACAGAACCAAGCCTTAAGGATTCTGTGACATTGGCTTTGAAATGCTGGCCGAGGATAAACTCGGTCGAGCGGCCACCGATATCAATGACCAGGCGCTTTTCATCAGATTGCGGCAGCATGCGGCTGACACCCTGGTAGATGAGACGCGCTTCTTCCACGCCTGAAATAATCTCGATCGGGTAACCCAGTACTTTCTGCGCTTGCTTGATAAAATCGGCGCTATTGGTCGCTTCCCTCAATGTCTGCGTGGCAACGGCACGTACATGCTCAACCGGGAAACCTTTCAGTCGCTCGCCAAAGCGGGCCAGGCATTTCAGTCCACGTTCAAAGGCTTCCGGCTTCAGGTTGCGGTCTTCATCGAGGTCGCCACCCTGGCGCACTGCTTCCTTCAGGTAATCAACGCGCAGGATCTGCCCGTCGACCACACGGCCGATTTCAAGTCGAAAACTGTTGGAGCCCAGGTCTACGGCAGCGAGTTGTGTGTCATGGGTAATAGTTAGCATGCGATACCACTGAAGAAATTACTTTAGATAACGGGAAATGGCCTTGGGGTATTCGGGAAAGTAGCGTTCAATCACACTCAAATCAAAACTTCTCAAGATACTGGAATTAGACTCGCGATCAAGCAAAAAATCGAAAGAAGCCGCCACTAGTTCAGTGGTAGTATGCGGCGTAGTCAATAACTGGCTGGCGTAATCCGGGCTGACACTGACCTGGTGCGTGGTGACTTGTGAACCATGCACGGTGACAGAAAAAGAATTAGGACTGGTTTCAGTCACCTCAATAGTCGCCACGATCACCTCCGCCTTGTTTGCCCATGTAGGCAACCCCTGCAAACAGTATAAATCGTTATGTTGGCAGAGGCCAGTGAAACTAATGTGACGGAAACGAATATAAAATGCCAAGCTGACTGACAAGAGATTTTCATTAAACTGTCACGGCCTGAAATTAAAATAAAAACAAAATAATGATCAAACAGCTTCTCACATACTTTAGCTTGATATTGGCGTTGTGTTTGTCTCACAGCGTCCATGCCGCACGCCCCTTGGTTACGGATGACGCACGCCTGACCAATGCCCATAGCTGCCAGCTGGAAAGCTGGATGCGCACATATGAAGGTGGGCGGGAAGCATGGGCGTTACCAGCGTGTAACCTCGGTGAAAATTTTGAGGTCACTTTGGGCGGGGGCGTTTACCGCAACCATGACGAGAACTATCGTACCGAAGACTGGATATTGCAGTTCAAAACCCTGTTCAAACCGCTGGAAACCAATGGTTGGGGATGGGGATTAGCTGCGGGGCATGTCAAGCACACGGATATCCAGCCTGGCCCCAACCAGTTGGGTAATACCTACTTTTATGTGCCGGTGTCTTTTTCGTTCCGCGATGATGATGTGATCTTGCATCTGAATATGGGGATGTTGCGCGATAAGCAGGCTTCCGAACTTAAAGCCAGTATGGGGCTGGGATCAGAGTTTAAGCTGGGTGGTGCGTTTAAAGGGATAGCTGAAGTGTTTGGGGATAATACGCAGAATCCTTTTTATCAGCTGGGTGTGCGGTATTCATTAGTGCCGGACGTGTTTCAGGTGGATGGCACGATAGGACAGCAGGTGAATGGGGATAGTGAGAGTCAGTGGTTGTCGATTGGGTTGAGATGGACACCATAGGCATTTATTTTTAGGTCGTCATTCCGGCGGAGGCCGGAATCCAGGCGAGGTAAATGCTCTAGCTTGGTTAAAATCGAAGAGCGTGTTCCGCAATTTCTGGCTTTGGTTTTAAAAGAGATCGCTTCCGATATTCACCATTCTTTTTCGCCACTAGGCGAGTGACTTTTCTTTGCTTGCCCAAAGAATAAGTAACCAAAAGAAAGGGCACCCTAGCTTCCGCTTGTTTCCTGCGTTGCTCATCAAAATAAGCGGTTGCGAAACTCGCCCTAACAAGCCACATACTTCGTGGCTTGTTGCGGAGCTCAGACAGTCGCTCCCTTCCTTCTTATTTTGACTCCGCTACTCGGCGCGTCAGATAGGGGACCCTGAAAGACACTACGCAGTTATTTGGGTGAATTTCCTACCATTGCATCCCGCTCGATCATCATAAGAAAACAAATCAAAAACAAAGCAGAAAGATCGTTGGCGGGTTAGTCTTAGATTACACAGGTACTTAGCGCCCTCAACCATGGCAGTTAACTGAAATCTCATCGTGGTGGTTTTAAACGGGCCCTATCTGACGCGCCGAGTAGCGCAGTCAGCGTGGGAGGGGTCGGCCAGCGTCTGTTCGAGTTCCGCAACAAGCCACGTTCTGTGTGGCTTGTCAGGGCGAGTTTCGTTGGCTGCCCACGCTGATGAGCAACGCAGGAAACAAGCGGAAGCTAGGGTGCATTTCTTTTGGTTACTTATTCTTTGGGCACACAAAGAAAAGTAACTCGCCTAGAGGCGAAAAAGAATGCTATACAAGTTCTCAATCCATACTTATTGAGATCAATACTATCTCAACAAAATAATCCGATTAATCTGCCCTAATCGAAACGCCGTTGTACTCATCTTCCCACCCTTCAACGCCAACGGCCTGATCGGGCATGGCGGAATCCGCCTTCCATCCTCCAGCAACGTATCATCCTCTGCCGTCGATTGCCAAACCCCGCCATTCACTGGCCTAAACTGCCATCTGATATACCCAACCTTGGCACCTAACTGCAACATCTCATCCCGATCCGGTGCTTCACTCACAAGCAGCTCGTTTTCCAGTTCTTCATCATATTTACCGAATGCCTGTTTGCACGCGAATGTTTCCTGATCTGTTGCGCCGATATATGTGCATGCCCTGTGCTCTTCGCGCTGTACATCCCAGGCACCTAACTGCCATGCAGCATCCAGCACGGCTTCTTCGACCATTTCAGGCTGGCGCCAGCGGTCATTGATTTGTAAGGCTGAGCCCGGTACAGGTTGCAGCACCGGTTTTAACATCGGTAATGCTGCCATCGGCTGCTTGCGGAAGCCATGCCAGTGCAGCATCAGCAGCAATGGCGTATCCGCTCGCGGTACCGCAGTCAATGTCACTGCGGTTAATGGCAGTTGCATGACCTGCATTTGCTCAATCAAAGTGTGAAAAATATTCATGATCCACTCCTCATTACTTAACAAAGCCTTTTCAATAAATAGCTAGCAAGAAGCGTGCTGAGCGCGGCTTTTTAAATCGGCAAGCAGCACGATGAACAAGGTATTTGACAGGTATATGGCGTGCGTGGACTTATGCTGTAATCATGGGTTAGGTACATGATTTCCGGCATCGGTCATTCCCCCTCTTGAAAAACGGTTTTGTTTTCCCCATCTAAACAAAAATTTTTATGTTTAACCCCCGTTATTTGGAGAACCGTTATGACGACAGCGACAGCAGAATCGCCATCTAAACAAACCATGGGCTTTCAGGCCGAGGTCAAACAATTACTACAGTTGATGATTCATTCGCTGTATAGCAATAAAGAAATCGTATTGCGTGAGTTAATCTCAAACGCGTCTGATGCGGCGGATAAATTGCGCTTTGAGGCGATCTCAAATGGCAGCCTGTATGAAAATGACAGTGAGCTCAGCATTAAAATCGCGTTTGATAAAGACGCACGCACGGTGACCATTTCTGACAATGGCATCGGTATGCGTCGCGAAGAAGTGATTAATAACATCGGTACCATTGCCAAATCGGGCACCAAGGAGTTTTTCCAGAACCTCACCGGTGACCAGGCCAAGGATGCCAACCTGATCGGCCAGTTCGGTGTCGGTTTCTATTCCAGCTTTATCATCGCTGACAAAGTCACGCTGATCACTCGCCGTGCTGGCGAGACTGAAGCCATCAAGTGGGAATCTGGCGGTGAAGGCGATTTCACGATTGAGGCGACTGAAAAAGCAAGTCGTGGTACTGAAGTGATCCTGCATCTGCGCGAAGGCGAGGAGGAGTTCCTGAATGACTGGAAACTGAAAACCATCGTCCGTAAATATTCTGACCATATCACTTTGCCTATCGTGATGAAAAAGTCCGAATGGAAAGATGGCGAGAATGGCGAAGGTGGCCAGATGGTGGCGACGGATGAAGATGAAACCATCAATACCGCTTCTGCTTTGTGGGCGCGTAGCAAGAGCGATATCAGTGAAGAAGAGTACAACGAGTTTTACAAACACGTGTCGCACGATTATGAAAACCCGCTGGCGTATACGCATAGCCGCGTAGAGGGCAAGCAGGAGTATATTTCCCTGCTCTATGTGCCAAGTAAAGCGCCGTTTGATTTGTACGACAGAGAGCGTCGCCAGGGTATCAAGCTGTACGTGAAACGTGTGTTTATTATGGAAGAAGCGGAAAAGCTGATGCCACAGTACCTACGTTTTGTTCGCGGGGTGATTGATTCTGCCGACTTACCGTTAAACGTGTCGCGTGAAATCCTGCAAGACAGCCGCGATGTGGAAGCGATCAAAAACGGTTCAGTGAAGAAAGTGCTGAGCCTGCTGGAAGATATCGCAGAAAACAAACCGGAAGAATATAGCAAGTTCTGGGGCGAGTTTGGTCGTGTGCTGAAAGAGGGCCCGGGCGAAGACTTTGCCAACAAAGACAAGATTGCCGGTTTACTGCGCTTTGCTTCTACGCATGCAGATAACGATACACAAGATGTGTCACTCAAAGATTATGTCGGCCGGTTTAAGACAGAGCAGGAAGTGATTTACTACATCACTGCCGATACTTTTGCCGCTGCCAAGAACTCACCGCACCTGGAAATTTTCCGCAAAAAAGGCATTGAAGTGTTGTTGTTGTCTGACAAAGTGGATGAATGGCTGTTGGGCAGCCTGACCGAGTTTGAAGGCAAGAAGCTGCAATCCATCGCCAAAGGTGATCTGGATTTAGGCAAGCTGGAAGACGAAGCTGATAAAGAAGCCCAGAAGCAGGTGGAAGAAAATGCTAAAGGTCTGGTGGAGCGCATCAAGGCGGCGCTGGGTGATGCGGTGAAGGAAGTAAAAGTGACGCATCGCTTAACTGATTCTCCAGCTTGTCTGGTAGCTGGTGAGCACGATCTTTCCGGTAATCTGGCGCGTATTCTGAAAGCAGCCGGACAACAGGCGCCTGAGAGCAAGCCTATCCTGGAAGTCAACCCAGCGCACAGGTTGGTTGAAAAACTGCAGGCTGAAAGTGATGATGCGAAATTTGCCGATTATGCGCATGTGCTGTTTGACCAGGCTTTGCTGGCAGAAGGCGGACAGTTGGAGGATCCTGCCAGCTTTGTGAAACGCATCAATAGCCTGATTCTTTAAGTCTTAGTTAAATATTCAGCAAGATTGGCTTCAAATATAAAACCCGCTTAGGCGGGTTTTATATTTTTATAAGTTATATCAATATAATCCAAAATTATTTTCAGGTATTAAGGAAGCTTGGTAGATTAAAAGACTCAACGATTGTTAAGGGGCTGGATATGCGCACTACCGTGAAACTGTTGCCGTGGTTGTTATCAATAATGGCTGGCCACGCCTTCGCCACCGATGGTTATTTTGCCCACGGCTATGGAGTTAAGGGTTTGGGTTTGGGTGGCGTGGGCATTGCGCTGCCGCAAGACGCGCTGGCAGCGGCTACCAATCCGGCTGGTTTGGGTATTGTCGGTGACAGGATCGATTTTGGCGTCACCTGGTTCAAGCCAGACCGTGACGTTCGCCTCAGTAATACCGCCGGTGGCAGCGGGGCGCTGGATGGCCGTTATGATGGCAATGATACCGAACATTTTTTTATTCCTGAATTTGGCTATAACCGGGTGATCAATGACCGCACCACACTGGGCGTGAGTGTCTATGGTAATGGCGGCATGAATACGGACTACAAGGATGGCATTCCTTATTTCAATACGACTGGCAGCCGCACGGGGATTGATTACCTGCAAGTAGTGGTGGCGCCAACCGCTACCTGGCGCGTGAATGAACAGCATGTGTTGGGCGTGTCACTGAATCTGGCCTACCAGCGTTTTGAGGCGAAGGGTTTGCAGAACTTTGATAATGCGCTCTCAACGACTTCTGTCGGCAATGTGACCAACAACGGACATGATAATTCTTATGGCGCCGGCTTGCGTTTCGGCTGGGTTGGCCAGGTGAGTGATGCCGTGACTTTGGGTGCCACTTATCAAACCAAAACCTACGCCAGCAAGTTTGATAAATATAAGGGCCTGTTTGCAGAAGGCGGCGATATTGATATTCCGGCCAATTATGGCATTGGTATTGCCATTAAAACCACGCCATCATTAACATTGGCTGCCGATGCGCAACGTATTCTATATTCTGATGTAGATTCTATTGGTAATCTGTCATTGAGCAATTTATTGGCTGGCAATGCCCTTGGTTCATCTAAAGGTCCAGGGTTTGGTTGGCGAGACGTTACGGTCTTCAAGGTCGGTGCACAATATGCTTATAGCGACACATTAACGTTGCGTGCTGGCTACAATCACAGCTCCCAACCGGTACGCAGTAGCGAGACCCTTCTTAATATCCTGGCACCTGCTGTGGTGCAGGATCACCTTACATTAGGCGCAACCTATACTTTGCCGAACAAAGCTGAGCTTTCCTTCTTCTTCGCGCATGCCTTTGAAAACAAAGTGCGCGGTAGTAACTCTATTCCTGCAGGTGCGCCATTCGGCGGCGGAGAGGCTGACTTACGTATGAACCAGAATTCCCTGGGTGTTGCTTACGGTTGGGCGTTGTAGGCTAAATCTGTGATTTTCTATATGATTGTCTGAGTGCGTTTCCGCTTTCAGTCATTAAAATTACATTTATCGTAATTTATAATAAAGCCATGGCACCTTCGCCGTGGCTTTTTGTCATAAAGGGCAATAGCCGCGACAGGCTTGTTTTTTGCTTTTAAGTTAGACAATCACATCCGTTATTGATTATTTCAGGGGAAGATGCATGGCCACTAATGCCAAATCCACACGTAACAAGACTAACAAGATAGAAACCATCCATAACGCTGAAGACTTTTTGCTGACGCAGTTGCCGATTCCGCAAGCTTTGCGCAACCATCTGACATTTTCTCTTGGTAAATCCAACTCCTGGGCCACCACGCGAGACTGGTACCAAACCGCGGCCTTTACCGTGCGCGATCATTTAATGAGTCGCTGGGTGATTACCCGTGACGCTTATCGCGATGCCAATACCAAGCGTGTCTATTATTTATCACTAGAATTTTTGATTGGCCGCATGCTGTCTAACGCGGCACTGAATTTGGGCGTTGCACCGGAACTAAGCGAGGGTCTGCAGGAAATCGGCCAGCAGCTGGAAGGCGTAGCCGAGATGGAGCCGGATGCCGCGCTTGGCAACGGTGGTCTGGGCAGATTGGCGGCGTGTTTCGTAGACTCCATGGCGACCATGGACATCCCGGCGACTGGTTATGGCATACGCTATGACTATGGCATGTTCAGGCAAAGCATTGAGGGTGGTCAGCAGGTTGAAAACCCGGATAACTGGCTGCGCTACCAGAATATCTGGGAAGTGCAGCGCCCTGAGCATACTTGCGAAGTAAAATTTTATGGCCGTGTAGTGCAGGTGCATACAGAGCGGGGCAATGAGCGCCACTGGATAGATACCGCCAGCGTAGTGGCCATGCCGTATGATGTCCCAGTGCCGGGTTATGGCACACAAACCGTTAATAATCTGCGCTTGTGGTCTGCCAAAGCCGCTAAAGAGTTTGACCTGGCATCGTTTAATCAGGGTAATTACGATAAGTCTGTCGAAGGTCGTCATGGGGCGGAGACTATTTCCCAGGTGCTGTATCCAAACGATGCTTCCGAATCTGGTAAAGAATTACGTTTAAAGCAGCAATACTTTTTTGTGTCAGCCTCTACGCAGGATATCCTGCACCGCTTTATCACCAATAATCCGGACTGGGAAACCTTGCCGGAAAAAGTCGCCATCCAGCTAAACGATACCCATCCTGCGATTGCCGTGGCTGAAATGATGTACCAGCTGATTGATCATTACCACCTAGCGTGGGACAAAGCCTGGAGCCTAGTCACTAAAATATTTGCCTACACCAATCACACGCTGATGCCAGAGGCGCTCGAAACCTGGTCGGTGGATCTGTTTTCATCGTTGCTTCCACGCCACCTCGAAATCATTTACGAAATCAACCATCGTTTCCTGCAGATGGTAAACCAGCATTTCCCGGGCGACAGTGGCTTGCTTAGCCGCGTTTCCATTATTGATGAAGCGAATGGGCGCCGTGTGCGTATGGCGCATCTGGCCGTGGTCGGCAGTCACACGGTGAATGGCGTGGCCGCATTGCATAGTGAATTACTCAAAACCACATTGTTTGCCGATTTCAATAAAATCTATCCGGGCAAGTTTACCAATGTGACCAACGGCATCACGCCGCGTCGCTGGCTCAATCAGGCTAACCCTTTGCTGACCGATTTGCTAACCAAGCATATAGGTACGGGTTTTCAGAAAGACCTGGGGCTGATAAAAAATATCGAGCCTTTGGCAGATAATGCTGCCTTCAGGAAAGCTTTCCGCGAGGTCAAAGCGGCCAATAAGCAGCGTCTGGCCTATAAGATACTGCAGAAAACGGGTGTGGCGATTAACCCGCAAGCGATATTTGATGTACAGATCAAACGTATTCACGAATATAAGCGCCAGTTATTAAATGTGTTGCATGTCATCACCCTGTACAACCGGATTCGTAGCGGCCAAGCAAAGAACCATGTGCCGCGCGTGGTGATCTTTGCCGGTAAAGCCGCGCCAGGTTACTGGCTGGCCAAACAGATCATCCGCTTGATTAATGATGTCGCGACTTTGATTAACAATGACCCGGTAATCGGTGACCAGCTGAAAGTGGTTTTCTATCCAAACTATGAAGTGAGCGCCGCTGAAATCCTGTTCCCGGGTGCCGACTTGTCCGAGCAGATTTCTACTGCCGGTACCGAGGCCAGCGGCACCGGTAATATGAAAATGGCACTCAATGGCGCACTGACCATAGGCACGCTGGATGGTGCCAATGTAGAAATCAAGGAAGAAGTGGGTGACGAGAATATCTTTATCTTCGGCCTGACTACACCTGAGGTCGCGCAAATCAAGGCCAGCGGCTACAATCCATGGGATTATTACAACGGTAACGCTGAGTTGAAGCAGGTTATCGACATGATAGGCAATGGCTTCTTTTCAGTGGGTGAACTGAATCGCTACCAAGCGATTGTCGATACCTTGTTGCATAAAGGCGACCATTACCTGTTGCTGGCAGACTATGCGGCCTATGTTGAGGCGCAGGAGAAAGTGGCCGCCTTGTACCAGGATGAAGAAGCCTGGTCACGCGTGGCAATTTTGAATGTAGCGCGCATGGCGAAGTTTTCCAGCGACCGTACCATAGGCGAATATGCAAATCGTATCTGGAAGGTGAAACAGTTCAAAGCCTGATTCAGCTTCACAAAAAGTAGTTCTCAAGCAAAGCAAGTCCTTATGGACTTGCTTTGTGCTTTATGGGTACACTAGAACCAGCCTTTTTGATGGGGAAATATAATGAAAAAAACAGCATGCATACTAGTATTCGGCTTGATGATTACCAACGCGCAGGCGTTAGACCTCAACGGCCTGGGTGATGTCGTCAATAAAGTAAGAGGTGGTTCCGCAACTGGCAATGATGCGGCTGTCAGCAATTTAACCGACAAAGAGACGAACGATGGTCTCAAGCTCGCTCTTAACCAGGGCGTGACCAAGGCCGTGGATGTGCTTGGTGCGACAGATGGATTCCTGGGTAATAAAGAAGTGAAAATTCCGTTGCCGGATTCATTGAAGAAAATAGAAAAAGGTATGCGTATGGTCGGCATGGGTGGCCAGGCGGATGATCTGGTGCTGAAAATGAACCGTGCTGCCGAGCAAGCGGTGCCAGAAGCGAAGACATTATTGGTTAACTCCATCAAGCAAATGAGTCTTGCCGATGTCAAAGGCATCCTGACCGGTCCCCAAGATGCGGCGACGCAGTATTTCAAAAAAACCACTTCTACTGATATGGCTGCAAAATTCCTGCCTATTGTGCAAAAGGCAACTGCCAATGTGCAATTGGCCGATACCTATAATAAGTATGCGGAAATGGGCAGCCAGTTTGGTGTGGTGAAAAAGGAAAACGCCAACATCAATCAATATGTTACCCAGAAGGCACTGGATGGTGTTTACCTGATGGTGGCAAAAGAAGAAGCCGCCATTCGCCAGGACCCTCTGGGTCAGGCGAGTAACTTGCTGAAAAAAGTATTTGGTGCTGCCAAGTAGTTTGTATTCAGGCCACAATTAAAAAACGCCGTTTCCAACGGCGTTTTTTAATTCCTGATCAATCATTGTTTATACATCTGTCTGAAACAATTTTCTGATTTTGTGTTGACACACCTTTCGATTCCTTGCTATAGTCTCACCTCTCGACGCAACACAAGTTTTACTAGTCGATTCGGACGCGGGATGGAGCAGTCTGGCAGCTCGTCGGGCTCATAACCCGAAGGTCACAGGTTCAAATCCTGTTCCCGCAACCAAGCAAATAAATTCGTTTTAATTGAAATAAATTTCCTGCTTGACCGATTTAAATTGCGCTGTATAATGCGCACCTCGTTAACGCAAAGCGTTGATGTTGAAGGCCCTGGTGGCTGTGTTCTTTAAAAATTAGGATGACTGATAAGTGTGGGTGTTTGTAGTTGGGTGAAGCGCATTTGATGCGTAGAAGCCTCAGAAAATACAAATGCTTTACACTTAG
>NZ_JBHTLN010000003.1:0-5624 GCF_042678905.1 Methylophilus flavus
TGTTCTTTAAAAATTAGGATGACTGATAAGTGTGGGTGTTTGTAGTTGGGTGAAGCGCATTTGATGCGTAGAAGCCTCAGAAAATACAAATGCTTTACACTTAGATTTATGACAAGTATGTACAGTGTTTTTGACACACATACCTTGAAATGAATTTGAGAAATTAAGCGAAACGAATACCGCCTCGAAAGAGGTATAAAGTAATAGTTAGGAATAAACTGAAGAGTTTGATCCTGGCTCAGATTGAACGCTGGCGGAATGCTTTACACATGCAAGTCGAACGATGAACCCTAGCTTGCTAGGGGGATTAGTGGCGAACGGGTGAGTAATATATCGGAACGTGCCTTGTAATGGGGGATAACTAGTCGAAAGATTAGCTAATACCGCATACGCCCTGAGGGGGAAAGTAGGGGATCTTCGGACCTTACGTTATAAGAGCGGCCGATATCTGATTAGCTAGTTGGTGGGGTAATGGCCTACCAAGGCTTCGATCAGTAGCTGGTCTGAGAGGACGACCAGCCACACTGGAACTGAGACACGGTCCAGACTCCTACGGGAGGCAGCAGTGGGGAATTTTGGACAATGGGCGAAAGCCTGATCCAGCCATTCCGCGTGAGTGAAGAAGGCCTTCGGGTTGTAAAGCTCTTTCGCAAGGGAAGAAAACTTACTTTCTAATAAAGAGTGAGGCTGACGGTACCTTGATAAGAAGCACCGGCTAACTACGTGCCAGCAGCCGCGGTAATACGTAGGGTGCGAGCGTTAATCGGAATTACTGGGCGTAAAGCGTGCGCAGGCGGTTTGGCAAGTCAGATGTGAAATCCCCGAGCTCAACTTGGGAACTGCGTTTGAAACTGCCAGACTAGAATATGTCAGAGGGGGGTAGAATTCCACGTGTAGCAGTGAAATGCGTAGAGATGTGGAGGAATACCAATGGCGAAGGCAGCCCCCTGGGATAATATTGACGCTCATGCACGAAAGCGTGGGGAGCAAACAGGATTAGATACCCTGGTAGTCCACGCCCTAAACGATGTCTACTAGTTGTTGGTGGAGTAAAATCCATGAGTAACGCAGCTAACGCGTGAAGTAGACCGCCTGGGGAGTACGGTCGCAAGATTAAAACTCAAAGGAATTGACGGGGGCCCGCACAAGCGGTGGATTATGTGGATTAATTCGATGCAACGCGAAAAACCTTACCTGGCCTTGACATGCCACTAACGAAGCAGAGATGCATTAGGTGCCCGTAAGGGAAAGTGGACACAGGTGCTGCATGGCTGTCGTCAGCTCGTGTCGTGAGATGTTGGGTTAAGTCCCGCAACGAGCGCAACCCTTGCCATTAATTGCCATCATTTAGTTGGGCACTTTAATGGGACTGCCGGTGACAAACCGGAGGAAGGTGGGGATGACGTCAAGTCCTCATGGCCCTTATGGCCAGGGCTTCACACGTAATACAATGGTCGGTACAGAGAGTTGCCAACCCGCGAGGGGGAGCTAATCTCAGAAAGCCGATCGTAGTCCGGATTGTTCTCTGCAACTCGAGAGCATGAAGTCGGAATCGCTAGTAATCGCGGATCAGCATGTCGCGGTGAATACGTTCCCGGGCCTTGTACACACCGCCCGTCACACCATGGGAGTGGGTTTTACCAGAAGTAGGTAGTCTAACCGCAAGGGGGACGCTTACCACGGTAGTATTCATGACTGGGGTGAAGTCGTAACAAGGTAGCCGTATCGGAAGGTGCGGCTGGATCACCTCCTTTCTAGAGAAGATCACTCGGCTTCAAGCATTCACTCTTATCAGTCATCTAAAATTAAGCAGCAACAAAGATTTAGGCAAACCGCCTTAGGGTCTGTAGCTCAGCTGGTTAGAGCACCGTCTTGATAAGGCGGGGGTCGTTGGTTCGAGCCCAACCAGACCCACCACTCTATATTGGGGGATTAGCTCAGCTGGGAGAGCACCTGCTTTGCAAGCAGGGGGTCAACGGTTCGATCCCGTTATCCTCCACCACCTTCATTGATGGTTTAGGTTAATGGTTCTTTGTTGTAGATTAGAGATTAGAAGCAAGCGTTACTTGCGTAGTGCTTGCTTCTAGTTTTTTAACTGGACTGCTCTTTAACAAAATGGAAGAAGTAAAGGAATATAGGTTGTGTGATGACAACTTATATTCAATGGGCGATATTATTTTTTAACCGGAAATAATATCGATTGATTGCAAAATCATAAATATATTAAACGCAAGTTGAGAAGCTTGGGTTGGTGAGTAATCATTGATCTGGGCAAATCTAACGAGGTTTGATAGTGCTTTAGAATTACCTGTAACGCGTGTCTCATGCACGACGAAACCTGGATTTAAAAAGGGTTTAGGTTTTAACGTTATAGGGTCAAGTGAATAAGTGCATATGGTGGATGCCTTGGCGATTACAGGCGATGAAGGACGTGATAGCCTGCGAAAAGCTTCGGGGAGCTGGCAAATAAGCTTTGATCCGGAGATGTCCGAATGGGGAAACCCACCCGCAAGGGTAACCGCTCCTGAATATATAGGGAGATGGTGGCGAACCGAGTGAACTGAAACATCTAAGTAGCTCGAGGAAAAGAAATCAACCGAGATTCCGTAAGTAGTGGCGAGCGAACATGGAATAGCCTGTTATTTTTAGCAGATGCGATAGTAGAACGGAATGGAAAGTCCGACCGTAGTGGGTGATAGTCCCGTATACGAAATCCCGTCTGTGGAACTAGGGTAACGAAAAGTAGGGCGGGGCACGAGAAACCTTGTCTGAACATGGGGGGACCATCCTCCAAGGCTAAATACTCGTAATCGACCGATAGTGAACAAGTACCGTGAGGGAAAGGCGAAAAGAACCCCGGGAGGGGAGTGAAATAGATCCTGAAACCGTATGCATACAAACAGTGGGAGCGGACTTGTTCCGTGACTGCGTACCTTTTGTATAATGGGTCAGCGACTTACATTCAGTGGCAAGCTTAACCGATAGGGGAGGCGTAGAGAAATCGAGTCCGAATAGGGCGAATCAGTCGCTGGGTGTAGACCCGAAACCAAGTGATCTATCCATGGCCAGGATGAAGGTGCCGTAACAGGTACTGGAGGTCCGAACCCACAAATGTTGAAAAATTTGGGGATGAGCTGTGGATAGGGGTGAAAGGCTAAACAAACTTGGAGATAGCTGGTTCTCTCCGAAAACTATTTAGGTAGTGCCTCGTATATCATTCTCGGGGGTAGAGCACTGTTATGGCTAGGGGGTTCATAAGAACTTACCAAACCATTGCAAACTCCGAATACTGAGAAATGCAATTACGGGAGACAGACCATGGGTGCTAACGTCCGTGGTCAAGAGGGAAACAACCCAGACCGACAGCTAAGGTCCCAAATGACGTGCTAAGTGGAAAACGAAGTGGGAAGGCATAGACAGCCAGGATGTTGGCTTAGAAGCAGCCATCATTTAAAGAAAGCGTAATAGCTCACTGGTCGAGTCGTCCTGCGCGGAAGATGTAACGGGGCTAAGCACGTAACCGAAGCTTCGGATGCCCTAATTTATTAGGTGCATGGTAGGAGAGCGTTCTGTAGGCCTGCGAAGGTGTTCTGTGAGGAATGCTGGAGGTATCAGAAGTGCGAATGCTGACATGAGTAGCGATAAAGGGAGTGAAAAGCTCCCTCGCCGAAAGCCCAAGGTTTCCTGCGCAACGTTCATCGGCGCAGGGTGAGTCGGCCCCTAAGGTGAGGCAGAGATGCGTAGCTGATGGGAAACAGGTTAATATTCCTGTACCTCTATACAATGCGATGTGGGGACGGAGAAGGTTAGGTCAGCCGGGTGTTGGATGTCCCGGTTCAAGCGTGTAGGTTGGTTCTTTAGGCAAATCCGGAGAGCTAAGACTGAGACGTGATAACGAGCGTACTTGTACGTGAAGTGATTGATACCATGCTTCCAAGAAAAGCCACTAAGCTTCAGTTGTATAAGACCGTACCGCAAACCGACACAGGTGGGCAGGATGAGAATTCTAAGGCGCTTGAGAGAACCCGGGAGAAGGAACTCGGCAAATTAGCACCGTAACTTCGGGAGAAGGTGCGCCCCGGTAACGTGTAGAGACTTGCTCTTGAAGCGTGATGGGGTTGCAGTGAAAAGGTGGCTGCGACTGTTTAATAAAAACACAGCACTCTGCAAACACGAAAGTGGACGTATAGGGTGTGACGCCTGCCCGGTGCTGGAAGATTAAATGATGGGGTGCAAGCTCTTGATTGAAGTCCCAGTAAACGGCGGCCGTAACTATAACGGTCCTAAGGTAGCGAAATTCCTTGTCGGGTAAGTTCCGACCCGCACGAATGGCGTAACGATGGCCACACTGTCTCCTCTCGGGACTCAGCGAAGTTGAAATGTTTGTGAAGATGCAATCTCCCCGCGGCTAGACGGAAAGACCCCATGAACCTTTACTGCAGCTTTACATTGGACTTTGACAAGATTTGTGTAGGATAGGTGGGAGACTATGAAGCGGTGTCGCTAGATATCGTGGAGTCATCCTTGAAATACCACCCTGATGTTGTTGAGGTTCTAACCTAGGTCCGTAATCCGGACTGGGGACCGTGTATGGTAGGCAGTTTGACTGGGGCGGTCTCCTCCCAAAGAGTAACGGAGGAGTGCGAAGGTAACCTAGGTACGGTCGGAAATCGTACTGATAGTGCAATGGCAAAAGGTTGCTTGACTGCGAGACGGACAGGTCGAGCAGGTGCGAAAGCAGGTCATAGTGATCCGGTGGTTCTGTATGGAAGGGCCATCGCTCAACGGATAAAAGGTACTCTGGGGATAACAGGCTGATTCCTCCCAAGAGTTCATATCGACGGGGGAGTTTGGCACCTCGATGTCGGCTCATCACATCCTGGGGCTGTAGCCGGTCCCAAGGGTATGGCTGTTCGCCATTTAAAGTGGTACGTGAGCTGGGTTTAAAACGTCGTGAGACAGTTTGGTCCCTATCTGCCGTGGGCGCTGCAAGTTTGAGGGGACCTGCTCCTAGTACGAGAGGACCGGAGTGGACGCACCTCTGGTGGACCAGTTATCATGCCAATGGTATAGCTGGGTAGCTAAGTGCGGAAGAGATAAACGCTGAAAGCATCTAAGCGTGAAACTCGCCTCGAGATGAGACTTGCCTCTGGCTTTAAGCCAGCTAAAGAGTCGTTCAAGACCAGGACGTTGATAGGTCAGGTGTGGAAGTGCAGTAATGCATTAAGCTAACTGATACTAATTGCTCGTGAGGCTTGATCCTATAACCTTAAAACTTAGACTGACTGATAGGAAACTATCAATAAATCTAATAAGGTGTAGTTCAAAGCAATATGATTTGGCAATCATCTAGAAATACTGAAACAACACGTTGTTTCAACATCTAAATCCCATTGAAAACAAGCTTAAACGCTTAAATCCTTTACTTCTTCCAATTTGTTAAAGCAGGCTGATGCCAAAGTAATACCAGGCTCAGCACCATGCATAACATTACCAGTTATGTTTGGGGACAATAGCGGTTTGGAACCACCCCTTCCCATCTCGAACAGGGCCGTGAAACGAACTTGCGCCAATGATAGTGTACTCTTCGTATGCGAAAGTAGGTCATCCCCAAGCTCCTTATA
>NZ_JBHTLN010000004.1:0-3504 GCF_042678905.1 Methylophilus flavus
CTGGCTGACGCCATCAGCCAGTTCAAACTGGAAGGCAAGAGCTTTGGTGGCGGGCATGCGGTGACGCATAAACCGGCAGCCAGACCGTCAACGGTGAAGATAGCCTCCAGTCAGCATACTGCACAAAAGAGTAGCAGCTATACGCCCAGGTCAGGCTCAGAGAGTGGATTTGGCAAGTCGGCATCCGGCGGCAGCAACAGTAGTAGCCCACCACCGGTAAAGTCTAATGCCGCCAAACGTACCGGCACAGATGACAGTGACTGGGAAGAGTTTTAACTGAGTCATTGTTACACCAAAAGCCGACCTCAATAGGGTCGGCTTTTTTGGGTTTTAAGACTAATGATTGGAGTGGTTAAACTGGGTTGAAAATGCAACCAAAAGTATCTTAAATGTTGCAATAAATATATTTTGTAACTGAGGTGTAAGTATTCTCAAGTTTTCCTCAAAGCCTTCGTAAACACAGTTAAGTGGTAGACATAACCGCTATAACCAGATTTAAAACTTTAATGGAGACTTTATGAAACACACGTTTAAAACTGCCGTCGCTTTATGCGCATTATCTGTATTGTCCGGTCATGCGCTGGCAGCTGAAGTATGTACAGTATCAATGATGGGTCGTGTTTGTTACGAAGAAGGTAGTGCTGAACTGACTGCTACGCACATGAAAGGTGATGCCGTGGCTGAATCTTCTGCAGCCAAGAAAAAAACTGATGTAGCTGATGCATCAAAAGTAAAAAAATAAGCAAAGCATCGCTTAAGCAGAGGCCCCTTATTTGATAAGGGGCTTTTTTATTCAGGCCCGGATTTCGCAATTTGAAAACTTGAGCCTGAAAAGAACGAATAAAGCGCATTTTATCGGCTGATAGAAAATGACTAGGGTGTAACAACATAGTATGCAAGCCAAATTATGGCGAAAAAAAATTAACGTATCTGGAGTATAAAAATTATGAGCGTCGCAAAAAGAATGTACATTCTGATTGTCGTGGCAGCTTTGGGGCTATTCACACTGACTGGTATCAGTTATTTTCAGACTGAGAAAGTATATGGTTATACCAATTATGCCAATGAAACGGCTGCGCCCAGTATTGAGGTATTAGACGAAACACTGGCCGCATTTGAGACATTAAACAGTCTGATCTGGCAGCACATGCTAAACACTGATAACGGCAAAATGCAGGTGATTGAAAAACAGGTTGCCGAGACCCATGGCAAACTGATGGCTGCGCTCAAAAAATATGACAAATATGTGAGTAATGCCGATGATAAGGCACTGCTGAAAAAAGACTACGATGCGATCAGTGCATATGATGGTTTAGGCAGTAGTGCACTGACCTTGTCTCTTTCGAACAAAAAAACAGAAGCACGCGATGTGCTGCTGGCGAACCAGGCTGTGATCAGTCGTGTGCAAACGGCGATCAGTCAGCATCGTCAATTTAATAATGACCAGGCACGCGCAAACGCCAGCCAGGCTTTAAGTATTAAAAATCAGGCCATGATACTGCTGTTTGCGATTGCACTGATTGCACTTGCGATTGTGGTTTCAATTGGCTTGCTGATCAAACGCAATATGTTCAAGCAATTAGGCATGGAGCCTTCACAATTAACCGTGATTGCACGTAACTTTGGTGAAGGTAACCTCAACCAGAAGATCGAATTGCCTGCAGATGACAAAAGCAGCGTGGCTTACTCTATCCGCGTTTTGCAAAAAACGCTGGATGGCCTGGTGCAGTCTCTTAACTATGTCAGCCAGCAACATGATGAAGGCGATATCGATTGTTCTGTAGACGAAACCCGCTTCAAAGGTGGCTACGGCGAAATGGCGGCAGGCATCAATAAAATGGTGGCTGGCCACATTGCCATGAACAAGGAAGCGATTGAAGTGGTAAAAGCGTTTGGTGAAGGTAACCTGGATGCGCCATTGAAGCAGTTTCCGGGCAAAAAAGCCTTTGTCAACGAAGCCATTGAACAGGTGCGTGGCAATATCAAACGCCTGGTCAGTGATGCAGATGAATTGTCCCATGCCGCTGTAGAAGGTCGTTTAGCGACACGCGCTGACGCTTCCCGTCACCAGGGCGACTTCCGCATGATTGTGGAAGGCCTGAATAGCACACTGGATGCGATCGTGAAGCCGCTGAATGTGACTTCCGGCTACCTGGATAACATTGCCAAGGGCAATATCCCGGCCAAGATCACCGAGCAATACCAGGGCGATTACAGCCTGATCATCAATAACCTGAATACGTGTATCGATGCTGTGAATGCACTGGTGGCAGATGCCAACGAACTGGCAGCAGCTGCGCAAAACGGTGCCTTGTCTACCCGTGCAGATGCCGGCAAGCACAATGGCGACTTCCGTAAAGTGATTGATGGCCTGAACAGCACGCTGGATGCGGTTGTGAAACCACTGACAGTGACTTCAGAGTACCTGGAGAATATTGCCCGTGGTCATATCCCAGCCAAGATTACCGATCATTATCCTGGCGACTACAGCCAGATTATTGATAACCTGAACACCAGTATCACAGCAGTGAACAACCTGGTTGCAGACACGAATCTGCTGGCCGAAGCTGCCGGTGAAGGCCGTATTACCGTACGTGCCGACGCTGACAAGCACCAGGGTGACTTCCGCAAGATTATCGAAGGTGTCAACAGCACCCTGGATATGGTGGTAGACCCTATCATTGCCGTGACCGAAGCCGTAGAAACCATCACTACAGCAGCCAATGAAATCTCCAGCGGTAACGCCGACCTGTCAGCCCGTACGGAACAGCAAGCGTCCAGCCTGGAACAAACCGCTGCCAGCATGGAAGAACTGGCTTCAACCGTGAAACAGAATGCCGAGAACGCCAAACAGGCGAACCAGCTGGCATTGACTGCTTCTGATGTGGCTGTCAAAGGCGGTGCCGTGGTCAACGAAGTCGTCGCGACCATGAGTGCCATTAACGATAGCGCCAAGAAGATTGAAGACATTATCTCCGTGATTGACGGTATTGCCTTCCAGACCAATATCCTGGCCTTGAACGCAGCGGTGGAAGCCGCCCGTGCAGGTGAGCAGGGCAGAGGCTTCGCAGTGGTCGCGGGTGAAGTGCGTAATTTGGCACAACGCTCAGCCAGTGCAGCGAAGGAAATTAAAGAGTTGATCACAGACTCAGTGAATAAAACCACTGAAGGAACGCGACTGGTTGAGAATGCCGGTAGCACCATGGAAGATGTGGTGTCTTCTGTACAACGTGTGGCTGACATCATCAGTGAGATCTCGGCCGCTTCTGCCGAGCAGACCACCGGTATTGACCAGGTCAACCAGGCAGTGACCAGCATGGATGAAACCACACAACAGAATGCGGCCCTGGTGGAAGAAGCAGCTGCCGCTGCTGAATCACTGGTAGACCAGGCTAACCAGCTGGCTGACGCCATCAGCCAGTTCAAACTGGAAGGCAAGAGCTTTGGTGGCGGGCATGCGGTGACGCATAAACCGGCAGCCAGACCGTCAACGGTGAAGATAGC
>NZ_JBHTLN010000005.1:0-16779 GCF_042678905.1 Methylophilus flavus
AACGTTTCTATCTCAGTAGCGCTGATTGCGCCTATCGCGATGGAAGACGGCTTGCGCTTCGCTATCCGTGAAGGTGGTCGTACCGTTGGTGCTGGCGTCGTTGCCAAAATCATCGAATAATTGATTTGATCGTGTAAAAACCTGCACTACAACCCGTGCAGGTTTTACGTTTAAGAGTACAGGCCAATAGCTCAATTGGTAGAGTATCGGTCTCCAAAACCGAGGGTTGGGGGTTCGAGACCCTCTTGGCCTGCCAAACACCCGATTAGCTGATTTCCAGCGATCCAAGGTGTGAAAAACATAAAGTTAAGGTTATGATCGATAAAATCAAACTGGCTTTGTCCCTGTTGTTGCTAGCTTTGGGGATTGCCGGTTTTTATCTTTTTGAAGATAAAGCAATGGTTGTTAGAATACTTGCCGTTCTGGCAGGTATTGTCGCGTCTGTCGCGGTAGCATGGACTGCTCCGCAAGGTAAACAGGCGCTGAGCTTTTTTAATGAATCTGTTGCGGAAGCAAAACGCGTTGTCTGGCCAACGCGTCAGGAAACCATCCAAACCACACTGGCAGTGATTGTACTGGTCGTGATTATGGCTGCATTCCTGGCGTTGGTTGATATCAGTTTCGCCTACATGGTGCAATGGATTATGGGTCGAGGTGCTTAATGTCAATGCGTTGGTATGCAGTTCAAGCTTTCTCCGGCATGGAAAAATCCGTGAAAGCCGGTTTGGAAGAACGTATTATCAGATCCAACTTACAAGACCAGTTTGGTGACATTCTGGTGCCGGTTGAAGAAGTGGTGGAGATGAAGGGTGGTCAGAAGACTATTTCCGAGCGCCGCTTGTATCCCGGCTATGTGCTGGTACAGATGGATATGACAGATGAAAGCTGGCACCTGGTTAAAAGTACACCACGCGTGACTTCATTTATCGGTGGTACCGCACAGCGTCCCACCCCGATCAAAGATAAAGAAGTAGAGATTATTCTGCGTCGCATGGATGACAGCAAGTCAAACCCAACGCAGAAGATGACCTTCGAAAAAGGCGAAAGCGTGCGCGTCATCGACGGCCCTTTCAAAGATTTCTCAGGCAGTGTGGAAGAGATCAATTACGACAAAAACAAAGTACGTGTTTCTGTAGTGATTTTTGGTCGTGCCACACCGGTCGAGCTCGACTTTGCACAAGTCGAAAAAGAAGTTTAAGTCACAAAAGTTCAGTAGTAGTTTTTTCAACGGGGAGCTCGTAAGAGCGCTTGTACCCATTTAAGGAGTCAAAAATGGCAAAGAAAGTCATTGGCTACATCAAACTGCAGATCCCTGCAGGTAAAGCCAACCCAAGCCCACCAGTCGGTCCAGCACTTGGTCAACGTGGTTTGAACATCATGGAATTCTGTAAAGCGTTTAACGCTGCAACGCAAGGTGTTGAGCCAGGCTTGCCAATTCCAGTGGTGATCACTGCATTTGCAGACAAGAGCTTCACTTTTGTGATGAAAACCCCGCCAGCAACGGTGCTGATTAAAAAAGCCGCCAAGCTGGAAAAAGGTTCTGCACGTCCTCACACGGACAAAGTAGGCAAAATCACTCGTGCGCAAGCTGAAGAAATTGCCAAAACAAAACAACCTGACCTGACTGCTGCAGACTTGGATGCTGCTGTACGTACCATCGCTGGTAGTGCACGTAGTATGGGTATTGAAGTGGAGGGTGTATAACATGGGTAAAAGAATTGATGCGTTGCGCGCGAAAATCGACCGCAACAAGCTGTATCCAGCGACTGATGCACTGAACCTGGTAAAAGAAGGCGCTGCTGCCAAATTTAACGAATCTGTTGATGCAGTCGTGAACCTGGGTATCGATCCACGTAAATCTGATCAACTGGTGCGTGGCGCGATTGTATTGCCTAACGGTACTGGTAAATCCGTACGCGTGGCAGTGTTTGCACAAGGTGCACAAGCGGAAGCTGCTAAAGCTGCTGGTGCTGAAATCGTTGGTTTTGAAGATCTGGCAGAGCAAGTTAAAGGCGGTATGCTGGACTTTGACGTAGCGATTGCGACGCCTGACGCAATGCGTATCGTTGGTGCTCTGGGTCAAGTGCTGGGTCCACGTGGTTTGATGCCAAACCCAAAAGTGGGTACCGTAACACCAGACGCCGCTACTGCCGTTAAAAACGCTAAAGCTGGTCAAGTGCAATACCGTACCGACAAAGGTGGTATCGTTCACTGCACTATCGGTCGCGCTTCTTTCACTGTTGAGCAATTGCAAGGCAACCTGGCTGCTTTACTTGAAGCATTGAACAAAGCCAAGCCAACCAGCTCAAAAGGTGTATACCTGAAAAAACTGTCTGTTTCCAGCACCATGGGTCCTGGCGTTCGTATCGATCAGGCAACAGTCACAGCTTAAGTATTAAATACTGACCTCGCAAATGGTCAGGCAAGAACTTTGGGCTTGAGTCATTGTTGAATTTCAACTGTGGCTCAAGAGCATCAAAGACCGTTGGTGTTTTACTTAATTGATAAATGCGTTGCAAGTGGGTGAGAAATCCTCTGCTTGCAGGTGTTTAAAAACCAACGCAGATGGCGATCCCCGAAACAGGATATATCCATGCCCTGAACAAGGACGCCGTGAGTGGCCCGATGTGAGTCGGGCTTTCATTAACGGAAGGAGAACAGACCTTGAGTCTTAATCTTACAGAGAAAAAAGAAGTCGTTGCCGAGGTAATCGCACAAGTGGCGAATGCACAGTCAATCGTACTTGCCGAGTATCGTGGTATTGGCGTTGCCAATATGACGAAACTGCGTGCAGATGCGCGTGATGCAGGTGTATATCTGCGTGTGTTGAAAAATACCCTGGTTCGTCGTGCAGTAGAAGGTTCACCTTTTGCAGCATTGGCTGACGACATGGTTGGTCCACTTGTGTATGGTATTTCCACAGATGCAGTGGCCGCTGCTAAAGTCATGAATAACTTTGCCAAAAGCAATGATCAGTTCAAGCTAGTAGCAGGTGCGATGCCTAATGAGCGTCTGGATGCTGCCGGTGTGCAAGCATTAGCGTCTACATTGAGCCGCGAAGAGTTGCTGTCCAAACTGGCTGGCATGCTCAACGAAATCCCAACCAAGTTTGCTCGTGCCGTTGCAGCAGTACGCGACGACAAAGAAAAGCAAGCGGCTTAATTTTAATCAAATTTATTTTAGGAAATTATTATCATGGCAATTTCAAATGCTGATATTTTGGATGCAATCGGTAACAAAACAGTTTTAGAACTGACCGCATTCATTAAAGAAATCGAAGAGAAGTTTGGTGTTTCTGCTGCTGCTGTTGCAGTTGCTGGTGGCGCTGCTGCCGGTGCTGCTGCGCCTGCTGCTTCTGAGCAAACTGAGTTCAACGTTATCTTGAACAGCGCTGGCGACAACAAAGTTAGCGTGATTAAAGCAGTGCGTGAATTGACTGGTCTGGGCTTGAAAGAAGCTAAAGACGTAGTTGACGGCGCACCTAAAGCAGTTAAAGAAGGCGTAAGCAAAGCTGACGCTGAAGCTGCTGTTAAGAAATTGATTGAAGCTGGCGCGACTGCTGAATTGAAATAATTCATCATTGTGCTACCGGCAGGGCTGACGGGCAACCGTCGGCCTTCGCCGTTTCTGGCGTTGCGGATTATTAATACACTGCAATTGTCAGTGCAGGTGTTGTAAAAGTAGTGATGTGGCCGCATATAGTTAAGCTAACGTAGTTAATTAAGTGGCTGTTTTTAAATGCGAAGTTAGATGTCAAAACATTGCAGTGGATGAAAAGTGTTTTGTCTTCTACCCTCAAAATCTCAGGAGACGCTATGAGCTATTCCTTTACCGAAAAGAAACGCATCCGCAAAAGCTTTGCCAAGCGCGACAGTGTTCAAGAGGTTCCGTACTTGCTGGCTATGCAGCTGGAATCTTACAAATCATTCCTGCAAGAAAATGTCGCAGTAGACCAACGTAAAGACCAAGGTCTGGAATCGACTTTCCGTTCCATTTTCCCGATTGTGAGTCATTCCGAGAATGCCCGTCTGGATTATGTCAGCTACCAATTAGGTGCAGAGCCGTTTGACGTCAAAGAATGTCAACAACGTGGCCTGACTTATGCCGTGCCTTTGCGCGTTAAAGTACGCTTGACCATCATGGACCGCGAAGCGTCCAAGCCAACGGTGAAAGAAGTTAAAGAACAAGAAGTGTACATGGGTGAACTGCCACTCATGACCGAAAATGGTTCTTTTGTGATTAACGGTACTGAGCGCGTCATCGTGTCCCAGTTGCACCGTAGCCCGGGTGTGTTCTTTGAACATGACCGTGGTAAAACACACAGCTCCGGTAAACTGCTGTTCTCAGCACGTATCATTCCTTACCGCGGCTCATGGTTAGACTTTGAGTTTGATCCTAAAGATTACCTGTATTTCCGCGTTGACCGTAGACGCAAAATGCCAGTGACAATTCTGCTGAAAGCACTAGGCTACAACCCGGAACAGATCCTGGAAACATTCCACGATACTGACACTTTCCATATTGGTCCTAAAGGCCTGGAATTCGAATTGGTCGCTGACCGCCTGCGTGGCGAAATGGCTAAATTTGATATCGCTGATAAGGAAGGTAACGTGCTGGTCGCTAAAGACAAGCGCGTTACGGTTAAACATATCCGTGACATCGAAAAAGCCGGCATTAAAGCCATGGCGGTGCCGACTGACTTCATTATGGGTCGTGCGGTTGCCAGAAACATTATCGATACAGACAGTGGTGAATTGATTGCTAACGCAAACGATGAAATCACCCCGGCTTTGCTGGAAAAACTGGTCGCTGCCAAAATCAGCGAAATCGATACGATTTACACCAATGACCTGGACCACGGTGATTTCATTTCGCAAACGTTGCGTAGTGATGAGATTCCTGATCAGTACAGTGCCCGTGTCGCGATTTACCGCATGATGCGTCCTGGTGAGCCACCGACCGAAGATGCGGTACAAGCCTTGTTTAACGGTTTGTTCTTCTCTGAAGATAGGTACGACCTGTCCGTCGTTGGCCGCATGAAGTTTAACCGCCGTGCTTACCCAAGCAAGCTGGAAGATCGTTCTGCCACCTGGATCCGCCGTTTCTATGAAAACGTCGGTCCGCAAGGCGATACCGGTGCCAATGTGTTGTCGAATGAAGACATCCTGGCTGTGATTGGCGTATTGATCGAGTTGCGCAATGGCCGTGGCGAGATTGACGATATTGATCATCTGGGTAACCGTCGTATCCGTTCAGTCGGTGAATTGGCTGAGAACCAGTTCCGTGCCGGCCTGGTACGCGTTGAGCGTGCAGTGAAAGAGCGTTTGTCGCAAGCTGAATCAGATAATCTGATGCCACATGATTTGATCAACGCCAAACCAGTGTCCAGCGCGATCCGTGAGTTCTTTGGCTCCAGCCAACTGTCACAATTTATGGACCAGACCAACCCGCTGTCCGAGATCACGCACAAACGTCGTATCTCAGCTTTAGGCCCTGGCGGTTTGACCCGTGAACGTGCCGGTTTTGAGGTGCGTGACGTGCATACCACTCACTATGGCCGTGTATGTCCTATCGAAACACCAGAAGGTCCAAACATTGGTTTGATCAACTCTCTGGCCTTGTATGCGCGTACCAATGACTATGGTTTCCTTGAGACACCGTACCGTTTGGTCGAAGGCAACAAAGTCAGTGATCAGATCAACTTCCTGTCTGCGATTGAAGAAAGCCAGTATGTGATTGCCCAGGCAAACACTGAAGTGGCAAAAGATGGCAGCTTTAAAGAAGACCTGATCTCTGCGCGTTTCCACAATGAATTCACCATGACGCAGCCGGATCGCGTACAGTACATGGACGTGGCGCCAGGACAGATTGTGTCTGTGGCCGCTTCATTGATTCCTTTCCTCGAACATGATGATGCGAACCGTGCACTGATGGGCGCCAACATGCAACGGCAGGCTGTGCCTTGTCTGCGTGCTGAAAAAGCCGTTGTAGGTACCGGTATTGAACGTACGGTTGCGATTGACTCGGGTACTGTGGTTACTTCCCGTCGTGGCGGTATTGTCGATTATGTCGATTCAGGCCGTATTGTGATTCGTGTACACGATGCTGAAGCGCAAGCGGATGAAGTCGGTGTGGACATTTACAACCTGACCAAATACACACGTTCTAACCAGAACACCAATATTAACCAGCGCCCGTTGGTCAAAGTGGGTGATGTGATCTCCCGCGGTGACGTCGTTGCCGATGGAGCGTCAACTGACATGGGTGAATTGGCTTTAGGCCAAAACATGCTGGTAGGCTTTATGCCTTGGAACGGTTATAACTACGAAGACTCGATCTTGATCTCCGAGCGCGTGGTGGCTGATGACCGTTACACTTCAATTCACATTGAAGAACTGTCAGTGGTTGCCCGTGATACCAAACTGGGGCCTGAAGAGATTACCCGTGATATTTCCAACCTGTCCGAGCGTATGCTGGGCCGTCTGGATGACTCCGGTATTATCTACATCGGTGCTGAAGTTGAAGCTGGCGACGTGTTGGTAGGTAAAGTGACACCTAAAGGTGAAACGACTCTGACACCTGAAGAAAAATTGCTGCGTGCAATTTTCGGTGAAAAAGCCTCTGACGTGAAAGATACTTCCCTGCGCGTGCCTTCAGGCATGACTGGTACAGTGATCGACGTACAAGTGTTCACGCGTGAAGGTATTGACCGTGATACTCGCGCACAGCAAATTATTGATGACCAGTTGTCACACTACAAGAAAGACCTGGGCGACCAGATGCGTATTGTGGAAGACGATACCTTTGGCCGTATCAGCCGTCTGTTGACTGGCAAAGCGGCTACCGGTGGCCCTAACAAGCTGAAAAAAGGCGACAGCGTCACTGCTGAGTACCTGGAAAGCGTTGGACGTTATGACTGGTTCGATATCCGCCTGAACGATGAGGAAGCAGCCCGTCAGCTGGAGCAGTTGAAAGACAGCTTGAGCCAGGCACGTGTTGAGTTCGACAACAAGTTCGAAGAGAAAAAGCGTAAGCTGACGCAAGGTGACGAATTGCCACCTGGTGTGCAGAAAATGGTTAAAGTGTACCTGGCCGTGAAACGTCGTATCCAGCCTGGTGACAAGATGGCGGGTCGTCACGGTAACAAGGGTGTGATCTCCAAGATTTGTCCGGTTGAAGACATGCCGCACATGGCTGACGGTACCCCGTTGGATATCGTGTTGAACCCGTTAGGCGTTCCTTCACGTATGAACATCGGCCAGATTCTGGAAACGCATCTGGGCTGGGCAGCTAAAGGTCTGGGCAAACGTCTGGGCGATATGTTGCAAGCTGAAGCTAAGGTGGCTGAGATCCGTGGCTTCCTCGATAAAATATACAACAGCAGCACTGGCAAGAAAGAAGACATTGCCGGCCTGACAGATGTAGAAGTAATCGACCTGGCGACTAACTTGAAACACGGCGTGCCATTTGCGACTCCGGTATTTGACGGCGCAGCAGAATCTGATATTCGTGCCATGCTGGATCTGGCTTTCCCGGATGAAGATGAGCACACTAAGAAACTGCAATTCCACGCTGGTAAAACACAGGTCAAACTGTTTGACGGCCGTACCGGTGATGCTTTCGAGCGTCCTGTTACTGTGGGTTACATGCACGTGCTGAAACTGCATCACTTGGTTGATGACAAGATGCATGCACGTTCTACTGGTCCTTACAGCCTGGTTACACAGCAACCATTGGGCGGTAAAGCACAGTTCGGTGGCCAGCGTTTCGGTGAGATGGAGGTTTGGGCACTGGAAGCTTATGGTGCGTCATACACCTTGCAAGAGATGTTGACTGTGAAATCGGATGACGTGAATGGCCGTACCAAAGTGTACGAAAATATCGTCAAGGGTGAGCACAAAATTGATGCGGGTATGCCTGAGTCATTCAATGTGTTAGTGAAAGAAATTCGTTCACTGGCTATTGATATTGATTTAGACCGTAATTAATCCCGCCATTAAGGAGAGTCTCTATGAAAGCGTTATTAGATTTATTTAAACAGGTTACGCAAGAAGAAGAGTTCGACGCGATCAAGATCGCGCTGGCTTCACCTGAAAAAATCCGTTCATGGTCTTATGGCGAAGTGAAAAAGCCGGAAACCATCAACTACCGTACCTTCAAGCCTGAGCGGGACGGTTTGTTCTGCTCCAAAATCTTTGGCCCTATCAAAGATTACGAATGCTTGTGCGGTAAATACAAACGCCTGAAGCATCGCGGTGTGATTTGTGAGAAGTGTGGCGTTGAAGTCACACTGAGCAAAGTGCGTCGTGAGCGCATGGGCCACATCGAACTGGCTTCACCAGTGGCGCATATCTGGTTCCTGAAATCCCTGCCTAGCCGCTTGGGTATGGTGCTGGACATCGCTTTGCGTGACATCGAACGTGTACTGTACTTTGAAGCATTTATCGTGATCGACCCAGGCATGACACCGCTGACCCGTGGTCAATTGCTGACAGAAGATGATTACATCGCCAAGGTTGAAGAGTACGGTGACGAATTCAACGCCGTAATGGGTGCTGAAGCGATTCGTGAGTTGTTGCGCACGATGGACATCAACCGTGAAATCGAAACCCTGCGTAGCGAATTGTCTGCCACCGGTTCTGAAGCCAAGATCAAGAAAATTGCCAAGCGCCTGAAAGTGCTGGAAGCGTTCCAGAAATCTGGCATCAAGCCTGAGTGGATGATCCTGGAAATCCTGCCGGTATTGCCGCCGGAATTGCGTCCTTTGGTACCGTTGGATGGTGGCCGTTTCGCTACGTCTGACCTGAACGATCTGTATCGTCGCGTGATCAACCGTAACAACCGTTTGAAGCGTCTGTTAGAGCTTAAGGCGCCGGAAATCATCGTCCGTAACGAAAAACGTATGCTGCAAGAAGCGGTGGATTCGCTGCTGGATAACGGCCGTCGCGGTAAAGTGATGACGGGTGCTAACAAGCGTCCATTGAAGTCACTGGCTGACATGATTAAAGGTAAGGGCGGTCGTTTCCGTCAGAACTTGCTGGGCAAACGTGTGGATTACTCCGGTCGTTCTGTGATCGTGGTTGGTCCGCAATTGAAACTGCACCAGTGCGGTCTGCCTAAGAAAATGGCGCTGGAACTGTTTAAGCCATTCATCTTCCACAAACTGGAAGTATTAGGTCTGGCAACAACGATCAAGGCGGCGAAGAAGAAAGTTGAAGAGGAAGGACCAGAGGTCTGGGATATCCTTGAAGACGTGATTCGTGAGCATCCGGTACTGTTGAACCGTGCGCCTACGCTGCACCGTCTGGGTATCCAGGCGTTTGAGCCGGTGTTGATCGAAGGTAAAGCGATCCAGTTGCACCCATTGGTGTGTTCAGCCTTTAACGCCGACTTTGACGGTGACCAGATGGCGGTACACGTACCATTGAGCCTGGAAGCACAGATGGAAGCCCGTACATTAATGCTGGCGTCTAACAACGTGCTGTCTCCAGCCAACGGCGAACCAATTATCGTGCCGTCACAGGATATCGTGTTGGGTCTGTATTACATGACCCGCGAAAAAGTGGCTGCGCGTGGCGAAGGCATGATCTTCAGTGATATCAAGGAAGTGCAGCGTGTGTACGACCAGGGCCTGATCGATCTGCATGCCAGAGTGACTGTGCGTATCAAGGAATTTGAGCTGGATGTTGCCGGTGAAAAAACCGAAAAAATCAATCGCTACAACACTACAGTTGGTCGTGCATTGCTGTCTGAGATCCTGCCACCAGGTTTGCCATACAGCTACATCGACAAGGCATTGAAGAAGAAAGAGATTTCACGCCTGATCAACGCCAGCTTCCGTAAAGTGGGCATCCGCGAGACAGTGATTTTTGCTGACAAACTGATGTACACAGGCTACTCCTACGCGACTAAAGCAGGTATCTCTATCAGCATTAACGATATGTTGGTGCCACCAGAGAAAGAGCAATTGATTGCGGCTGCGGATGCTGAAGTGAAAGAGATTGAAGACCAGTATGTTTCCGGTCTGGTGACACAAGGCGAGCGTTACAACAAGGTAGTCGATATCTGGGGCCGTGCTGGTGACAAAGTGGCTGATGCCATGATGAAACAGTTGCGCGAAGAAGATGTAAAAGACGCTGACGGTAACGTAGTGAAGAAAGACGGCAAAGTTGTTCGCCAGGAATCATTTAACGCGATTTATATGATGGCCGACTCCGGTGCCCGTGGTTCTGCGGCGCAGGTTCGTCAGCTGGCTGGTATGCGTGGCCTGATGGCGAAACCGGATGGCTCTATTATTGAAACGCCGATCAAGGCGAACTTCCGTGATGGCCTGAACGTGTTGCAGTACTTTATTTCTACCCACGGTGCCCGTAAAGGTCTGGCTGATACGGCATTGAAAACAGCGAACTCAGGTTACCTGACTCGTCGTCTGGTAGATGTGACACAAGATCTGGTAGTGACACAGATCGATTGCGGCACCGTTGATGGTCTGGTGACTAAAGCGCTGGTTAAAGGCGGTGAAGTGGTTGAGCCATTGCATGACCGTATCCTGGGCCGTACTGCTGCGCTTGATGTGCTGCATCCTGAAACGCAGGAAGTGGTTTACGCAGCAGGTACATTGCTGGGAGAAGACGAAGTCGAAAAAATCGATGCCCTGGGTATTGATGAAGTCAAAGTGCGTACCGCACTGACTTGCGACACGCGTTATGGTATTTGTGCCAAGTGTTATGGCCGTGACCTGGGTCGCGGCAAGCTGATCAGCATCGGTGAATCTGTCGGTGTGATCGCAGCGCAATCCATCGGTGAACCAGGTACTCAGTTGACTATGCGTACCTTCCACATCGGTGGTGCGGTATCGCGTGCGGCTTCAGTATCACAGGTTGAGAGTAAGTCGAACGGTGTGGCTGGCTTTACGTCAACCATGCGCTATGTGACTAACTCACGTAACGAGCAAATCGTGATTTCGCGTAATGGTGAGGTGGTGATTTCTGAAGACAATGGCCGTGAGCGTGAGCGGCATAAAGTGCCTTACGGTGCAACACTGACCATCACCGATGGTAAAACAGTGAAAGCCGGCCAGGCATTGGCGACATGGGATCCACATACCCGTCCGATTATTACCGAATACGCTGGTCATGTGAAATTCGAGAACGTTGAAGAAGGCGTGACTGTTGCCAAACAGGTAGATGAAGTGACCGGTTTGTCATCACTGGTGGTGATCGATCCTAAGCAGCGTGCTGGTCAGTCCAAGGGCCTGCGTCCGCAAGTGAAATTGCTGGATGCTAATGGTGTGGAAGTCAAAGTTGCTGGAACAGATACACCAGTGAACGTGACCTTCCAGCTGGGTTGCATCATTACGGTGAAAGATGGTCAGGAAGTTGGCGTGGGTGAAGTGCTGGCACGTATCCCGCAAGAGTCTTCCAAAACCCGTGATATTACCGGGGGTCTGCCACGTGTAGCGGAATTGTTCGAAGCACGTTCACCAAAAGACGCCGGTATGCTGGCTGAGGTGACGGGTACTGTTTCGTTCGGTAAAGATACAAAAGGTAAACAACGTCTGGTGATTACGGATCTTGATGGTATTACCAGCGAGTTCCTGATTGCTAAAGACAAGCACGTGACTGCGCATGATGGTCAAGTGGTGACTAAGGGTGAATCCATTGTGGATGGCCCGGCTGATCCGCAAGACATTCTGCGTTTGCAAGGCCGCGAGGCATTGGCACGCTACATCATCGACGAAGTGCAAGACGTGTACCGTTTGCAAGGCGTGAAGATCAACGACAAGCATATTGAAGTGATTGTGCGTCAGATGTTGCGTCGTGTACGTGTGACAGATGCCGGTGATACAGGCTTCATTACTGGTGAGCAAGTTGAGCGTGCAGATCTGTTGACAGAAAACGAACGCGTAGTGGCTGAAGACAAGCGTCCGTCTACTTTCGAGTACGTGTTGCTGGGTATTACCAAAGCTTCGCTGTCTACCGACTCGTTCATCTCGGCGGCTTCCTTCCAGGAAACCACCCGTGTATTGACCGAAGCGGCTATTTTGGGCAAACGCGACGAGTTGCGTGGCCTGAAAGAAAACGTGATCGTTGGTCGACTGATTCCAGCCGGTACCGGTTTGGCTTATCACGAGTCCCGCAAGCGTGCAGCGATTGCATCACTGACACCAAATGTGGCAGAACCTTCACAAGCCATGCTGGCGGCTGAAGCGATGTTTGCACCTGAAGTAGTGGTAGAAGAGACTGCTGCAGACGACAACACGGCCGAGTAATTCGATCACGGTTGTCCCTGTTTTCAAGGGGTGTCTCGCATGAATAATGCTTGACACCCCTTGACTCATTTACTAAAATGCTGGGTTTCTCAGAATGGCCTTATTGTCTCAATAAGGCATTATTGTTGATATGCCACCAAAGCTGAGTCTTCCTGCTCAAATTGGTGGTTCTTAAAAAAGGTGAAGAGGTTAAGGCGATGCCAACCATTAATCAGTTAGTCCGTAAACCACGCGTTAAAGTGGTTACCAAGAGCAAGGTTCCAGCGTTGGAAGCTTGCCCGCAAAAGCGTGGCGTGTGTACTCGCGTATACACAACAACACCAAAAAAACCAAACTCTGCATTGCGTAAAGTTGCCAAGGTCCGTTTGACCAATGGTTACGAAGTCATTAGCTACATCGGTGGTGAAGGCCACAACCTGCAAGAGCACAGTGTGGTATTGCTGCGCGGCGGTCGTGTAAAAGATTTGCCAGGTGTGCGTTACCACATGGTGCGCGGTAGTCTGGATACCGCTGGTGTGAAAGACCGTAAGCAGTCACGTTCCAAATACGGTGCCAAGCGTCCTAAAGCAGCTAAAGCTTAATTTATTAAGCCTGCACAAGTTATTTCCATTTTTTATAGCGGCTGAAATGCCTTGCGAGTGTTATTGCTAGCAAAAATTTAATTGAAAAGAGAATGTTATGCCAAGACGTAGAGAAGTCCCCAAACGTATTATCTTGCCGGATCCAAAATTTGGTAGCCAGGAAGTGTCCAAGTTTGTAAATGTGTTGATGACAGGTGGTAAAAAATCTGTTGCTGAACGTATCATTTACGGTGCCTTTGATCAGGTGGCCAGCAAGAGCGGTAAGGACCCGCTGGAATTATTCACCACAGCGTTGAATAATCTGCGTCCTGTCGTTGAAGTTAAGAGCCGCCGTGTTGGTGGTGCAAACTACCAGGTGCCTGTAGAAGTGCGTCCTAGCCGCCGTAGTGCGCTGGCCATGCGCTGGTTGCGTGATGCAGCCCGCAAGCGGGGCGAGAAATCTATGGGCCTGCGTTTGGCAGCTGAGCTGATCGAGGCTTCAGAAGGCCGTGGTTCAGCAATGAAGAAGCGTGAAGAAGTTCACCGTATGGCAGAAGCTAACAAAGCCTTCTCACACTTCCGTTTTTAATTAAACGACTCGTTCTTTAATAATTAGTTGAATTGATAGCAAAGGTAAACTACCGTGGCACGCAAAACCCCTATTGAACGCTACCGTAATATTGGTATTTCAGCGCACATTGATGCTGGTAAAACAACCACTACAGAGCGTATTCTGTTCTACACAGGTGTAAACCATAAAATTGGTGAGGTGCACGATGGTGCAGCCACTATGGACTGGATGGAGCAAGAGCAGGAGCGTGGTATCACCATTACTTCTGCAGCGACCACCTGTTTCTGGAAAGGGATGGACCTTTCCTTGCCTGAGCATCGATTCAACATTATTGATACCCCGGGGCACGTTGACTTTACCATCGAGGTAGAGCGTTCCATGCGTGTGCTGGATGGTGCCTGCATGGTTTACTGTGCAGTCGGTGGCGTGCAGCCGCAATCTGAAACTGTTTGGCGTCAGGCCAACAAGTACAAAGTGCCACGTCTGGCCTTCGTCAACAAAATGGACCGTTCCGGTGCCGACTTCTTCAAAGTTGTAGAGCAAATGAAAACGCGTTTGCGCGCGACTCCAGTGCCTGTCGTGATCCCTATCGGTCGCGAAGACACGTTCACAGGTGTGGTTGACCTGATCAAAATGAAAGCCATCATCTGGGATGAAGCTTCTCAAGGCATGAAATTCACCTATGGTGAAATTCCTGCTGATCTGGTTGAGACTGCCAACAAGTGGCGCGAGCAAATGGTTGAGTCAGCTGCTGAAGCCAGCGAAGACTTGATGAACAAGTACCTGGAAAACGGCGAGCTGGAAGAGAAGGACATCGTCCTTGGTCTGCGTACACGTACCATTGCTGGTGAAATTCAGCCGATGTTGTGTGGTTCAGCCTTTAAAAACAAAGGCGTTCAACGTATGTTGGACGCTGTTGTTGATTTCCTGCCATCACCGATTGATATTGATGATGTGACTGGTGAAGATGACGACGGCAATCCTGCCAGCCGTAAAGCTGACGACAAAGAAGGTTTCTCTGCCCTGGCATTTAAATTGATGACGGATCCGTTCGTTGGTCAGTTGACGTTTATCCGTGTTTACTCTGGCGTGTTGAATAAGGGTGATACTGTTCTTAACTCTATCAAGAACAAAAAAGAGCGTATCGGCCGTATCGTTCAGATGCACGCTAACAACCGTGAAGAGGTTGAAGAGGTTCTGGCTGGTGACATCGCCGCCTGTATCGGCTTGAAAGATGTAACGACCGGTGAATCTTTGTGTTCTCCAGACAAGCCTATCATTCTTGAGCGCATGATTTTCCCTGAGCCGGTCATTCACGTGGCCGTGGAACCAAAAACCAAGAGTGACCAGGAAAAAATGGGTCTGGCGCTGGGTCGCCTGGCACAGGAAGATCCATCATTCCGCGTGCGTTCAGATGAAGAGTCTGGCCAAACGATTATTTCCGGTATGGGTGAGTTGCACCTGGAAATTCTGGTAGACCGTATGCGTCGTGAATTCAACGTTGAAGCTAACGTTGGTGCACCACAAGTAGCGTACCGTGAAGCGATCCGCAAATCAGTCGAAGTTGAAGGCAAGTTCGTTAAGCAATCCGGTGGTAAAGGTCAGTACGGTCACGTATGGCTCAAAATGGAACCTAACGAAGCTGGTAAAGGCTTTGAGTTCGTTGACCAGATCAAAGGTGGTACCGTGCCGCGTGAATTTATTCCTGCGGTTGAAAAAGGCTTGCGTGAAACCATTCCTGCCGGTGTGTTGGCTGGTTTCCCGGTGGTCGACGTGAAAGTCACCTTGTTTGATGGTTCATACCATGACGTTGACTCGAACGAGAACGCATTTAAAATGGCGGCTTCTATCGGCTTTAAAGATGGTATGCGTAAAGCAGACCCTGTATTGCTTGAGCCTATGATGGCAGTAGAAGTTGAAACACCTGAAGATTACATGGGTGACGTAATGGGTGACTTGTCTTCACGTCGCGGCATCATCCAGGGTATGGATGACATGCCTGGTGGTGGCAAAGCGATTAAAGCTGAAGTGCCATTGTCTGAGATGTTTGGTTACTCCACTGTAGTACGTTCCTTGTCACAAGGTCGTGCAACATACAGCATGGAATTCAAGCATTATTCCGACGCACCGAAAAACGTTGCTGAAGCAATCATCAACAAAAAATAATTGATTTAATACAGATTTAATTAAAAGGAAAACATCATGGCAAAAGGCAAATTTGAACGTACCAAGCCACACGTGAACGTTGGTACGATTGGTCACGTTGACCACGGTAAGACAACATTGACAGCGGCGATCACCACTGTATTGACTAAGAAATTTGGTGGTGAAGCGAAGGCTTACGATCAGATTGACGCGGCGCCAGAAGAAAAAGCACGTGGTATCACCATTAACACAGCACACGTTGAGTACGAGACAGCTAACCGTCACTACGCCCACGTTGACTGTCCAGGTCACGCTGACTACGTTAAAAACATGATTACCGGTGCTGCCCAGATGGACGGCGCAATCCTGGTATGTTCAGCTGCTGACGGCCCTATGCCGCAAACACGTGAGCACATCCTGCTGGCACGCCAGGTTGGCGTTCCATACATCATCGTGTTCCTGAACAAGGCAGACATGGTTGATGATGCTGAGTTGCTGGAACTGGTTGAAATGGAAGTGCGTGAATTGCTGAGCAAATACGACTTCCCGGGTGATGACACCCCAATCATCCACGGTTCCGCTAAACTGGCTTTAGAAGGCGACCAATCAGACATTGGCGAACCAGCGATCTTCAAATTGGCTGAAGCATTAGACAGCTACATCCCAATGCCAGAGCGCGCTATCGACGGTACCTTCCTGATGCCAGTAGAAGACGTATTCTCTATCTCAGGCCGTGGTACAGTTGTGACAGGTCGTATCGAGCGTGGTATCGTTAAAGTCGGTGATGAAATCGAAATCGTTGGTATCAAACCAACGGTTAAGACAACTTGTACCGGTGTTGAAATGTTCCGTAAACTGCTGGACCAAGGTCAGGCAGGCGACAACGTAGGCGTATTGCTGCGTGGTACAAAACGTGAAGATATCGAACGTGGTCAAGTATTGTCAAAATCAGGTTCTATCAAGCCACACACTAAGTTCTCAGCAGAGATCTACGTGTTGGGTAAAGATGAAGGTGGTCGTCATACACCATTCTTCAACGGCTACCGTCCACAGTTCTACTTCCGTACGACTGACGTGACTGGTGCAGTTGAGTTGCCAGCAGGTACCGAAATGGTGATGCCAGGTGATAACGTTTCTATCTCAGTAGCGCTGATTGCGCCTATCGCGATGGAAGACGGCTTGCGCTTCGCTATCCGTGAAGGTGGTCGTACCGTTGGTGCTGGCGTCGTTGC
>NZ_JBHTLN010000006.1:0-3561 GCF_042678905.1 Methylophilus flavus
GACATCACCGGTACAGGTAATGAGTTGGCGAACACCATCACTGGCAATGCCGGAGACAATATCCTGGATGGCGGTGCTGGCATAGACAAACTGATTGGCGGCCTCGGTGACGACATTTACAAGGTTGACCTTGCACTCACAGGCACTACCGCTGCTAACTTTAAGGTAGCGCTACAGGACACCATCACCGAGACCGCGGTCGCAGGCTCAGGGACTGACACCGTACAGCTCAGGCTGCTGGCAGGCACTGACTACAGCACCATGGCTAACGCCACTACCCTCACCCTGGGCGCTAACCTCGAGAAGCTAGATGCTTCAGCAACCGGTTTAACCAAACTAAACCTGACCGGTAACGCACTCGCCAACACCCTCACCGGCAATGATGCAGATAACATCCTTGATGGCGGTGCAGGCAATGACATCCTCATTGGGGGATTGGGTAATGACACACTGAAAGGCGGCGCTGGGGCTGATGTGTTTCAATATGTTAATGCAGCAGACTCTACCGCAAGTTCAATGGACACAATCCTGGATTTCACTCAAGGGGTCGATAAGTTAGACTTTTTGATTTTGAATGGTGGTGGTTTTGATTTATCGTTTTCGGGAATAACAGAGTCTGCTAACTCTATTTGGTACAGTCACTCCCAAGGTAACACATTCATATTTGCAGACACCTCTGGCGACGCTATTGCCGATTTTCAACTCCAGTTAACAGGCACTGTAGACCTTAACTCTTTTGACTTTTATTTACCAAGGACTACAACGAGATTTGGTACGAATGCTGATGACTCTATAACAATGGATTCTCAAACTGACACTTATTACGGCTTGGCTGGAAATGATTTTATTACAGGTAATTTTTCATTTTTAACAGATACTATATTTGGTCAGGATGGAGATGATATTCTTTTTGGAAGAGGTGGTAGCGATGTTATGGATGGGGGTTCTGGAAACGATACGTTCTTGTATAGCTCAGAAATTCAACACAATGATTCAGTCGATACGATATTAAATTTTAAAGCCTCAGAGGATAAATTCCAATTCAACGAATCATATCCATATTTTAAGGAGTTAAAGGGTGCTGTTGACGCTGATGAAGTCCGTATTGGTGCTGGGTATGTGAGCGCCATAGATGACAATGACTATATTATTTATAACACTTCGACAGGTGATGTTTTTTACGACTACGATGCTAATGGTCCGCAAATGGCCATTAAATTTGCCAATCTTGTTAACCCAACTGGAACGATCACATATTTAAATTTTACCGTTTTGATGTCTGGTCAGACACTTATCGGAACTAATCATGCTGACAATCTGACAGCCACTTCGACGTCAAGCGATGATTATATTTTTGGTGGTAACGGAGACGATATTATTAACGGCAACGGTTCTGTTTATGGTGACAATCTGTTTGGCGGTGATGGTAACGACACAATTTCCGGATCTGGCTACGCATATATGGCTGGAGGTAAAGGGAATGATACTTACTATGCAGACCCATACTCCACAATTTCAGAACACGAAAACGAAGGTGAAGACACCATAGTCTTTCTCGGTTATGGCATAGCTTACACACTTGAAGATACTCCTAATGTAGAAAACCTCGTGTTTCCGAATTCAATTGGAAACGGACTGACCGACACTCTTTTAATAGGCAATGCTCTGAATAATAAATTAACAGGTAATGATTATGTTAATACTCTAATTGGGAATGAGGGGAATGATCGGTTAAATGCTGGAGCTGGCAACGATATTCTTTGGGGTGGCTTAGGTAACGATGTACTGATAGGTGGTTCAGGAGCTGATACTTTTAAATGGTTTTCACCTGATGCAGTCAATCCAGGAAGCATCGCAAATAATACAGATACTGTTACAGACTTCTCTATTGCGGATGAGGATACGCTGGATTTAAGAGACTTACTCACTGGCGAGTCATCTAATAATATTCTTCAGTATCTTGATATTTCAATACAAGGCAGTTCAACTGAAATACGCATTAGTTCAACTGGAAACTTTACGGGCGGCAATTACAATTCGGCAGAGGAGGATGTACGGATTGTGCTATCCAACACCAATCTTTACACCTCAACAGCAACAAATAATGAAGCTCAATTGATTGGTTATCTCACCCAGCATAATAATTTACTGATTGATAGCTCTATTTAATTAGAAACTAAATATCAGTGAATGCACCAGGCATTCACTGATATTAAATGACCCAAACTTGAGATGATATGACGATCCCTACTCCCGATACGACCAGCGAGATTACATTATTTGATGCTGGCTCAAGTTCAAGCAACCCTTATTTAAATGTTTTGCTTCTGGGAAATAAGTGGGGCGGGCCGGTAGGAAGCTCTGCAACGGTTTATTACAGTTTTCCAACTTCTCGAAGTGATGAGTACTGGTCTCAGGACTTCATTAATGGCTATGGCATCAATGATCCGATGCCAAGCTTTAAACCTGACTATGTTTCGCTAACACCGCTCAGTACTAGTCAGCAATATGGTATTACTTTGGCTTTGAATGCATGGTCCAATGTTGCTAACCTGGACTTTATTAAAGTAAATGAAACGCCTTCTGCGGTTGGTGATATTCGTTTTGGTTTCACGAGCGATGGCGCTATGTCGCCAAATATCTATGCTTATACCTATAGTGTCGATCCATACTGGTATGACATATCTGACACTCTCCCATATACAAGAAGCGGTGATATCTGGTTTAACAAAACTCAGCCATATCCATCAGGCAACAATTTTTCAACCGGTGCCATGGGCTATCTTGCTGGTTTGCATGAGATCGGGCATGCATTGGGTTTGGATCATTCGTTTGCTGAGGAAGAAGGGGATATTGGACTACCTGCAAATATCGATTACTTCCAATATACCGTCATGAGTTATTCCGATCTGCCTGACAACTATTTTGACGGACTAAATGAGTATTACCCAACAACTCCTATGTTGTATGACATTCTCGCCATACAACATTTATATGGCGCCAACAATGATTATAACTCTGGTGATAATGTCTATGAATTTTCATCATCACAGCGTTACTACCAAACTATCTGGGATGCAGGTGGCAACGACACAATCAAATATGTATCGGCTGTCGGTGGAGTTATAAACCTCGATGCAGGCTCCTTCAGCCAGTTAGGCAGATCCTTTAAAGTCGGCCCAAATAACTCAACAATCCAGCAAGAAAATGTCGCGATTGCTTTTAACGTGTTAATAGAAAATGCGATCGGCGGGAATGGAAATGACCGGATATCCGGTAATAGCAGTGATAATATTTTAGATGGTGGTGCTGGCAATGATACTCTTGACGGCAAAGGCGGCAATGACACCTTGATCGGTGGCAAAGGCAACGATACCTACATCATTGATAATAGCGGTGTCACAGTCACTGAAGACGCTAATGAAGGGATTGACCAGGTCAATGCCAGTGTCAGCTCTACATTAGCTGCTAACGTTGAGAATCTGGTACTGACAGGTAATGGCGACATCACCGGTACAGGTAATGAGTTGGCGAACACCATCACTGGCAATGCCGGAGACA
>NZ_JBHTLN010000007.1:0-328903 GCF_042678905.1 Methylophilus flavus
TAAAACATTTAATAGACTGCCATGAAATCTGTATTGGGGAACTGCTTGCTACCAATGATTCACGCCGCTGGGTCAGTATTGGTCTGCGTTGTACGGCTGTTGTTTGAGTCTTCTCCCTCGTTTACAAGCATCATATAAAAACTAACCACAACTGTCATTGGCCCAAGTGGGCTAATCAGAGGACAAGTAGCTAAGCGTGGCATGTTAAAATGGATGGATGGCTAAATATCATGTCTTAATTCCCAGTGCTGGGCATGGCGCTCGCATGCAATCAGAAACTCCCAAGCAGTATTTAACGCTTAATGGCAAACCATTATTGCGGCACGCAGTTGATGTTTTTGAGGACATGCCTGAAATCGCCAGTATCACCATTGTGATTGCGGATAAAGATGCATATTGGAAACCAGCACTGCTGAACGATTGTCATAAAACACGCGTAATGTCAGTGGGTGGTGAAACGCGTGCCGCCAGTGTACTTAATGGTTTGAAGGCGATAGCGGCTTCGATAGAGGCTGACGATTGGATACTGGTACATGATGCGGCTAGACCAGGTATTGATCAGGTATTGATCAATCGCCTGATTAATGCGATATCAGATAAGGAAGTTGGTGCCATTCTCGCGTTACCGCTAGCTGATACTCTGAAGCGCTCAGATGCTGATGCTTTGATCAGTGAAACGATACCTCGCGAAAAATTATGGCAGGCACAAACTCCGCAAATGTTCCGTCATGGTCAGTTAAAACAGGCCTTAACCACCTACTTGCAGCGGCATCCGACAGATGAAGCACAAGCGATGGAGTGGATGGGGCATCAGCCTAAATTGGTTCTGGGCGATTTAAAAAATATGAAAATCACCTACCCACAAGATTTAACCGTTGTTACTGCATTAATCCAGGCTGCACAGATCGAAACAGCAACTTTAAGTTTGAGTGATACAGGAAATTTATGACGCCTTTTAGAATTGGCCACGGCTTTGATGTGCATGCGCTGGTCAGTGGTCGCGATTGCATCATTGGTGGCGTCAATATTCCTCACCCACTGGGTTTGGACGGGCATTCGGACGCCGATGTACTCCTGCATGCTATTTGCGATGCTTTATTAGGGGCAGCGGCGCTGGGTGATATAGGTAAGCATTTTCCCCCTTCGGATATGCGTTATAAAGGGATAGATTCACGTGAGCTATTAAAGCACGTAGTTGCGCTGCTGACTGACAAAGGGTTTCATATCGGCAATGTAGATGCCACTGTGATCTGTGAAGCGCCAAGACTAGGGCCTTATATCAATAGCATCAGAGAGAATATTGCCAGCGACTGTCAGGTCGATACCGATTTTATTAACGTTAAAGCTACAACTACCGAAAAATTGGGCTTTACCGGTCGTGGTGAGGGCATTGCTGCCGAAGCCGTTGTTCTGATCTACACACACCTTTAATCATGCGATTGTTTTCCAAATTTGAGGGATTGATTTCTCCTTTCCCGCGCGACATTATTCAAAAGCTGCCCACTCGATTTTGGCCATTTATGTGGGCCTGCTCATATGGCATGCGTAAGTACATCTTATTCATGACCATACTGACGGCCTGTATTGGCGCATTTGAGGCATTACTCTTCGCATTGATGGGCAAGGTGGTGGATAAGCTGACTGCGATTGCTCCACAACAATTGTGGGATACACACCAGCAAACGTTGACCTGGGTGGTCGCTATACTCGTCGGTAGTACGGTCATTATTTTGCTGCAAACGCTGATCAAACATCAAACGTTGGCCGGCAACTTCCCTATGCGCATGCGCTGGCAATTTCATCAGCATATGTTGAATCAAAGCATGTCCTTCTATCAGGACGAGTTTGCCGGAAGGGTTTCTGCCAAGGTCATGCAAACTGCACTGGCAGTCAGAGACGTTTGGTTTATTCTGGCTGACATCATGGTGTACGTGCTGATCTATTTCACCACCATCGTGACAGTTGTAGGTAATTTTCATCCATGGATGGTGCTGCCATTTCTAGGTTGGCTGGTTTTATATGGCTGTGCCCTTTTTTACTTTATTCCACGGTTGGCCAAAGTTTCAATTAAACAAGCTGATGCCCGTGCACTGATGGCTGGCCGTATTACTGACGCCTACACCAATATCCCTACGGTCAAATTATTCTCGCATGCAGGAAGAGAAGCGGGTTATGCACAATCTGCCATGCAGGAGTTTTTGGAGACTGTGCATGGCCAGATGCGCATGGTCAGTTGCGTAGAGAGTATCAATCACTTTCTGAATATGTGCCTGATCATTGCCAGTGGCGGCATGGTGCTATGGCTCTGGTCGCAAGGATTAGTGGCGGCGGGTGCCGTGGCTGCTGTGATGGCGATGAGCCTGAGACTCAATGGGATTTCTCATTGGGTGATGTGGGAACTCACTTCACTGTACGAGCAAATTGGCACGGTGCAGGATGGTGTAAATACTTTATCCGTGATTAATGACGTTGTTGATCAGCCTGATGCACCGGCACTTTCAGTACCTAAAGGCGAAGTGAGGTTTGATCAGGTAGATTTTGCCTATGCTCAACAATTACCTTTGTTGCAAAGTTTTGATTTGAATATACGACCAGGTGAACGTGTAGGTTTAGTAGGGCGTTCTGGTGCCGGGAAATCAACCATTGTTAATCTGTTAATGCGCTTTTATGATATTCAGTCTGGCCAAATACGCATTGATGGCCAGTCGATAGCTGGCGTTAAACAGAATTCTTTACGGCAGCAGATTGGTATGGTGACGCAGGATACCTCCTTGTTGCACCGCTCAGTTCGCGAGAACATTCTATATGGACGTCCTGACGCGACTGAGGAAGATATGGTGGCCGCTGCCAGGCAGGCAGAAGCGCACGACTTTATCCAGACACTGCGAGATGCCAAGGGCCGTACTGGCTATGATGCCCATGTGGGTGAACGTGGTGTGAAACTATCCGGTGGTCAGCGCCAGCGTATCGCCATTGCGCGCGTCATGCTCAAGAATGCGCCTATCCTGGTGCTGGACGAAGCCACCAGCGCGCTGGACTCAGAAGTTGAACAAGCCATTCAGCACCATCTTTCCCAGCTGATGGAAGGCAAAACCGTGATTGCGATTGCGCACCGGCTTTCAACAATTGCAGCCATGGATAAACTGGTGGTGCTGGATAAAGGGCGCATCGTCGAAACTGGCACTCATCATGAACTGCTGAAGGAGAATGGCATTTATGCCAAGCTCTGGGCGCACCAGAGTGGTGGTTTTCTGGGTGAATAGTGTGCATCTAAACATCTTGTTGTTGCAACCTAGCTAGCCAACTTTAAAGTTAGCAACTCTTCAAATTACGCATCGCCATCATTGTTAATATAAATTTACAATTGTGGCGATTTGTCACATTGCTGCCACTTTTCTGCAATCTGAACTGCTTAGTATTGTCATCAAATTTTCATGGAGAAATATTGGATGACGCAGCGTTCGGTCAGAAGCAGTGCCGGTTTTACCTTACTAGAGTTATTAGTGGTGATGGTGATTATCGGCTTACTGGCAGGCTATGTCGGTCCCAAGTATTTCCAGCAGATTGGCAAGTCTGAAGTGAAGACGACTAAAGCGCAAATTGCTGCGCTTGAGCAGTCATTGGACCAGTTCCGCCTGGATGTCGGCCATTACCCATCTACCGAGCAAGGCCTGAATGCGCTGATGGCCAACACCGACAATGACACCCGCTGGAGCGGACCTTACCTGAAGAAGGGAGTGCCGAATGACCCGTGGGGTAAGCCTTACCAGTATCGTTTCCCGGGCCAGCATGGCGAGTATGATTTATTCAGCTATGGCAAAGATGGCCAGGTGGGCGGCACTGATGAGTCGCAGGATATTACCAGCTGGTAATTGACATGCGCTATCAAGCCAAAGTCTTAAACGGCTCTTTACTGACCATGGTCGAGTTACAGGCCAACGATGAGCAGGATGCCTATGCGCAGTTAAAGTCTAAAGGCTTGCTGCCGGTTTCCCTGCAACTGGATAAATCCGGCAAAAAACGTTTAAAAAAAGAGGCCTTCCCGCTTGCTTTGTTCAGCCAGGAGTTACTGGCTTTATTGCAGTCAGGATTGAATCTGGTCGAAGCGATTGAAGCACTTTCCTTACGCCAGGACCATACCCGTACCGTATTGCAAGGCATCTTGCAGTCTTTGCAACAAGGCAAGTCCTTCTCTGCCGCGCTTGAGCGCCAGCCGGAAGTATTTCCTCCGCTTTATTTCGCCACCGTTAAAGCGGCTGAGCGTACCGGTGATTTGGGTAATGCCTTATCCCGCTACATCGCTTACGACAACCAGGTATCGCTGTTAAAGAAAAAGATCATCAGCGCATCGATTTATCCCATGCTGCTGATTATCGTCGGTGGCCTGGTGATCGCATTCCTGATGGGCTTTGTGGTGCCCAAATTTAGCAGCGTGTATGAAGGTACAGGCGCAGATTTGCCTTGGATGTCGCAAATGATGTTGCAGTGGGGCACCCTGATTTCACAACATGGTGAAACCATGCTCGCCATATTGGTCGGCAGCATCATCGGGCTGATCCTGGTATTTAAAACACCCAGCATGCGGCAAGCCATGGTTAGGGCTATCTGGCGTATTCCGGCTGTGGGAGCCAAATTACAGCTATATCAACTGGCACGGTTTTACCGCACCTTGGGTATGTTGCTGGCGGGCGGTACGCCCATCATGACAGCGATTGATTCGCTGGGCGGCTTGCTGGACAGCAGCATGGCACTCAGCCTGCAACAGGCGCAAACCATGATCAGCCAGGGGCAACCATTGTCGCATGCATTCAAGACGGCTGGCATGACCACTCCGATTGGCGAACGCATGCTGCTGGTAGGCGAACGTGGCGGCAACGTGGCGCAGATGATGGATAGTATTGCCGGTTTTTATGACGAAGAGCTGGCGCGCTGGATAGACTGGTTTACCAAGTTATTTGAGCCCCTGCTGATGCTGTTTATTGGCCTGGTGATTGGTGTCGTCGTACTTCTACTGTATATGCCTATCTTTGAACTGGCAGGGCAGATCCAATGAACCAGCCTTTACCAACCACGCTACAAGCGGATGTGTTTGCGCAGGCACAAACGCTGGCGCAACAGCAACAACGGCGTGTCATCGAAGTGCTGGAAGAGTTACTGTCTTTAGATAGCGAGGCACTGGTCAATCAGCTGGCTAGCCTGCTGCATTACCAGGTAGCCAGCATGCGTGAAATGCGCGAATGGCAGGTCGCATTCGATGTGATCAGTTATAACCAGGCGCAACAAAAAGAATGCCTGGCTTTTTATGATGAAAATCAGGCATTGATACTGATATTTGCTGACCCGTTCGACAAGCAATTACCTTTATGGGCACAGCATGCGGTGCAGCAGTCCTTTACATGGCGATTGGCACACCGGCTGGATATCAGCGCTTACCTGGCCGGTGAAGAAGAAACCATGCGTGCCATGGATGGCATGGGGCTGCACGAAGACCAGACAAAGGAGGGCGAAGAGGAGGTTGTGATGCAACTTTCGCTCAAGTCCATCCATGAAGATGCCAACCCCATCATCAAGCTGATCAACTCTACTTTATATGACGCCTTGAAAACCGGTGCCAGCGATATCCACCTGGAATCGCATCCTGGCGGCCTGGCCGTGAAATACCGTATTGATGGCGTGATGGCCAGTATTGCCAATAGCCCGGGTCTGGATAGCGCCGAGCAGGCGATTTCACGGATCAAGGTGATGGCGCAACTGGATATTGCCGAGCGACGGATTCCGCAAGATGGACGTTTCAAGGTCCATGCGATGAATCGCCTGATCGATTTTCGTGTGTCCATTATGCCGAGTGCGTTTGGCGAAGATGCGGTATTAAGGGTACTGGACCGTAAAGCCCTGACCGAGCAGGCGCAGGGATTGAGCCTGAAAGCGCTGGGTTTTGATGACGATGTGATTGCCAGGTTCAGGAAGCTGGCCAGTGAACCTTACGGCATGGTACTGGTGACCGGCCCGACTGGTAGCGGTAAAACCACCTCTTTGTATGCAGCGATCTCGGAAGTGAATACCGGTTTTGACAAGATAGTCACCATTGAAGACCCGGTGGAATATCAATTACCAGGCGTATTGCAAATCCCGGTCAACGAAAAAAAAGGCCTGACCTTTGCGCGCGGGCTGCGTTCTATCCTGCGTCACGACCCCGACAAAATCATGGTCGGTGAAATCCGTGATGCGGAAACCGCACAAATTGCGGTACAGGCAGCATTGACTGGTCACCTGGTGTTCTCCACCGTGCACGCCAACAGTGTATTGGATGTGATAGGCCGCTTTATGCATATGGGGGTAGACCCGTATCACTTCGTGTCTGCCGTCAATGGCATTATTGCCCAGCGGCTGGTACGCAGCTTGTGTACCCAATGTGCCGAACCGTTGGTGCCGGATGCCGAGCTACTGGAAGCCTCAGGCCTGACGCCGGAACAGGTCGTGGGAATGACCTTTAAACATGCCAAAGGCTGCGGACATTGTCGCGGTACCGGCTATAAAGGCCGTAAAGCGGTGGCGGAAGTCTTGGTACTGAACGACGAGCTGCGTGAAATGATCATTGCCCGCGAACCTATCCGTCAGCTCAAAGAAGCCGCTGCAAAAAATGGCATGCGTACCATACGCGAAGCGGCAGTCAGCGCTGCGGGTGCGGGCATGACCAGCTTGCAGGAGATCAACCGTGTCACGTTTATTGCCTGATATGCTCAGCCAAATACGATGGTGCGGCCTGACGCGGATGCTGGTGACGGCTGACAACATATTGGCTGAATACTGGGCTGCCGGTTTGCAACCGCGCAGAGTGACCGCACAAGCAACCCTGGAAGGCACTGAGTCTCTGGCGTTACAGGCAGCCATGACTGCCGTCATAGCACAACTGCCAGCGACTAATTGGCAGCGTATCGAAATTTACCTGGCAGACCAGCATGTGCATTTGATGTTATTACCGGCGATTCAACAATCCGGCCAGGCGAGTGCGTTATCAGGCACTGAGCTGCAAGCGTATGCACGCGCCATGCTGCTCAAAACCTATGGTGAGACAGCGGTGCAATGGCCGTTGCGTATGCAGGATGTGCTGCAAAGCCATGCTTCTTTACTCGCCACCACGCCGGTCTTGCAAAATATGGCCGCACAAACCCTGATTGCGCCACGCAAATATCTGCACATGTCAGTGCAACCTTATACCTGCGCACTGTGGGCGCATTCCAGTCTGCCAGCAGATGGTACGGTAGTGAGTGCAGAGCCTCATATGCTGCGATTACTCCATTTGCAACAAGGCGAAGTCACCCATGTTGCCAGCCTGGTCAGTGATCTGGCCGAAGTAGATAGCATGGCGGCATGGCTGCTCCGCGAGCGGACTTTACTGGGTGTGCAGGCCTCTGCCTGCTACTGGTTGAGTGAACCCGGATGCGAGCCTGTGGCTGCGGTTGGGCGCAGGTTGTCGCAACACCTGGCAGGCCGGTTGACCTGGAAAAACCTGTATTCCGCTGAGGCGATCACCTCGCTGTGGCAAGAGGTCGCACATGTGGCCTAACCCGAATTACCATTTTGAATTTGCCCAGCCAGCGTTTGCCTGGCAAAAGGTGCGCTGGCCGGGTGTCTTACTGTTAGTCGTGTGTGCCTTGCTGGTATTGACTGCCTGGCATGCAGATGACGATGTCAGTGCGCAATTGCTGGCAATGGAGCAACGCAAGGCAGAACTGATTCAAGCGAATAACGCAGCCAGTCAGTTACAAAAAACAATCGTCGCACAAGCGCCACCTGAACGAACACCGGAAGAGGCAAAACAGAATGCCCGTGCAACTGCGCAAAAGAAGGCAGCCATCGCACTGACCCAGGCGCAGGAAAAAGAAGCAGAAACCATTACGCAGCAATTGAATATCCGCTGGTTCGATCTACTACAGGCACTGGAATCCAGGCAGATCAAGGACGTTGCCTTGTTACAGTTGTTACCTGATGCCGCGCGTGGGCAATTCACCTTGTCCGGTGAAGCCAAAGATTACAACACCTTGTTGAGATACGTGGGTCATTTGCAGGAAGAAGCAGTGCTGACGCAAGTGCATCTGCAAAAACACCAGGTGATTGAAACGCATCCACAACGCCCGGTGAGCTTTGAGATTCAGGGCGGGTGGCAGCCATGAACCGTTTGCGCCTGCCTTCCATGACAGGGCTGGTCTGGTTAGCCAGACGCAGCGCCTGGTACCTGGGCTGGTTGCCTATGTTAGCCAGCAGCGTGCTCATCGTCGTCTGGCTATATTTGATACAGCAACAACCTGAAAAAACTGCCCGGCTTGCTTCACTGGAGCAGGAAATCGCCCATCTGAAATTGCAGCCCGCCACGTCTGTTGAAACCACGCCGCTTGCTGCAAAAAAGGTAAAGACAGCAGCAACGCCCGAAGAGGCAATTGAGCCTGTCACCCTGTCGGAGTTGTGGCAGCAACTGCCTGCCAGTAGCGAGTTATCACCGCGTATGTTGCAGGTCGCCGCGCTGGCACAGAAGCATCATATACCGTTGAATGTGGGCGATTATCAGTGGCAGGCACATCAGGCCGCTGTCGGCCCGCAGCCAATACAGCAGTTTGATATGCGTTTCACCATCCAGTCGGACTATGTCACTTGTCGCCGTTTTATCAGTGAAGTGCTGCGTCGTTACCCGACCATGGCGCTGACCGGGCTGGAACTGCGCAAGAACGAAACGGTACAGTCGGTGATTGAAACGACGCTGACATTCTCCATGTTTATCCGCGGAGGGCGTGAGCATGCGACTTGAGGCGGCTAATGCACAAACATCCCGGCGGCCGCTGTTATGGATCAGCTTGCTGCTGACAATTGCATTGGTGTACTGGCAATGGTCAGCCGAACAGGAGGCGGCTGATGAGGTCGTCGTTGCAGATAGCACATTGACCACTGCTGCCCCTGTAAAGAGTAGTGCTCTGGTAGCCGCTACGCCAGCAACAGTGACAGTCTCCGAACCACAATTGGATAGCGGTCATGATCAAGCCGCGCAGCCTGTCGCCGTAGAAGCCCTCACTCCTGTTGTACTGCCGCGAAAGTTACCCGCCAAAGTCAGTCATGCATTGTTTACCGCGCACGAGTGGTTGCCACCGCCAGTCAAACCACAACCGCCGCCACCGCCGCAAGCACCGCCCTTACCTTACACCTACGTTGGCAGTATGCAGGATGTACCGGAAGGCAGTACGGTGATCCTGATGCAGCAGAAAAAAGTACTGATGCCCAGGCTGAAAAGCCAGGTGACCCCGCAATGGCGGCTGGATAGTGAAGATGCGCAATCTGTGTATTTCACTTACCTGCCGCTTAGTCAGGCAGTGGTATTGAGCAAGGCCAAAACCGCCGCAGCAGGGCAACGCCAGTCTGTGGCGGATACTGAAGACAATATTCCTTTAGAACAATAATTCATGAGTCATTCTTATATTCAATCTCATCGCTCAACCGCGCTGCCAACCCGTTTACGGAGCACGCTATTCCTGGTGTGTGTCGCCGTTGGTCTGGCTGCCTGCAGTTTGTTCCCGCCTAAACTCACGGCCACCACCCCTGAGGGCAAAGTGCACGAGTTAGCTAAACTGGTGGCTGAAAAACCAGGTGATGTGGAATTACGCAATCGCTGGTACCGCGAACGGGAACAGGCGATTAATGCCCTTTCTTTCGAAGCCGAAGCGGCCAATGCCAAAGGCAATATTGCTGAAGCAAAACAGATCTACACACGGATACTGACGCTGGATGCCAATCATCCCAAGGCCCTGGATTATGAGAGAGCGGGCGAGCGCGAGATTATATTACGCAAGCAACTGGAAGAGGCGAAACAGAAGATAGATCAGCCCAAAGAAGCGCTGAAGCTGGTACGCGATATCCTGCTGGAACAACCGACCAACGAGCAGGCATTAGCATTGGAAAGACAGCTGATTGCGCTGGAAACCCGTTCACGTGCGGCATTGCCGCAGTTGCAAACCAGCTTAAGCAAACCGGTGACGCTGGAACTGCGTGATGCCAATATCAAAGTGGTGTTCGAGGCATTATCCCGTGCCACTGGCGTCAACTTTATCCTGGATAAAGATATCAAGCCGGAAATGAAGGCGTCGGTGTTTCTTAAAAAAATGCCCATTGAAGATGCGATCGATATGGTGCTGACCAGTAACGGCTTGCAGAAAAAAGTGCTGTCACCCAACAGCCTGCTGGTGTATCCCGCCACCCAGCAAAAAAACAAGGATTACCAGGATCTGCTGATCCGTAACTTTTACTTTGCCAATACCAGTGCCAAACAGTGCGCGGACATGTTGCGTACCATCCTTAAAATCCGCGATGTCTATGTCGATGAGCGCCTGAACATGCTGGTATTGCGGGACAGGCCGGAAGTACTGGCCCTGGCAGAGAAAATGATCAAGGCGCAGGACATTGCCGACCCGGAAGTGATGCTGGAAATTGAAGTGATGGAAATCACACGCGGCAAGCTGCAAGACCTGGGGATTATCTATCCTAGCTCACTGACAGTACTGAATAGCCCGCTAACGCTGGAAGCCTTGAAGAACCTTAAGTCATCCAATATCGGTGTCAGCCCTAACCCCAGCATACAATTCAAGACCACTGATACGGATCTGAACCTGCTGTCCAACCCGCGTATCCGTGTTAAAAATAACGAGAAAGCCAAAGTGCTGGTTGGTAACAAAGTGCCGGTGATCACCACCAATACCACCGCTAACGTCGGTACCTCCGAAAGTGTGTCTTATGTAGATGTCGGGTTGAAGCTGGAGGTGGAGCCGCGCATCATGCTCGACGATTTCGTCAGTATCAAAGTCAACCTGGAGGTCAGCTCATTAGGCGAGGCGGTGACCCTGAGCAATAACTCCAGGGTGTTTAACATCGGCACGCGTAATGCCAGCACGATACTGCGGCTGAAACATGGCGAGACGCAAATCCTGGCGGGCCTGATCCAGGATTCCGAGCGCAAGAATGCTGACAAAGTGCCGTTTCTGGGAGAGATTCCGATTTTGGGCAGGCTGTTCTCCCGCCATAATGACGAGAAACAAAAGACCGAGATCGTACTGGCGATCACGCCTAAAGTGATCAGCAATGTCACCTTGCCGGAAGCGACTTTCTCCGAGTACTGGAGTGGTACCGACACCGTGATTTCTGATAAACCATTGTTGAATACCACGCCACTGACGCCGGCGTTGACGCGCGGCCAGCAGATACGTGAGCAACAGTTACAGCGCCAGCGGGAACTGAATGAGCCGATTGACCCGCCTGTGGTTGAGTCACCTGATACACCGGTGCCTCCTGAGGCCAGCATACCATCGCCGGATGCGCTTCCGCCGCCGCCTGAACCTGCCAGCACATTTCCTTCTTCAAACATCACGCCGACGGTGCCGGGCATGTCTAACAACGTGAATGGCGGCAGCGTACAGGAGCAATCACCGACCACCTTGCCATCGCCCAAGGTGATTCCGTAATGTGGCTGGTGTATCCCTACGCAAGTGTGCGTGCTCATGCAAGGCGCTTGAACCGTGGCAGCGGATTTACCCTGATCGAACTGATGGTTTCGCTGACGATAGTTGCGATCATGGCCAGTGTCGCTACGCCTATGGTGCAGCTCACTTTGCAGCGGCAAAAAGAGCAGCAACTACGTGAGCAGTTGCGCGAGATACGCCGCGCGATTGATAGCTATAAAAAAGCGGCGGATGACGGGCGCATCAAGAAAAATGCCGATGCCAGCGGTTACCCGCCGAATTTGCAGATACTGGCTGAGGGTGTGCAGGATATTAAAGACCCCAAACGCAAGGTATTGCGCTTCCTGCGCCGGGTGCCCCAGGACCCCATGCTCAAAGTCCAGCAAACTGCCGGTGTAAGCCCTGCAATAGGCTGGGGCTTGCGCAGTTATGATAGCCCGCCGGAATCGCCTCGCTATGGCCAGGATGTTTATGATGTGTATTCCCTGAGTACGCAAACCGGGATTAACGGAGTACCGTATGCGCAATGGTAGACATCGTATGATCAAGCGTATTGCCGGTTTCACATTGGTAGAGTTGCTGGTGGTGTTGTCGATTCTGGCCTTATTATTGTCGCTGGCAGTGCCACGTTATTTTTCCGGCGTGCAACGTGCCAAGGAGCAGGCGCTCAAGCAACAGCTGGTGACTACCCGCAAGGCGCTGGATGAATTTTTTTCTGATCAGGGCCAGTACCCTGATACCTTGCAGGAGCTGGTAGACAAGCATTACCTGGACAAATTACCCTGGGATGCCATTGTTGAAAATAATGATACCTGGATCGTGACACCACCGGAGTTGCCACTGGTAGGCGGAGTCTATACCTTGCACAGCAGTGCTGCCGGTCAGGCGACAGATGGCAGCCTCTACACGGACTGGTAGCTGTGACAGCTAGACGCCTGGCAGGCTTTTCCTATATTGGTGTCATGGTGACGCTAGTGATCGCTGCAATCGGCATGCAGGGTGCGGCCGTGATGTGGCAACAACAGACACAGCGTGCCAACGAAGCCTTATTACTGGAGGTGGGTGAAGCTTATCGGCTGGCGATCGGGCGTTATTACGAATCCACGCCGCAACCGGTCAAGCAGTTTCCCATGACCTTGAATGAACTTGTCGAAGACAAACGTTTTCCTGTACTCAAAAGGCATCTGCGCAAACTCTATACTGATCCCTTTTTTGCCAGGCAAGGCATGACGCTGATGTTTCGTAACGGACGCATTGTGGGTGTGCACAGCCAGTCATTGCTGCAACCTATCCGTAGTGCGGGTTACCAGGAGTTTGAATCCGGCTTTAATGGCGCCAAGCACTACCGGGAGTGGCAGTTTATCTATGAGCCCAATACACTGGCAGACCTGGAACTGGCGTGGAGTAACCGTTAACTTTTCACTGTTATTCCAAAGGTGATGTTTCGTGCGGCAAGCGGATTTTGAATGCGCGATAGTAACTTAATACTTTAGGCACATACTGCCGCGTTTCAGCAAATGGCGGCAGCGTGTTTTGCCGCATTTTGACGGCGTTCGGCCCGGCATTGTAGGCGGCGAGTGCCAGTGTCACATCCCCGCCGAACAACTCCAGCATGCTCTTAAGATAGCGTGAGCCCCATAAAATCTGCTGGCGTACAGACCATTGCCTGACCGGGATGGCGGACAGGGATTTTGCCGTCGCCGGTAATACCTGCATCAGGCCATAGGCACCTTTTTTCGATTGTGCCTGCGGATTATAGCCAGACTCAGTCGCGATCACCGCGTGTATCAATGCCGGGTCTACTTGCGTTGCCAGTGCGACGGCCTGCACTTCAGCCTGGTAAGGAATGCTTCCGGTTTGCCAGCGTAAATTCTTTGCTTTTAACTGGGAAAGGGTGGTGCCTGACTCAGGCAAGCTTTCATCCTGGTCGGTATTGCTGATGACCAGCTCAGTCTCACTGGAATCATCAAGCAAAATCTGGTTCGCAAGATGCTGTACTTCCAGGGCAGGCTCAGCATGGGTCACACCCGCACTGACTAGCAGCGAGAGCGTAATAAAGTGCCTGAGAAGCGTTGGATTCGTGAATACCATGTGTTGAAAATAATGCCATCTCCATATGACATGGAAAAGACAGTCTGTTTCTCTTAAATACAATCAAGCAGCCGTAGGCGCAACATTTCATCATTATTCCTGCCTGCGAATGCAGGCCTTTTTTTGTCAACAAAACTGTGATTTGCAAGCCTAGTCCCCTGCAGTAATCCACTGTCATGAATTTATCAATCAACTGACACACCGCAATCATTTTTCTGTCACAAATTCTGCGCAAACTATGCTGCATTTATACCAATGTGAACAACACATGAGCACAATAACAGGGACGGATCAGGCCAATGACCAGTGGGGATTGGCGCTGAATGAGGAACAGCGCTCGCTATTTATGGAGGTGATTGAGGAGTCATTGCGTTTGCAGCACAGGTCCCACTTCTTTAACTGGCTGCAACGTGGCTTTCAATGTCTGATGGCACATGAAGTGGTGATCGTCGGTGTACGCGGCACTGAGCGGCCTACTTATGACTACGAATATTTAACCTCCAGCCGCTATTTTGGCGATACACAATTTGATCAGGTATTGCATGAGGCAGATGGCCTGGTCAGCCAGGCATTCGAGCAGTGGAGCAAACTCAGCATGCCGGTGTTTTACCATACCGACATACCGAGCCAGCAAAACAGCCATTTTGCCATTGAGCAGATAGAGGCCGGCAGGATGAGTGCTTCCGAACTCAAACGCTTTGTCGTACATGGCTTTGGTAACGAACACAGCCGCATTGCCACGCTGGTGATGTTTGGCCGCTTGAGCTCACCCGTAAATGCGCAAACTGCGCATCTGCTGGAATTGCTGATGCCTCACCTGCACTGTGCCATCGAAAAAGTCACTGCCAACAAATGTCCCTCGGTGCTCTCCACTACCACCCGCAACAGCCGGGTCAAACCTTTAAGCCGGCGTGAGCTCGAAGTGCTCGAGTGGTTACAGGCGGGCAAAACCAATTGGGAAATCGGCAGCATCATGGAAATCAGTCCACTGACGATCAAAAACCATGTGCAAAACATCCTCAGGAAAATGGATGTCGAAAACCGCAGTCAGGCTGCCAGCAAGGCACTCAAGCTGGGCTTGATTACACGTAAACAGTAATGTTCCCGCTTCTGCTGCAATGTCACCAAAACTTATTCTGCAACAGCCTTCTTTTAGTCCGTTAGGACTAGTCCTGAATTCAAAACTGTCATCTTCGCTTTCTACAATAAACAGGATTTTTATGTGGATGCCAGCAACGATTTGATTAGCCCGATTGGGCTAGTCCAGACGGACTAGATTTTCGAATCCTACCGTCACGCTGGCAATCCATAATTTTTCAGGTCGAGATTTACTGCTTTATTGAAGCAAGTTTGTAGTTTGTTCTTTTTATTATTTTTGTTAGAAATCTGAGGAGAAGTTTATGAAATTCCAAGTGAAGGCTTTAATCGCTGCTTTGGCTTTGACAGCATCTGGCGTAGCTAGCGCTACTAACGTTCCATCTACAGGTAACGGTTCTTTGTTCCTGACTATTTTTGATCGCACATCTAATTCTGCTTTAGTTGTTGATACCGGTTATTTCTACAGCACATTGAACGAAATCGGTACTGATAATGCTGATTCAAATTTTGACAGCTCTAACAGCTCATTCTCATTTGACCTGAGTGCAAACGCAGCATTCCAGTCATTTATCGGTGGTGCAAACTTAAGCACAACTTACTACAACGTATTTGCCGGTGATCAATTAGGTGCAGGTTCTGCTGCAGGTGCACGTGGCATGATCACTTCTTACGATCTGGTTAACTATCCAAATGCACCAGAATCAGTTGCAATTTCCAAAGCGCCGCTGGTAACAGCAGTTGGTGCTTTTAACCAACTGGTATACCAGAACAACGACCCATTCACTTATTTTGCCAATGATAACAATGGTAACCAGGGTCCAACTTCTATCGCCTTGCTGGGTGGTGAAATGAGCCTGTATCAAACCGTGCAAAAGCAATCAAACGGTGCTGGTGATAACTTCTTCTTCAACAACACCAAAGTGACATTCACTAATGCCGGTCTGCTGACTATCTCTTCTGTACAGACAACACTGCCAGTACCAGAGCCAGAAAGCTATGCTTTGTTGGCATTGGGCCTAGGCGTGGTAGCTGCTGCTGCACGTCGCCGCAAATCTGCAAAATAATAAAAAAGGGGCTCTGCAGGAGCCCCTCTGCTCTTTCAAGATTGCTGATTCAAAAAATTTAAGGGAAATATGATGATGAACATCAAAAAAATCGCATTTGCACTGGCAGCTTTGTCTGTAAGTTCATTGGCTGCAGCAGGTGTTACGCCAGCTCAAATCGAAGCTGCACGTGGTGCAGGTACTTTGGATCAAGCCTGGATTGCTGGTGCATCAGCACCAACTAAATCCATCTATGAAGGCTGGGTCAAAGGTTGCCAGGCGGGTACAGGCTCTATTTTCACGGCACAAGCTTCTTCCAGCACAGCTGTAACACCAGGCTCACTGGGTAACTTCTTTGCTTACGCATGTACACGTGGTACACGTATCTCTGTGTTGTACCACACTGTAGATGGCGGTTCACTGAATGCATTCACACCATTTACGAATGGTACAAAACCAGCACGTGTATCTTATGTTGGTAACGCAAGCTGCACAAAACTGGCAACTGGCTACACTGATGCAACCAATGCTGCAAACAATGCTGATGTATACAAAGGTTGTGCACAATCTGGCGCTTCAATCGCTTTGGATGCATCTGGTGTGCAAACTGCTGCAAACAAATCAGCTAACGCTGCAGCACTGGCAGCCAACCCACTGGCCCCACAACAAATCGTTGGTGGTTTCTCTGACGTAGAACCAACATTATTCTCCAATACTATTGGTGGCGGTAATGTATCTAGCTTTGGTGTAGTTAGCAACGCGTTTCTGGGTCAGGCTTTTGGTGTAGCAGTTTCTACTCCGCTGTACCGCAAGCTGCAAGAAGTTCAAGGTATTTCTGAGTCTGGTTCTTCATACTCACCAGCATTGGCTCCTTCATTGACCAAAGGCCAGATCGCTTCTATCCTTCAAGAAGGTGGTGCTGTACAGACTGCTGAATCCTGGTTCCCTATCCTGGGTGAAGATGATGGCGAGAAAGTGATTATCCAGCGCCGTGTAGATACTTCCGGTTCACAAGCATCTTCCAACGCGTTCTTCCTGGGTAACCCATGCCTGGGTGGTAACCTGCTGTTGCCAACGACTTCTACAACTGGTAACTACCAAGTGATCCAGAACTCCGGTTCAGGTAACGTGAAAACTAACATTACCACAGCAAGCAACGCTGCTGCTGGTTCACGTTATGCCATCGGCGTATTGTCACTGGAAAATGACCCAACTGTAGAAAACAATGCTAACAATGGCTATCGTTACATCAAGATCGACGGTTCACATCCAGAAACTGGTGACGTAGTGAATGCACGTGCCGCTGCCGCTGCAGGTACCTATCCTTTCCATATGGAAATGAAGGCATTCGTTGCTAACTCTGCTCCAGCTGGTTTCCAAAGAACGATCGTAACTACTATCGTTAACGCTTTGAAAAACCCAACGGCGGCTGCTTGCGCAACATTGCCGCGTGGTTTGACATTGAACCCAGACGGCGGCAACACAACTTGTGAAGCTGGTGTAGTTAAAGCTAAATTCACAAACTTCGGTAACAACTGCTCACCAGCAGTGTTGTACGAGTAATAAAAAGTTAAAAACCTACTCTTGAACAGAGCAGATACTTGATAGGCGCACCCTTCAAAAGAGGGTGCGTTTTTTCTTTTGATTCATGCGATTTTCGGACTAGTCCGTTTCATGTGCATGACACAAAACTTTAAGAGAATGCTGGTCTGTTGAGTGGCAACATTCTTGAATGTAAGGTGCAAGCTTTGAGTTTGAAATTGAAATTTGTCTGTGCGGGATTGATGACATGTTGCATGTCACACATGGTCTTTGCTGAAGAGCAGACCTACACGGCTGGTCAAGTTTTAGCTCCCACAGAGGAATTGCGATTTAATGTATTTGAATATCAGGTAGATGGTAATTCGGTTTTAAACAGTGGCGAAATCGAAAAAGCTGTTTATCCTTATATGGGCGAAGAAAAAAGTATTGCAGACGTTGAACAGGCACGCGCTGCCCTGGAAAAAACGTATCAGGAAGCCGGCTACCTGACTGTTTCCGTCAGCATTCCCCAGCAGGAAGTGAACCAGGGAACAGTACGTTTGCTGGTCACCGAAGGCAAGGTTGAACGTTTACAGATTGTGGACTCACATTTCCACACCCCCAGCGAGATAAAATCAAGGGCACCGCAGTTTGCTGAAGGCACTGTGCCGCATTTTCCTACTGCGCAAAAAGAGCTGGGCACTTTGAACCGCAACCAGAACCGTCAGGTCACGCCTGTGCTTCGTCCCGGCAAATCACCGGGTACGGTTGAAGTTGATTTGCAGGTGAAGGACAAACTGCCGGTACATGGCAATCTGGAGTTGAATGACCGTTATTCACCGAATACGACCGAGCTACGATTAAATGCGGGCTTGAAATATGAAAATCTGTTCCAGAAAGATCATAGCCTGGGCTTGAATGTCCAGGTTTCACCGGAAGACTTTAACGAAGTAAAAGTGTTTTCTGGTACTTACATCATCCCGCGCATGAATGGCGATTACTTCGCAGCTTATGCCGTTGCCTCAGACAGTAATATTGCCGCCGTCGGCGATATTAACGTACTGGGTAAGGGTTATATCGTTGGTGCGCGTTATATCAAGCCCTTGCCCCTTTCTGACGGTTTTTACCATAGCCTGACCTTTGGTCTGGACTACAAGATTTTTAAAGAAAACCTTTTCTTGCAAGGTGCTGATACCAGCATTGATACGCCAATTTCATACTGGGCGGCTTCTTTTGGTTACGATGCCAATATCCAGTCCGCTTATGGCCAAACCCAGGCTGGCTTTGTGTTGAATATGGCGCCGGCATTATTAGGCAATACGAATAAAGAATTCGCCAGCAAACGCAGTGGGTCTGAAGCCAATTATGCTTATCTGCGTGTCGATGCCAAACATCTCTACACTTTCGATTCCGGCTGGGCCGTGCAAGGCAAACTCGCCTGGCAATTAGCGAGCCAGGCACTTATTTCCACCGAGCAGTTCAGTGTTGGCGGCGTGGAATCCGTGCGGGGATATGTTGAATCCAGCCGTTTGGGTGATGACGGCATTTCCGGTTCTCTTGAAGTTCGCACCCCGCCTTTGGCCAAGTACCTGAAGCAATACCAGTTCGCAGACTATATCAAGGATATGTATGCCTATACATTCATTGATGCTGGCCGGGTGCATATCAGGAATGCCGCAGGCCTGGAGCCGCATTATGAAATATATTCTGCCGGCGTAGGCTTCAAATTGAAAACGACGACAGGTTGGTTCTCTTACCTTGACTATGCGCAGGCAATGAATGATGCGCCTGAAGTCGAAAATGGTGATTACAGGCTGCACTTCCGTGTTGGCTATGAGTGGTAACAGCGTGCGAGCGAATGGAGTAAAGACATGAATCAGGGCATCTATCAACTGGTATTCAGCAAAATTCACCATGCCATGGTGGTGGTGTCTGAAGTCGCTTCGTCTTGCGCTGGTGAAGGGCGTACACGTGCACGTCGCGCTGCAGGCATGTGGCTGGCGTTGAGTATGCTGCCAGGTCCCTGGATGGTGATGTCTGCCTGGGCGGATCTGCCGGCTGGCATCCAGATCCGTGATATTGTCAATGAATCAACCAAGGTGCTCAGCTCCACCACCAATCAGATCACTTTCCAGCAATTAAAACCCCAGGCGATCGTCAACTACGACAAGCTGAACCTGGGTGCAGGGCAGCAGTTCAATGTGAATATGCAGGCAGGCTGGTCTATGCTGAACCGCGTGCATAGTGTAGATCCCAGTGTCATCAATGGCAATGTGAACGCTGCGGGTAATATTTATTTTGTGAATGCCAATGGCGTGATTATTGGCAAAGACGCTGTTTTCAATGTAGGTTCCCTGTTCGCCGGCACCCTCAATATCACCGATGAACTGTTCCAGTCCGGTTTCATTAATGATAGCGGGTATAACAGCGTGTTTGAGCTGGTGGATACGATTAACCTGACACCAGACCAGGCCGCAAAAGTAAACAACGCTGAGGTGCGTGTAGAGTCTGGTGCGCAGATCAATGCAGCCAAAGGCGGAAAGGTGATGTTATTTGCACCTAAAGTTACAGTTGAGAAAGATGCTGTCATCAAGACGCCTGATGGCCAGACTATTCTGGCTGCGGGTAAGAAGATCTATCTGAAAGGCAGCCAGGATCCTGCAGGTATGCTGGTTGAAGTTGCTTCAGGCGGTACTGCCACCAATCTTGGTAAAATCGTAGCCGAACGAGGCAACATCACCATGATGGGACTGGCTGTCAATCAAATGGGTACCGTTTCTGCGACAACGTCTGTCCGTGCCAATGGTTCTATAAGGCTGATTGCGCAGGCGGATGCGAACGTAGTGAATGGGTTGGCTGATGAGCGTCGCGACGGCATCGTGACTTTAGGAAAAGGAAGCGTCACGGAAGTCACCCCTGAAATGAATGATAAAGAAGAAGTGTTGGCGTCTTTAGCGTTCAAGACTTCTGATATCAATATACAGGGCAGCCTGGTGAATATTGATGGCATGGTCAGCGCAAAAGGTGGCAACGTCACAGTGAGCAGCCTATTTGATGCTGCCTCCGTATTGAACAGCACGGTGGCCCGACGTATTCATCTGGGTGAGAACGCCACCATTGATGTATCAGGGGTCGATGCCACCGCATCTATGGACCGTTTTCAACTGACAGTCCAGCTGAACTCCGATGCCCTGAAAGATAACCCTATCCTGCGCGGCTCCAACCTGTTTGGCAAAACCGTTTACGTGGATGCGCGTAAAGGAACAGATTTATTTGACTTGCAGCCCTATATTGATTCGACACGCATGGCCACTGTTGCCGAGAAAATGACCAATGCAGGGACAGTTAAATTAACAACTTCTAATGAAATCATTGCTGAAAAAGGGTCTACCATCAATGTTTCAGGGGGTTCTACTACTTATAAAGCTGGTTCATTAAAAGAGTCGCAACTGGTTTATAACGGTAAACTGGTGCCGATATCGCAAGCCAAGGCCGGAGTGGCTTACAGTGCCATAGGCGACACAAAAAAGGTGATCGACCCTAAATGGGGGACTACGAGCACCTATACATTAGGCAATTTAACCAACAGGGTGGCCAGCTTTTTTGAAGGGGGTAATGCCGGCGAGGTGCGTGCAGTCTCGCCCGATGCCACTGGCTACGTGCAGAAACTGGTACTGGATGGTTCGCTGTTGGGTAATGTCAGAATCAGTCAGCAGCAGTTGCTTTCACAAAATATTCCTTTAGGCGCTTCCCTGATTGCCAGTGCCCGTAATCTTGATATCGAAAAATCAGTACAGAATTTATCGGATAACTTCGCGTTTGGTGAAGAACTGGCTGGTGGAGACGATTTTGTTTCACGCATCAGCAGCAGTTTCCTGCGTCAGGGATTTAACCGCGTCGATTTGCAAAATGTAAAAACCCTTAACGTTAATACTGCACTGACACTGGATCCGATGAGCACCGCTGCATTCAATGCTGCGGCTGCCTTAGGTGATGATACGAACAGGTGGCTCACATTGGGCCGTGCAGGGGATACTGTTGTTAATATTAACCAGGATATTACCGCACATGGGATCGATGTCCGTCTGAATGCAGGCGTGACACGTATCGCAGATAATGTAACCATTTCTACGGCAGGCAATTTCGTCAATAATAAAACCGGGATCAGGGGCGCATTAACTCAGCAAACAGCGGAAAACGCCGGTAGCATTCAGGCCGGTATCGTAGAGTTCGGCCAAAATGTAACCCTTGATACTTCAGCAGGGGCCTACGTAGATAGCGGCGGTACGTTACATAATGGCCAGGCTGACAATATCAGCTTTACTACAAAAAGCCAGTTGCCTTCTAATTTAACGCTACGCGCCTATGGATTTGATAAAGGCGGTGAACTCAGTATCCAGTTTGGTGAAGGAACACAAACCAACCTGCATATAGGTGCCGGCAACATTGCGACTGATGCACTGAATTTTAGCCTCGCTAACAGTTTCTTCAGCCAGGGTGGCTTCTCCAAATATAATCTGGGTGCTTTCAATATCCATGTTGGTTCCGAGAATATGGGTGCCACCAGCATTGTCCATGGCGTTGCACAGAATCTGCAGGTGAAGTCAGGATTCAATAATGCTGCCAGCACTGACAATATCTTTTCTGTAACCCGGCTGGTCACCCGCCCAGATTATTTACGCCAGGCAGTTTCTTTTGATTTTGCAACATACCGTGCGGGCGATGATTTGGGTGTGTTGACCGTACATGAAAATGCACATATCAAGACAGATATCGGTGGCAACGTACAATTGTCAGCGGGCAAGCAGGTCAATGTGCTTGGGGATATCACTGCTAAAGGCGGAGATATCACGCTAAGAATTAACGATGAAGATTCAGCCCTGCCCGAAGATCCAAGCCAGATGGTGTTTGTTGGCAGTAATTCCACGCTGGATGTATCGGGGGCAAGTTTCCGCTTGCCGAATTCACGTAGCGGTCTGGAACAGAATCAAATCGTTAATGCTGGCACCATTACCATCAATAGTGCTGATGGCGAACAAAAAGGGGCTGTGGTCATCAAGCAGGGTGCATTATTAAATGTATCTGCCGCCAATGTTGCCACCCGAACACTGACAAACCGCGGTTATATCACCGAAACACTTTACGGTGATGCAGGCGAAATTAATTTATTTGGTTATGGCAGCTTGCTGGTAGATGGAAAGTTATCAGGCCAGGCGCAAGGAACAGGCAGAGGCGGGAGCCTGAACATGTTCTTTGAAGCGGTCCCTTATCCTGCTGATGATTTCAGTACCATGTATGTAAATGGCAGCGGCCGTTTCCATGTCACCAATGACTTGCAATTATTAGCCACTAATATCCAGGCAGGCGATGCACTCAAGACTAGCGGTCCGGTCACTCCGTCTAGCGGCCAATTACAGCGCGCTCAGATCTCGGCGGCACAAATCGAGTCCGGTGGTTTTGACAATGTGCGCATGGGGAGCTTTGACCAGAATGCCACAAATGAAACCAGCCAGATGCTGCTTGCTAGTAATCTGGATTTGAAGGTGGCCGGCAATCTGCGCCTGGACACTCCGGTACTGCAAGTACTGGATAATGGTCACGCCAAACTCACCGCAGGTCATTTGCAGTTGCATAGCCGTAAAAACGATGTTGACCCGGCAGTACTGACCGGCAGCGGCGAGCTCACAATGAATGCCAACCAGGTTTATATTGATGGCCTGGTAGCAACCAGTGGCGTCAGCCGTACCAACCTGAATGTATTGCGTGATATCCATGGCCAGGGTGAAGCGACTTTTGTGCAGGTAGGGCAGGCGGCCACTCAGTCAGGGCTGACTACGCAAGGTCAGTTGAACCTGACCGCCAGGCAGATTTATCCTGACTCGGGTGCAAAACTGACTTTCACGGCAGAGGGTGCTAACAGCCAGATCAATGTGCGCTCCAGTGGATTGGCACCATCCAATGTATTGTCAGGCGGAGGCATCCTGACCTTGCAGGCCAATAAAATCCACCAGGATGGCGTACTCAAGGCGCCATTCGGGCAAATACACCTGAATGCTTCGGAGAGTGTCACACTGGGTGCAGGCAGTTTAACCACTGTTTCCGGTACCGGACAGAATATCCCTTTCGGCATGACGATGTCGGCTGGTGAAGTATTTAACCCCGGTGACGGCAAAACCCGTAACCTGGTGGAAAAAGAGATTTCGATCAATGCGCCTGATACCAAGCTCGGTGAAGGTGCCACTGTGGATCTTTCCGGGGGAGGCGAGTTGTTTGCCTATGAGTGGATCAGCGGCGGGGTAGGCGGTACCCAGGATATCCTGGCGCAACCGGATACCTATGCGCTGATACCCGCCATGACTTCGGAGTACGCTGCAACAGACCGTTTATATAACAACGGTACTACCGGTATCGGACAAACCATTTACATCACGGGTGTGGCAGGTGTGCCTACCGGCACTTATACTTTGTTGCCTGCACGGTATGCACTTGTGCCTGGTGCCTTTGTCGTGCAGCGTAGCGATGCTTCCTTAGTACGCGGGCAGACATCTGCCCTGCAGGATGGCAGCAAGCTGACCACAGGGTATATGGCCGACCTGAATACTGGTGCCAAAGATGCAAACTGGTCTACTTTCCGCGTGATAGACGGCAGTGTGTTCCGGCCAGCTGAAGGTGCCGTTTCCAAAGCGCCTTCCCAGTACGTCATCACCAACGCCAGCAGTTATTTCAATGATCCATCGAATACTGGTGGTGCCGATGTAAAAAATACGCAGGATGCAGGCAAGCTAACCTTACAGGCGCAGCAGTTAGCCCTGGAAGCCAGTGTCGTTGGCCGCAAGATCACCGGTGCAGATGGCCTGATGGTGGATATCAGCTCCAACAGCATTCGCGTGGTCAATCAAAAAGACAGTACTGACAGCACCAGCCTGCAATTGCAGGTCAGCCAGTTAAATGCACTTAACGCTGACAGCATCCTGCTCGGCGGCACCCGCAGCCAAAGCAATAACACCACCAACATCAATACGGTTGCCAATACGGTCAGCATAGAAAATGATGCGAGTCAGGTGTTGCAGACTGGTGAGCTGATGGCGACTGCGACGGACAGTGTGAACGTGGCTGCCGGTGCACAGATCGATACGGGTGCAAAAACTGCAAACCCTAAAACAGTCAATGTAAACACCAGCGGAGATGGTGCTTTCCTTGGGCTGTCATCCAATAACCAGTTGCAATATACACGTACAGGTTCATCTATCAATGCCCAGAGCGGCAGTTTGAATATCGCTGCCAACTCTCAAATCTCGGCGGGCAACTCGCTGGTCATCGATGGAAGCCAGAATGTAACGTTTGACGGGAATATTTCCTTGGCAGATGGCGCAAGTGCGACACTTGGTTCCAACCGCATCCTGATTGGCGATGTGCCCAGTGGTGTGTCCGGCCTGCATGTGAGTGACCAGACACTGTCGCAACTGGATAATATCGCTAACCTGACCTTGAATAGTTACAGTACCGTGGATACTTTTGGCGATGTCTCTTTCGGCAATGACAAGCTGAACCTGACCGTGAATGCAGCAGGGATTGCCGGTCACCTGGCGAATGGGGAAGTAGCTGCACCTGCCAATCAGACCGTGACAATTAATACCAAGACATTTACCTTGAAGAATACGGTAGATGCCACATATGCAGGGGCGGCCGATCCTTCAGGCAGGACATTGCAGGTGAATGCCGAGTCTGTGCATTTGATCGGTGACCCTGGCGGTGCGCTGGAAAATAACGCTGTGGCCGCGGTGGATAAAAATACCATAGGCGGATTTGACGGTGTGCAGATCAATGCCAAGTCCCTGACTGTGGCAGAACGTGGTGCACTGGATCTGCAAGTGAATCAAACACAGCTAAATGTAGGCAGGATCACTGCTTCAAGTTCAGCGAATTACACAATAGGAACTGCCGGGACATTATCCACTACCCAGGGAATTACGACAGGGTTGGCTGCCAATACCAATATCGGTGGCAAGCTGACGCTGCAGGCAGATCAACTTAACGTCAATAGCCGCATTGAAACGCTGGCCGGGCAAATTAACTTGCAGGCGAATACACACTTAAACCTTGGTAGCCAGGCAGTCGTCACAGCCGCGTCAGCCACTAAAACCTACGCCGAAAAAACCACGCATATTGATGCCGGCAAAGTCCAGTTAAGCAGTGGCGGTGATATTGTCACCGATGCGGGCGCGGTGGTGAATGTCAGCGCGCAGGGCGATGCAGATGCCGGTAAAGTCATTGTTTCAGCCACCTCAGGCAGTCTGCAATTGCAAGGGCAGCTCGATGGCCGGGCACTAGGTACAGATAAAGGCGGTTCACTTGAGGTGGATGTCAAGGCTTTGCCTTCTGTCGTCGCCGTTGACCAGCAGGCGCAAGGCTTTAGCCAAAGCCGCAGTTATCGTGTGCGTACCGGAGATGTGGTTGTCGATGGTACTGGTACGCAATCTTTGACTGCGAAACAGGTGACCGTGACTGCGGATCAGGGTGCCATTAACGTTGTAGGTACCATTAATGCCAATAGTGACAAGCAAGGCTCCATCAGCCTGAATGCAAACGGTGATGTTACCTTGCAGTCCAGTGCGCAACTGACAGCAAACTCCTCCAAGGCTGGTGCTGAAGGTGGCAAGGTCATGCTGGCCACCCAGAATGGTGCACTCAACCTGAACCAGGGCTCTACAATCTCAGTGGCTGGTGGTGCGAATGGGTCTGGCGGTACGGTGCATTTACGTGCACCACGTACCGGTGCAGGCTCTGGCAACGGAGTTGCCGTGAGCGCGCTTGAAACCACTATCAATGGTGCAAAATCCGTGACCCTGGAAGCGTTCCGTGTATATAACAATGTGAATGCCCTAACCGCAGGTAATGGTTCAGGAAGCACACTCGGCTACAACACACTTGCCAGTGATGTGACCAGCTTTATGGGAAATCAGGCCGGTATTTTGGCCTCGTTAGGTAAAACCGGCGACAGTCATTTCCATCTGCGTGCTGGTCAGGAGATACGCTCAAACGGTGATCTGGCAGTGAATGCAGACTGGAATCTTTACAGTGATACACGTGCCGGAAATGAGCCTGGAATCCTGACACTGCGAGCAGCCAATAACCTGAATATCAATGGCTCCATCAGCGACGGTTTTGCCACTGCGGCAACGGGTGCCGCCATTGGTATTGGTGACTCCTGGAGCTACAGACTGGTGGCTGGTGCAGATATGGGTTCGGCGAATGTCATGAGTACATTGCCCTCTACCATCGGTTTTGATGGCAATAGCGAATCAGGTAACCTGACTTTGGGCAGCAATAAACTGATCAGGACAGGCACTGGCAATATAGAAGTCGCGACAGGTGGTGATCTTGTCATGGGCGATGCCAACTCCGTCATTTACACGGCAGGTGTCGAGGCTGCTGAGCTACCAGGTTTTACACCTCCAGTCAGTGCGCAACGTCCCTTATACTTGGACAATGGGGGTGATATTTCTTTAAATGTGCGCGGCAATATCAACGGTTCGGAAAATGACAGCCGTCAGGTAATCAATCAATGGCTGTCGCGTCAGGCTGGTAACAATCAGCTGAAAGATGCTTCTTGGTGGATACGAAATGACCAGTTTAAGCAAAGCCTTGGCGCACTTGGAGGTGGTGATGTCACTATCAATGCTGGCGGCAATATTGCGAATTTTTCAGCCTCTGTACCTACTTCTGCCCGTTATGATAACTTCGGTGCCGGTGCTACAGGTAACGGCGTAGTAAATGGTGGAGGTAACCTGAACATTACCGCCGGCGGCGATTTATACAGTGGTGTCTATTTCATTGGCAAAGGTGAAGGGAATATCAAGGTTGATGGCAGTATCACTGCGCAACCAGATAAACTTTATGGCACTGTACTGGCGATGATGGATGGTCAATTTGATGTGAGCGCAGGTAAGGATATGCTGATTGAAGGCACATTGAATCCTACGCTGGCGCCGCAATCCCTGATCAATGCCTCGATCAGACCAATTAATGACAGCACTATTCATAACAGCTATTTCAATACCTACAGCGAAACAGCCTCAGTAAAGCTGAGCGCGCTTACTGGCGACGTCACTTATGCCACGCAGCTAAGTAGTTTGCTCACTCAATCGACCGGATTACGCGAGAATGTTTATGGAGGGATGAGCCTGAACCCTGGCACACTCTCCATTGCTGCACAAAATGGCAGCATTACCGTGGGTCAGGCTTATTTAGTCCCAAGCAGCAAAGGTGATCTTTCATTACTGGCAGACCAGCATATTTCAATTGGCAAATTATTGATGTCTGATGCCAATGTGACAGATATTCCAGGGATGAACAATCCGGTCAGGTCCGCTTTCTTTAGTGGAGATGAAGAATTACTGGCCGATAACCTGCCGTATTTTAATAACCATGCCACCAGCTTGTTACATGCGAACGATTTCCAGACATCCCTGATTGTGACCAAGTCAGGTGATATTCGTGGCTCTGACAGTGCCGTACCTGGCCTAATCTACTTGCCGAAAGCGACGCAGATTGTAGCTGGCCAGGATGTCACTAACCTGAATATCGGGTTGCAGAATAACCGCAGCAGCGATATCAGTGTGGTTGCCGCTGGCCGCGATGTGAACACCAAGAATATTGTGATTGCCGGGCCAGGAGAGTTACTGGTTCAGGCTGGCAGAAATGTTGACCTGATTTATACGGATGTGACCAGTATTCAGGCGACTGGCAGCACGGGTACGAAACAGGGTGACTTCCAGTTCACGCCTGCTTCGCGGGTCAATACCTTGCTGCCGGCGGCAGCAGGATCTTCCATCAGTATGCTGGCAGGTGTGGGTGCAGGGGCCAAAGTACAGGATTATATTGACCGCTACATTGCGCCAACCGGAGCAGGACCTGACGTACTGGATGGTAATGACAGCGGCCTGAACAGCTATAAAGAAAAAACGGCAGCTTATTTGCTGGCGTTCATGAAAAAACTGACAGGGAATAATACGCTGACAGAAGCGCAGGCGTTTACCCAGTTTAATGCCCAGTCAAATGCGATTAAAACCGTATTCGTGAACCGGCATTTAACAACTGAGTTAATCAGTTCAGCGCAATCATTTGCCAAGGCCGGCAATCATGACCGCGGTAATGATGCCCTGGCGGCGCTTTATCCGACCAAGGCTGCAGGCGATATTCTGCTGTTCAACTCCAAGATATCCACTAACAGTGGCGGCAGCATAGATCTGGTAGCGCCTGGTGGCCTGATCAACGTCGGTGTGCCAGGTCAGGGTGGCGATGACATCGGTATCATCACTGAAAAAGGCGGAGAGATCCGTGCGATTGCCGATGGTGATTTCTCGGTGAACCAGTCCAAGGTGATTACGCAATATGGTAGCGACATCGCCATCTGGTCTACCAATGGGACGATCGACGCCGGCAGGGGTTCTAAAACAGCCACCTCTGTGCCCGAGCGTATTGTACAGACAGATGTTTTCGGTAATACCATTGTTGAGGTCCGTGGCGTAGCTTCCGGAAGTGGTATCCGGGCGCAGACTTACGATCCTGATGGCCCGAACGGACCGCAGAAAGCTCCTACGCAGGGTAACGTATTCCTGACTGCGCCGGTTGTGGATGCCGGTGAAGCGGGTATTCAGGGCATTATCCAGATCGTTGCGCCTGTGGTATTAAATGCGGGAAATATCCAGGCAAGCGCCGGATCCACCGGCGTGCCTACCACGACGACTACCGCAGTAGCAGGCCTAAACACAACCACGAATCCTGATTCCGTGAATGCTGCTGCCCAGGCTGTCGCGCAGAGTGTGGCCAATTCTGCAGTGAATAATGCGTTTACGAAGCCGGTATTGCCTTCTATCATTTCTGTGGATGTGATAGGGATAGGCCGATAGACCAGGGAAACTCATTACAAATTAAAGTCTTGCCAGCGATACTGGAAACGCCCACTGACTGTGGGCGTTTTTTTTATTACACAATATCAAGATTTAGTTTGCTGCAAATGCCTTGCGCAGTTCCCCGATCGCAAACACCTGCGCTTCCCTGGCTTTGGCCACCACATCTGCCATGCCAAAGAACTCATGCACTACGCCAGTGTAGTGGCGGTAAGCAACCGGTACGCCATCACTTTCCAGGCGTTCGGCAAACTCCTTGCCCTCTTCATACAGGGGGTCGATCTCTGCCGTGATCACGGTCGCTGGCGGCAAGTCTTTCAAAGAACTTGCTTTATCAGGCAATGCATAAGAACTGTAAGCATCGATAGGTTCGCTGTAATGTTTGAAAAACCAGTTCATCATGGCAGCGTTTAACGGTTTGGCGTTGGCATTATCGATATAGGATGAATTGAACACATTGTTATTCACCAATGGGTAAATCAACAGCTGGTGTACTGGCAAGGTGACATCTTTGTCACGGGCCATTAATGACACCACTGCTGCCAGGTTGCCGCCGGCACTCTCACCGGCAACGGCGATGCGTTTGCGGTCACCATTCAGTTCCTCAGCGTGAGTGAGCAGCCACTGGTATGCTGCAAACGCTTCATTAGGCTGGGTAGGAAACTGGTGTTCCGGTGCCTGGTGGTAATCCAGTGACACCACGATTGCCTGCGCACCTTGTACCAATGCAGTGATGGAGCCTTCATAGGTTTTGGTATCGGCAATCACAAAGCCACCACCATGGAAATACAGAATGACCGGGAAGGGGCCATCGCCCACTAATGGCGTATAAACCTGAGCGGGCACGCTACCTACTGGCCCGCCGGGGATGCTGATGGTGGTTGAGGTGAATAGTTGTGCGCGTGGCGGATGACCGTTATCGGTCAGTATTTTTTTGACTGCATCTGCCGGTGTCGGCTGTTGGCGCGCTTCTTCTGGTGACAAGGTTTCGATTGGTTTGCCACCCAGCGATACAAGTGTGTCAATGACGACTTGCATATCAGGGTCAGCAGTTGGTGGTTCGCCACCCAATACTTTTTTAATCGCCTCCACCGGAGCAGAGCCTTCAATCGCAGGAATGATCCCCGCAACTTTATTGAGCAAAGTGTCGTTTCTTGGTGTTGTCATGACTATCCTTTCCAAGCTTTATCAAGGTGAAATATTAAAGCTTTACCTTAGCCAGATACCTTATTAGTTCCTATCAGGCATCGCACCAATTTAATGTAGGACAAGCTTTACAGGCATTTCTCACGCAGGTCGTTTTTGCTGGCCGACGTATTTGTTTAGTTTTCTAGATTAAGCCTTGAGAGCGCATTTCTTCCAAATGCCTAGTTCCACAAGCTGGTCACTGACCTAAAAATGTATTAATTCATCTGCATTTATCCCTTTTCCCTAGTCCGACCTACCTAGTTTCGTGGCGGCAAACTTAATAATTTCCCCTCGCTAAATTGCTAAATTAATCAGGCTTTTATTCAAGTCGAAAACTTGCGGAGTCTGAGAAATGAAATTAAAAAAATTACAGTGGTTACTGGCGTTGTCCGGGCTGGTACAAATGAGCCTGACAGCGCAGGCGGGTGTCGTCATCAGCCAGATCTATGGTGGTCAGGGCAATGTCTTTAACCAGGATTATGTGGAGCTGTTCAACAACGGCAACACTGCCGTTGATATCAGTGGCTGGTCTGTGCAGTACAGCAGCGCCACCGGTACCGGCAATTTTTCTGCCAACGGTATTACAACGCTGTCAGGTTTGTTGCAGCCAGGCCAATATTACCTGGCAGGGTTGAGAAGTGCAGCCAATGGTTCAGTATTGCCAACGCCTGATACCAGCAACAACGCCACTGATATGAGCGGCACTAACGGCAAGGTTGTGCTGGTAAATAGCAGCACAGGCCTGGCCTGTAACGGCGGTTCAACCGCTTGTAGCCCGGCACAACTGGCACAGATCGTTGATCTGGTTGGTTATGGTTCAGCTAATTTCTTTGAAGGCTCAGCGGCTTCGGCAATCAGCAGCAGTACCGCATTATTGAGAAAAAACAATGGCTGCCTGGATACCAATCAAAACGGTAGCGATTTCTCTACCGGCACACCTGCACCACGTAACAGCAGCAGTGCGGTGAATGTCTGCGGTGGCGGTATCGGTGGAAACCAGCCTATCGTCACTTCCTGCCCGGCAGTCACCCTGCAAGTAGGTGAAGCCGGTTCAGTGTTACTGCAGGCTTCTGATGTAGACAGCATCGTTAATGCAGCCACGCTTTCAGCTTCTGCACCAGCCGGTGTGGCGCTGAACAATATTGTTGCAGCCGGTAGTGATGGCCAGTCAGCCAGTGCCAGCCTGCAACTGGATGGCAGCCTGCCAGCAGGTAATTACGCAGTTGAAGTGAAGTTTGCCAATAACGAAGCGCAAACTGCGACCTGTAACGTGAACGTGACTGTGCAAAGCAGCAGCATCACCCGTATCTTCCAGATCCAGGGCAGTGGTTTAGGTGTGACTTCAGTCAGCCCGCTCAATGGTCAAACAGTCACTACCGAAGGTGTAGTGACTGCCGTGTTCCCGGGACTGAATGGTTTCTACATACAGGATGAAGCGGGCGACAATAACCCGCTGACTTCTGACGGTATTTTTGTTTACCTGGGCACCGGTGTGACGCCAACGGTCAGCAAAGGCCAGAAAGTCCGCCTGAATGCCAGCGTGACCGAATTCAACACGATCACCGAGCTGATTAACGTCAGTGGCTTGCAAGTGTTGAGCAGCAACAACGTCATCCTGCCGACAGACATCACCTTGCCGGAAGTCACCGAGGGTGACCTGGAAGCTTACGAAGGCATGCTGGTACGCATCACTACGCCAATGACCGCTTCACAGAATTACTTCCAGGGTCGTTATGGCCAGGTGACTTTGTCTGCTGAAGGCCGCATGATCAAGCCGACCAATATCCACCCGGCCAACTCAGCGGCTGCGGCACAAGCGGCTGATGATAATGCCCGCCGCCGCCTGGTACTGGATGACGGCAGCAGTGTGCAAAACCCTAACCCGATTCCCTTTATCGGCGAAGACGATACCCTGCGCGCTGGCGACATTGTGGAAAACCTGACCGGCGTGATTGATCATGGCTTGATCACTGCTTCCAACCCGGGTCCACGTGACTACAAGCTGCATCCAACCGAGCCAGTGCAATTCAGCCGTGAAAATGTGCGTACTGCAACACCCGCCAGCGTAGGTGGTAATGTCAAAGTTGCCAGCTTCAACGTGCTGAACTACTTCACAACCTTTACTAACGGCGCAACCGCCAGCGGCCAGTCCGGCCAGGGTTGCCGCCTGGGTAGCAGCGTGTCTGCCTCTAACTGCCGCGGTGCCAATAACCTGGTGGAATTCAACCGTCAGCGTAACAAGATCGTGCGTGCACTGACAGCGATCAATGCCGATGTGGTTGGCCTGATGGAAATCCAGAACAACGGAGCGACAGCAGCACAAGATCTGGTCAATGGCCTGAATGCAGTATTGGGTGCCAATACCTACGCCGTGATTGCTGACCCTGCCAACGGTACCGGTACTGATGCGATCAAGGTAGCCATGATTTACAAACCGGCTAAATTGACACCAGCCTCTGTGGCCTTGTCTGATAACAACAGCATCAATAACCGCCCAACCCTGGCACAAACGTTCCAGGCTGCCAATGGCGAGAAGTTCTCCGTGCTGGTGAATCACCTGAAATCAAAAAGCTGCTCAGATGCAGGTGGCGCAGATGCGGACCAGGGTGACGGCCAGGGTTGCTACAACTCACAACGTCTCGCACAAGCTAACCAGTTAGTGCAATTCATCCAGACCGTGAAAAATCAGGCTAATAATACGAATGTGATGGTGATTGGTGACCTGAATGCTTACGGCAAGGAAGACCCGGTGCTGGTCCTTGAAAACGCCGGTTTACAGGACCAGATTGCACGCTTCAATGACCAGGCCGGTTACTCCTATGTGTTTGATGGCGAATCCGGTTACCTGGATCACGCATTGGCAAATGCTGATCTGGCCGCGAAAGTAACGGGCACTGTGCACTGGCATATCAACGCCGATGAACCGTTTGTCATCGATTACAACACCGAGTTTAAACCGCAAGACCTTTACACAGAATCACCGTACCGTTCTTCTGACCATGATCCGGTGATCGTTGGCCTGCAACTGGTGAAATCCGTGCAAGGCTCAGCTCAGCGCGACACATTGGTAGGCACTGCGGGTGATGACGTACTGACCGGCGGTATCGGTGCTGACACCCTCACCGGTGGTGCTGGCCGCGACCTGTTCGTCTACCAGAGCCTGCGCGATGCAACTGACACCATTACTGACTTTACGCCAAACGAAGACCAGCTGGACATCCGTGAACTGCTGCAAAGCATAGGCTACCAGGGCGCACAACCGTTCGATGACGGGGTGGCACGCTGGGTCAGCGTTGCCGGCGGTACACAGTTGCAGATTTCAGCCAAGCCGCTGGTGACCTTGAGAGGGGTGACATCGGCCAACCTGAATGCCCAGCGCGACGTACGTTGGTAAGTAGCTCATAAGCCAGCGTGACCCAAGCATCACGCTGGCAAACAACAAACCATGAAATAAGCGGTTATTAAAATTTAATTTGAGAGGATTTATCATGAAAAAAATCAGTTTAATCGCAGCCTTGTTGCTATCTAGCCAAGCCAACGCGGCATTGAATGCCGGTGACATCCTGTTCACTTCATTCAACGCCGATGAAGATGGCCTGTCATTTGTGACTTTTGTTGATATCGCTGCCAACACGACGATCTACTTCAGCGATAACGAGTGGACCGGCAGTGCATTCAACACTGGCGAAAGCTACAACCAGTGGGTTTCCAGCAGTGTTGTGACCGCAGGCACTGTAGTACGTTTTGCCGAATACGACAAAGCCACTTTGTCAGCCTCAACCGGTACATTGTCCCGTGCAACAGTGAGCGGTAACAGCAACTGGGGTCTTTCCAACTCGGGTGAAACGGTCTATGCCTATGTAGGGTCTGGCGCTACCGCACCAACCACATTCCTGTCAGCCATCACTAACGGCACCTTTGCCGCGCATGGTCCGTTGACCAACACTGGCCTGACCAGCGGTGTGAACGCCATTGAACTGACTGCAAAAGCCGGTGCTTCCAGCGAGCCAGACTATGCCGAATACAACGGCGTACGTAGCGGCCTGAACAACTTTTCTGATTACAAGGCGCAAGTGGCTAATGTGAATAACTGGACTGTAGACACTGTAAACAACAGCGTTTCAGCCGGTGTAGTACCTAACACGACTGCATTCACCATTAACGCAGTGACACCAGTCCCGGAAGCTGACAGCGCAGCGATGTTGCTGGCTGGTTTGGGTGTATTGGGCCTGGTTCGCCGTCGTCAATCACGTTAATACTGAAAAAGAGTGCCGTGATTTTCGCGGCACTCCATGGAGAAGAACATGTTTAAACTGAAACAATTAACTGCATGCGTGGCACTGGCATTCACTGCCGGTGCTGCCTGGGCAGAAGGTGTCACTGTATTGCACGTAGGTGACCAGGAAAGCTGGTTGTTATCTGCACAAGGTAACTTGCGCGATGACGCTGGCCAGGCCATCTCGTTTTACGGCGGTGTGGACCGCCTGGCTTCTGTGATCAAAAATGCCGAAACAGCGGCTGTGGCGCAAAACCGCACCGTGTTGAAACTGAATGCGGGTGATGCATTCTTACCTGGCCCTAGGTTCACTGCCAGCCTGAATAATCTGGCTAGCAGCTTCAGCGATGGCGGCCAGGACTATTACGATGCGATTACCTTACGCCAGATTGGTTTTGATGCCATGGTGTTTGGTAACCACGAATTTGATCTGGGCCCGCAAGTAGCTGCCCGTTTTGCCAAAGTGTCAGGCAGTACTTACCTTTCCAGCAACCTGAACTTCAATGCCACTTCTGAATTCAGTGCATTGAAAGCCAGCGGTCAAGTAGCTCCTTCTAAAGTGATCACCACCACTGCCGGTCATAAAATCGGCCTGGTAGGTGCAACAACCCCTTTACTGCCGAATATCTCATCCCCGGGTGCGGTGAATGTGATTGGCTACGATGCCAGCAATACCGAAGCACAAAACCTGCAGGCGCTGATTCCTATTATCCAGGCTGAAGTCACGCGCCTGCGCAGCGAGCAAGGGGTGACTACCGTGATTTTGATGAGCCACCTGCAAAATGCGGCTAACGAGATCAATGTGGTGATTCCGGCGCTGACCGGTGTTGACCTGGTGTTATCCGGTGGCGGCCATGAGTTGATGGTGGACCCTGATGATGCATTGATCAATGGTGGCGTTGCTGCGACTTTCACTTCACACCCTGTCAATGCAGTGGATGCAAATGGCAAAACAGTGCCGGTATTAACCAGCCACTTCGGTAACCGTTATGTGGGTCAGGTCAATTTTACGATTGATGACAGCAACGGTAAATTTGTGGCGATTGAATCCAGCAAAATGATGCGTGTGACCGGTGCCGCTGCCGATGCAGACCGTGTCGCCGGTGATGCAACCATTAAAGCGCAAGTAGTGACACCAGTGCAGAACTATATTTCTGTGTTGAATGCACAGATCATCGGTACCACCGCAGTGAAGTTGAATGGCCCGACACATACGACTTGTGCCGCTTTGCCATGCACATTTGTAGCTGGTGTACGTAACGCTGAAACCGGCCTGGGTGACCTGGTCGCGGATGCGATGCGTTTTGCCGGTAAGACAGAAGTCGCGATCCAGAACAGTGGTGGTATCCGTACCAATATCGCTGCCGCTGGTAATGTATCTGTGGGCGATACGTTCAATATCCTGCCATTCACCAACCTGGTGAAACGCGCACCAGCGGTGAATGCCACGCAACTGAAAGATCTGCTGGAACATGGCTATGGCGACACCAGCCCGACTGGTAGAGCCAATGGCCGTTACCCGCAAGTTTCCGGTATGCAAGTCACTTATAACAGTACCAATGTTGCCAGAACGACTAAAGGTACCGGTAACCGCGTGCAACGCGTGGTGCTGGATGACGGCACTGTATTGATCGATAACGGTGTGGTGGTGAACAACAGCCGCAGCTTCTCTTTCACGACCATTGACTTCACGGCTGCAGGTGGCGACGGTTTCCCTTTCGCTGCTAACAACGTGGTATTCGAAGACAGCCCGTTCACCATTACTTACCAGGAAGCCCTGGCCAATTACATCCAGTCACCAAAAGCTGAAGGTGGCCTGGGTCGTTTGAGCAATGCCGATGGCGATGAAATCACGACCAATCTGTATGGCCTGGAAAATCAGTATGACAAGGGTGGCCGCCTGATTGACCTGGCGATTGCTACAAGTACTCCTGGCGTGACACGCACTGGCACTGCCAGCCGTGATGTGCTGGTGGGTTCTGCCGGTGATGACATCATCAACGGTGGCCTGGGTGTGGATACACTGACTGGCGGCGCAGGTAACGATGTGTTTGTCTACAACAGCATACGTGATGCTGGTGACACCATCACCGACTTTACGCCGTATGCCGACAAATTACAGTTAAGCGCATTGCTGGCTTCGCTGGGTGTTTCAGCCAATGTTGCGATTGCAGACGGCTATATCAAGCTGCTGGATGTGACAGGGGGTGTACAGGTGCTGGTGGATACCGATGGCGCCGCAGGCCCGGCTGCCGCCAAAACACTGGTCATCCTTAAAGGCCTGACCGCCAGGCAAGTGGCACCTGCCAGAGACTTTATTCTTTAATTTTTGCGATTAATTCTTTTAGAGGAACATATGATGAAATCATTGATTAAAAAAGCAGCACTGATCGCGCTTTTGAGCAGCGTGTTACCTGCACAAGCGGCCATTCAGTCCTGGCAAGTATCGGGTGCAGTGGATTCCGGTCATTACAACGGTACCACTTACCAGGGCCAGTTCAGTTTTGATGATGCAGGCCTGCTGTCTTCAGGGACTGAACTGCTCAACCTTAGCAGCCTGCAATTCAACTTTGGCAGCACATTGTTTGATCTGGGTACAGCAGCACTAGCGCCAGCTACTGCAGTATTCCAGGATGGCGTGTTTACCGGTATCGAATGGTCTGTAGATGCGACTAACCCGGCGATCGGTTTCAGCCTGGTGGCTGGTTGGTCAGATAGCAGCGATGCCTTCTTTGCCTACGATACTTCACTGGGTTTGTCCGGTGCTGGCAACCTGACGTATACACTTTCCGCCGTGCCAGAGCCTACACAGTCCGGCATGATCCTGATCGGCCTGGGCCTGATGGGTTACATTGCAGCTCGCCGCCAGCCAAAATAAACGGTTTAACGTACTTTTACCCAGACCTGTTTAACAGGCATAAACGCTCACTCCAGCCCGGTTTTGCCGGGCTGTTTTTTTATGAAAATAAAAAAACTAGTCCGCCTAGTCCTATCTTAATTTCTCTGCCACATTCGCTATATAGACTTGCACCTCGAATTAACTCGACTGTGATGGATATGAAGAAGTCTACCCTTGGTTTGATCGCCAGCCTCTGTTTAATGACCCTTGCTTTACCAGTGCAGGCTGCCTGGAATGCAGACTGGGCCACACAACAAAAAATCACCATAGACACGGCCAATGTGAAAGAGGCAGTAAACCAGGCACCGGTGCTGGTGCGCCTGCATTCCGGTAATTTTGACTTCACCGGCGCCAACGTAGATGGTTCGGACATCCGCTTTATTGCAGCCGATGACAAAACTGAACTCAAATTCTCCCTTGAAAAATATGATGCGGTGAATGAGCTGGGTGTGGCCTGGGTAGTGTTGCCGCAATTGTCATCTGCCAACAAAGACCTGGCGATCAGCTTGTACACCGGCAATGAAGGAGCCAAGACCGCCAGCGATGCACAAGTACTGAATGACCCGGCCCTGGTGGCACGTTTTGCTTTCTCGGAAAATGCTTTGCTGAAAGATAGCGGCCCCAGCCAGCTAACAGCCAGCGGCAATGCGACCCAGCAAAAAGCCGGGCTGATTGCCGAGAGCGCAGTACTTAATAATAGTCCGCTGACGATTACCCTGCCAGCCGCACCGCAGTTAGCAAATGGTGCGACCTGGTCAGTCTGGTTGAAAACGGCTAGCTTGCCACAAACCGCTGAGGTGTTTAAAAGTGGCAATGTCAGCCTGAAGTTGAACGGCAATACCATGGCATTGCAAGCCGGTACAGCTTCTGCGGCTGGCGGTGAGTTGAAGCCTGGCCAATGGCAGCATATCGCACTGGTATTCCAGGGCGGCCAGGCCATTCTTTATATCAATGGGCTATCTGTAGGCCAGGCGGCCGCCAGTGATGCACAAGCTGCCGCTACCTTGACGGTTGGTGCGGCGCTGAATGCCGAGATCGATGAATTACAACTGGCATCTACCGCACGTAGCGCTGCCTGGCTTGGTCTGGTAGCGCAATCGCAAGGCGCGGATGCCAAGCTGGTTGTGGTCACTCCGGCTGGTGAAGGCGAGGCTGAAGAGGGCGGTGAAGCCAATTATATGGGCATCCTGATCGACAGCCTGACGGTCGATGCCAAAGTGGTGATCGGCATTCTGGCCGTGATGTTTGTGATCAGTGTGTGGGTGATGTTCAGCAAGGCCCGTCTGGTGACCATTACAGACAAAGACAATGCGCTGTTCCTCAAGCGCTTCCAGCAGGCTTCTACCCAGGATTTACTGAACCTGGACAAGACTGGCGCTTACAAAAATTCCAACCTGTTTGGCCTGTATAAAGCCGGTCTGCGCGAAATCAAGAAACGTGAGCACGACGGCAAAGTGTCACTGGGTGGTGCTTCTATCGATGCGATTAAAGCCGCAGTGGATGCCGACCTGGTACGTGAAACCCAGCGCATGAACAGCATGATGGTGTTACTGACCATCGCGATTTCCGGTGGCCCTTTCCTCGGCCTGCTGGGTACGGTGGTGGGTGTGATGATCACCTTTGCCGCGATTGCTGCCGCGGGTGACGTGAACGTCAACGCGATTGCGCCGGGTATTGCGGCTGCGTTGTTAGCCACTGTCGCCGGTCTCGGTGTGGCGATCCCCGCGCTGTTTGGCTATAACTACCTGGCCAGCCGTGTGAAAAACATCACCATCGCCATGCAGATTTTCGTCGATGAATTCATTACCCGTACCGCTGAACTGTACGGTAAGGAATAAGGCAGCGCGATGTCAGAAGGCGTCAAGGAAGAGAACCAGCTTTACGATGAAATCAACATTACGCCCATGCTGGACCTGGCGTATGTGTTGCTGGTGATTTTTATCATCATGACCACCGCTTCAGTGCAGGGCGTCAAAGTGGAAATGCCGCATACCGTCAACTCTGCCGCACTGGCCAAACCGCAAATGCGCGCAATTACCGTGACCAGTGATGGCAGTGTCTACCTGGATGCTTTTCCGGTCGATATGGCGCAGCTGGAACAGCGTCTGGCGGAATACAAAGGCAGCAATCCTGAACTGCCCGTCGTCCTCAAAGGCGATGCCGCCGCGCATTATGAAAAAATCTCAGAAGTGCTGGAGATCTGTAAACGCCTGGATATCACTGAAGTAGGCCTGGTCACCAAAAAGGTTGTGGAATAAGCATGCAAGTTCAAAACGACGCACAACCCTACGACACCATCAACATCACGCCTATGCTGGACCTGGCTTATGTGCTGCTGGTGATTTTTATCCTGATGACCACGGCAGGCGTACAGGGGCTGACCATGAATCTGCCCAAGCCTTCCAACAAGCCGAGTACCGAGAAACACGAACTCAAGATCGTGCAGGTACAGCAGGGTGGCACGCTGACCATTAACGGTGTCGGTGTGAATATGGCCGAGCTGGAAACCCAGTTAAACCAGGCCAAAGCCATGGATCCCAAGGTCAACATCATGATCAAGGGCCAGGCACAAGCACCTTACGCAGGTGTGATTTCAGTGATTGACCTGGTCAACCGGCTGCAAATCGAAAATGTCGGCCTGGTCACGGGCAAGATCGGGACTTAAGCGATGGATTTACAAGAAATGGATTCCATGGGCGACCCGGTGCAGGCTTCTGCGGCACGCATATGGATAACGCGCATCGCCATTCTGTTGCTGATCCTGGCCGTACTTGCCGGCATCGGCTATGGCATTAAAAAACTGCTGGGCGGTGGGCCGACCCATAAAAAACAGATCACCACGGTGAAGTTGTTACCGGACACCCCGCCACCTCCGCCACCGCCACCGCCGAAAGAGCCGCCTAAGGAAACGCCAAAAGAGCAGCCGAAGGAGGCGCCAAAGGAACCGGAGCCTAAGCCGGCCGAAACGCCACCTGCCGAGACCCTGAAAATGGAAGGTGCTGCCGGTGACGGGCCTAGTCCGTTCCAGTCCGGGGCCGTCAATAACGAATACAAAGGTGGCGCGGTAGCGACCATAGGCTCCGATGGCGGCGTCAAATACCGCTGGTATGCCGGACTGGTGAAGTCGCAGATCGAGCGTGCGATTGAGCGGGACAAAAAACTGACCCAGGGCCAATACAAGATCGTGGTCAGCGTCTGGTTAAAGCCTAACGGCCAGTTTGAAAGATTGTCCGTTGACCAGTCTGATACCACGCCAGAAATCGAACAAGGGATACGTGAAGCCCTGAATGATTTGCCGGCCATGCAGGACAGCCCGCCTGAAAATATGCCGATGCCTATCCGCCTGCGGATATCGGCAAAGAAAATGGGCTAATTCATGAATACACATTACCAATGTGCCAAACCAAAACACTGTGAGTGAGGATATGCAGACTCTCAATACCCCTTTAAAAAGAACGACCGTTGCCGTTTGGCTGTTTACCCAGTTACTGGCAACAGGGAGTGCGCATGCGGATGAGCGCGAGTCACTGGAACAGCTGCGCGCTACAACGACTAACCTGATCGAATTACTGGTGCAGGAGGGCGTGTTATCCAAACAGAAAGCCGATACCCTGTTACAGAAAGCGGCTGCCGATGCCAAAGCGAGCCAGGAGGCCCATCAAGCCAGCCAGCAAGCCGGATTGAGTGATGACGTGAAAAACGAAGTCAACAAGGCCATGGATGAAAAGACTGTACGTGTGCAGTATATTCCGCAGCATGTGAAGCAAGCCATGCGTGAAGAGATTGAACATAACGTCATGGAAAAGCTGAATTATAAAGCCGGTGAACGCCTGGGCGTACCGGAGTGGATAGACCGGATCAGTTTCCACGGTGACATCCGTTTGCGTGGGCAGGCCGACAGGTTTGCTGACGAAAATGAGGATTTCGTCGAGCTAAACGATGATTTGACGCGCAGCATGAACCTGAATAACTCTAGTGAAGAACGGCGCCGTGCCAGGGTGCGCGCACGCCTGGCTGCTGATGTACATATCAATGACTGGTTGTCCGGCGGGCTGCAGTTTGTGACAGGGTTATTGAATACGCCGGTCACTCCCAACCAGACAGAGGGTATGTCGCAAGGCAAATACCAGTTCGCGCTGGATCGCGCATTCTTGCAAGCCAAGCCTGCTGAATGGGCGACTGTCACGGGTGGTCGTTTTGCCAACCCGTTTATGTATACCGATATGTTGTGGGACCCTGATCTTGCTTTTGACGGGGTGACAGCCACATTCACACCCAAGATCAATGACCGGTTGACTTCATTTACCACAGTGGGGGCATTCCCGCTTGAAGAGGTTGAGTCTTCATCCCTCAATAAAGCAAAAGACAAATGGCTGTATTCCGTGCAAACCGGCCTGAAATGGACTGCCCCTAACAAGTCTTCTGTCAAAATGGCTTTAGCCTATCATGACTTCAAGAATGTGGAAGGGCAGCTTAATACAGTGGGATTGAATGACTTTGACGGGACTGCACCTGCCTGGCGTCAGCGCGGTAACAATACTTTTGATATTAATACCAACAACAGCGGTACTCCTGGTCAGGGCACCATCATCGGCCTGGCCTCCAAGTTCGAGTTGATCAATTTCATGGCACAGGTGGACCTGATGAATTTCGACCCTGTACATGTGACGTTTACTGGTGATTATGTGAAGAATATCGGGTTTAACCAGAACGAAGTTCTGCAGCGTACTGGCAATCTGTACAAAAAAGAAAATGAAGGCTACAACTTCAGGGTTGATGTAGGTAATAGCAGTTTCCTCGGGCCTTATGTACAAAATGTAAACGCACATGAATGGCAAGTATCGTTGGGCTACAAATATCTTGAGGCAGATGCTGTCATGGATGGGTTTACCGATTCCAACTTCAGGCTGGGAGGTACCGATGCCAAAGGCTGGTATGTATACAGTAACTATGCGATTGATAAAAATGCCTGGATCAGCGGGCGTTACATGAGCGCAGATACCATCAGCGGCAAGCCTTTCTCGGTGGATGTGCTGTTGATTGACCTGAATGCAAGATTCTAGGAGAAGCGTATGAAGCGCATTTCATCTATCATCTTAACGATTGTGCTGATTGGGCTGCACGTTTCTGCCATCGCTGCGGAAAAACAAGACAAGGCGGCCAGGCGTGCCAACATCCTGATGCAGAAGATGAAACAGGACATGGAAGCGGAAAAAAGCGCCATGCAAACGCAATTCGAGCAGGAAAAGAAAAGTATCTCTGACGCACTGAACCAGGCACAGAGTACCCAGCGCTCACATTCAGCACAGTTGCAGGGGCAGACTAAACGTAACCAGCAGTTGCAATCAGAGAAACAGGAGCTCGGAGAGGAAAAAGCTGCCCTGGCTGCCCAGTTACAGCAACTACAGTCACAACTGGCTGACCAGGTACAGCGGCTGGAAGCAACCGAGCAGCAACTTAAACTGGCTAAAGCTGATCTGGATGTCAATGATACGCAGCGCAAGAAACTGGTTGCCAATGCCAGTAATTCACATCAGAAACTGGTTTCCTGTGAAGAGAAAAATAGCCGCCTGTTTGCTTATGGCAATGACCTGGTCGGTTTGTATGCCGATGCGAGTACTTACCAGAGAATCATGCGCGCCGAGCCGTTTTTCCAGTTGAAGCGGGTTGAGCTGGAAAATATCCTGCAGGATAAACGCTCGCAGCTGATTGAAAATAAAGTTGATACAATAGCGACGCCCTGATCCTGTTTCCAGGTCGGCGTCCTGGTTATTTTAAGTATTGGCTAAAGTATGTTTCCCCGACTGCTCTCATTTTTTACGCTGCATGAGCGTGCCCGGATTTATCCGTTTATCGGTTTTATCCTGTTGCTCGCCTGCGAACCTTTGCTTGCCTCGGGTCTTACCTGGCTAGGGCTGGGTACACAGCCGACCTACCTGTTACGCACACTGGCAGCTGTCGCCTTCCTTCTTTATTACCATCACCATTATGTTGAGTTTTCGGTGGCGCCAACTTTACAGCAGGTTGTCATCTCCATCCTGAGCGGGCTGCTGGTATTTGCTATATGGATATTGCCTTATCCTGAATGGATGGGCGGCTACATTGCGGGTGATGGTAAAGCCTTGCCTATGGACGATATGGCAGATATCTTCTGGCTGATTTGTCGCTGGAGCGGTTCTGCGCTGGTGGTGCCTGTCATCGAAGAACTGTTCTGGCGCTCGTATCTAATGCGCAGGCTCGAACATCCTGAATTTATGTCAGTCTCACCAGCCCAAGTGGGTACTTATGCAGTGATGGTAAGTAGCGTATTATTTGCCATCGAACATCAGCTCTGGTTTGCAGGGCTAGTGGCCGGACTGGTATATGCCTGGTTATACCGTCGATTCAAGGTGCTCTGGATACCTGTATTCGCGCATATGGTGACCAATGCCGTGCTGGGCGCATGGGTGGTGGCTAGTGGGCAGTGGCAATACTGGTAATTGAGTGTGGTAACATACATTGTGAATAATAGAGCATACCAAAGCTCAGGTGACGCCCAGAAAACATACCTGGCGAGCTATAGCATAAGCACAATTTAGATGAATTTAATTAAAGGGTGATGATGAAAAAAATTGCATTAATCGTACCGGCACTGATGCTGGTCATGGCAGGTTGCAGCAAGCACGAAGAATCCGCCAAAGGCTCCACGCAGGTGGTTGCCAAGGTGAATGGTGATGAAATCACCGTGCATCAGCTGAATTTCGCACTTTCCAAGGCGGGCAAGATCGACCAGGCGCAACTGAAGCCGGCTTCAGAAAAAGTCCTGCAACAAATGGTGGATATCGAACTGCTCAAGCAAAAGGCACTGGATGCCAAGCTTGACCGTGATCCTAATGTGTTGCAGGTGCTGGAAGCCACCAGACAACAGCTGTTAGCGCAAGCCTACATGCAAAAAGTGGCTGCCAAACAAGCCGCGCCATCCACTGATGACATCAAGAAATTCTATGATACGCACCCTGAACTGTTCAGCGAGCGCAATGTGTATGTGATTCAGGAGTTTGTGGTAAAAGACGGCAACCAGCATGCCAGCGAGATTGAAGCGGGTATCAGTGCTGCCAAAACTGCAGATGACCTCGGTAAATGGCTGAAAGACAATAACTATGTCTTTAATGCCAATGCCAGCAGAAAAGCCGCAGAACAATTACCGCTTGATCTGTTGAAGAAACTGAACACGCTCAAAGCGGGTGATACGCTGATCGTCAGAGGCCCTGATGCACTGGTGCTGCTGTTCCTGGCTAAAGTGGACAGGCAACCTGTGGATGTGGAAAAAGCCAAGCCGGTGATCCAGCAATACCTGGTGAATTCCGGTCAGCAGACCCTGATTAAAAATGAAGTGGCCGCTTTACGCAAAGAAGCTAAAGTCGAATTCTTTGGCGATTTCTCGAAATTGACATTGAATAACAGCGAGTCAACAGTACCAGCATCAGCCACACCGGCTGCCGCCAAAACTGAAGCGCCAGCTGTATTGCCCGCCGCGCCAGCAGAGGCAGCGCCTCAGTCTGGTCATGACAGGGCGATTGAAAAAGGCCTTTCCGGTTTGTAATTGTTTATCAGCAATGAACAAAGCCCCGGGGATACCGGGGCTTTTTTTATGTCAGTGATGGTTTGATTAAACCAGATGTGGTCTGAGTAAAGCAAGTGCTTGAACCAGCCTAATGCTGATGTTTCCTGCGCCATCTTAGCCAGCCGGCAAAGGCTAATAAGGCAGGCAAACCAAACTGGAAACTATTGAACAGCACCATCAACCAGGTCTGTTGGGATGGCAGCAGAATGACACTATCGCGTAACGGCGCGACCGGCAAAGTGATACTCGGCTGGTTGTTGACCACCCATTGCAGGGTCTGCATGCTAAACGCCAGATTGCCGCCTCTTTGTTGCTGGACATTGCTGAAAAATCCGCTGCTGCCAATCACCACAATTCTTTGCAGTTCACCAGAAGCCTGTGTTTTCTCCAGCGCCAGCGCAATGGTGGCTGGTCCCTGGCTATCTGTTTGCGCGTTGAAAGCTGGCAGTTTTTCTGGCTGTTCAATGCGGTAGGCGCTACTGGCCCAACCGCGTTCTGCGGCGGCGACCAGTGGCATGGTGCGCCATGGGTCTTCAGGCTGCCGGTAACGTACGATGGCATGTGCCTGGTCAAAAAAAGTGCGCAGGGAGAATTCCTGTGTCGGCCCTTGCCCTGAATAACGTTGTGTACTCAGGGCATGTAATGGGATATCGAACTGATGGTTGGCCGGGTCTATCACCATCCCTTTGCTGATATTCAACCCCAGGGTTTCTGCCAGTCCCTCCAGGTTCTGTCTGGCCGGATTGTCTACCAGCCACACCAGGTTGCCGCCTTTGCTGATATGCGTCTGGATGGCTTGCAGTTGATTCTGTGAGTATGGGTGTGTTGCGCCTGCGAGTACCAGCGTAGGCAGTTTTTTATCAGCCTTGGAATAATGTTCCACATGAGAGTTGCTGACCACCTGTAGCCCGGCAGCCTGCATAGCTTCTGCCAGATGACTGGCACCATTGCCCGCGCTGCTATCCAATGCCGTTTCGCCCAGTCCGGTCGAGAACAGCAAAGGCGCTCGTTCACCATGTTGTAGTTGCAGCAACACGTTGGTAAATGCCTCTTCGGTATAAGGCAGGTACATGCGTTTTTGTTGTCCGCGATAGCGGATGATCATTTCGCCTTCTTTTTTAATGTGCTGTTCGCGCGCCAGCGTGGGTGAAATGGATGGGTCTATAAACTGCAAATGCATCTCGGGGTGCACATGCTGGTAACGTTGCACCAGCGCCAGAATGGATTTCCTGAAGTAGCGGCCTTTAAACGGCGTGTTGCTGCAGAAAGCAGTCACTTCAATTGCTGAGGGTAATGTCCGCAATACCTCAAGGCTGGCGTTGGATAAGGTATTGCGCTGATTGTTGGTGTGGTCAGTGATGATATTGAAGTGCCAGGCCAGCATGCCTAGCGCCAGCGTCACCAGCAACAGCCCCGGTACTACTAACCGGTGTTGCCACAACTCAGCCGCAAGTGACAGCCACTGCCTGGATGATCTGGGAATTTTTGAGTTAGCCATATAGTCGGTCAGCATGTAAACGGCGAATAGACAGCAGCACAAAGAACGCCGAAAACAGCACGAAGAATAAAACGTCGTAACTGTTCAGCATGCCCAGTGCGAACTGGCGGTAGTGCTGCATCAGTGAAAAGTCGTGGAACATGACCTGGTTGTTGTCAGCAAAAAACTTGTCCAGCAACAAGCAGACGGTCAGCGCAGCCAGGCTGCCGAACGCGGCCAGAATCGGGTTGGCGGTCAGGCAGGAGACATACAGGCCTAGCGCACTGCTGGCGGTCACTAATAGCCATAATCCCAGCGCGTGCGTGAGCAGGTAAGGGAGATCGATTTCTGCCCACGGCAACATCATGGCGATCATCACCACCATGGTCCCTATCAACAGGCTGAGGTAACTGACAATACCGAGCAGCTTGCCCAGGATCAGCTCGCTCATAGACAAGGGCGAACTCATGAGCAAGGCCATAGTCTGGTTTTTTCGCTCTTCACTGATCAGTTTCATGCTGACCAGCGGCACTACGAACAGCATGAGCACAGCCGCCACGCCAAACACGCCTTCGGCCATAAACTGCGTGATGCCTATCTTCTGCACCTGCCATTGCGCACTTTGCATGATTTCAAAGTACTGGTTAAAACTTAAACTATAGTAGGTGCCGACGATGGCCTGGAAAATAGCCAGTACCAGCCAGCCCATAGGCGTGGCAAACAGGCTGCGGAGTTCTTTACGGGCAATAATCAGGATCATGCAGGACTTTCCGGAGACTGGCGTTATAGGCCTTTGATAATGCCGAAGCGCACTGCGATGTGCACCAGCTGGCCGGTCGTTTCTACCCCCAGTTTCTGGCGCACACTGGTCTGGATATTGGCCACGGTTTTATAGCCTATGTGCATGCCTTTGGCGATCGCCGCCAATGCCTCGCCCTGGGCAATACGGCGGAACACTTCGAATTCACGCGGCGACAGTTTCTGGATCGGGTTTTCCTGGCTTTCCAGGTGGTACATGGACAGGTTTTGAGCCAGCTCATTGTTGATAAAGCGTCCGCCGCGCAGTATTTTTTGCACGGCTTCCATCACCACTTCCGGCGGTTCGGTTTTGGTCACATAACCGCGGGCACCGGCCTGGATGGCGCGCGTGGCATAGATGCAGTCATCATGCATGCTGAATACGAGTACGCGCATTTGCGGCTTGCGATGCAAAATACGTTTGAGTGTCTCCAGCCCGCCTATGCCCGGCATGTCCAGATCCAGGATCAACAGCTCGGGGTGATGTTTTTCGACCAGTAAACAGGCTTCCTCACCATTCAGGGCGTCGGTGGTCACCTGATGGTTGGCCTGCTCAAGCAATGTGCGTAGACCTTGTCTGAGCATGGCGTGGTCATCAGCAATCATTACTTTTGCCATAAATCCTATCCTTTACTTCTTGTTCGCAAACGTGATGTTCACACATTTGTCATTGGCAAATGTCAGCTCGGCGGTGTTGAAATACTTGTTTGGCGCGTACTGGATTTTGCCGCGGTAATACCACATCTCGACATTGTCGCCATTGCCTGAAACCGCCTGTCCTTTTTCCTGCAGGATCTGGTCGGCATTATGCGGTTTGACGGCGCTTTCCTTTTTCACCGGTTTACCCAGGTTCTCTTCTACATAGTCGCGTGATTTGCCGCTGTAGGCCTCAAGAAAAGGGCGCTCTTCCGTGTTCAGGTCTTTGGCTGGCAGAGTTAGCGGGAAAGCCAATGCGATCAAGGCTAGCCATTTACGATGTTGCATAATCATTTACTCCTGATGCTGAGGGTGAAAGGGATGTCCGGGGCAGCTTTTTTCGCTGCTCCTCCTGTAAGGGGATCAGTCCGGTAATCATGGTGCCCGCTTGCAAACCGCTCATCAGCTTGAAGCTTCCCTGCTGCGACTCTATACGCTCGCGCATGCCTACCAGCCCCACGCCTTCGGTAGATTGCGTGGTATCCATACCCAGGCCATTGTCGCGTATCTCGATTTGCAGCAAGGAGGCACCCTGTCTTGTGACGATATGGATATCCACCCAGATTTCACTGGCTTGTGCGTGGCGCGTGATATTGGTCAGGGCCTCTTGCACGACGCGGAACGCCACGATGTTGATATCTTCATGCAACACCCGGTCACTGGTATCCAATTGCAGATGGCACTCCACTTTGGGATTGAGTTTTTGCCAGTCGTTGACCAGTCTTTCTACCGCGCCTATCAACCCCAGGGAGTCAAGCGCGGGTGGCCGCAGATGTTTGATCAGTACACGTATGGATTGTTGTACATGTTGTGTATTGGAAGCGATCCTGACCGCGATGACATTGGCCTGGGCAGGCGTGCTTTTTTGCAGGGCCAGTGCATCCATTCGGATAGCCGTCAGATACTGGCCGGTTTCATCATGGATTTCGCTGGCGATGTATTTTCGTTCCTGCTCCTGCACCTGCATGGCATGACGCGCCAGTACGCGGTTTTCTTTTAAGGTACGCTCCAGGTCCAGCTCCACCAGGCATTGCTCTGTCATATCCACCAGGTAGCCATGTATCTGGGCGCTGTTGTTTTTTTCTGCCGGTACATAAACAAACCTTGCTCCGACATAGCATGGCAAACTGTCCGGCCTGCAGATGTGCAGCTTGTTGAAATTGATTTCGCGGTGATGTTGCAGTTGTGTCACAAACTCGGGCCAGTCGAAATCAAACAGCTTCCTGGCATTGCGTTCGCTGTTCTGCGGCCGGCAGATACGATCAAAGGCGCGGTTATGCATACCGATATTGCCATTCGTATCCAGCACCACGTTGCCGGTCAGGTCGCCATCAAACAGGGTTTTATAGAGCTGCTGGCTACTCAGTAACTGCGCTTCGGTTAACTGGCGGCGCTCAATTTCGGCATGAATCTCACGGATGCGACGCTGGCTGAACCAGGCGCTGAACAATACAAACACAAACAATGTCAGCGGGACTTCATCCAGCTGTGCATATTCATAAGTCAGTAACCAGGCAGTGACATGCTCGGCCAGGTCGAACTCGGATGAAAGCGCAAACGTAAGCGCCACGCCCGTCATCACAATGAGCGTGTCCTGGCCGGAGCGGCCTAATTTGCCAAATTTTTGAATAACAGCAATCACAGGGTAGACCAGTTAGTAAGGATGCATGAGTGAAGCGATGCTTCAGGAAACTTAAGAAGGACCAGGCATCGCCGACCCGTTTAATTCACCGCGACTTGAATTCCGCAGCACTTTAATTTCGTACCTGCTTAATTAAAGGCGCTTCATTCAGCACGACTTCAATAAGCACTTAATCTGGCGCCTCTCAAATCCAGTGGCACTTAATGAGCGCCACTTTATTCAGCGGCACTTAATGAGCGCCACTATAGACCACATCTCAATCAACTGCCCCGTGAAAAATTCCCGTATATGACCAGTCTTCATCAATGAATTGTTGAAGCAATGATAGGGAATCATTCATCTATTGCCTTTGTTACAAATTATTAATAATTCAGGTCGTGCAGTGCGGCATTCGGGGGGATGTCGCAACACCACGTGAAACTCATTCTTGAGAGATTAGGAGAAAGTATGAAAGTAAAATCATCTAGTGCCATTCTTGGCGCTTTGGTCGGGGGCTTGTTTGCAAGCTTTTCCGGCCTGGCCATGGCAGATGCAGAGCTGGACAAGCAGGTGAATACACCAGGTGCCTGGCCAATCGCAACCGGTGGCTATTATAGCCAGCACAACAGCCCACTGGCGCAAATCAACAAATCCAACGTAAAAAATGTAAAAGCTGCGTGGTCATTCTCCACTGGTGTACTCAATGGTCACGAAGGTGCGCCATTGGTCATTGGTGACATGATGTATATCCACTCTGCTTTCCCAAATAATACATACGCTTTGAATCTTAATGATCCAGGCAAAATTGTCTGGCAACACAAACCTAAGCAAGATGCTTCTACCAAAGCCGTGATGTGCTGTGACGTGGTTGACCGCGGCCTGGCATACGGCGCTGGTCAGATCATCAAGAAGCAGGCGAATGGGCATTTGCTGGCGCTGGATGCAAAAACTGGTAAAACCAACTGGGAAGTGGAAGTCTGTGACCCGAAGGTGGGTTCTACACTGACACAAGCGCCTTTTGTGGCTAAAGACACTATCCTGATGGGTTGTTCAGGTGCCGAGCTGGGTGTGCGTGGCGCGGTTAACGCTTTCGACCTGAAAACAGGTGAACTGAAATGGCGCGCATTTGCGACCGGTTCTGATGACTCTGTACGTCTGGCGAAAGACTTCAACAAAGACAATCCACATTACGGTCAATTCGGACTGGGTACAAAAACTTGGGAAGGCGATGCCTGGAAAATCGGTGGCGGTACAAACTGGGGCTGGTATGCATACGATCCTAAATTGAACCTGTTCTACTACGGTTCAGGCAATCCGGCACCATGGAATGAAACCATGCGTCCTGGCGACAACAAGTGGACCATGACGATCTGGGGTCGTGACCTTGACACCGGTATGGCTAAATGGGGTTACCAGAAAACACCTCATGACGAGTGGGATTTTGCTGGTGTGAACCAGATGGTGCTGACTGACCAGCCGGTCAATGGCAAAGTGACGCCGCTGCTGAGCCACATCGACCGCAACGGTATTCTCTACACATTGAACCGTGAAAACGGCAGCCTGATCGTCGCTGAAAAAGTGGATCCGGCAGTCAACGTGTTCAAGAAAGTGGACCTGAAAACCGGTACACCAGTACGTGATCCTGAGTTTGCAACGCGTATGGACCATAAAGGCACCAACATTTGTCCATCAGCGATGGGCTTCCACAACCAGGGTGTTGACTCTTACGATCCAGAAAGCCGTACCTTGTACGCAGGCCTGAACCACATTTGTATGGACTGGGAGCCGTTCATGCTGCCATACCGTGCAGGTCAGTTCTTCGTTGGTGCAACACTGGCGATGTACCCTGGACCTAACGGCCCGACCAAGAAAGAAATGGGTCAGATCCGTGCGTTTGACTTGACCACTGGTAAAGCAAAATGGACCAAGTGGGAGAAGTTTGCAGCCTGGGGCGGTACTTTGTACACCAAAGGCGGCCTGGTCTGGTACGCAACACTGGACGGTTACCTGAAAGCTTTGGATAACAAAGATGGTAAAGAGCTGTGGAACTTCAAGATGCCATCCGGTGGTATCGGATCTCCTATGACTTACTCCTTCAAGGGTAAACAGTACGTTGGCAGCATGTATGGTGTAGGCGGCTGGCCAGGTGTTGGTCTGGTGTTTGACCTGACAGACCCTAGCGCTGGTTTGGGTGCGGTTGGTGCGTTCAAAGAACTGCAAAACCACACACAAATGGGCGGTGGCCTGATGGTGTTTAGCCTGTAATCAATAACAGTGAACCTGTTGATGTAGTGTGCAGGATGGCCGTCAGACGCAAGGATGGCCGGTCATCCTGTTCTCTCTAATGGAGAAGAGAACAAATGTTTGCTGAAGTTAAAAAGAATAGCCGTACCTGGTTGAGCGTTTGCTTGTCCCTGACCCTGAGTGTATTTGCATTGCCCACACTCGCTACCGAAGCACTGAATGTCTGTGCCGGTAAATCCGAATTACCTTTTTCCAATGACCAGAAACAAGGCTTTGAAAACAAGATCGCCGCTGTCATTGGCAAAACACTGAATACCCCTGTCAATTATTTCTGGTGGACCAACCCGTTAACCCTGCAAAAGGATATGGAAGAAGGGAAATGTGATGTGCTGATAGGCACAGATCCTAACGATCCGCGTGTGCTGGTGACCAAGCCATACTACCGTTCCGGCTACGTATTTGTCACCCGTGTCGACCGCGAAATCGATGTCGCTTCCTGGGACCATCCTTACCTCAAGGAAAAGAATTTCCGTATCGGCGTCATGCCGGACAGCCCGGGTAAAAACATGTTGCTGCAAATTAACCGCTTTGATGACATGTTTGATTACTTCACTGAAATCCAGAATTTCCAGTCCACCCGTAACCGCTACGTGCATGTCGAGCCTTCCCGCCTCGTGAATGATGTCGCCAATAAGCATCTGCATATGGCCATGCTGTGGGCGCCGGAAGCCGCACGTTATGTACGTGCTTCAGAAGTGCCGTTGAACATGGTGATGGTGGAAGACAACGCCAAAAAAACCAATGGTGAAAAAATCCCCATGCATTACGACGTGGTGATGGGCGTCAGCAAAAAACGCCCTGAGCTGGTACAGGCCCTGAATAGCGTGATCGATAAACAGGGCGCTGAAATCACCGCCATCCTCAAAGAGGAAGCTATTCCTCTGCTGAACCTTCAGTAAATCACAATCTTGATTAATTAGTTTTTGGAGTTTGAATTGAAAGCATCTCAACAATCCCAGTCGCAGGCCATGCCTTTGCGTCGTATGAAACAACAGCTGGCGATGGCATTCGGTATTTCCGGCCTGGTCATGGCGACTTTCTTTACCGTGGCTTGCGCCAAGGATGACACTGCTGCGCAAGCCCAGGGTGCCAGTAAAACTGCACCGGCTAAAGTGGCGCTGAAAGATGGCCCTTCGATCGAGTTCCGCGGCACGCTGTCGGGGGATGTGCTGGATATGTCACCGATGGAAGGGGAAACTTTTACCCCGGAGGCAAAGCACTTCCTCGCGACTGGTGAAAACCCGTATCGCGGCAACGACGCTGAGGTGAAAAAGGGTTATACCATTTTCTCCACTGCATGTTCAGGCTGCCATGGTCACCTGGCTGAAGGCAAGTTGGGACCTGCACTGGCTGACGATTACTGGACCTACCCGAAAAATGAAACCGATAAAGGCATTTTCGAAACCATTTATGGTGGTGCCGCCGGCATGATGGGGCCGCAACAGGGTCGCATGACAGTGGATGAGATTCTGCATGTGATCGCCTGGATCCGTCATCAGGCCGAAGAAAACCTTAAAAACGGTGGCGCTGCGCCACACGGTTAAGCCCATTATCGGATTGTTAGGCTGGTGGGCAATCCGTTAATCGAAAACAATACACCAGCTAATTTGTGATTAAGGAGAAAGTGATGAAACACGTATTGGCATTACTGGCGGTAGCCAGTGTGTTTGCAGTGTCAAATCAGGCTCTGGCTTACGACGGTCAAAGTTGTAAAGAGCCAGGAAACTGCTGGGAAGCCAAACCTGGCTATCCGGAAAAAATTGCGGGTTCCAAATATGACCCGAAACATGATCCGGTAGAACTCAACAAGCAAGAGGAATCCATCAAATTGATGGATGCACGCAATGCAAAACGTATTGCCAATGCAAAATCCAACGGCAATTTCGTGTTTGACGTGAAGTAATCTTAACTCCCCCCACAAGAAACTGACATCGTTTCTGATGTCAGTTTCGAACCCCTCATGTATGTAGCAAACCGGTGTCGATTGCGTGCAGTCGGCAGTGGTCTGTTTCATCCTGAATCATGGATAGTGTATGGAAAATAAAATTGAATTACCCGCATGGCGGGAGCGCGCCCTGGCGTTTGAACAAGCCCTCAACACCGTGGTGGTGGGCATGCCGGAGCAAACACGCGCCCTGACCATTGCCATTTTTTCACGCGGCCACGTGCTGCTGGAAGGCGATGTCGGGGTAGGTAAGACCACTCTGTTACGTGCAGCCGCCCAGCTCCTGGGTGGCGGTTATCAGCGGATAGAAGGCGCGATTGACCTGATGCCCAGTGATTTTCTTTACCATGCCTATATCAATGAGCAAGGCCAGGCAGCGGTTAAACCCGGCCCGTTGTTGCAGCACGATGAAGCGCTGGCGGTGTTTTTCTTTAACGAAATCAACCGCGCCCGCCCACAGGCACATGCCCTGTTTTTACGCTTGATGGCCGAACGTTCGGTGAATGCCTTTAACCGCGAATACCGTTTCCCGCACCTGACCGTATTTGCCGACCGCAACCGGCTGGAACGTGAAGAAACCTTTGAAATCCCGGCCGCCGCGCGTGACCGCTTTCTGATGGAGATCGCCGTGCAGGCGCCGGATGCGCGTGAGCTGCAGCGGGCATTGATGTTCGACACCCGTTTTTATGATGTGGATGCACTGATCGCGACATTACCCGCTGGATTAACGCCCTATGACCAGTTAAACCTGGTCGCGGAAACCATACAAAACACAGTCAGGGCCGAAATCGCATTGCAGGAATATGCCGTTGATTTATGGCGGGCATTGAAAGACCCGGTGGGAGCCGGTATCCAGTTGCCCGATGTGGATATGTCGCGTTTGCTGGCTGGCGGCGCCAGCCCGCGCGGAACCGCCATGCTGATGCGCAGTGCGCGAACGCGTGCCTGGATAAAAGGCCGCGATTATTTAACGCCGGACGATATCCGTGCGGTGTGGTCGTTTGTGATGACACATAGGGTCTTTTTCAATGGCGCTTATGCCTTGCAACATGCGCGGCTGGCACCGTTGTTGTTGCAAGCCGTTCTGGACAAGGTGTCTGCCCCCTAGTCTGGCGGCAGTCTGTTTTTACGCTTATGGCTATCCTGTCAGCACCCACGGTGAATGCTTCCGAGATGACACCCTCTTCGCTACACGTACACGCTGGGTTTGAGCCGCGCCAGTTTTTTTACGATATCAACTGGCGTTCCCGCTCTTATCACGCCGGGGCCACCCTGACCACGCACCACGGTAATGGCAGTGACTTTGCCGGGTTTGCCACCTTGCTGGCATGCCCTGACCCGAAACGCATCGATATCCGCGCCAGCGTGCGCACCGTACCCAGGCAATGGCTGGTCAGGACCTACCTGGAACGTGCTGCTGTGCGTGTGTATGCCATTGTCGATGTGTCCAGCTCCATGTTTTTCCAGGGCGAAGCCAATATGCGCCAGCAGGTGACGGAGTTTGTGTCATCCCTGGCCTGGTCTGCCAACCGGCAGGGTGATGCATTTGGCATGCGTGCGGCGGACGATAATGAACAACTGGCCTGGCAAGTGTTACCCAGTTTCCAGCCCGGCACAGCACAGGCGGTGGCACAGCAAATCACCCGCTTCTGGCAACAGGCACAAACATCAGGTCATGACCATGGCCGTAGCGCCAGTGCTATTCCGGATACTCTCATGTCGCTAGGTTCACAACGCGCGCTGGTATTCCTGCTGTCTGACTTTTACTGGCCGGATAACTTGCTGCAACAGACCCTGCAGTCCGGGCAGCACCACGATGTGATTCCGGTTGTGTTACGTGACCGTGCCGCCACTGCGGGCTTACCCGGCTTTGGCTGGGCAAGACTGCGTGATATGGAAACCGGCGAAGAACGCAGCTGGATGCTGAGGCGAGGGTTGCACCAGCAAATCGCGCATCATGCTGAACAGCAAAAACAGTCACTCAATGCACGATTTTTAAAAGCAGGCACACGTTCACTTTTATGGCTAAGCCCAAGCTGGCGTGCCGAGGAAGTCAGTCGTCATTTGATGGAGAGCATGTCATGACTATGGGGTTGCGTGCCATGCATGGCCAAACACAAAAATGGATATTGAAACTGGCCTGTAGCCTGCTGTGGCTGGCTGTGGTGCCATCCTCATATGCGGACGATGTCAATTTCCTGCCACGCGCCGAAAGCCACACCCGTGAAACCGACTACACCCTCGGCAGTATTGCGCGGCAGCATATTACCTTGCATGTGCCGCCCGGCTATGAACTGGACGCTGCCAGTTTGCCAGCGCCTGCACAAAATGAAGCGATAGAGCTCAGGAAAGCCCATTGGACAAACAGTGATAGCAAAAACGAGCGCCTGATTGCGCTTGAGATCGACTGGCAGATATTTGTCGCTGGCGATACGGTGAAAACCATACCCTTAAAAAACCTGCACCTGCAATTCAAACGCGACCAGCAACGCCTGGCGATAGATGTGCCAGCTGACAAGGTCATTGTGTCCAGCCTGCTGCCAGCGCGGATTGATGCCGAGCATGTCAAACTTTACCCGGATGCACCTTTGCCCGAGTGGCCGCTCTCTGATCAGTTACGGCAACTGGCTGGCTGGCTGTTTTTACTCAGTGCAGGCCTGGTTTATATGGGATGGTATCTGGGCTGGATCCAGTTGCCTCAGGAGAATCGCATGCCGTTCAGGCAGGCATGGCATGGTATACGCAGATTCAGGCAAGACCGGAATGAAACCCGCATGCAGGCCATGCGCCTGATCAGCCGCGCAGTCGATCAGTTTGCCGGATACGCCGTCACCGCCGAAAACTTGCCCAGGCTGGTTGCCAGCCAGTCAGCTATCACGCCTTACAACGATGCATTAAAACGGTTTTACCAGGATGTGCAGCAAGCGTTTTTTGCCGGTCAACCGGTTTCTTCCTCTCTGAATGAGTTGAAACAGCTGGCCAGAACCTTAAGCCATGTGGAGATTTCCTGAGCATGTGGCAGGAAGGTGCGCAAACCCTGTTACTGGCGTCCGGCTTTAATGAGCACTGGGGGCTGGCGGATTTCTGGCCATTGCTGTTGTTGCCTTTGGCGGTATTGCCATGGGTATTGCGCGGGCAAATGAATTTTCCGCATCCGGCGTTGCAAGGTTTACCCAGCGACCCGCTCTCCGCATGGCTGGATCGCGTGTGGAAGATTGCATTGAGCTTATTGATACTGGCCCTCAGCCTGGCGCTCACCGGCCCATACCTGAAATCGCAATATGTGGAAAAAGTAGGGCGAGGTGCACATGTCATGATCGTGCTGGATCGCAGTGCCAGTATGAATGAGCCGTTTGCGAAAAAAGGCGTTGATGCTCAGTCACGCGTACCCAAAATGGAAGTAGCCAGGAATGTGCTGAAAACCCTGGTGGCACAAGGGCATGATGATTTGATGGGCATGGTCACTTTCAGTACCTCACCTATCCTGGCGGCGCCGCTGGGTAATGACCGCAGCTTTGTCCAGGCGGCACTGGATGCTACCGAAGCCGGTGGCATGGGCTTTACCGCCGTGGCACGTGGTTTGGGCATGGCGCTGGATTACTTTGCCGACCAGCCGGTTACCGGCGCCCGTGCCATGGTGCTGGTGTCGGACGGCGGCGCGCACCTGGATGGCAAAACCCAGGATATGTTACGCGCCATGTTCATGCGCCAGAAGGCGTCTCTGTACTGGATTTACCTGCGCTCTGAAAGCGGTGTCAGCCTCAAGGAAAGCCTGGCTGAAGGTGAAAATATCGATGTATACCCTGAGTATGCCCTGCATGAATATTTCCAGACCCTGAATGTGCCATACCGCGTGTATGAAGCTGAAAACCCGGAGGCGGTGATGGCGGCGGTGCGCGATATCTCCACACTGAAAAATAAACCGACCAGATACCTGGAGCCCGTGTCGCGGCAGGATCTGAGCCAGTATGCCTATGCCCTGGCCTGGCTGGCGGTTGTGTGTTTGATGTGTTTGTATGCATTGGAATTGAAACGGTGGCAGGCATGAATAAAAAACTGGCGGGCATCCTACGGCGTGGCGTGTTATGGGCCGGGCTATTGATATTGATTTCAGTGGTGATGCTGATCAGGCAAGCGATAGATATCTATCAGGCTGAAGTCTACCGTCGCAGCCTGCAACCGCATGTATTGATTGAAAACATGTTGCTTGGTGCTAACCAGACGCCGCAGGCCTTGTTTGCCAATGCCGTGTTTTACGATAACCAGCTTCAGCCCGAGCAGGCATTATCAGCCTATGCCGACCTGATCAGCAAGCTGCCTGAGGGAGATTTACTACGGCAACAAGCCTATTTTAATTCCGGCAATATTTACCTGCGCACAGCGATCCGCTTGCTGGAACAACGCGGCTTGCCGGCCTGGGACGAAGCGGGCCCACTGGTGGCCCTGGCCAAGGAAAGTTACCAGAAAGCACTACGGGCGGAGCCGGACTGGTCTGAGGTGAAATATAACTATCACCTGGCTTTGCGCCTGGCACCCACCACGCACGGCATGTCCGGCCCACAGCAATATGAGGACGAGCAGATCAAGGCCGAAGAAGAGCCCAGTGGCTGGCCAGCCATGCCGGGTAACCCGAGAGGCATGCCCTGATGCGTCTGCGGTTTTCTGAGGCATGGCGAGCAGTCGCAAATGGTCTGGCGGGAGCCTGGTCTGGGCAAGGGTCCAGGCTGCATGCCTGGCGCAAAATATGCCTTATCGCAGCATTTTTATTGCTTACTATTATCTTGTTCCGGCCACACCTGATGCTGCCCAACCGCGTCTATGACTGGTATTTCGTGGTCGATATCACGCAAAGCATGAATGTGCCGGACTACCAGGTGACTGGCAAAAGTATCAGCCGCTTACAGATGGCCAAGCAAAGCATACGCAAAACCTTGTCTGCTTTGCCTTGCGGTTCGCAGGTGGCGCTAGGTATGTTTACCGAGCGCAACGTGGTGAATGTGGTGGAGCCGGTAGAAGTCTGTGCCCATTATGCCGCGCTGGACCAGACCGTTGCCAGCATGGACTGGCGCATGGCCTGGGCCGCTGACTCGTTTATTGCGCATGGCCTGTACAACGCCCTGGAACAGGCGCCGGAATTAGGCAAACAGATACGCGTGATGTTTTTCACTGATGGCCAGCAGGCACCGCCTGCCAACCCCAAATACATGCCCGGCTATGCCGGTAAGCCGGGCGATGTGCAGGGTTACCTGGTCGGTATGGGTAAGCCGGTCGCCAGAAAAATCCCCAAACTGGATGAAAAAAATGGGGTTTCCGGCTATTGGGAACAGGAAGAAGTACAGCGATTTGGCAATTTCGGCATGGCCGAGACTTTGTCAGTCCTGGCGATGGAACAAGGCCAGCATGACCGCAATGCCGGTCACGGTCCGGGGACTAATTTGCTGAACAACGCCCACCTCTCGGCACTGGATGAACAAAACCTGCAACGCCTGGCGGATACCACCGGCCTGAATTACGTGCGACTGGAGCAATCAGGGCAAAGCAGTGGCTGGGCGACCGGCTTGGGCATGACGGCCTGGCGCTGGGCCGATACCGATCTCAGGCCATGGCTGGCCGTGCCCGCCATTGTGTGCTGGCTGGCATACCTGCTGCTGACATTTGCCGGTAGTCGCTGGGTCAAGTGGCTGGCGCGACGCTGGTCTGGCTTGCGGTCACTAAAACTTTTAAGTAAGCAACAGATTTTAAGTAAACAACAGGTTTAGTTTTTTTGAGAAGGAGCAACAATGAAGTGGTCTTTATTACTGATCGGATTAATGAGTGCCAATGCCTGGGCGCATGGCCCGACACCGCAGAAAACCGATGAATCCATTCAGGTGAATGCAGCAGCAGACGCGGTGTGGAAACGTGTCAGCGCCGCTTGTGGTATCGCACAGTGGCACCCGCAAGTGACGGCATGTGTAGCGGTGAATGAAAAGCAGCAAAAAATCACGCTTAAAAATGGCAAACAGCTGCTGCAAGAGATTGATGAAGTCTCAGCCGCCGATATGACGGTGTCTTACCGTTTGTCTGGTGATATCGACCTGGAAGCACTGCCGGTCAGTTCGCTGAATGGCAAGATCAAAGTCGCCGCAGATGGGGCCAATGCCAAAGTCACCTGGACCGCGCGTTACTACCGCGCGTTTACCGGCAATGAGCCACCAGCCGGCCAGGATGATGAGTCTGCCAAAAGTGCGGTGGATACGTTTGTCAAAGAAGGCCTGCAAGGCCTGAAAGACGGCCGCCAGAATGCAGCTGCGGCGGGCAACACCGGCTGGCGCAATAAGATTTGCGTCGCCATGCGGCCAGTGTTCAAGACCCTGGGCATGTCTGTGTGTGCCTAAAGGATTCGCATGCGTGTGAGTAAGCACTTTCTGTTTGTTCTGCTGCTGACCTGTCAATCCTGCCTAGCAGAGTCCCTTGAACAAGGACCGGCCAGGCTGGTTGAAACCGATGATTCGCTATGCCTAGCGCATGGCGGAAAATTGGTTTCAGTGCAGCTGACAGATGCTGCCACCATCTTGCAGGAGGGGCCGGTAGAGGTATGGGTAGACCGCTGGTTTATGCAGGTGCAAACGGCGGACCATACCAGGCACATACTCACCGCTGAGGAACCTGAAAAAGAGCTGGGTTGCTCGCACAGTCTTGCCGGGCCACAACACTGGACCCTGAGTACCATCAAACGCCTGCCGGTGGCGGGCGCACCATTTCGCAAGGAGTCGCCATGAGCATTACAGCTAAAGCGGTCATGCCAGTGACCATAGACAGTCAGGTACAGTTTAATCAATGCGTGACCAGTCATGACTTTCTGATCATCCTGTTTACGGCAAAGTGGTGTGAACCATGCCAGCCTTTTGCGGCGGTATTTGCCGGGGTCGCCGCACAATATCCGCACATCGTGTTTGCTGTTGCGGATATTGATGTAGCCACCGATCTGGTGGCCAATTTCAGGGTTGCTCAGGTGCCTGCCCTGATGGTGATTCGTGACCGCGTGGTGGTGGATATGGTGACCGGTGCCATGCAAGTGCATGAATTTGATCATCATGTGCATATGTGGCAATCGCTGGATATGACAGAGGTGAACACGCACTTTTCACAAAAACCCGCAGCCGGTTAATGCCGGTCTTCAACAGTATTCACCATCAGTTCCCGATTTCAGGATGAAAGATTCCTGACCTGTTGCAGGACGCCGTCTCAAGTCCCGTCTCCAATAAAAGCCTATCATTTGCCTATACAACGATTGTCAGCGAAGTCATTGACGCAGCCATTTATTGCCCTGTTATGTAGTGTGCTGTGCCTGCCGGTGTGCGGCAAGGCGGCAGACTATGCCTATATCACTAACCAGGGTGCGCATACAGTGTCTGTCGTCGATTTGCAGCAGCATAAGGTAGTGAACACCATTGCAGTAGGCAAGGCACCGGTAGGCGTCGCCGTGGATAACCGCAATCAACTGGTCTATGTCAGCAATGTGGAAGGGCACTCGCTATCGGTGATTGATATGCAGCGCCAGCAAGTCACCAACACGATTGCTTTGCCGATGGCGCCGGTGGGACTCACGGTGAACAACGCAGGCGATCAGGTGTATGTCGCTGACTGGTATCACGATCACTTGCTGGTGCTTGCCAGAAGCGGGCAGGTAGTAGTGCAAATACAGGTCGGCCGTGCACCAGGCGGCATGCGGCTGGCGCACGACGATGCCACTCTGTATGTGGCTAATCGGGATAGCAATGATGTCAGTGTGATTGATACGCGCTCGCGCAAGGAATTACAGCGTATCAAAGTCGGGCAGCATCCGTTCGGACTGAGTTTAAGTCCCGATGGTAAGCAGTTGTTTGTAGTAAATGTGTATTCAAATAATGTCAGTGTCATAGACACGGCCAGCCACAAGGTAGTGAATATGCTGGCAGTTGGCGAGCATCCTTATTGCGCGACCACAGATAGTACCGGACGGTATTTGTATGTGACTAATACCGGTGAAGATAGCGTGACTGTGATTGACCTGACTAGCCAGCAGATGCTGCGCAAGATACGCGTGCCGGGGACACCGGAAGGCCTCGCCTACGACGCTGCGCGGCAGCAAGTACTGGTGGCCAGCTGGATGGATAATGTGCTGGCGGTGATCGATAGCCGCAGCCTGACGTTAAAGCCATCCATTGAAGTTGGCTCGCAGCCGCGGGCATTTGGCCAGTTCACAGGCCGTGTGCCTTAGCTGGCACTGCGGTAAATGTGAGTAACTAGATTAACAGGCAGGATGGAAACGGTGAGTGGCCGGATATCGGGAAACTTTCCCGGATAAATCGGGAAGCATGACGCTGTTGGTTGGAAACCTGAACGCATAAGATGCAACTATCAATTTAAATTCTGAATTTGATTGATTTGCATAAAGTATATCTCCATGTTCAGGCCGGTTGTTGCAGCAACCGGCCGATTTTTTTTAAGGATGCTCTATGCAAAAAAAATTACAGCACACACTCATCGCCAGTGTATTCGCCTGCTTCTGTTTCCCGGTATTTTCCCAACCATTTGCGTATGTGCCTAATGAAAAGGATGGCACAGTGACTGTCATTGATACGCAGACTGATGAAGTGGTGAAACTGTTGCCAGCCAAAGGCAGGCTGGGTAAAAAAGTCCAGGCAGCGGCCATTCATTCCACCAATCAAAAACTGTATGTAGTGGTGCGCGATAAAAATGCCGTCTCGGTAGTGGATACGCAAAAAAACAAACAAACCGCCTTGATCAAAGTGGGCGATGAGCCTGAGGGCATAGACATTTCACCGGATGGCAAACTGCTCGCAGCCTGCCTGGAGGAAGAGAATGCTGTCGCTTTGGTCGACCTGCAAACTAACAAGGTAAAACACACCATTGCCACCCAGGGCAAAAATCCCGAACATTGCGTGTTTTCACCTGACCAGCAATGGCTGCTGGCGAGTAATGAAGAAAGTAATGATGTCGATGTGATTAATTTAAAATCTCTCAAATCCGAACATTTGATTGCAGCCACCAAACATCCGCGTGGCATTGGCTTTAGTCCGGATGGCCAATGGGCTTATGTCGCTAACGAAGCTGCCAGTTTGCTGGAAATCGTTTCAACAACAGACTGGAAAGTGCAAGCTAATATCAAAGTAGGGCTGCGCTCTAACGGCGTCAAGGTCAATGCCGATGGCAACCGTATCTATGTCAGCAATGGCGGCGACCATAATGTGAGTGTGATTGATACCCCCGGCCGCGAGGTGATTGCGACAGTGCCTGTCGGTCAACGGCCATGGAATATGGCGCTGACGCCGGACGGCAAAAAACTGTATGTCGCTAATGGCCGCAGTAATAACGTCTCGGTGATTGATACTCAAACCAATACCAAGATTAAGGATATCCCGGTGGGTAATCTGCCCTGGGGTGTGGTCATACATTAGAGTTTCCATGCATTAGTCTTCACTGTCAGCGGGGTTCAGGCCAGTTGCCTGCACTCGCCTGTCTTGCTTACAGTTCTGGTCCGACCATCCTATAATAGAGTGGTTTTCTCACTATGCCCGCGCATGAGTAGGGAAAAATTCCCGAAAGTTTTTGGTGAATACACCTTACAATCCTTTGAGCATGATGAAATCCTTCAGTTTACAGTTCAAACTCAACCTGACTATTACCCTGTTACTGATTGGGTTGTTGCTCACCTGGGCAGTTTCAGTAGTAAAAAATGCGCGTGAAGATGTGCTGGCAGAAGTGGAGTCCACAACCAATCTGGTGATCCATTTGCTCGATGCCGAAATCGCACATTACATGACCGATTTTGGCTGGCTTAACCGTGGCGAAAAAGGCGAAATCAATATTTTTCGCCTGGATGAGCTGACGAATATCCGGCATCTGAAAGTGGATTTTTTCGATCCTGCCGGTCATTTGCGCGAGTCTAACCGTTCTATGCGCGAGGAGCATGATGGCGAAGATCCGCCTCGCTGGTTTGTGAGCCTGCTGGATATTTCCAGCGTGCTGAATGAGCCCAAGCGCAAGAATATTATTTTGAATGGGCGGTTTATCGGTGAGCTGGTGATTACGCCAGACCCCAGTTTTGAACTGCGTGAAATCTGGGAAGATACTTCCGGCCTGCTGGCGATTGTGGGCTTGTTCGGGTTAAGTGTGCTGCTATTTGTCTACTGGACGGTGAGGGCCACCTTCAAGCCGGTCAAGCAGATTATTCAAGGCCTGAACCAGATTGAGCATGGTGAATACCAGAGCCGGTTGCCGGGTTTTGAACAGATTGAACTCAGTGAAATCAGTGACAAGTTCAACCGCATGGCAAGCACGCTGGAGCAGAGCATACGTAATAACCACCGGCTGACCCAACAGATTATTCACCTGCAGGAAGAAGAACGTAAAAAGCTTGCGCGTGACCTGCATGATGAAATCGGGCAGTATTTAACGGCAGTGCATATCGATGCCAGTGCCATGGTGGCAGCCAAGAAACTCACTGTCGCGCGTGAGAGTGCGACAGCGATTGCGCAGATCACCCGGCAGATGATGTTCACCATTCAGGATTTACTGGCCCGCTTGCGTCCGCGCGTGCTGGATGAACTGGGGCTGAGCCTGGCGCTGGCGGAGTTGATACACCACTGGCATGACAGGAACCGCAATATCATGGTGGTGAACGAGATATCCAATCATCTTTCGCAACCGGATGAGTCGGTAGCGGTGACGGTCTACCGCATATTGCAGGAGTGCCTGACCAATATCAGCAAGCATGCGGCGGCCAGCCGGGTGTCGATAGTGGTGACAGATGCGGAGGATGGTTTATACATGCGTGTAGAGGATGATGGCCGCGGCTTTGATACCTCTCTCCCCAGCCGCGGTTACGGCCTGGCTGGTATGCAGGAGCGGGTGGAGGGACTCATGGGGTCCATGAATATCACCAGTGCACCCGGACAAGGGACACGGATAGAAGTACGCTTTCATAACACAGAGAAATTTAAAGAAGAGAGACTTAGAGGCACCGCACCATGACTGTTAAAGTTGTTTTAGTCGATGATCACACTGTCGTGCGTTCAGGCTTGCGTCGGCTACTGGAAAGCCACAAATCCATAGAAATCGTGGCCGAGACGGATACCGGCGAGATGGCCTACCAGATTTATGGCGAAGTATCGCCAGATGTCGTACTGATGGATATTTCCATGCCGGGCATGGGTGGGCTGGAAGCGGCCAAGCGTATCTTGCAGCGCTACCCGCATGCCAAAATCGTGATCTTTTCCATGCATGAGGCAGTCTCTTTTGCCGCACAGGCGCTCAAGGCCGGTGTCAAAGGCTATGTCACTAAAACCGGTGTCGCTGATGACCTGTTGCAAGCCGTGCTGGATGTCTCCAAAGGCCGTACTTTCCTCAGTCAGGATGTAGCACAAAAGGTCGCGCTGCAAACATTGATAGGCGAGAGTAACCCGTTACAGCAGCTGACCTCGCGCGAGTTCGAAGTATTCCGCTTGCTGGCTGAAGGTAAACGGGTCGAGGAAGTAGCTGATATGCTGAAAATCAGCCAGAAAACTGTCGCCAACTACTACACGCTGATCAAGCAAAAGTTGTCGGTCAACAGTCCGGTGGAAATGGTGCGCCTGGCGATGAAACACGGCTTGATTGATGCAGAGTAACTTCAGCCTGTTTTATCCCACATCACTAAACTGATCTGGCCACTTCTTCTATCATAGTCCGTAGCCAGCGATGCGCCGGGTCATGCCGGTATCGCACATGCCAGGCCATATCAATCGGGAAAGTACCCAGATCCACGGGCGTAGGCAGAATCTTCAGGCGTGTGTCACCCAGCAGGCGACGACATATGTGGCTGGGCAGGGTAGTGCAGTAATCTGTAGTCGCGATGACTTCCGGCACCGAAAGAAAATGTGTGACTGACACCGCGACTTCACGTTTCAGTCCATGGCGGTCCAGGGCCTGGAATAAGCCTGCGCGCATTTTGCCGGGCGGCATCACATTCACATGTTTCATCGTTTCGTATTGCGCCTTTGTGATGGTATCGCCAATGTCCGGATGATCGGCCCTGACAACACAGGCCAGGCTATCATCCATCAAATGCTGCACCACCAGGTTGTCAGGCGGGTCCACAAACCTGCCCATGACCAGTGAAGTTGTCCCCGAGATCACGCCTGTTTCGGCAAGATCGTTTCCATAAGGCATTATTCGTAATTTGATTCCCGGTGCCAGTGCCTGCAACCTGGCGACCACGGCCGGAATCAGCACGTATTCCACATAACTGTTTGGTGCAATGGTGACCAACATATTTGATTGTGTGGGGTCAAACGCCTGCTGACCGAAAACCAGGCCATCCAGCTGACCAATCGCTTCCATGATGACAGGCGCCAGTTCTTCCGCTTTTGGGGTGGGTTGCATGCCATAGCGTTCACGGATGAACAAGGGGTCGTGCAGGATATCCCGCAGTCGGTTCAGCGAATTAGATAAAGCGGGTTGGGTGATGCCCAACCGGTCAGCAGCGCGGGTGACGCTGCGCTCTTCCATCAGTGCCAGAAACACGCGTAATAAGTTCAGGTCGTAACGCATTAAGTTATTCACAATATGAATAACTTAAATATACATAATAAATTTCATAAATGGAATCAAAGCGTTCATTATTCCATCACCAACACACGTAAATAAATTTATTAATCAAGACTGGAGCACTCATATGAATATATTGATCGTACTCACCTCGCATGACACCCTGGGTAATACCGGCCTTAAAACCGGATTCTGGCTGGAAGAGCTTGCCGCGCCTTATTACGCTTTCAAACAAGCCGGTGCGCAACTGACACTGGCTTCACCTAAAGGCGGGCAACCACCATTGGACCCCAAAAGTAACGAGGCTGCGTTTCAAACTGACGATACCAGGCGTTTCGAAAATGATGCAGAAGCTACCCAGGCTTTGGCGAATACTGTGCCTTTGCATTCAGTCTCGCATCAGGCATTTGATGCAGTGTTTTATCCGGGCGGTCACGGTCCGTTATGGGATCTGGCCGAAAGCCAGGATTCTATTGGCCTGATTGAGGCTACGCTGGCAGCAGGTAAACCAGTTGCCCTCGTTTGCCATGCGCCAGGCGTATTACGTCATGCCAAAAATCCCGATGGTCGCCCACTGGTGGCAGGCAAAAAAGTCACCGGTTTCACTAATTCTGAAGAGGCTGCTGTGGAGTTGACCGATGTGGTACCTTTCCTGGTGGAAGATGAATTAACCGCAAAAGGCGGCCATTACTCTAAAACCTCGGACTGGCAGCCGTATGTAGTACAGGATGGTTTGCTGATCACCGGGCAAAACCCGGCTTCTTCAGCGCTTGCAGCCGAAACGCTGGTTCACTTTTTAAAAGAAGCACAGTCAGCATGAGTGCCTATGTGGTCATGCTGCGTGAACAAACCACGGATCAGGCAGAAATGGATATCTATGCCAGCCAGGCCCCTCTCGCCCGAGAGGGGCATTCGGTGACTCCGCTGGCAAGATATGGCGCCCTGGATATTCTGGAAGGTCAGTCATTTGAAGGCTGCTTGATTCACCGGTTCACTAATGCCGAAGCAGCCAAAGCCTGGTACAACAGCCCCAAATATCAAGCCGCAGTCAAACATCGACATCAAGGAGCGCAATACCGGGTATTTATCGTAGAAGGAATTGATACCTGACATGACTGCAGGTGGCCATGCCTGAGTCTGTAAATGGAAGTTACTTTCATCAGATTTAGTTGACTTTCAGCAACTCGTCCCAGTGCGTGGTGTAGCGAGGGCTCATCATTTCCTGCTTCATCCGCCAGTGCTGTTTAATGACTGCCTGTTTGTGTTTTTGCACGCCTTCACTGGCGAGTTTAATGGTGGCCCTGCCCATTTTTTGATTGATGCTATCTATGGTCTGCATCAGCCGCACTGACTTGTCAGGCGTACTGGAAGTATCAAACATATCCTGTTGCTGTGCCTGCGCCGTCGCCAGCTCCCCTAATGAAACACCGGCTTTCATATAATCATAGCCAGGCCGGTAAATCTGTCTCAATGCTTTAAATGCCGCTTCAACCAGTCGCATGGTGCTGTTGGTCGGAGTATGCAAGGGAATGCTTAATCCATTATCGTATTGCTGCTTGCTGTCACGGAACGGACTGGTGCGGATATAGACATACACACTTCCGGCAAACATCTGGCGCTGGCGTAGCTTCTCGCCTGCGCGTGTGGTCAACAGGGTGACTGCTTCCTGCAAGGTTTGCAGGTCACGCACAGTCTGGCCAAAACTGCGTGTACTGAGGATTTGCTGATGTGGGCCGCGTATCTGCTCCAGTTCCAGGCAGGTAGTGCCATTCAGTTCACGCACGGTTTTTTCCATGACGACACTAAATTTCTTGCGCATAACGGCAGGGTTACTCATTTTTAAATCATAAGCCGTGTGAATAGGCCTCTTTTGCATAAAATCCTCATCCTGCATATGCTTGGCTAGACCCCGGCCTATGCCCCAGACACTGGCGACTGAAATCTCGCGCAAGCAAGCGTCTACATCAACCTCAGTCATCGCATTGAAGTTACATACACCGTTGAAGGCGGTATCTTGTTTGGCACAGTGGCTAGCCATTTTTGCCAGTGTTTTGCTTTTGCCTATGCCTACACTCACAGGTAAATCAGTGCCTTGCAGCACAGTTTGCCGCAGTGTTAGCGCATATTCAGTCAGGTCAACATGCGTGAATCCAGTCAAATCCAGAAATGATTCATCTATCGAATACACTTCTTGTACCGGGCTGAATCGTCGTAAGATTGACATCAAACGACTGCTCATATCGGCATACAGGGCATAGTTTGAGGATAGAACAAACACGTTTTCCTGTTCAAGAAATTTGCGAATCTGAAACCATGGTGCGCCCATGGCGATGCCTAATGCTTTTGCTTCAGCACTGCGGGATATCACACAACCATCATTGTTACTTAACACAACCACAGGACGGTTGCGTAATTTGGGGTTGAACACACACTCACAGCTGACATAAAAATTTTTGACATCCACCAGTGCGATTGCGCGCTTGTCAGGCTGCTTGAATGGTGTGGTGTGCATTGACAATGAGGGAGAGTTCATGGATTTCTCTAAATGGTGTTCATGATCTGCAATAGCAGGTATTTGAGTTCGCCGGTCGATAATACTTACACGAACCAGACACGGTGTCGGTTCGAAAATTGAATCAAGGAGATCAACATGTGGACTACACCAGCTGCTACAGAAATGCGTTTTGGCTTTGAAGTAACAATGTACGTAATGAACAAATAATCAGTACTATTGTTAGAAAAAGCCGGTTGCCCATGTTTTGCATGGCGCCGGTTTTTTTATTGCCGGAAACGCCTGAACGAACCAGTCACCACTCCCCATATTTGAAACTGCATAGGCTCCTGGATAAGAATGGGCATATACTTTCCGGAGGAATTGGCCGGTAGTAACTTGGGGTTGCCATCTTTCTGTTTTGCCAGGGTTTTGATGGTGAATCCGCCATCAATCATGACCAGCACAATATCGCCTACCACTGCCATTTTGCCTTTATCAACCACCGCTTTATCGCCCGGCATCAATCCCGCTTCAATCATGGAGTCGCCCTGTATGGTCACAAAAAAAGTGGTATCGGCCTGGTCAATCAGGTATTCATTCGGATCCAGCCGGCCTTCCATATGGTCATCTGCCGGCGAAGGGAAACCTGCCGGGACTTTGGATTCAAACAGCGGCAGGCTGATACGCTGTAAATACTCCACTGGCTGATTAAACACTTCCACCGGATCCAGGTTTTCTTTTAACTGGTTAAAACGCTGTTTTTTTGCATAAGCTTCCATCAGGTTGCTGACCACGGGCTTCTGGCTGGCAGGAATACGGATAACGACTGTTTCCTCCAGGCGTGTGGTAGACCCCGGCTTGCGTCCTGCGCCTGGCCTTTTACCACCTTTTAGTTTTTGAAGTTGATCTCTCATTGATTGATTGTAACAAACAATCAAATGTGAGTAAGTGATTTGTTTGGCATTTACTTAAACTTAATTATTTTTAATTTTCAAGGTCCGTTGGTATAGCGGCTTTGAATCACATGGAGTTGCATCAGGCCAGCAGTTATACTGTCCTGCTTTGTCATGGCTGGTGCGGGTATGGAGTGGTTACAACTTTTTATTGAGCAATATGCGCTGTTTTGCCTGATCGGTGTAGTGGTCGGCGTATTATCCGGCTTGCTTGGCATAGGCGGCGGCATTGTGCTGGTGCCCATGTTGCATGCTATTCTGGTCGCAAAAGGATTTTCGGCGGATGTCGCTTTTCATATGGCGCTGGCGACTTCGATGGCCTGCATTGTGTTTACCTCGCTTTCCAGCATTACTGCGCATCATAAAAACCAGAATATTGTCTGGCCGTATGTATGGGCCATGGTGCCTATGGCATTTGTCGGTTCTTTGCTGGCTACGCTGGTGGCGATACACCTGAACGCTCTCTATCTAACGCTGTTCTTTGCCGTATTCACTTTTTATGCGGCGATCCAGTTATTTCTAGACCGTAAACCTACCCGGCACAAAGTCCCCAGCAACGTGGAGATCAGCCTGGTGGCATTATTGATAGGCGTGATTTCCGCCCTGGTATCGATTGGTGGCGGCACGTTGACGGTGCCTTATCTTGCCATGCGTCATGTGTCTGTGAAGCAAGCGATCGGTACTTCTGCGGTGCTGGGTTTCCCCATCGCGCTGGCGAGTACGGTCAGCTATGTGCAAGATGCCATTCGCCAGTCTGCTCATGCGCCGGATACCTTTGGCTTGCTTTACCTGCCAGCCATTATGCTGATTGCACCGTTCAGTGTCTTGTTTGCTCCGGCAGGTGTGGCGCTGACCAAACGATTGCCGGTAAAGGTATTGAAACGCACCTTTGCCATTTTCCTGATGGGTGTGAGCGTCAATTTGCTCTGGTCGCAGGTTGGCTAAATGCGCAGGCACCTATACGCAAGCAATTTGCAACAAAAAACCCGCTGTTAAGCGGGTTTTCTTTATTCAGCCCAAACTTGTCATTGAGACAAGCGCTGATTATTTGTTCATAACGTACATTGTTACTTCAAAGCCAAAACGCATTTCAGTAGCAGCTGGTTTAGTCCACATGATAGTCTCCTTTTGGTCGTTAACTCAGTACATCTATGTGATGTGCTTGTATGACTCCCACTATACGCCGGTGTTTCAAAATGACACTGAGGTGATCACGTAAAAGCGGCTCATGATTTTACGTAGTTTGTGCGATGAGGGAATCGCAAAAAAGTCATGCAGAATCGCTGCTATGGCAAAAAAACTGTCATCAATCTGTAATACAATCAAGGCAACCCATTAATCACCTGAGTGTATGTGCATGCTGATTCAAACTGTAGCGACCCAACCATTTCCCGACCAGAAGCCAGGCACCTCCGGCTTGCGTAAAAAAGTACGTGTATTTCAACAGGCGCATTATCTGGAGAATTTTGTACAGAGTATTTTTGATACGCTGGAGATACCCGCCGACGCTATCTTAACGGTGGGGGGCGATGGCCGCTTCTATAATAAGGAAGCGATACAGGTGATTATCAAAATGGCCGCGGCCAATGGCTTTGCTAAAGTACTGGTCGGTCAGAACGGTATTCTTTCCACGCCTGCTGCGTCCAATATCATCCGCAAATATGGGACCTTCGGCGGCATTATTTTATCCGCGAGCCATAACCCTGGCGGGCCAGACGATGACTTTGGCATCAAATACAACACCGGCAATGGTGGCCCGGCACCGGAAAAGATTACCGATGCGATTTTTGCCAATAGCAGGCAGATTAGCCAGTACAAGATAGTGGACGAACTACCGGAGGTGGACTTGTCTTCTATAGGCATCACTACACTGGATGGCTTTGAGGTGGAAGTGATTGACTCAGTCAGTGACTATGCCGATTTAATGCAAAGCATGTTTGACTTTGCCGCAATCAAGCGCTGGCTGGCCGCCGGACATACCATCAAGTTTGATGCGATGCATGCGGTGACCGGCCCTTACGCCAAGGAAGTCTTCGTCAACCGACTGGGCGCGCCGGTGGATAGCCTGATGAACTGCGAAGTCTCCGAGAATTTTGGTGGCGGACATCCTGACCCTAACCTGACTTATGCCGAAGACCTGGTAAAAGTGGCCTATGGCGCGCAAGCTCCTGATTTCTCAGCCGCCTCGGATGGCGATGGTGACCGCAATATGATTCTGGGTAGCCGTTTTTTCGTAACTCCTTCTGACAGTCTGGCGCTGATTGCCGCGAATGCCAAGTTGATTCCTGCTTATGCCCAGGGTTTGTCAGGTGTGGCGCGCTCCATGCCGACCAGCGGTGCGGTTGACCGTGTTGCAGCCAAGCTCGGCATAGCTTGTTATGAAACGCCCACCGGCTGGAAATTTTTCGGCAATCTGATGGATGCCGGAAAAGTCACCTTATGCGGTGAAGAAAGTTTTGGTACCGGCAGCGACCACGTGCGTGAAAAAGACGGTTTATGGGCTGTGCTGTGCTGGCTCAATTTGCTGGCCGCCACCGGAGAGAGCGTGGAGTCACTGGTCCGCAAACACTGGCAGCAATATGGCCGCAATGTGTATTCCCGCCATGATTATGAAACCGTGCCTACCGCGCATGCGCAGGCAGTGATCAACCATATCAAACAACAGTTTGCCAGCTTGCCAGGGCAGGTATTTGGCAGCTACACCGTCAACACTGTCGATGATTTCAGTTACACAGATCCCATTGATGCCTCTGTCAGTTCCGGCCAGGGCCTGCGTATCCTGTTTGTTTGCGGCTCGCGCGTGGTGATCCGTTTGTCCGGTACCGGCACGGAAGGCGCGACGATTCGCGTTTATCTCGAAGCCTACACTGAAGACCCTGCCCAGCAGCATCTGGATGCCCAGGACGCCTTGGCTGAACTGATTACTGTATCAAACCAGATATCACAGTTGCCGCAACTGACCGGCAGGCAGCAGCCGACTGTCATTACTTAATAGCAATGGTTGCGCGGAAAATGCTGTGTCGATCAGGCTTTTATTTTCGTCATGACTTGCATGGAAACTTCGTTTCCGAAATCCTCATGGACTCAATGTATCTTGCGGTGTCTAAATGCTGCCCGCCTTGCAATTTAATCCTGCTCGCCCATTGTGATGGCTCATCGTTAGGGGGTAATCAAAATGATTAAAAAAAGCATTCTTTGCCCGGTTTTATTGTCTGCGGCTTTGCTGTCCTGCGGCATCAATCCAGTGACCAAACAGCGCGAATTCCAGTTTGTTTCGCAGGACAAGGAAATCCAGATCGGCCAGCAGAATTACAGTCCTGCGCGTCAGTCCCAGGGCGGTGATTACATTCTGGATGCAGAATTGACCCGCTATGTGCAGCAGGTTGGGCAGAAGCTGGCAGCGGCATCTGATCGCCCGGATTTGCCATATGAGTTTGTCGTCTTGAATGACTCTGTGCCCAATGCATGGGCCATGCCCGGCGGCAAGATTGCTTTTAACCGTGGCCTGCTTTATGAGCTGCATAGTGAAGCTGAGCTGGCAGCAGTGCTGGGTCACGAGATCGTACATGCGGCTGCCCGTCATGGCGCCCAAGGCATGGAACGCGGCATGTTCATGCAAGGTGCGATGCTGGCGGTAGGCCTGGCGACCCGCGATTCCAATTATGCCAACCTGGTGGTTGGCGGCGCGCAGCTGGGCGGCCAGCTGATTACCAGCAAATATGGCCGCGATGCCGAGTCGGAGGCCGATACTTATGGCATGAAGTATATGAAACAGGCCGGGTATGATCCTGCTGCGGCAGTGACTTTGCAGGAAACTTTTGTCCGCTTGAGCGAAGGCAAGCGGCAGGACTTTATCAGCGGCCTGTTTGCCAGCCACCCGCCCTCACAGGAACGGGTCGATGAGAACAAGAAAACGCTGGCTGAACTGGGCGCTGGCGGCGAAATGGGCAGGGAGGTCTATAACGAGAAAGTCACCAAGTTGATGGCGACGCGTGAAGCTTATAAAGCCTATGATGAAGGCAAAGCGGCCCTGCAAAAAGGCGATGCCGACAAAGCAAAGTCCCTAGCCAAAAAAGCCATCAGCATAGAACCCAAGGAAGCCAGGTTCCAGGAGCTATTGGGCGACATTGCGCTGACGCAGAAAAACACCACAGAAGCGCTGACCTTGTATGACAAAGCCATCAAGTTGCAACCTGATTATTTCAAGCCCTATGTGCAAAGCGGCATTGCCCTGTTTAATGCCGGTAAAAAAGAGCAGGCTGAGCCGTTTCTGAAAAAAGCCAATGTATTGCTGCCAACCGCACCCGGCTATGCCTTGCTGGGGCAAATAGCCGAAGGCCGTGGTGAAACCGGCCTGGCCTTGCAACATTACCAGTTAGCTGCCAGTTCTGATTCTGACATAGGCAAGGATTCTGCCGCCCGCGCCATGCGCATTGACCTGCCGCGTAATCCGGCCCGTTATCTGCCTTCCGGGCCGATTGCCGATGATACCGGCCTGGTCTATGCCGCAGTCCAGAACAATAGCAATGTCACGGTAGGGCGCGTACAAGTCAGGATGTTGCAATACGATAACCGTGGCCGCCTGGTGAACCAGAGCCGCTCCATGCTGATTACCGGCGGCATTCCACCAGGCAATCGTGGTTCTGTGGCGACCGGTGTCCGCATCCAGGACCAGGCTGCCTTACAGTTTTTCCGGGTGGTGGTCGAAGGTGCTGAGCTGGCGCGATAGTAGCTGCTGACTTGAGAGATTAATCATGGCGACACAAGATACCTGTTGTTCTGTAGGCCCTTATTTTCAAATTCATGCGGGTCAGGCGGAGGCTTTCCGTGTGATTGCGGAAAAATATGTGCAGTGGTCATCACGTGAGCCAGGCTGTTTGTATTATGGCTTCAGTTTTGATGAAGGGCTGGCGCATTGTCGCGAAGGTTTTCAGGATGCCGATGCCTTGCTGGCGCATATTGAAAACCTGAGGCCCATCCTGCATGAGATGGGTGAGATTTCTACATTATTGAAAATTGAAATTCATGGCCCGGAACAGCAGCTAGCTAAGTTGCGGACACCTTTAGCGGCGATGAACCCGCAATATTTTGTGCTGGAGTTTGGTTACCGGCGAAGCTAGTTTCTTGCTTCAGTTTCTGAAGAAAGTGTTGCGCTACCTTCACCATCACGAATGGTCATGACGCCACGATATAACCTGACATCCATACGCCCTAGAAAGCTCATTCCCAGAAGTACATCCCCCTCCAGCCCCGGCGTAATCGTTGCCGCAACATCGTTAGCCACTATGCCGCCCAGCTGCACCGTTTTTAGCCTGACCAGATAAGAAACTGCATTGCCATTAGCTGTGTGTGTATTGATCGCATCCGTACTGACCAGCCCCAGACGATCAGCCACATGTTGGGAAATGGCCACGCCGGTGGCACCGGTATCCACCAGCACGCGCACGCGTTCGCCGTTGATCAGGGCTTCCGCACTGTAATGTCCATCCGGTCCGCGTTTCAGGGTGGCGACATTGAGTTTGCCGACTTGCTCCAGCGTATTGGGATGCTGAACGCGATCTACCAACAACCAGACCAGTGCTGCCAGGCCTAGCCAAAGCACCATATATAGCAGGCTCTGGCCTTTTGAGAAGATTCGTTGGGACATGCGCTCTGGATTAGACATGCTCATTTAATGGAGGCTCAAAAAGGGATTTTCAAGTCAGGCTGGGCAGTCAGTAATATTTCTTTAAAGATGTGTTGTATGCGCAGTAATGCACTTTCGTTATCTGCTTCAAAACGCAGCACCAGTACCGGTGTGGTGTTTGAAGCGCGCATCAGGCCAAAGCCATCGTCATATTCAACGCGCAAACCATCAATGGCGATCACGTCATTGGCGCCCGGGAATTGTACTGATTGCTGCAGTTGCGCAATCAATGCATGCGGCTCACCTTCACGCATGGCTATCTGTAATTCAGGCGTGTTGACACTGTCAGGCAAGGCTTCCAGTAGCGCGCTGGCATCTGCCACGCGACTCACGATTTCGAGTAAACGTGCGGCACTGTACAAGCCATCGTCAAAGCCGAACCAGCGTTGCCTGCCTTCTTTCTGATCATTGAAAAACAGGTGCCCTGATAACTCGCCACCGATGGCAGCACCGGTTTCGCGTATCTTGGCCTTCATCAAAGAATGACCTGTTTTCCAGATCACCGGTTTGCCGCCATGCTTGCGTGTCCACAGGCTTAAGTAGCGCGTGGATTTCACATCAAACACCACGCTGCTGCCGGGTTGATGCTTCAATATGTCTTCAATAAACATCATCAGCTGGCGGTCGCTGCGGATGATCTGTCCGGTTTTAGTGACCACGCCTAAGCGGTCACCATCGCCATCAAATGCCAGGCCTAGTTCGGCGTCTCCGGTTTGCAACTTTTTAATAACATCCTGCAAGTTTTTTGCTTCTACCGGGTCAGGGTGATGGTTGGGGAAATTGCCATCTACCTCGCAAAACAAAGGGTCCACGCTGCAACCTAATGCTTCAAATAAAGATTGCGCATAAGCGCCCGCTACGCCATTACCGCAATCAACCACCACGCGCATTGGCCGCGCCAGTTTGATATCTGCAACAATGGTTTGCTGGTATGCGGGGTAAATGTCGAGTATAGAAAGCTGACCTGGATGGACGCTATGATAAAACTGTTGCTGCTCTATCTGCTGCCTGAGCGCCTGTATGGCTTCGCTGCTCAGGGTTTCTCCGCCAATGACTATTTTCAGGCCGTTATATTGTGGCGGGTTATGGCTGCCAGTGATCATGACGCCGCTGGGGTTGTGCGGTAAATGGTGAGTCGCAAAATACACCATGGGCGTGGTGACCATGTATAGCGAAATAACGTTAACACCTGTTTTCAAGATGCCTTCAGTCAAGGCTGCGGCCAGGTCAGGGCTGGATAAACGCCCATCATAACCAACGCAAATGGATTGCTCGCCACGAGTGTGTACCTGGGTACCAAGCGCCAGGCCTATCTGGTAAACAATGTCGTTAGTCAGCGTTTCATCAACAATGCCGCGGATATCATAGGCTTTAAAAATGGAACCTGGCAATGTTATCGCAGCCATTTATTCGGCTTCTTCTATCCAGGCCAGTTGAATGCCTTCCAGCACTTTTTCTCCGCAACGGGAAACATCATCATCAAAACCATCTAATGCCATGACCCATTGCATCAAATCGGTAAAGCGGATGGTTTTAGGGTCAATATCGGGGTATTTGTCATACAGTTCTTCGGCAATACGCTGGCTGTCAGTCCATTTCATTTGATTCTCGTCTTTCTGGGATACATATGCCTCAAATTATAACCGACTGCTGACGTTGTGACTGGCTTAAGAGCTGCGATTGACAGAATCCTCCTACACCCTTGTCAGACTGGCTTGACTGGTCATGCTGGTTCAGCGTGGCAAGATGTTGCTATGAATGATGAATCAACAAACAACACCTCCCCAAACCAGTCATCCCCCCTCAAAACAGGTGTCAAAATACTGCGTTGGGTAGGTGGCATTTTATTAGCACTCTTCGTGATTATTGTGTGCTGTGAACTCGCTGGCTGGCCATTTTTGCGCCAGCCCTTGCAAGATTTCACCACCAAGACACTCAAGCGGGATGTCATTATCGAACGCCCTTTTCATCTGCAATTGCTGGGTGGGCTGCGTCTGCAAGTCGGGCATCTCAGTATTTCAGCGCCGGCAGAGTTCAAGGTGCCATATCTGGTAGATGCGCATGGGCTGGACCTCAAATTGCGCTATCGCGATTTGTTAGAGTTAAAAGAAGGGCAGCCGTATCGCATCAAAACCATACGCGCAGAACAGCTCGATGCCTACATGAAACGCGATAACAAAAAACATGCGACCTGGGATTTTGAACTGGATGATTCCGGTCCCTCACGTCCTTTCCCGTTTATTGAGGAATTATCCGTGAACAAGGGCCAGGCGCGCATTGATGATGCCGTGACCAAGGCGGACCTAACCACTACTTTTTATACTGAAGAAGGCGCGCATCTCAAAACGCCTGAATCCAGTCTGAAAGTCAAAGGCGAATTCGGAAAACGCCCATTGCAGGGCGAACTGGTTACCCAGGGTTTCCTGCCAGTGGCTACCCAGGGTAAGGACTCCCCTCCAATTAATTCAAAAGGCTGGTTGAAATATGGTGCGGTCAATCTCAAGTTTGATGGTGCTGTGTATGACTTGTTCGGCACCCAGCGCGTAAAGGGCAAGCTACATGTGGATGGCCCGTCTTTGGCCGATGTCGGCGATCTGCTGGACCTGGCTTTCCCGCGCACACCGCCATTCAGGATTGCAGCGGAAGTAGAAAAAAACACCAATCAATGGAAAGTGAATGTTTCAGACGCGAAAGTAGGCCAAAGCCGCCTGGCGGGCCAATTCATTTATGATTATGGCGATTTAAAACCCAGGCTCACCGGCGACGTCAAAGGTCCATTGCTGGTATTGGCCGACCTGGCGCCGGCATTTGGTGCACCTGTGCCTACCGCGACAGGCGCCAGCAATAAGAAACCAGGAAAAATATTTCCGGATGAGACGCTGGATTTTGCAACTTATGACCGCATGAATGCGGATATCAAGATTCATTTTGATGCAGTAGAGCTGGGAAGCGTGTTCAAGGAGCGCATTGCACCGCTGGATTTCCAGTTGACCTTGCAGGATCGCAAGCTGACCGTCGCCAAGCTGTATGCCGGTACTGCGCAGGGTAGTTTATCCGGCGCACTGCTGATTGATGCACCAGAAGCCAACAATGAAGCAGAGTCTGTCAATACTCCAGTGCCGAAGTGGGATATCCAGTTAGGATTGAAAAATATCCAGTTAGAGCAATGGCTTAAAGTTAAACCAGAAGACCGGCCTGCCAAAGATAAAATCGAGAAAAAAGAGGCAGCTAAAGATGCGCCTGCCTATATTACTGGTGAATTAAATGCGAGGGCGAAGCTCACTGGGCATGGCCGCTCTACGGCCGCGTTACTCAAATCACTGGATGGTCAATTGGCATTGATGGTGCGTGATGGTGAAATCTCGCATCTGGTGGTTGAAGCAGCGGGCCTGGATATTGCGCAAAGTGTAGGGTTGTTATTAAGAGGCGATCACGCTATCCCCATGCAATGTGCCGCGATGGGCTGGCATGCCAAACAAGGCGTGTTGACACCTGAAGCAGCATTGATAGATACCCCGGTGACCACGGTATATATTCACGGCAATATGGATCTGGGAGAAGAGCAGTTTAATCTCAAACTGCAGGCTAACCCGAAAAACTTCTCACCATTTACAGTGCGCTCGCCCATCATGGTGACCGGACCATTCGTAAACCCTAACGTATCTATCAGTCCAGGCCCAATCGCAGCACGTGTTGCTGGGGGTGTGTTGCTGGCACTGGTGACGCCGTTTGCCGCCATTCTGCCTTTCCTGGATCCAGGCAGCGGTGATCAACCTGCAAATGAGGGCTGCCAGCAAACCTTGCAAAAACTGAAATCGCAGGGCAAGCGTTAATCACTACTTCTTCAATCCGTTTTAGATATCCGCAAAAAGGCTCAGGCCAAAAAAAGAGCCCAACCGAAGTTGGGCTTAGGGAGCGATTTTGGAGATACGCTTACGGATTATATTTAGCATAAGTTGTGCCAGATTTATTAATGCTATTTAAATCAGGTAGATAGCGTAATTTTTGATTATTTTCATTGCTGTCAATTCAACAACTGTTTTGGAATGCGCACATCTTTGGTGCGTAATGAGCAATGCTGGCGCGCTATTTGTTTATCCGGTTTGATTATCTAGGCCATGGTAGTGGTGAAATCACGTTTACCTCACCGACTATCTCACACTTGAGGTACCTCACCGGAAAAGTGCAAGCCATGGGCGCATCATGGTAAAATCCCGCTTTATTTTTATGTCAACGGAAACTTGATCGTCATGTTTAGCTTTTCAAGAAACTTAAATGTTGCCGACCCGGCGTTAGCCAAAATGATCTCGCAAGAGGTTGAGCGTCAGCACCAGCACATTGAATTGATTGCTTCAGAAAACTACACCAGCCCGGCAGTGATGGAGGCGCAAGGTTCGCAACTGACCAACAAATACGCCGAGGGTTATCCTGGCAAGCGTTTCTATGGTGGCTGTGAATTTGTCGATCAAGTAGAACAGATCGCGATAGATCGTCTGAAAGCCTTGTACGGTGCTGAGTATGCCAACGTGCAACCGCATTCAGGTTCACAGGCTAACCAGGCAGTATATTTCTCTATCCTGAAACCAGGTGATACCGTGATGGGGATGAACCTGGGCCATGGTGGTCACCTGACGCACGGTTCTCCGGCCAACCTGTCCGGTAAGTTATTTAATATCGTGCCTTATGGCCTCAACGATAAAGAAGAGATCGACTATGACGAGATGGAGCGCATAGCCATTGAATGCAAACCTAAACTGCTGATTGGCGGCGCATCCGCTTATGCGTTACGTTTTGACTGGGCACGCATGGCTGAAATCGCCAAAAAAGTCGGTGCTTATTTCATGGTCGACATGGCGCATTACTCCGGCCTGATCGCGGCAGGTGTTTACCCTAACCCTGTGCCACATGCTGATTTCGTCACCTCTACTACACACAAAACACTGCGTGGCCCACGCGGCGGTATCATCATGGCCAAAGCTGAGTTCGAGAAATCTATTAACTCCAACGTGTTCCCAAGCCTGCAAGGCGGCCCGCTGATGCATGTGATTGCCGGTAAAGCGACTGCTTTCCTGGAAGCGGCACAGCCTGAATTCAAGGTCTATCAGGAGCAGGTATTGAAAAATGCCAGCGCCATGGCGAAAACACTGGCAGAGCGTGGCTTGCGTATCATCTCCGGCCGTACCGAGTCACACGTTTTCCTTGTTGATTTACGTCCTAAAAATCTGACTGGTAAGGCTGCCGATGCTTACCTTGGCCAGGCGCATATCACAGTGAACAAGAACGCGATCCCGAATGATCCGGAAAGCCCGTTCGTCACTTCCGGTATCCGTATCGGTTCGCCAGCAATCACCACGCGTGGTTTTAAAGAAGCTGAAGCCGAGCAGGTTGCGCACCTGATCGCTGATGTGCTGGATAATCCTGAAAGTGCCGATGTGATTGCGGCGACCAAGGCAAAAGTACATGCCCTGGCGGATAAATTCCCGGTTTACGGCAAGTAAACACAGCCTGACGATCACGATATGAAGTGTCCGTTTTGCGGTGCTGACGATACACAGGTGGTGGATTCCCGTCTGAATGAGGAGGGGAACTCCATCCGCAGGCGCAGGCGTTGCCAGGTGTGCGACAAGCGCTTTACCACTTACGAAACGGCAGAACTGCACCTGCCGCAGGTGGTGAAACAAAACGGCACGCGTGAAGAGTTCAAGCGCGAAAAGTTACGGGTGTCATTCACCCGTGCTTTGCATAAACGCCCGGTGCCGACCGAGTATGTGGATAAGGCGCTGGACAGGATAGTGCAGAAAATACTCGGCCTGGGTGCGCGCGAAGTGCCTGCGCGCCTGCTGGGTGAAACAGTGATGCAAGAATTGAAACAGATGGACCAGGTCGCGTATATCCGCTTTGCTTCAGTCTACCGGAGCTTTTCGGATGTGGATGATTTCCATAATGCCATCCGCGACCTGGACAATTAATCAGTCGTAAAAATTAGCCTAAAGGTGGCGTATGAAACTGATCAAGATCTCCGCGATTGTGCTGTCGGTGTTTACGCTTATCCTGACCATCGTGTTTTTTACCTGGTGGGCTTTTAAAGACCAGGCAGTGTTTGGCAGCGAGAAGTTTGACCAGACGCGCTGGATAGAACTTTCGAACACCGTGCAAAAGGACTGCAGACGTGGAGACATGGCCTATGACCTCAAAAATCACATCCTTATCCGTGGCGCGCAAAAAGAGGCGGTGATGGCGTTGCTGGGACGTCCTAGCCTTGAGGATGCCAATGCGCTGGAGTATGACCTGGGTAAATGCATGCATGTGTATCATGCTTTGAGGATTTATTTTGATCAGGATAGCCGGCTGACGCATAGCCAGATTTCCTCGCATTAAACTATCTACCTTTAAGAAGTTTTGCTGGAAAGTTTAATAGGTGTTTATTTAGATAATCACTCTTCTTTTTCTGCCTAACTTGCCCGAAAGTGGGTTTTTATTAGTATGGTTTTGAGTAGCGGTATGGTTATGCGCTAATGGTTAGTTCTACACCATCTCGTCATTCTGGCGTAGGCCAGAATCCAGGTAAGGCCCATGTTTAGCTTGGTAACAATAGTTGCACTTAGTCTGAAGTTATAATCGGTATTTCTTCAGATAATCCCCATTCCTTTTCGCTTTCTCAGCGAGTTCCTTTTCTTTGCTTGCCCAAAGAAGAAGTAACCAAAAGAAAAGGCACCCTAGCTTCCGCTTTTTTCCTGCGTTGCTCATCAAAATAAGCGGTCACGAAACTCATCCTAGCGGCCTGCACACTACGCAGGCCACCGCGGGATTCAGACATTCGCTCTCTTGTTTCTTATTTTGCCTGCGCTACTCGGCGCGTCAGATAGGGGGCCATTTAAAACCACCACGATGAGAAGTTGGTTTAACGGTTTTGCATTGAGAGCGCTTAGTCGCTTTATTTAACTTCCAAAACTAACTTCAAATGTTTGTTTGTTTGTTTGTTTGTTTGTTTGTTTGTTTGTTTGGTTGGTTGGTTGGTTGGTTTTGTTTCATTTCATTTTTTGGTTAGGTTTATTTCACTGGTAGCGCGGGAATAAATGCGGCGAGTCTCAGCTTAACTGAGAGCGTGTGATTTTAATGGGCCCCTATCTGACGCGCCGAGTAGCGCAGTCAGCGTGGGAGCTTTCGGTCAGCGTCTGTCTGAGTTCCGCGGTGGCTTGCGTTCTTTGCAAGCCGCTAGGGCGAGTTTCGTTGGCCGCCCACGTTGATGAGCAACGCAGGGAACCAGCGGAAGCTAGGGTGCCCTTTCTTTTGGTTACTTATTCTTTGGGCAAGCAAAGAAAAGTAACTCGCCTACAGGCGAAAAAATCTTCAATCGAAGAACATACTTTCATTAGAACAAAGCTCTTTACTCTCAAGGGTTGTGACATGCATATCTTTGTGAGCTTATACCTTCTTCAATCACTCACTTATCAACTATTACAACAAACAAAAGCCCGCCTGTGCGGGTTTTTTTGTATCATCTGAGACTATGCAATGGACAACACAAGACTTTGAATGGATGACGCAGGCGCTGAGACAGGCCGGGCGCGGTTTGTATACCACTTCACCAAACCCGCATGTCGGCTGCGTGATTGTAAAAAACGGCCAGCTAATCGGCGAAGGCGCCCACCTCAGGGCTGGTGAGCCCCACGCGGAAGTGCATGCATTGCGTCATGCAGGCATCAATGCCAAAGGCGCGACTGCTTACGTCACGCTGGAACCTTGCAGCCATTACGGGCGCACGCCGCCGTGTGCGCATGCGCTGGTGGAAGCCGGGGTCGGCCGTGTTGTGATTGCTATGCAAGACCCCAATCCCCAGGTGGCTGGTAAAGGCATCGCTTATCTGCAAGCGCACGGCATAGCGGTGAGTGCCGGTTTACTGGAAGCACAGGCGCTGGCACTTAACCCCGGCTTTGTCTTGCGCATGACGCAGCAACGGCCTTATGTACGGGTAAAGGTAGCCGCCAGCCTGGATGGTAAAACCGCATTGGCAAATGGTGTCAGCCAATGGATCACTTCACCGGCTGCCCGCCGCGATGTGCATCACTGGCGCGCCCGCAGTTGCGCCATGCTGACCGGTATAGGGACGGTATTGCACGATGACCCCTCACTGACGGTGAGGGAGGTAGAGAGCCATCGGCAGCCTTTGCGCGTGATAGTGGATAGCCAGTTGCGCATCCCCTTGACGGCGAAAGTATTGCAGCAAGGGCATGCCCTCATAGCGTATGCGACAGCCTCTACAAATGCGCTGGAAGATAAACTGGCACGATTACACACGATGGGTGTCCAAACACTGGCGTTGCCGAATGGTGCCGGGCAAGTAGATTTGTCTGCCTTGCTGCAAAAGCTGGCAGAAAAGCAAATCAATGAAGTCATGGTGGAGGCGGGGGCGGTCATGAATGGTGCGCTGCTGCAAACCGGCTTGGTGGATGAGTTGCTGCTTTATTATGCCCCCAAACTGATGGGCGCGGCTGGTGCAGGTATGTTTGCGCTGCCTGAATACACGACCATGTCGCAATCACTGGCGTTGAATATTGTGGATGTCCGTCATTTTGACCAAGATATCCGCATTCAGGCCACACTACGTTGATACTCAATTTAACCCTATGCTGATTGATACCCACTGCCATCTGGATGCGCCTGACTTTGATGCTGACCGCGAGGCAGTCTGGCAAGCATCACTGCAGGCTGGATTGCGAGCGGTGGTGATTCCAGGCGTAACAGCTGAGACTTTTGAGCCTATCATGAACTGGTGTGCAGGCCATCCACAAGCAGTGTTCGCACTTGGCTGGCATCCTCTATTTGTTGATCAGGCGCCTGAGCGCGCGCTACAAGACTTGGAAAAGAGTATAGAGCAGGTGCTGGCCGGGCCGCAGGCGCATCAGTTAGTCGCCATTGGTGAAATCGGTCTTGATTTCTACATCAGGCGGGATAATGAAGCACACCAGATTGCCATGCTTGAAGGCCAGCTGCAGCTAGCCAAACAATTCGAGTTGCCGGTGATCCTGCATGTGCGCAGCTCTATCGATACCATTCTCAAGTATTTACGCAAGCATGATATCCACCAGGGTGTTGCCCATGCATTTAATGGTAGTCGCCAACAGGCCGATGCCATGGCAGCGCAGGGACTAAAAATGGGATTTGGTGGTGCAATGACCTGGCCTCGTGCATTGAAGATAAGAAAACTGGCAGCAGAATTACCTTTGGAACATATTGTTTTGGAGACAGATGCGCCGGATATCCAGCCAGTCTGGATCGGGCACCAGGGTCGAAACAGCCCGGATCAATTAAAATTAATAGCTGAAGAAATGGCATCAATTCGGCGCATTGAAATTTCGCAACTCATTGAAATGACAGGCAAAAATTCTTTGCAAGTTTTTCCGAAATTAGCCCATTTATGCACATGACTTAAAGTGACACATTAAGAATGTGACGAAAGTGTTTCAATTATAGTGGTGCTATTTAAGTTGTTGATTTTAAAGGATAAAAAAATAGATTAAAAAATGAACTTTTGGAAAAAACCCTTATAAATTGGTAAGTTACGCTTTTAAGACACAGCAATCCACAAAGTTATCCACAGTTTTTGTGGATGGAAAATTCGGGCTTAGTCCTACAAAAAAATGCAAGCGCTTTTACACACATTTTTGTAAATAAAAATAAACCATACTGTTTTTGATTTCATGAAAATTCGCAATCATCATTACCGAACCATCTGGCGCGATGCACAGTCCGTATGCATCATAGATCAGACCAAATTACCCTTTGCCTTTGAGGTCGAGCGTCTGCATACGCATACGCAAATGTGTGAAGCCATCCGTAGCATGCAGGTACGTGGTGCGCCACTTATAGGCGCTGCTGCTGCCTATGGCATGGTGCTGGGCTGTCAGCATAATGCAGATGACCAAACACTGCAAAGTGTTGCCAGTCAATTGATCGCTACCCGGCCAACTGCCGTCAACCTGGCCTGGGCGGTGCAGCGCATGCTGCAACAGTTGTTATCTATTGCCGTTGCAGAGCGCGCGCAAGCGGCCTGGGTGTTTGCGCAAGCCATTGCTGATGAGGATGTCGCACAAAATCAGGCGATAGGCCAGCATGGTCAGGAGTTGATTGCCGCTGTAGCGACAGCCAACCCGGAGCAGGTGATCAATATTCTTACCCACTGCAATGCTGGCTGGCTGGCCACTGTGGATGGAGGGACAGCGCTGGCGCCCATTTATGCTGCACACGATGCCGGGCTCAGGGTGCACGTATGGGTGGACGAGACGCGGCCACGTAACCAAGGGGCGAGCTTAACTGCATGGGAACTGGCGCAGCATGCTGTGCCACATACGGTCATCACCGATAATGCCGGTGGGCATTTGATGCAACATGGGCAAGTGGATATGGTGATCGTGGGTGCGGATCGCGTGACTAAAAGTGGCGATGTCTGTAACAAGATAGGTACTTACCTGAAAGCGCTTGCGGCTTACGACCATCAGATTCCTTTCTATGTGGCAGTGCCTACGCCAACCATAGACTGGCAATTAACAGATGGCACGGATATAGAAATCGAAATGCGTGACGCAGATGAGGTCGCCTATATGCAAGGTCAGGATGAGGATGGACAGGTCAGACGTGTGCGGGTGATCCCAAACGAGAGCCAGGCATTGAACCCGGCATTTGATGTCACCCCGGCGCGCCTGGTCACCGGCATCATTACCGAACGCGGTGTATTTCCGCCAGAACAACTGAAGTCACTGGAAACCAGCTTATGACCACACCTGCACCAGCTATACAGCTTCTAGATGCAGCCCGGCATCTGACTAGCCTGGGCTTGAATAAAGGTACTTCCGGTAATGCCAGCATACGGCTGGCAGACGGATTTCTGGTCACCCCTTCAGGCATCCCAGCCGAACAGTTATCAGAAAAAAGCATGGTGTATATGCAATGGGATGGCAGCCCGGAAGCCGGTAAAAAACCTTCCAGTGAATGGCGCATGCACCGCGATATTTTCCAGGCACGGCCTGAGGTGAATGCAGTTGTGCATTGCCATAGCATGTTTGCGACAACCATTGCCTGTCTGGGGCGTGATGTGCCGCCGTTTCATTACATGATTGCTGTGGTTGGTGGCGACAATATCCGCTGTGCGCCGTATGCACTGTTTGGTACGCAAGCCTTGTCGGATACTGCGGTGGCAGCATTGCAGGATCGTAAAGCCTGTCTGCTGGCACATCATGGCATGCTTGCACTTGGCAAGGATTTATCGCAAGCGCTGGCGATAGCCGTGGAAGTGGAAAGCCTGTGTGAACAATACTGGCGCTTATTGCAGATAGGCGAGCCAAACTTGCTGAGTGCAGAACAAATGCAGGAAGTGCATGTACAGTTCAAAGGCTACGGGCAGTGGGGAAAATAACGCACCGAGATGCGCTTACTATAATTTCGGGAAAAGGCCTTGCGTAGTCAGGCGTAATAATTTTCCCGGGTCACAAATATATACTTGAGAAGATGTGCCTGGTTCAGGCGCCGCTAAAATAGCCTCTGCAGGAGCATAACACTTTAACAGCACACCGCCGGATTCCACCGCGTTCAAGCCTTTGGCATACGAGGTAGCGACGTCTTCCGCGCTGGTCCAGCAAAAACCTATCTTATCCTGGTCAAATAAAAACCAGCTCTCGCCGCGATACATAGTCACGCCTTCACCGCGATAACCCGGCAATGCTTTGCGTAACACTTGCAGGATCAATTGGTCATCCCTGATTCTGGCGCGCAGGTCGCCGCCGTAAACCAGCCATAAGGCGTGGATTTTTTCTCTTTGGAAGATAGAGTCGTCATTAACGCTGGCCAGGTAGGCAAATGTTTCCAGCCAAAGGGACGCATCCGTGACGTTAACATAAGTACCGCTGCAAAACTGCCTGGCGAGTGATTGTGGTGTGACTTTCATTCAGTAAAATAATAGGTCATTCATTAATTCAGGCTGATGCGGCGTCCGTCAGTTTCAGTGCGAGCATGCTACGGCTTACAGGATTTTATAAACGATTGACGTTTTAAGGCAACACAGTGGCTAATCTTCAACAGGTTTTTCCGGTGCATCCAGTGTCAGTTGATAAAAGCCCAGATCCAGCCAGCGGCCAAATTTGTATGCGGCTTGTGTGATCGTTCCCGCGTGCACAAAACCAAGTTTCTGATGCAGTTGCACGCTGCCGGTATTGGTAATATCGATGCCGCCAATCAGGACATGTACTTGGTTTTGCCGGGCAGATTCAATTAAATGTTGCATCAGTTGCAAGCCCAGCCCTTTGCCTCTGTGGTTTTTATGCACATAGACAGAATGTTCAACTGTGTATTTATAGGCAGGCCAGGCGCGGAAAGTGCCATAACTGGCAAAGCCCAGCAGCGTACCTTGGTCGTCAATTGCACCTATGACCGGGAAATGATGGTCCTGCTTGGTTTGGAACCAGTTACGCATCGATTCAAATGTACGCGCTTTGTAGTCATAAAGCGCTGTCGAATTGAGGATAGCCTCATTCAGTATGTCTAGAATGGCTTGCGCGTGTTCATCGAAAGTGCAGGGGATGAATTGCACATGAGTTTTCTGAGGCATGGTGGAGATTAAATGTTTATCCATTCACCATCGATCAATTTTTCCTGCGGCTGGAATTGCTGTTTGTAAGTCATTTTTTCGCTGTCGGCAATCCAGTAGCCCAGATATAAATAAGGCAGGCCCAGCTGTCTGGCCCAGTCGATTTGCCAGAGAATACTGTAAGTACCGTAGCTTGCCTTGTCAGTGGTGTCGTAAAAGGTATACACGGCAGAGAGTCCATCCGCCACCAGGTCAATCACACTCACCATTTTGAGTATATGGTGGGCATCCCTGAATTCAATCATGATGCTTTCAACATTGGTCTGGCATAAGAACTGCTGGTATTGCGAGGCCTCCTCTTCCAGTTCACCAATATGATCCGGGCCGTTTCCATGCCTTTGTTTCTGGTAGGCGTGATACAGGGCGAAATGCTCTTCGTGATAGCCTGCTTCAAGAATGGTGGTTTGCAAGTCGGCATGTTTTTTCACAGCACGTTGCTGGCTGCGGGTGGGGCTAAAGGCATTTACCGGCAGGCGTACCGAGATGCAGGCATTACACTGCTCGCAATGCGGGCGGTAAGCAAACTTGCCACTGCGCCTGAAGCCTTGCTGTATCAAACCACTGTAAACGCTGGCATCTACCAGGTTTTGCGGGGTGGCGATCAGGCTTTGCGCCAGTTTTTTCGGCAGGTAGCCGCAGGGATACGCTGTCGTCACATAAAACTGCAATTTCTGCAGCGAGATATCGTTAGGCAGCGTCATTGCGAGTCCAACGGTGTGACCAATGCTGTAGCAGTGTCAGTTGTCTGGTGCAAGTCATTCATTGTTTCTATAAAGCGATCTCTCGGAATTTCATAGGCGCCAAAACTTGCCAGCAAAGGCGTGTGCATCTGGCAATCTATCATACCCACTTGTTTGGAGTTTAGCCATTGCACCAGATGGGCAAACGCCACTTTGGAAGCATTGCTGACATGGTGGAACATGCTTTCACCATAAAACATGCGCCCGATCTTCACGCCATAGCAGCCGCCAACAAGGGTGCCGTTTTGCCATGCCTCAACGCTATGTGCATAGCCTATCTTGTGCAGCTCACTATAAGCTTGTGCCATTTCTTCAGAAATCCAGGTGCCATCCTGGCCGGGGCGCGTTGTATTGGCACACGCTACAATCACGCTTTCAAAGGCAGTGTTGATACGAATCTCGAAAGCTTGCTGCTGTATGACTTTGCGCAGGGAACGGCTGATGGTGATTTCTGCAGGAAACAAGACCATGCGCGGATCAGGACTCCACCATAATATAGGCTCGCCAGGGCTAAACCACGGAAAGATCCCGCGCTGGTAGGCCGTCAGCAGTCTTTTTGCCGTCAGGTCACCACCTATTGCAATCAACCCGTTGGGTTCAGTGAGTGCCTGTTGTAATGGCGGAAAAGGCGTTTGCTCGTCCAGGATTAATACTGGCCCGCCAGGTAACGGGTAATAGCTATCTTGCATAGAGCCTAATCAAATTGATACGGAGAGTGCTTGCTCACCCATTCTACAACCTTGTCGCTAGACATGGCACGGGCAATGCCATAGCCTTGCGCAAAGTCACAGCCCAGCGCACGTAAGATACGCGCCTGTTCGGCTTTCTCCACTCCTTCGGCAATGACTTTACGGCCAAACTCGCGGCACAGCGTAATCACGCTTCTGATCACCGCCATATCTTCCGGGTTGGTCAGCATATTGTGCACAAACGACTGGTCGATTTTAATAATGTCGACCGGTAAGCGGCGCAAGTAAATCAGAGAAGAATAACCAGTGCCAAAATCATCAATCGAAAATGATACACCTAACGAATGGCATTGCTGGATCACGCGATTAACGCGGGCAAAATCAGTGATGGCGGCACTTTCGGTAATTTCGATATGCAACTGCTGTGGCTGTATCTCCTTGTATTTTTGCAGCAGACTGGTGATATGGTCGGCAAACTGTTTATGCATTAAATGCATGGCTGCAATATTGACGGAGACTTGCGTATGAAAACCTTGCTTTTGCCATATGCTGAGCTGGCGAAGGCCTTCTTCTATCACCCAGTAACCGATATCGATAATCAGGCTGGTATGTTCCACAGAAGCGAGGAAATCGTGTGGATACAGTAAACCGCGCACCGGGTGCTGCCAGCGCAGCAGGGCTTCAAAGCAGAAAATATCCCCGGTTTGCATGCAGGCTTGTGGCTGGTAAACCAGTTTTATATGGTTTTGCTGGATGCTGGTCAGCAGGTCTTTGAGCAAGGTCTGTTGCAGTTGTGACTGCTGCGCCGACGCCAGGTCGAACAGGTGGCACTGATGGCCGCCATGTGTTTTTGCGTGATACATGGCATGGTCGGCATGCCGTAATAATGTATCGGGCGGGTGATGGTCGAACGGGTACAGGGTATAGCCTATGCTGGCAGAGATCGAGAACTTGAATTTATCAATGGAAAATGGTTTTTCAATGGCTGCCAGGAGCTTTTTGAGCAAGCGGCTATATTCGGTTTGCGTGCGGCAGCCACACAACAACATGGCAAACTCATCCCCGCCCAGGCGGGCAATGGTGTCCGAGGGCTTGAGCATATCCGTCAGCCGGCTGGCTAATTGCGTGAGCAACTTGTCACCATATTCATGGCCGTACTGGTCATTCACAATCTTGAAATCATCCAGATCGATATAGCAGATTGCAATCAGTGTTTGTTCTCGTTCTGCTTCAATAAGGGCATGATGAAGGCGTCGGGAAAACAACATGCGGTTTGGCAACTGCGTGAGCACATCATGGTAAGCCAGGTGTTCCAGCATATTTTGCTGTTCCTTGGCGTGCGTAATGTCGGAGAATAGCCCGACATAATGTTCAAATTCGCCGGACTCGTTCATCACCGGTGACAGCTCCAGCTCCGCCAGGTACTCTTCGCCCAGCCGATGCCGGTTCCAGACTTCACCGTGCCATTCCTGCACAGTTTTGGCTTTGTAAAATGATTCAAAAAAATTTGGGTCATGACAGGCTAACCCAAAGGCTTCGGGTGGCTGGCCAATGACTTCCGATTGGCTGTAACCGGTCACTATGCTAAAGGATGGGTTGGATTGCACAATCAGGCCGCGGCTATCAGTAATGAAAATAGCATCATTGGCGTGTTCAAATACACTGGAAGAAATTTTCAGGCGGTTGGCGTTGGCGTGAATCTGGCTCAGCATTTCCCGTAAGCGGCGACGCATTTTTACCATATTGGCAATCAGCGTGCCTGGCGGTGCTGTGGTGCTGTCTTCGGCGAAGTTGCCCCGCTCAATGTGCATCAGCAGTTGCCTGGCAGTTTCCGGTTCTCCACCCAGCGGGTTCAGAACGAAACGTCGCAAGCCGCTGATGAGAGCGATCAACACCACCAGCGCCACGATCAGGGTAATGATCAAGGCCGGGGAAAGCGCGCCAAATGCAGACCAGTAGGCCTCACTGCTGGGGTAAAGGATGTTAATCTGGAAATCCCATTCCGGAACTTCACGTGTGACCTTTTTCCATTGATGGTTGGTGTCATTCAGCGCAGCAGTAGCTTCTGCCTGGCTGACACCTGCAGTCAGGAAGCGTATCTGGCCCTGGAAATCGGTAATGGCAACAAAGCCTTTTTCAAGGAAACCCCACTGCCGGATTGCCTGGTCAATCGCATTGAAGTTAAGTTTATAGCCCACATACCATGCACCGATCAGCGTGCCATGACTGTCATGCATAGGCTCATAACGTGACAGGTATGCTTCACCAAGGATATCTACCACCCCATAAAAAGTCTGGTTATTCAGTAATTGTCTGATCGGTTTGCCCTGCGCATTCAGTTCGGTTGCAAACGCATTGCTACCGTCAGCTTTCTTGACGTTGGTGGCGATACGAAAGAACTGCTGGTCACGTTTGACGAAAATGGTAGCAGTGCCACTGCCTATCCTGGTGACTGAGTCCACCAATTCAGTCTTGCCTGTTTGCGGGGTATTGCCGAACAAGAGGTTGGGCACGGCGGTGTCCAGCAATTTAGTGGTTCCGCGAATGGATGGCTGCCCTTGAGTGTAGGCATATTGCTGTAGCAGTGCCATACTGGATAGAACATGCTCACTGACCAGGGTCTTGGCGGTGATCAGCAGGTTTGAAAGTTTTTGTGTTTCTTCATTTGCCTTGGTTTCAATATTGATCAGGTGCTGGTTAAAAATATAGGCAAATGAAATCAGTCCGACTGACAGGCCTAACGCTGCGAGCGGCAACAGAATTTTTTTGAATAATGCGTAGTGTTTCATTGTATATTTATGTAATTATTATTTAAGCTTTCCCCTTGTTTCACAGTTTATACAGGGCTTTCCGGCTGGCTGCAATACAAATATAAGTGCGCTGACAGGTATCACTATCCGGTTGTTGGATTGTATCCCTGACTGCAGTAGTGCCAGCAGCAGTATCGATTGATTATTTTTGAAAAATTTATTTCAAATCAATCGATTAACGCGTAAAATGCGCAATCCTCAAGCATCACCGGTCACTCGCGTGGAAACCTATACTTCCCTTACAGCCAAACCTGTCAGCAGCTATCGCCCTTATTGGGCCAAACGCTTTGGCACAGCAGCCATGCTGCCTATGAGCCGCGCCGAAATGGATGCGCTGGGTTGGGACAGTTGCGACATTATTCTGGTCAGTGGCGATGCATACATTGACCACCCAAGTTTTGGTGTGGCTTTAATCGGACGCTTGCTGGAGGCACAAGGCTTTCGTGTCGGCATCATCGCCCAGCCAGACTGGCAATCGGCCGCGGCATTCAAGGCTTTAGGTGAGCCCAATCTGTATTTTGGGGTGACGGCAGGCAATATGGATAGTATGGTCAACCGCTATACCGCTGACCGTAAAATCCGCTCTGACGATGCCTATACGCCAAATGCCGCCTCCGACAAACGCCCTGATCGCGCCGTGCTTGTGTATTCACAGCGCTGCAAAGAAGCTTACCCTTCTGCGCCATTGGTGATTGGCAGCATTGAAGCAAGCCTGCGCCGCATCGCGCATTACGATTACTGGTCGGACAAAGTACGCCGTTCCATCCTGATTGATTCCAAAGCAGACATTTTGCTGTACGGCAATGCCGAACGCGCCATTATTGAACTCACGCATCGCCTGGCGCGTGGGGAAGATATCAGTGAGGTGCAGGATATCCGCGGCACGGCATTTATACGCAAGTTTGTACCGGATGAATTTGTAGAGGTGCCATCCACGCGCCTTGATCGGCCCGGTGTGGTAGACAAGCATGAAGACCCGTACGCCATGAAAATGGGTAAAGGTGATGCGAGTTGTGCCACCGATGAAAAAGTCGATGATGCAGCAAACGCTGCACCTGTCATCAATCTGCCGCTGCCACTCAAGGCCGCCAAAGTGCCGCGTGACCGCCAGGTCATCCGTATGCCGTCTTATGAAGAAGTGGCCAGCGACCCGGTGATGTACGCGCATGCTTCGCGCGTGCTGCATCTGGAGGCGAATCCAGGCAATGCGCGCTCACTGGTACAAAGGCACGGCAACCGCGAAGTCTGGCTAAACCCGCCACCGATTCCGCTGAGCACCAAAGAGATGGATTACGTGTATGACTTGCCATATGCACGCAAACCACACCCGGCTTATCAGGGCGCCAATATCCCTGCCTGGGAGATGATACGCTTCTCGGTGAACATCATGCGTGGCTGCTTTGGCGGCTGTACGTTCTGTTCCATCACCGAGCACGAAGGCCGCATTATCCAGAGTCGTTCTGAAGAATCAATCTTGCGTGAGATTGAAGAAATCCGCGACAAGGTGGACGGCTTTACTGGCGTGATTTCTGACCTGGGCGGCCCGACCGCCAATATGTACCGGCTCTCGTGTAAATCTGAAGAGATTGAGAAAAACTGCCGCAAGTTATCCTGCGTCTACCCTGGTATTTGTGAAAACCTGAATACCGATCATTCGTCCCTGATCCAGTTATACCGCAAGGCGCGTAACCTGCGCGGTGTGAAGAAGATCCTGATCGGTTCCGGCTTGCGTTATGACCTGGCGGTGAAATCGCCTGAATATGTGAAAGAGCTGGTACAGCACCACGTCGGTGGCTACCTCAAAATTGCGCCTGAGCACTCCGAAGAAAATGTACTCAGCAAAATGATGAAACCAGGCATGGGTGCTTATGACGAATTCAAACGCATGTTTGAAAAATTCAGTGCCGAAGCCGGTAAAAAACAATACCTGATCCCGTACTTTATTGCGGCGCATCCTGGCTCTACTGACGAGGATGTACTGAATCTCGCGCTGTGGCTGAAACGCAATGATTTCAGGCTGGACCAGGTGCAGACATTTACGCCAACACCAATGGCAATGGCTACCGCCATGTACCACAGCGGCAAGAATCCGTTACGCAAGGTGACGCAGGATTCAGAAGCAGTGCCGGTGCCTAAAGCAGGCAATGTGCGTAAGCTGCACAAAGCATTTATCCGTTACCACGATCCGCAAAACTGGCCGATGCTGCGCGAGGCATTGAAGAAGATGGGCAGGGCAGACCTGATCGGTAACGGTAAAAAGCACCTGATTCCTGCCTATCAGCCAGCTGTGTTGACCAAGATTGTGCAGTCCGACGGCAGCCGGTTTGTACCCAAGGCCATGCCTAAAGGATTTAATCAGATGAAAAACGGGGCAAGCCCGGTGCGGAATAGTAGAAAGAAAACTTCTACTTCACGCTAGTCTTATAGCTGGTTAATGGCAAAATACCCGGTAATTTTTAAATCTGGTAGGGTCATTTTTCTTGCTCCTGGCTAAGTGAGTTAGCGTGTTGAGTTACTCACTTTAGTAAGTACGCCTGGAATAGCATCATAAAAATGCTGTTGCCGTAATCTGTTGATAAGTGACTGAATCGAGTTCGCCGGTTGCTGGCAGACCCTGGGAAATCTGGAAGTTTTTGAGCATTGCATGTGTCCTTGGGCCGGGCACCCCATCAATTTTTCCTGGTGGATAACCCAACACCAGCAAAGCTGCTTGTACTGTCCTGATTTCAAGGTTGGGCATGGAGCCGGATGAAAAACGTGCGTAGTTCTCAGCCAGTTTGACATCGTAATGATTCGCGGCATAGCTGGGCCCGTTATAACCTTTGGCAAATGCGGTCCAGTTTTGTGACCTTAGATGTTTTGCCAGACCCGTGCTGTCCAGGAAGTTCACCATCGCCCATAATTGATCGTCTTCACTGAGGATCATTGCCTGAACCATTTTCGTGGCAGAAGCATACCCCGCCAGTGCGTGATTAAAGCCCATTACTTGCCCTATGCCCCATGAGCAGGCTTTTAATGCAGGCTCAGCTCCCAGTTGATGTTGATGGCATAAGGTAAGTGCGCGATCAAGCTTCTCGTATTGCAGGCTGAGTGCACCATAGTTGCCTTGCGGCCCGGACAAATCCGGGTATGCCTTGCTAAATTGCTGATCGGTATATTTACGGAAAATATGACGCTCAAAAAGAATCTGTGGCCGTTTGTCCGGCCGGAAGCCAAAACCTTGTGTGGTGCCCGAGGTTTCCACCTCGAAAACTGACCATAAGGCAGCGGTTTGAGCAGGGCTCATCTGCAATTTTTCAAGTGCACGGCTTAAGCCTTGCTGGGAAATGGGTTTCGCATTCGCTTTAAACTGCATTCAAACCTCTCCTTACAATTTGCAATCAGTTATCGCCATACCTGAGCAACCAATGTCAGTTGCTGTAGCCAATTTATTTTTTCCGATAATGGAGTACAGGATTTAAAGGGATTTTTACCTGTTATCAGGGCGGCTGATTTTTATCTGATTCAGATTAACGTGGTGATTTTTTTGGATAACTTTTCCCCGATTTTTTCAAGTCCGGCTGCATTCGGGTGAATCTCATTCAGCCAGTCGTTGGTATTGCCTGTCTGATGGATTGCCGCCCGCTTCAGGGTGTCGCAGGTATTAAGGACGTTGAAACTGCTATCGATGATGGCAGGCAGCTCAAGCAGGGTGTCTCTCAGGCTTAGAAACAAAAAGTCAGAAATCTGATACCAATATGTTTCAGGGATATTTTGATATTTGAGCGCTTTATAAAGCCAGGCCCCGAGTCTGACGACACATCTTGCTTTTGCATCGTTTGGGGTAGGGTAATCGTAGGTATGAATGAGTACAGGCGTAGTCTTGTTACTTGTTTTTATTTTGTACTGATGAAACCGTTGGTAAGATGCAACAAGATGTTGCTTGAGGCTGCTTAAATCTTGCTGGTTGATAAAGCTTTGATAATTTTGTGTTGTAGCATGATTTTGAAGAATGGATAAATACTTTCCTTCGACAAGATATTGCCCCTGATTAGTGAGTGCATCGATGAGGTCATTGCCACCCGCACTCAACAGAATTAAATCCCATTTTCTGTGCTTGAGGGCTTCTTCCAGCGTGCCATCATGCAGTGCTTGCGAAATATGGGTGACCGTGTCACCACTTCTCGCCAGATTGACCAGGGCCGTGGGCCGTCGCTTAAACGTCAGGGTATCGAGGACATTTCTGGGTTTGAAAGCGCCGGTATTGCCGACAATATTAAACCAGGAATCTCCTTCTGCGAGTACATGATAGTCAGGCTTTGGCGATAGTTGCCCCAGGCCGCCGGGGTCTACCACTTGTTTATAGCCTCTAAAGTCAAAGTGTGCAACATTGCGCGTGTTGTACTGCCCCATTGCGTAACTCCTAAATTTACAAGGTTTTCAGATATTCAAGCAATTGCCAACGTTGCGCCTCAGTGAGCTTGGGCCCTATAGTCCCCTGGTCATGATTGTCATCAAATACATGGCCAGTGTTATGGTTGCCGCTGATAGTGGTGTCGAACAAGTAGCCTCCAGCCTGTTCGGTACTCAGATAGCCGAGATGTAGCGGGTCATAGTTATGCGTACCTAAATAAAAATGTTCAGGACGCTCGCTCAGAGGCGATAGCAAGGCGTAAAGCGTAGGAATTGAACCGTTGTGCAAAAACGGCGGAGTCGCCCACACACCTGTGAGGGGACGGGCTTTGTAATGGCGCTCGGCCACTGGCGGCTCACTGCCGACCTTGTGCCCATTGCCCATGATGATTTGCTGATCAGGCGGAATATTGTTTTCTTTAAAATAACGCTCTGCGACTAGCCTGGTTATAGTGTCCAGCGCTACACCAGCGTTCATCTCCCCTAACCCCAAATGTTTGGTATTTACAGTCCGCTCTACAAAACCGCTGGCCTGATTTGGGTCGGTACCGATCTGATCGAGTGGCACCATCGGAGTATCTAACAAGCGTTGACCCAAAGTATTTTGCTTGGTCCAGAATCTGGGCTGCTCCTCATGCAGGTCCTGCATAAGTTCTGTATGTGGTGGCAGGTGGCAGCTGGCACAATGCTGGGTATACAGCACTTTCCCGGCTTGTGCTTTGCCTTGGTCTATTTTTCCGAGATACTGCTCTGGCCATTGTGGCGCTCTCAAGCCTTGATAAGGGGCATTGCCCGCCAGCCATTGTTCAAGCACTACCAGGTTATCAATATGAGAAGCCGTTTTATACCAGTTAGATGCGTCGCCGGTGAGCACAATAGGCGTCTTCACTCCCAGCGACTCACCAATGTTACGTAGCAAAGGGTTGGGCACCGAGCCATTGTATTGCACATGAGAAAACCAGCTGGTTTCCCAAATGTGCGGATAAGCCACCGGTGCATCGGCTGTATGCATATTGTCTTCATCCAGCTGTAAGCCAAACACCTGGTTGTTAATGCGGTTGAGTGCGTCAACGCGACCAAACCCCGGTGCATGCGGATATATCTTTTTGAAGGTATTTAATTTAAGTTCTCTGAAGCCTGCTTTAAGAAAGACTTTCAGTTCCTGATGCAGGTTTTCTGCAGCCTCCGGCGTATAGTCTTCACCAAGCACACGTTTGGCAAACCTTTCAAAGCGGAAAGGTACTTTGTCGGTGAAAATCAAGGCTTTTGCCAGGTCTGTTTCGAAAGTCTGCAAATCTATCATTGCAGGACCACCATCAATCCGCAATCCAACCCTTAATTGTTGCGCTGTAGTGATATTGAGTTGTCCGGTATGGCACGTTGCGCAGGTAAAACCAAGCATGGTTTGCTGCTTGCCGGAGTATGGGTTCCTGAATGCGGTATCCTTGACAAAGCCCACCGGCAGGCCATCCGGGTTATTACTGGCATTCGCTGCGTCTGGTAAGAAACCATATCTGCCCAAATTGGATATGTCTTTTACCAGGGGCACTTCACCATGCAGCTTGATCACTGGCTCTTCCAAAGCAAGAAACCACTTGTAAGGCATGATTTCTGTGCCTTGGGCAACATGGTAAAACTGGTTCCACATATCGGGTGACCAGTTCTGGTCCAGCCAGTGGGTTTCATCCACGGCGTGATATTCAGGGAGTTTAGAACATGCGGTGATGGCAAGCGCCACTAACAAAGTGGCTGTGACCTGTGATTTTATTCTTTTCATCATGGCTCTCGAAAATAGCTGGCTAGGGTCAAATGAAATGTTTTCGCCAGGCATGACTATTGCATTCCTTCACCATGTTTTTTGTGATCTGGTAGCCTAATTCACGGTAGGCCTCGAATTGAATTTCATTAAAAAACTGGTCTGAAGTAGGCTCATGCGGGAAGTCCGGATGCGAGGCTTTGAAGTTAAGCACATCTACCGGCAGTTCAGAAACCATGGTGGCTTTGATGTAAATCAAGGTGCCGTATACAGGCGTTTGATTTTCATCATCAAGAGGCGGGTATTCAATAGTGGCAATGGCAAATCCATTCTTTGCCAGGCCATATTTCAATATTTCGCGCTGGCTTGCCCCGGCGCTGCCAGGTTGTAAATTATCAAGTGTGAATAGCGGGTCGTTAAAGCGGATATTCACATTAAAATCCACGCGTACTTTTTCTATGCAATTACCAAGGTCATCAAATACAAAGTGCTTGTCTGCACCCGCATCTGAAGCGACGATGATATTCACCCTGCGGCGGATTAACTCATAAATTGCCAGGTTGTCGAAATGTCCTCCATCGCTGAGTTCAATCTGGGCCTCGTTTTCGTTGAAGGATTTGATCAACGTTGTAAGAAAAGCAGGCTTACTGAGTTTTCTTTCATAAAAACGTGGGTTAGTCGCCCAGATGCCCAGTCGTACATTCAAGAGGGAAAGTACGGCAGAAATAAAAGGTGTTCTTGCCATTCCCCGGCTATTGTTGCCGGCATTGGGATTCACTGATGCACCGGATGCAGCCATAGCCGTGGCCAGTGTCATACCGCTACTGCTTGGGGTATCTTTTAACCAGGACGCAGTGCGCACCCAGCCTGTGGCAGTAGATCCGCACAACAGTGGCGACAGGATAAAGCTATCGCCGCCTCTTGACTGATATTGCACTTTCTTTGAAGTCGATAGCACCAGGTTGGTATTGATAATATGATAGGGACGTTGGTTAGGGCCTTGGCACATCTGGTCCAGCCCGGTTTGATCTGCAACGGAGGCATAGCCCCAGATATTTTTTCTGATGTTCTCCAGGTTGGGTAAATAACATTCCATCAGCCTGTCGCGATACATGCGGTGCAGGCTGATGTAATTGGTGTTGATATACAAGCCGGACACGCCTGCCGCTATAAATAAGACTATCATCAGCAAAATGGGCCGCTCATGGTTGATGATAGCCAGATCTAATAAATAAGCAGAAAAGAACAGGCCGTAAATGAGTAAGGTCGCTGCGCCGAAAATAAGCAGCTGGCTTCGCTTGTCATTGACACAACCTTTTCTCAAGCGGAAAAACTGTATGACGCCCATGACAAACCCCAGGAATGTACTTAACCCGGCAAAGCCTTTTTCTGTGTACAGACTACCCAGGTGAGTGAGTAGCGCATGCAATAGCGGAATGCTTGCCAGTATCAGTGCGATCACGCCGCCATAAATGAGGTTGCCAAAAAAAGTCTGTAATCTGGTGCGGGGTTGATAAAGCGATTCTGAAGCCAGAATACGGGTGAAAACGGCATAAATAAAAGAGCCGGATGCGAATACAAATACCATCAGCGCCGCCAGCAGCAAAAACCAGTTATAGGTCAAAACCTCCGGTAACCAGTCCGTAACGCAAGTAACAACAGGCTCAAACGCACCCAGGCTAACAAAAATAAACAGCAAAGCTGAAATCGCCAGAAAATAAGTGGTGATTGAGACGAAACTGGAGCGCAGTATGACGGCTAACAGGGAGATGTAATTTAAGGCTTTGGTTGGCGTGAGATAGCTGCTGTGATGCCTGATAAAGTCGAGCTCAGCATTGCCGTCAGGCGCATTATTGTTACCGTTGCCAGCCTTTATTCTGCCCAGGGGGAAGTGGCCTGCTTCAACACTCGCAGGCTGTTGTGGCTGAGATGCATTTATCTGGTTAAGCAGCCAGGTCAGTGTTGAACCTATATAGCCACCGCCTGATGCTGTAGACAGGTAGTCTACATTTTTCATGATATCGGCAGATACCAGGCCTTGCATGACGCCCAGTGCAAAAGAGGCAGAGCGCACACCGCCGCCAGAAATCGCCAGAGCGCTATATTGCTTGCTATCACCTAAACCATAGCGTTGCCTGTGCTCTTCAATATGCTGGTGTTCCAGATGAATATCAAACTGGTGATCATGGATCAGGCTCATTATGTTTCTCCATCAATGCGTAGACTGTTATATGCCGTGGATACCTCAGGATTGATGTGATTTAGCATCCTCGAGAATCACATCAGCAGCTTTCTCACCTATCATGTAAACGCAAGACACAATAAAAAATCCCGGTATTTTAGGAAAAGCAGATGCGTCTACCACGCGCAGATTTTTTGTTCCGCGTACCCTGAAACGGCTGTCCAGGACGGCCATAGTGTCATTATCTGCGCCAATTTTGCAGGTACATGAAGCATGATGCCCCCAGGCATTATCTCGGACAAAGTCTGCTATTTTTTCCCGGTTATCTATGTGTGCACCGGGAACGACTTCATGTTTAATCAAATGGTCGACTTGTTTTGTCATCCGCCGCACAAATTCAACGCCACTCACTACGGCAGCCAGGTCTTCCCCTTTTGTATCTGTTCCTTCATCAAAATAGTGGAAATTGATATTCGGCACGTCTTGAGGATTGCTGGAATTGAGGGTCACTCTGCCACCGGTATTGTTGGTGTGGGCTTTCAGGATCGCCCATGTAAAGTGTTTGTGCCCTTCGGTAATAATGTCGGAATAGCCAGGGAAATATCCGTAAAATTTTCCAGCCAGACCAAAAATAATGAGATCGGGCTCAGTCTTATCCGGGCTGGATTTGATAACGACAGCCAGGACTGCGCCATTGGTGGTATAGACGCCCTTGCCTTTTAACCAGTCAACAAACTGAGGGTCTGGTGTTTCGCCCGGGGCAGGGCCTTTAAAGGTAGAACCGTCCAGCAGTGAAAAAGGTGCATGCATTTCGCTGACGACGCCGACTTCATAGCGGTCCTGCAGGTTTCTGCCGACACCAGGCAAAGCTAGCCTGACCGGAATATGATGTTTGGCCAGTTCTTCTGCCGGTCCTATGCCTGACAGCATCAGCAGTTGTGGGGTGTTAAAAGCACCCCCGCAAAGAATGACTTCCTTTTTGATAAAGACTTTTTTGAGGATGCCTGTGTTGGCGGCAATTTTGGAGCGTGGATCCGCCGCGTATAAATGCTTGCCTTCCTGATAGGCCACACCTATGGCGGTGTTGTTTTCATCAAACAATACTTCCGTCACCAAAGCATGCGTACGTACCACTAATCGGTCAGGATATTGGCTCTGGATGGCCCGGATAAAGTCTCTTGTGCCAGTGCGCTTGCCATCTTTTGTGGCCAGAGGTGTGTAGCACAAGCCTTGCGCGCTTTTTTTAACCTGACGCCAGTCATTCGGGTCCAGCAGGGCATTGAGTCCGGCTTTTAATACTTTGAGGGGGGTATCGATCTGCTTTAAAGCGTTAACAGCTGAGTATTTGAGTAGCTGTAACAATGCAGCATCTTTAAGGATATCGATGCCTGGTCTTGGCATGCTGGTTTGCAACCAGCCATTAAATCCAAAACGGCCGGGGTTGAAGCCGGTCAGTTTGGCAAAAAACCGTTGTACCGGATGCGAGCGGTTGTTTTCCAAGCGCTGAAAATAGCTGCGCATGTTGTCGGCACTCCAGGAGTCATCTCCGGTGATGTGCCTGATATGCTCCCAGTCACTGTTATGCGGACAAACGGTGATCATGGCGTTATGGGCAGTACATCCGCCCAGCGTGCCCGATCTCGGGTATAGCACGCCATTTTGTTCGGTGCTTAGTTTGCCGTCGCGTTTTTGCTGGTCATCGTTGGCATAATGGCGTACAAAAAAATCCCAGCGTAAGCTTTCATCCTCCGAAGCATTAGGATGAAAGACGGGTACCTGATAATTCCAGGGTTCATCGTCGCCACCCGCTTCCAGCAGCAACACGCGGTAACCAGCTTTGGCCAGGTTGGGTGCTACTGTGCCGCCGCCAGCACCAGAACCCACGACTACATAATCGAATTCGGCTTCATTGTCCTGTGCCATGATCGAGCTCCCACGTTGGTTTTTATAAGTATTTTACGTATTCAATCAGTGCTTTTTTATCTTCGTCACTAAGCTTGGTGCCGTAGTAGTGGCCCTTGTCTGTAATGAAATCCGGACATTTGCTGATGGAAATCAATGGGTCTATTAATGGCAGTAACACAGCCGTGGCGTCGTCACCTTTCAAGTTTTTCTGGTGAATAAGGATCAGCGCCTTTTTCACTTTGATTAATACCTTCAGGGTTTTTTTGAGCTGGTCTTTATCCTCCAGAGAGAAGTTAATATTCGCCAGTAAATTCACCGGAGTGCCTTTGGGAATCGGGCCGATGGCAATATTGCCAGTGTCATCTTCCAGCTCTTTAAGAAAGGGCGATAATACTGCCGGTATGAAAGTAGGATGTATTTTGATCCAGCTCTCTTCGGTGGTGCGATAGATAGATCCGAATCCATCGCGTTTTTCCGGCCATAGTAGTTTTTGCATGGCATCCTCATAATCCACCAGCCTGCCTGCAATTGAAGGGTCCTGATGGTAGCTGCCTAAAGCATTATTGTGTAGAAACGGTGCGCTTGCCCAGGCTGAAATGAGCGAAGGTACTCTCTGGTAACCCGGCCCTCCAGACGGCGCCATGAATTTAAATGGTTTGCCGGTGACAGGGTGTTCCATGACAATTTCGCCTACAGAAGGTAACGTTTTGTAGGTTTCTGAGGAGAAGTTATCCCATACATGGTTGCGAGTACTATTGGTTGCCAGGGCGCTGCAGGCATTGGTTTGCAATTTTGTAATGGGGATGCGCGCATCGGTAGACAGGTAATTATCTTTAAGAAAATCATCAGACATGACTATCGCTGACAGCTGCGTCTTGTATTCCTCGCTGCCGGGCACGGCGGTTGGTTGTTTACTTGAGTGGCAGCTTGCGCATTGCTGCGCAAACGCCTCTTTGCCCCTATGAAGGACGTTCTTGTCCTGGCTGAGGTAACGGACGCCTTCAGGTGTGCTTAGCAAAGCGGTGGGTTGTGCAGCCTGAATAAAGAAATCTGCTAAGGGCCCCACGCGCTCAGCGGTGGATTGCCAATATACCGAGTTATGCATCGCGTTTTTGATTTCAAATGGTGATTGCGGCAAGCCACCCAGAATCGGGTTGTGATTCTTGATCCATTGCTGGTGGAATTGCCCGATATTCACATAAACACGACTCAGCGCGCCGTAAATACCAACCGAATCTGCTCCGTCTTTTAAAATGTGAGGAACCACCATCTCGGCTTGCTGATTCGGCAAGTCAAGATTGCCACCCGCCTGTTTTTCTTTATGTCCCGTTGCCAGCCTTGCCGCCACACTGTAAATGGCATTCATGGTTCTTGGATTGTTAATATTATCTGTTGCAATGAATGAGGTATCCAGTGCGCCCGGAGGGCTGGTTCTGAACAGTTGCCAAATAAAATTATCCGGTTTCAAATCATAGCCAAACACACGGTTAATCCACAGGTATTGTGCGCCAATATTGTTGGACAGGTTTTTCCAGTCAGGTTCTGCCGTGTTCGTCGGCGCATTTAAAGGATGAAATGACACATGGCAGAACGCACAGGTCATGCCCACGCGGTAGGGGCGAACAAGTTTTGAGCTGTAGTAATAGCCCTGGTCTTGATAGTAACGCGCACCATCCCATTTGGCTTTGGCCTTTTCATCAAAGGCAGGATTAGGGTAAAGCCGTAAACCTACTATGCCGGAAGGTTTGCCATAAACCTTTTCATCGACATCTGATGCCAGTTTATCTTTAGGTGTGTCCAGCCACAGGCCGTATTGATCTGCCGATTTGGCTTGTTGCATATCGGGGTCGTTGATGATGCCAAACCATTTAAAACGGTCGCGGCGGTTACGGCTATCCATGATCTTGAGTAAATCCACAGTGCCGAAACTATGCCCTGCCATGTAATCCCAAAAATCCTGATTACCGCCAGACCACAACAGCCAGGTATTGCGGCCCTTTCTTTGTTCATCATTTAGGGGCACGCCATTGTCCATGGCGTCAAACCATGCACTGGCCGTTTGGGGAAAGTCTGCGACCGTCTTGCCTTCAGACAGGGCAGAATCAACGATTTTTTTCTGGGTTAGTGTGTAGATGCTTGCACCTCCCAAAATGACAAGTAATACAGCCCATCCCAATTTGCTATTGATCACGGTAACTCCCTTTTTTTAGTATGACGTGATGCTATTTTTACGTGCTTCATGACTGAAGCCGGAATCCCAAAGCTAACAAGTGCTTGCTAATATTGATGAAATGCTCAGGTATGACGGATTGATTCAGATGCTTTCAATCACTGACTGAGTTGCAGCGCTAACGACTTGATGGGACACTTATAAATGGAGTGCATGTCCTTATCTATATTTAGCTGGCGACGCCTTCTGATTCGGATGTTGTCAGGTTGAATCATCTTTAAGCTTTATGCATTCGCACGCTAAATTTTTGTAAGCTCGTTTTATCAGATATTAATAATATCTGGCCTCATAAAGCAATCAATTTGTAATTAAATGTAATTGGATTGTTTTTAAGTGTTAAAAAAGCAACAAAGCCATTTGGATTGTCACCTTCTACGGAAATGGTTTTGTAGCACTCATTGGCAACTTCTTCAGCGGGAATCAAGCATGCATGCAATAGTAGGTTGGATACTGATAGGACTTTTGTGGAGCCTGCCTGGTGCGGCAGCCGAAAAAAGTCTTTTCTGGCAGCTGGAATCTCCTGCAGGACAGGTGAGTTATTTATTCGGCACCATGCACACTGATGATAACCGGGTGACCGATTTTCCGCCTGTGGTGATCAACGCATTAAAAAATGTTGATACGTTTATGCTGGAGGTGGCTGAAACGCCCAAGGCCGAATTATTGCGGATGCCGCAAGGTGATTTAAAGCAAGTGCTGTCCGAGACTGAGCTGGACCAGGTTACTTTGCTGGCAGATAAACATGTGATGCCATTGTCTACGGTCTTGCAAATGAAGCCATGGTTGCTTGCGGTAATATTTGACTTACCCAAGCCGCAAACGCCGTTTGCGCAGGACTTTTTGCTGAAGGCGAAAGCGGAAGAACTGGATAAAAATATCCTGGGCCTGGAAACACCGCAAGCGCATTTTGCAGTGATGGATAGCCTGACCATGGATGAGCAGTTGCTAATGTTGCGTGGTGTGTTGAAACGTAGCGAAGCGCAAAAAGAAAAAGATTTTGAACGGCTCATGCGTGCTTATCTGTCGGGGGATGCAGAACGGGTGGCGCATATTGATGAAACACTCACTGGAGGTATTTTGCCGCCAGCGCTATGGCAGCGTCTGCGCGTGAAATTACTCGATGAACGCAATGTCGGCATGGCTGCACGCGGTATTGCACAGGCACAGCAGGAAAAGGTTTTTATTGCAGTGGGCGCGGCACATCTGGCCGGGCCGACGGGATTGATTCAGGCATTTAAACAGGCCGGTTTTAAACTGACACCGATTAAGAAATAATCAAGCATTTGCTTGTGAATGTGCTTCTTTAGACTCAAGCTCAAGTGAGATTTTGCTGATATGCGCCACAAAGTCGGCATCTTCGCCGACCAGCAATCTGGGCAGGTGCTGGCGGAAGTCTTTGCGCCCGCACCATTCGCGCATATAGTCTTCCCATGACATCCAGCGGCGTAAGGCTTTGCCACGCATATCTTCGTCATAGGCTAAAAGATAAGCACGCTCAAACAGGGAAATAAGGATCTCGAACAAGACCAGTTTTCGCTCTTCCTGTTCATCTGTCATTTCTTTGGATTGTGACAATGAACGCAATTGCAGGTCTGGATTTGCCATCACAAGTTTAAGGAAATCGGTGTAGTTGTCGGCCAGTAGCTGGTATACCTCTTCATCTTCATTTTCACGTTCTTTACGCTGTTCCAGCATAAAAGTGAGAATCGCCAGCGGTAAACCGACTACCGTGACAATGTAGCTGAGCATTTCCCAGGTTTGAATATTCATAAGCGCCACACAGGCGTTAAAGAATCGGATTAGTGAGGTTCAATGATTCAGCTCGGAACACCAGCACGTTGCTGGATCACTTCCATGCACTCATCAAACTGTAATGATTTATCAAAGAAGTATTCCACACCCATATCGCGGGCCAGGTTGCGGTAGTAACCATTACCATGATTGGTTAGCATGACAATGTCGGGTATCTTGAATGGGAAATTCTGTTGCTGGGTATGGCGTACCACATCAAAACCGGTGCCTTTAGCTAATTCGATATCCAGTACCACCATATCGTATTCGCCAGTATTGAGGAAATTGATAGCTTCGTCACTGGTGGTGGCAATATTTTCAATCGCCAGTTGCTCACAGTCGTGCAGCATCTCGACTATCACATCGCGAATCAAAGCAGAATCTTCAACTAACAATAATTTGTACATGAGCATTTGCCAATCACAACCCTGTGAACATTGTATGAAATTTTATTCTGTTTGGATGTAAGTCCGGTGCCTACAGGTTCCGACGTGATAAGGTTGTTGTTTGAAGGAGCGCCGCCCTTAATTAAGTAAGCCATACTTGATCGCATAATAAGTAAGATCAGCGTTCGATTTCATCGCCATTTTTTCCAGGATACGGCTGCGATAAGTGCTGACCGTTTTGATGCTGATAAACAATTCATCGGCAATCGCAGTTGGTGTCTGGCCTGCTGCCAGCTTCACAAACACTTGGAATTCGCGGTCAGATAAAGTCTCGTGCAGTTGTTTTTCTGATGGGTGGCTGAGTTCATTGGTCATCAGTTCAGCCAGTTCGGCTGAAATATAGCGTTTGCCGGCCGCAACAGTACGGATTGCCTGGATAATTTCGTCGGAATCCGCATTCTTCGAAAGGTAACCTTTACAGCCGTTACGCATCAGGTTCAGCGCATACTGGTCTTCGGCATAACCGCTCAATACCAGCACGGGTAAGGTTGGTGACACATGTTTGAGTTCATGAAGGGTATCAACGCCATTTTTGTCCGGCATGGAAATATCCAGCACCATGGCATCAAATTCTTTTTCACGTACCAGTTGTATTGCCTCTGCACCTGAGCTGGCTTCGCCAGTCACTTGCAAATCAGATTCCAGTTCAATCAGATTGCGCAGACCATCGCGCACGATACTGTGGTCATCCACCAGAAGAATTCTTTTCATTATAATTTTCTCGTTATCGGGTTGCAGAACGTACAGCATCAGCATCATTTGCTGGTGCAGGTTGATCCACTTCTGGCTTTTCATCCGCCAGTTCAGTTCTAAACAAATTCCAGTCACTGCTAATCAAAGCTATTGAGCTCGCGAACAATGTTTTTTTCTGCCACACCCTACGCACGGCAAAATAAGCAAGTACACCAATCAGTGCCGGGATAGACATGGCTACTGCCAAAATCAGGGTGCGGTTTGGATGCTCCCATAATAGCGAAAATAACCACATCAGTCCCAACAATCCGGTGAAGATGAACATGGAGAATACCACCAGTATGCCGATCAGACTGGTGGCAAGTCGCTCGGTTTCCCCCTGAAAGTCCTGCTTGATCTGTTTTGCACGCTCTTCGGTGTAGTCTGCAACATGATGGCGCAGGTGCAACAAGTTATCTGTCATGGAAGTTATTTTCCGGTTGAAAAATAACATGGTTGCAAATTTAAGGAGGTTAACCCACATACTTTTCCTTCTTATTTAATCACGACGTTTGTTACCCAACAGATAGCCAAGCAACAAACCTACGCCTGCGGCTGCCAGTACTGTGCCCAGTGGATGTTCATACACTGTATCAGCTGTTCTGTCTTTCAGGTTATTGTATTTCTCGTTGAACTCATCCTGCACTTGATCTTTTACACGACTTGCGCCAGCGCTCAGTTTAGAAGCAATTGAAGAAGCACTTTCTTCATTGGTCAAACGATCAATGTTTGTTTTCAATGTGCGGATCAACTCTTTCGCTTTGTCCTGGGTCGTATCTGCAGTATCTTGCACTGCCTCTAGCAAATCATTGGCAGTAGTCTTCACTTGCGCTGCTATATCTTCAATCGCCTGGTCAGATTGTTGAGCCAAACGGTCAGTTGTCTGTTCTACATTGTCTTTTGAAAAATTAAACATATATGCACTCCTATTTAAATGGTGATTACAAATCAAAGAAAACACAAGGTTCATCTGTAAAGCGTTTGCAAAACCTTATAACGCTGCAAAGTTAAGAAAGCTGAGCTGGCACAAGGTTTCAGATGTGAGCGATTAATTTGCCCGCTGTGTTTTCAACATGTAGCCATGGTACGCATTGCCTTTGCCATGCCGTATCAGATGGTCACCGATATGCGAGTCAGAATCGTCTGACAAAGCGCATCCATCCTTGCGGCGTGCATCTATGCATTGCTGATAAAGGCTAACACCGTTATGATGCACTCAGTGCTTTATTAACCAGTGCAACATAAAAAACAGGTGTCAGTATTGCTGATTTAAAACATCCAGCAACAAATCATTGCCATGCAAAATATTAGAGTTTATCTTCTCGCGCTGCTTGATCGGATGGAAAAGGTTGGTGAGACCTTTGGCGGGAACACTGTGGCATTATTAACCGTCAGTCTGGTACTCGCTGCCGCCATGCTGGTATTCAATGACCGCTTGATTGTAAACACCAGTGAAAAAACAGATGCGGTCTCCACGCTGGATCGGTTGATCATGGAAACCTGGCAGACACGTGCTCACCTGGCGATTGCAGAGAGTGCGCAACGCGGCTATCTGCTAACACGTTCAGATTCTTATTTTCAGCCTTATGATGAAGCGACCGGTCAAATCACCGCGCATATTCACACAATTAATAAACTACTGGATCGTACCAACCTGACCAGGCATCCAGCTATTCAGACCAATATGACTGAGCTGGTGAACAGCATTGCCAAAAAGTCGGCCGAGATGAGCGTGACCATTGATCTGGCGAAAAAGCGGCAGTTTGACAAGGCGCTGGCGGTAGTCAAGCTGGATTCAGGCATGAAGGAGAGCCGCAATATACAGATGCTGTCGCGTCAGTTCGAGAAACAGGTCACAGACTACCGGGCTGAACTGGCAGATACGCGTAACAACACGCGCCGCATGATGCGCTGGTTTGTCATGGCTTGCCCGCTTATTTTTGTGTCACTGGTGGTATTGGTGATTAAGCGTCTGCTGCGCGAGCTGGCTGAAAAAGCCAAGCTGCACGAGCGGCTCACCAATGAAAATACAGAATACGAAAGCAATATACAAAGCCTGCGCACCAAGCTGCAGGGCGAAGCATTGCTGGCGCAAACCAATGTTGAGCGCGAGCGCTTTCAATTATCCAGGGAATTGCATGATGAGCTGGGCTCCCTGTTGACCGCTATCAAGATGGATATTTCCTGGGCCATCAAGCATCTCAAGGATGAGCTACCGCAAGTCACGGAAAAGCTCAAAAAGACCAACCAGTATCTGGACCGCAGTATCAATTTCAAAAGAGAAATCGTACAGAACCTGCATCCGTCCATGATCAAGACATTTGGCCTGAATGCTTCACTGCAAAACCTGCTGGATGAAGCAAGCGGGCGCAATCAGTGGCAGATGGATGTCATCATGCCTGAGCGTGAGCTATTGATTAATGAAACCCTGAGCCTGATTATTTACAGGGTAGTGCAAGAGAGCCTGAATAATTGCAGCAAATATGCCCAGGCGACCAAGGTTGCCGTTCATCTTTTGCACGATGATCAATATATCAAGGTTGAAATTGTTGATAACGGCGTTGGCTTTGACACCAGTCATTTGAACAATACTTCTACCGGTATTAACGGCCTACGTAACCGCGTCGAATCCATTGGTGGTCATTACGAAATTTTCAGTTCACCGCAACAGGGCGCAAGCACCCGCGTGCTATTGCCCTACCTCAAAGAAGAAGCTTCTTTCTAGTATATTCCTTGCTCCAGCGTAATGTAGTCGTATTCTGACAATCAATTCAGTCATTGGACGACTGACCGGCTTTCTGCTCCTCTTTATCATTGCTCCACATGAAACCACATGTGTATGTGGACAATTAATAAAAGTAAAAAAGGAGACAGGCATGTCAATCAATACATTCAAACAAGCGACTATTTTTGGTGGCTTATTAGCAGCAACAATTACCTTAAACGCATTCGCATTTGATCTTAATGAAGTTCAAAACGGCGATAAACCATACTTGGAGCAATTCAACTCACTGGACAAAAACGCCAATGAAACATTGAACTGGTCTGAAGCAAAGGCTGACAAAGGCGTCAAGCAAAAAGACTTCAAAACGTTTGATGGTGACAATGACGGTAGCCTAACTTATGAAGAATACGCCGAGTTGAAAACAAAAACCGGCCAAAAGGCGATCAAAGTAGCCATGTCTGACAGCTGGATCACTACTAAAGTGAAAGCGCGCCTGTTGGAAGAAGAAGCCTTGAAATCACTGAAGATCAGTGTTGAAACACATAAAGGTCAAGTATTGCTAAGTGGCTTTGTGTCAGATTCAACCCTTAAATCCAAGGCTGAAGAACTGGTTTCCAGCGTTGAAGGTGTGAAATCTGTTAAAAACGCGATCGTAGTTAAAGGTTAACGAAACACCCTTTGCAAGCTACGTACCTCTCCCAAAGAAGTAGCTTGCTCTTTTTTTTCGGTGGGCTGTCCAAAGAAACATGTGTTGACGATTCATCCTCGACGACGTGGGCAGTTCGCCTTCTAACCAAAGGAAGCATCATGAAAAATACTAAATTTTATATGACGGCTGGCGTACTTGTTTCAATGTTAATGAGTGCCAACGTACATGCAGTACCTGCCGCTGAACCTATGTATAAGTTTTTACCTAGCGACACTGTGGTCGAGAATGTGAAAACCAGTTTGCAAAGCCATGGCATTGACACTTCAAACCTGCAAGTGGATTCTGATGCCAAAGGTGTGGTGCAATTGTCCGGCTTGGTGGCGTCAAAACAGGATGCTGAAGTGGCTACACAAATTGCCAAACAGTCTGATGGTGTGTATGCGGTGCTGGGCCAGTGGCGCTATGAGCTGGCAGCTGTGCCAGTAGATTCTGATGCTGCCCAGGAAAAAACAGCGCCTGCCAGCAGTGGCGAGGCAGTACAATCTGAAACGCAATGAACAGATCGGGAGGGTCAACCCTCCCGAAGTTCGTCCAAGCAGGAGTTAATGTTGCTAGGGCATCACATGTCGACCGGATTCGTACTCGACCTGGTTGGCTTGTCGGATGAACAATAGTTTTTCAGTTGCAAATCCAAGCTCTTTTGCCCTGGCTATTAAATCTTGCTTGATAGGGTAAGTGAGTTGGGGTGTGCGAGACAATATCCATAGATAGTCACTGCCGCTACTTACCAGTGCGTAGTTGTAATATGGCTTATCTACTATAAGAATATTGTAATCGCCATAAAATGGCCCAAAAAAAGATACTTTCAATCGGCCAGTTCGGCTGCCATCTGCATTGACAGGATCAATAAATTTGGCTTTGCCAACTGCTTCGCGCCAGTCTTTCTTTTGCGGGTCAAACCCACGATTTACTACTTTAATTGAGCCGTCAGCCTGCAAGGTGTAATTTGCCGTGACCTGTTCGAGGCCCTTTTCGAATCTGTTATCCAGTCTCGCAATTTCAAACCAAGTTCCCAAATATTGCGCAGGGTCAAAGCTGCGAACAATAGTTTGTTCCGCTTGCGGCGGCATCGGTTCTGAGCAACTGCTCAAATTGATCAGTATAAATAAACCAGCCAAAAAATGATTAACAGTCATAAAGCATTATAAAAACCAATAATTGAAAATAAGCTTACAGTTTAAAATAACACACATTGAAACAGTCGATAAGGGATTAAAAATGAAACTTACAACGGTGTGCATGATGGCAACTTTTATGGCATTGGTTTCATCAACCGCAATAGCTGGTAACGTGGAAACAGGGCTTGGTGGCGGATTGGGTGCGGCCGGGGGAACCGCAATAGGCAGTGTACTTGGTGGTAGCACCGGTGAGATTGTTGGTGGTGCGGTTGGTGGTGGATTAGGTGGAGCAGTGACTACAGGCCGCGGGGGTAAAACCGGCGCTATCATTGGCGGTGCAGCAGGTGGCGCAACCGGCGCTGCGGTTGGGCGTACAGTGAGTGGTACAACCGCAGGCGCAGTGGTGGGCGCAGGTTTAGGCGGTGCCGGCGGTGCGGTGATTGGTAAAGAGATCGATGAGCCTGAACCATATGGGAAACGCTATCGTGGTAAAAAAGGCAAGAGACACGGACATCATGGCCGTGGCCACAGACACGATTAAGATTTAATTTGCGCGAGCAAGGCCGCCAGATAGGCGGTCAATCAATCAAATCTAATCAACTAGCCAGCTTAAGACCTATCATCCCGGCAATAATCAACAGCAAGCTGATGATCCGCAATGCAGACACCGGCTCGTTAAATAACAAAATACCTAAAATAACCGTGCCGACGGCACCGATACCTACCCAGATAGCGTAAGCAGTGCCTACCGGTAAAGTTTTAACACACAGCCCCAATAACCAGACGCTAATGACCATCGCCACGATGGTCCAGAACGATGGCCAGAAACGTGAAAAGCCATCGGTATATTTCAATCCAATCGCCCAGGCGGTTTCAAACAAACCGGCAATTACCAATATTAACCAGGTCATAAAGCGCTTTCTTATTACTCATTAGTTTGCTGAATTTTTTGTAGATTAAGGTTTAAGGGCGGCCAGGTCTTGTTCAGTTAACCAGCGCCATTCTCCCGGCTGTAAATCCTGTGGTAATTCAAGGCGTCCAATTTTGATACGCTTCAGGTAGTCAACGCGATTACCAATCGCAGCAATCATACGTTTAACCTGGTGATACTTACCTTCTGCCAGAGTCATCTGAATAATCGATTCTGTCACGCGTGTGATTTCGAGTGCGGCAATCGTTTGATCTTCGTCTATCAACTTTACGCCTGCCAGCAAGCCTTGCAGATCAGCGTCGCTAATCGGATGTTTGCAAGTCACTTCATAGATTTTTGGTACATGATGCTTAGGTGAACTGATCTTGTGAATAAACTGGCCGTCATCCGACAGTAAAATCAAGCCGGTGGTATCTTCGTCCAGCCGGCCTATACATTGAATGCCACGTTCAACCAGTGGAGGTGGTAGCAAAGAATAGATGGTGGGGTGAAATTGCGTTTTGTGCGAGCACTCGTGATGTGCCGGTTTGTGCATCATCAGGTAGCTGTGCTCGCGGTATTCCCACCGTTCGCCCTCGATAGTGAATTGCAGGTTTTCAAGTGCGAAAGTGGCATCCGGGTCACTACACAGTTCCCCATTCACGGTCACTTCTTCATTAATAATCAGGATGCGACACATTTTACGTGTGCCAAAGCCTTGTCGTTGCAGAATACGTTCTAAATCAAGTTTCTTAGCCATAACCTGAATTATACGCGAATCCTGAGGCGACTTTGCCGGTAGTCAGTAGCTGCGTCTGTCACTCCATGCGTGACTGACGTACAATGCCGGCATGGCCTTTAAACACATCACCTCCCGCGATAATCCCGTCTATAAACACCTGCGCAAGCTGGCTGATAATGCACGCGAACGTAAAAGCAGTGGCTTAACATTACTGGAAGGTGTGCATTTGATCGAAGGCTACCTGCAAACACAAGGCGAGCCTCAGCTGATGATTATTCCTGAAGGGAAAAGCAGCCTGGAAGCATCCAACCTGATGCAGCACCTGGTAGATGTAGATACCATCATGCTGCCGACGCTGATGTTTGCCGATCTGACGCCGGTTTCCAGCAGCAGCGGCATTATGGCATTAGTCCCTGTGCCTGAGATCGCGTTGCCGGAAATAGTCAACTTTGCCCTGTTAATCGAAAATATTCAGGATCCAGGTAATCTCGGCAGCATACTGCGTACTGCCGCTGCGGCGGGCGTGCAGGCTGCTTATCTGACAAAAGGCTGCACGGATGCCTGGTCACCAAAAGCACTGCGTGGCGGCCAAGGTGCGCAATTGGTATTACCTTTAGTCGAAAACGTGGATGCCGTTGAAGTTGCTGAGCAGTTTGCCGGTAAAACCCTGGCGCTGACTATGCATGGACAAAGCCTCTATGATCAAGCGTTAAGCGGGCCAGTCTTGTTTGCAGTAGGCAATGAAGGCGCCGGTATTTCGGAGGCATTGCAGCATGCGGTGAATCACTGTGTCAGTATCCCGATGGCGCATCAAGGCGTTCTGGCGTTGGAATCACTGAATGCCGCCGCAGCGACGGCAGTTGCGTTGTTCGAGTGCCAGCGTCAGCGATTGCAAGGCTGAACCAATCCCCCTGCGCTGATTTAATGCGTCACTGCATGGTCATCGTTGTCATCAAATAAAGCCAGCGCTTCCTGCTCATCAACCACATAATGCTTATTGCAGAAATCGCATTGAATCTGAATGCTGCCTTGCTCTTCCAGGACGCTACGTACTTCCGCCAGGCCCAGTAACTGCAACATATTGGCCACGTTGGCTTGTGAGCAACTACAAAAAGCACGGATATCACGCGCTTCAAACAAGCGGATATCCTCTTCAACAAAAAGGCGTTGCAACAACGTTTCGGTATCTAAATCCAGCAACTCCTGATTGGTGACCGTATTAGCCAGATGCTGCACCCGGTTCCAGTGATCGAGGTCATGCTCTTGTTGTTGCGGCAGTTTTTGCACCAGTAAACCAGCGGCTCTGTCACCTTCGGACGTCAGCCATAATTTGGTGTCGATTTGCTGGGAGCGCAGCATGTAGTTTTCAAGCATACTGGCAATGCTGTCCCCTTCAATTGGCACAATACCCTGATAAGGTTCGCCTTCCTCCGGCATCAGCGTAATCACTAAATGCCCTTGTTCAAGCCAGTCGCTCAGTGTGTCGCCGTGTAACTCTTCGCGCACTTTAGCCGTGGCACGTATATCAAGTTCAGAAGTACATTCAACTACCAGTAATTGCAATGTACCCTGGCTTTGCAGTTGCAAAATTAACTTGCCTTGCATTTTCAATGTGGACGTTAACAGCACACTGGCCGCCATGAATTCGCCGATCACTTTTTTCAAGGCGGGTGGTAATGGTTGGTGTTCTAGTGCGTTAAACAGGCTTTGATCAAGGTGCACACAGTTGCCGCGCACTGCGGAGTGATCAAAAATAAAGGGATGCAATAGGTCTTGTTTCATGTGTCTATTTTACCATCTCTGGTCACCTTGGCTGTAATTTGCAGGCGGGATAAGTGGTAGTTGCCAGTGTGTGTGCGCCCATTGCCAAATATCTTTTAGCGGATAAGTATGAAGATGCTCGGGTATTGGTTGCCTTAAAAAACCCAAGGCCGCGATTAAAGTGTCTTTAATATTATCGTCCGGTAAGGGTTCAGCCAGTGTCTGCTTACTCAATTTTTGCCCTTGGATATTAATCACTAATGGAATATGTGCATATACCGGAGTTGTATAGCCTAGTATGTGTTGCAGAAAAATCTGACGGGTAGTGGAGTTCAGTAAATCCGCGCCGCGCACAATATGTGTGACGCCTTGTAACGCGTCATCTACCACCACGGCTAACTGGTAGCTGAATAATCCGTCGGCACGTTTAATGACAAAATCGCCAATATCCGTGGCGATGTTGTGCTGTTGCCGGCCTTGAATCAAATCTTCAAAGCTTATCGCTATATCGTGTGTTTTTAATCGCCAGGCGGCAGCCGTATCTTTTTTCGCCGGATGCAATCTACAGGTACCTGGATAAATAGCACCTTCAATGCCTTGCAGGATGCTTGAGTCAGAGATTTCCTTGCGAGAGCAAGTACAAGGATAAGCCAGAGCCTGCTTCAACAATTGTTCTAATACCTGTTGGTAGATATCACTACGCTGGCTTTGGTAAACAATCTCGCCATCCCACACGAAACCATAACGCTGCAAGGTATGAATAATGTGTTCACTGGCACCTTTTATCGAGCGTGTTGTATCTACATCTTCAATCCTTAGTAGCCATTGCCCGCTACGCTGCCTTGCATCGCAATAACTGGCAACCGCTGCGACCAGCGAGCCGAAATGCAAAGGCCCGGTGGGCGAGGGGGCAAAGCGGCCTACACTCATTTATTGCGTAGCGTAAGGCGGAATATGCCAGGACAACAGCTGCCCGCCACGCAATTGCAAATGACAGGCCATCCGTTCCAGGCCTTGGCTGGATACATCAAAAGTGTAGGTGCGCAGTAACTGCATGCGGCCATTGCCATCCCTGGCAAAACCTACGCGCGAGCAGGCGACTGACTCATCCAGGAATTGCAATTGCCAGCGCTCGGCCAGCTGCCGCCCCAGTTTGAGCGCGATTTCACGCTTGGCAACAGAGTCTATCCAGAACCATGCGCCAGCCACCATCAGTGCCAGCAATGTCCATTCAGCCATTCGATTTCTCCTGTAAACCGGAGCCGCATTTCGGTGTATGATGCAAGTGAGTCAGTGCCAAAATCTACATTCCTTATTATCAATCCAGTACAGTGTGCCATGAGTTCATCACGCGAAACAGACGCAATCCAGGCTTATTATAATTTATTGCATGGCAAGGGTGCGGATGCCGCCATCATGGCGCAACGCGATGCCCTACTAAATGAATTGTGCCCAATGCTGAAAAATCAAGACTCTACCAGTGCGGTATATCGCAAAGCAGTGGATGATTGTCTCGAAGATAAACCTGCACAGCGCTGGCCGGAACTCCTCACCATTATCCGCGAGTTTTACCCTTTCTGGCGCGGCGATGTCAAAGCGGTCATGCAATATGCAGATACGGTGGGCTTTGAGTTGCACCTGATAGGCTGGCAACCGGCAGTGATCGATTTGCAGTCAGTCTGGCCCGCCTTGCAAGCCGAGAAATTCGCCACTTCTGAATTGTGGGCGCTGAATGGCTATGTCAAAGCGCTAAAGTCCATGGATCAGAAAGTGGAAATGGATATAGAAGTGCGTACGCGCATGGCCAAGCTGATGCTGTTACGTTTGCGCGATGCGCCCTTGTCCGAAAAAAACGCCTACCGTATTACTGCCGATGCGACACTGCCTCTGTTCAATTTAAAACATACCCGGCATATCTTCCTGAATGCAGTGCGTGAATTCTATTATTTCTGGGCGGCACACCCGGATGCCGAAGAAATGTTCAAACAATTGCAGCCTTCTGAAATCATGTAATCACTAGTAGAAAAATCTGGCACCTTATTTGCACCAAAAAAGTGCAATGCACTTTCTATGGTTCAATATTGGTGCATTTTCAGGGCATATTAAAAACTAATTCCTTTAAAATCAACCATGTAATAATGGTCTGATAATTGCTTATCCACTGCGAATTTTATAAAAAGGCGTGCTTAAATAAAAACGCCATATCATTTAAAAATATTATTCGGAGAGCGAAATGGAAGCATTAGTGTCAGCTAATGATGTCTTGTTTGTATTGCTTGGGGCCATTATGGTGCTGGCAATGCATGCCGGTTTTGCATTTTTGGAAGTCGGTACCGTACGTCAAAAAAACCAGGTCAACGCCCTGGTCAAGATCATGGTGGATTTTTGTGTGTCTACCATTGCCTATTTTTTCATTGGTTACAGCATTGCCTACGGCATCAACTTTTTCAGTGGTGCGGATGTGCTGGCGGCAAAAAGTGGCTACGACCTGGTCAAGTTCTTTTTCCTGCTGACCTTTGCTGCTGCCATTCCGGCCATCGTGTCCGGCGGCATAGCCGAACGCGCCAAGTTCAATCCGCAAATGGCCGCTACCTTCCTTATTGTCGGCTTCGTCTATCCCTTTTTTGAGGGCATTGCCTGGAACAACCACTTCGGTTTCCAGGATTGGTTAAAAGCCAGCTTTGGCGCCGGTTTCCATGACTTTGCCGGTTCCATAGTCGTGCACGCCATGGGCGGCTGGATCGCCCTCGCCGCAGTGATGCTGTTAGGTGCGCGTAATGGCCGCTATACCAAAGAAGGTAAATTGCATGCATACCCGCCTTCCAATATCCCGTTCCTGGCGCTAGGTGCATGGATACTCACCGTAGGCTGGTTCGGCTTCAACGTCATGTCTGCCCAGTCCATACAGAATATCTCGGGCCTGGTAGCGGTCAACTCATTGATGGCATTGGCTGGAGGCACCCTGGCCGCCTTGGTTCTTGGTAAGAATGACCCTGGCTTTGTACACAACGGCCCTTTGGCGGGCCTGGTCGCCGTCTGTGCCGGTTCAGATGTGATGCATCCACTAGGCGCACTGGTTACGGGTGGCGTGGCAGGTGTCATTTTTGTCTGGGCATTCACTGTGACGCAAAATCGCCTGAAAATCGATGACGTATTAGGGGTATGGCCACTGCACGGTTTATGCGGCGCCTGGGGCGGAATCGCGGCCGGTATCTTTGGTAGCGCCAGTTTGGGCGGTATGGGTGGCGTCAGCTTCGTCAGTCAATTAATAGGCACATTGGCCGGTATCGTCATTGCATTAGCAGGCGGCGGTATTGTGTATGGATTGCTGAAAGCTTTGGTTGGTATCCGCCTGGATAAAGAGTCAGAGTTTGATGGTGCGGATCTGAGCATACATAAAATCCCTTCTGTGTCCGTAGATTAGTTGTATTGCATCGCTACAGAAGACCTGCCTGATGGCAGGTCTTTTTTTATGAAATATCCTGTAGCCGAAAAAGTATCTCCTGCAGGATTCACCGCTCAGGTATCATCAGGTCATCGTAAATGGCGCATACGGCTGATTGATGGCACCCTCCACTAAAGAACTCATACAACTGGATACATCGGCGACGCAGCCTATTCATCTGCAAATTTACAACCGCTTTAAAGCCGCCATTGAGAGCAACCTGCTTAAAGATGGGGACCGCATTCCTTCAACCCGTACGTTGGCGAGTGAGCTGGCTGTGGCCAGGGGGACAGTGGAAAGTGCTTATGCCATGTTGCTGGGTGACGGCATCTTTGAATCCAGGGGCCAGTCCGGAACTTATGTTTCCAGTCTGCTGCGCAAGACATCTACAAAGAAACTGAGGACGGTGTCTCCACCGACCTCGTCCCGCGCCACACAGACTGCTAATCTTGAGCTGGCGCCTTCGATTTCGCATGTCTACCTGCCAGGCTGCCCGGCGTTTGATGCCTTCCCCAGGAAAGTATGGGCCCGATTAAGCGGCCACCGCATGCGCAGTTTGTCAGCCGAAGAAATGCGCCTGAAAGAACCGCAAGGTTATGCGCCGCTCAGGCAGTCGATTGCTGCTTATTTGCGGCTTGCACGCGGAGTGGTGTGTGAGCCGGATCAGATATTCATCACTAACGGCTATCAGGGCGCGCTGGATTTTTTAAGCAAAGTACTTAAATTCCAGGGTGAAAGTATCTGGATGGAGGATCCCGGTTTCCTGCTGGCGGCCATGTTACTCAAAGACCTGGGCGCGAATATTGTGCATGTGCCGATTGATGACGAGGGCCTGATCGTCAGTGCAGGTATTGCGCAGTGCCCGGATGCCAGGCTGGCGATTGTGACACCTTCACATCACAGTCCGCTGGGCCTGACGTTATCGGCAGAGCGACGCATGAAATTACTGGAATGGGCGAGCCAGAAAAACGCCTGGATTATTGAAGACGACTACGATGGTGAGTTCCGTTATTCCGGTTACCCGCTGCCTTCCCTGAAAAGCCTGGATCAATACGACAGGGTGATTTATGCGGGCAGTTTCAGCAAAACTATTTTCCCTTCCCTGAAGATCGGTTATATCGTGGTGCCACCCGGCCTGGTCGATGCCTGCCAGGAGAAAGCCTTCATCTACCAGCGCGGGTTTTCGATCACCTCGCAAATGGTGGTGAATGATTTCATCACTGAGGGGCATTTCTCCCGCCACCTGAAAAAGATGCGTGATTTATACGCCCACCGGCGGGAGCTCACCAGCAAGGCGCTGGTGGATGTAATGGAAGACCATATCCAGGTCAGCTCGCACAAGAATGGCATGCACTTCGTGGCCGCGCTGGATAAACAATATGCCGATACGGCAGTCTGTACTAACTTCAACCAGCTTGGTTATGGCATACACCCCATTTCAACATGGACAGTAGGTGCGACGCACAATGGTCTGATCATAGGCTTCACCAATGTGCCTAACAAGAGAGTGGCTGAAGAAACCGCAATCAAGCTCAGGAACAGTTTTATCGCCGGCTAAATCCCTGTCACCCAGCGCTGGGCGATGGCATTTAACGTTTGGTAGGCCTGGTCTAGCACTTCTTTTTCGGAAACCACGTCGTGATTATCCAGTGGTTGCACATCTACAAAAACAGGGTCATCAGCGCCCATAAACGAAAAGGCGGATGACAGCGCCGGACGCAGTGCATCCATCTTTTCCCAGGGGCTGCCCGGACCCAAATCTGCTCCTCTTGTCGTGATGAATAATACTTTCTGTCGCGATAAATTGCCGGTGCTTGTGCCGTCGGCGTTCACGGTATAGGTAAGGCTGGATCGCACCAGGTGGTCAATCAAAGCCTTGAAACCCGAAGGCATGGAAAAGTTGTGCATCGGCATGGCACATACCAGCATATCTGCCATCAGGGCGCGTGCGCATAAATTGTCAGAGTACGATAATGCCTGTTTCATGACGAGGCTGCGATCTGCAGCCGGGGTATACAGGGCTTCTATAAAGGCATGGTCAATGTGTGGCGGCGGATTGAGGGAAGTATCAATGTAATCAATTTCTATATCTGTAATGCGTTGCCTGAGTTGCTGAATAAAGTGAGCAGATAGCATTTTTGAACTGGAATGCGTACGTTTCGGGCTGGCATCTACCTGCATCACTCGCATTCCGTCATCCTTTTATAAAGTGTAGGCAAGTTGCCGGATGACTTTTCAATATCATCCGGCATCAATAGGCGATCAGTCGACAGGCATCACAGCTGGCTTGTTTTTATCTTTCAGCAGTAACACCACGAATTTTGCCGGTTTGGTCTTGCTTGCGTTGCGGCCTACGGTATGTATATCTTGCGGGCCTTCATAAAAGCTTTGGCCGGGGCTCAAGGCGATTTCTTTGCCGCCTTTGACCGCCATCACGATATTGCCTTCCAGCACATACACAAAACAGTGTGCCTCGTGTTTATGCGGCGTTTCCACTTCGCCGGGTTTGTAGTTCACGGTGAGCATGATCACTTCCTTGCCCGGCAGATCACTGAGGTCTTTGTTCATGACCATAGTGAGGTCGGGCTGGTCATGACTGCCCTCATGGGCAATCACAGCAGTGGTGGGGAGTAAAGCCAGTGAAACCAATAGTGCTTTAAGCATTTTCATGATGAGTATCCTTTTCAAATGGGTAATAGATCAGCGCGATTACTTGAATGTTCTGGCTGGATCGGCCAGCCAGGTATCCAGGCGGGTAGTACCAGTCAATGTGTGATATTCAGGCGTGAGTGTGGTGTCATCAATCTTGAAGGTTTGCACATACAATGCGCTTTCATCGGTCACCACTTCACGGCTATCCTTCTGCGCGACCAGTGCTCTGCGGGCAAATTCACTGAGTGCGATTTTTTCAGGTCCGGCAATATCGACTATCCCGTTGTAAGGCTTGCCGCCGGCGATCCCGGCGATGGCGGTTGCCACATCAATCGCAGCAATCGGTTGCAGTTTTGCCGAAGGCAGGCGCACGATATTGTCAGCAGTGGCGGCTTGAGCAATCAACAACACAAATTCATAAAACTGCGTCGCACGCGCAATCGTGTAAGGAATACCAGATGCTTTAATCAGGCCTTCCTGTTTCAGTTTGCCCTGGAAATAACCCGAGTTCTGCAGCTTGTGGGTGCCGACCACCGACAGCGCGATGTAATGCTTGATGTCTTTGTCTTTTGCCGCGGCAATGATATTGCCGGTTGCTGTTTCAAAGAAGGTACGCGCGACATCATCTTCGAAGCTTGGTGCATCCGTGGTATCGATCACAATATCGGCATTGTGCAGGATAGCGTCCAAGCCCTCACCTGTGACAACGTCTATACCCAGATTGCGCGAAGCTGTGATGGCCTCGTGCCCTTGTGCTTTCAGCACTTCGACGACCTTGCTGCCGATTAACCCTGACCCGCCAAATACAACTGCTTTCATGTCTCTCTCCTAAATATTATTTAAATGAATAAAACTGCACGACAAGAGGCATGGTAAAGAAGAGCAGGGCGTGGCTACAGAGCCATCATTTGCAGAAATGCATAGGCCATGATGCGGTGTGAAAGTCTAAGCGTTAATCGCAGGCAAAAAAAAACCTGCCGTCAGGCAGGTAAATTAGTCGGGGATATGCACATCAGGAAGGGACAGTTTTTTTAAAAACCAGCTTGAGTGCCTCTGGATTATCCAGGCTGAGAAAATGGCCGGCACCGGCAATGGTTTGCAATGTGGCTGTAGGTAATTGATTCAATGTGCGCGATCTTTCCTGTTGGGTTGACCAGTCGAACTCGCCATATACCAAGATCACAGGGCATTTCACCTGCCGATAAAACTCATGGGATTTAGACCAGCTCCGCCAGTTTTTCAGGATATTCCTGCCAAGATATGTGTAGCCGGGGCGGTGACCCGTCTGGTCAAACAGCTTCATAAGCCAGCCTGGTATTTTCCTGATATTCGTTACGCCGCCATTCATCACCAGGCTGAGGAAGAAGCGGTTTTCCAGGGCGGCAAAAATCGCCCCATGGACAGGAATGGAATAATTCCACAACATGAAGTTGGCAATAAGGTTGCCGCGACGGATGCCATCGGCATAGCGGGTTTCATAGTCGTAAGTGTTTACGGCAAACACCTGCTTGATTTTCTCCGGCAGGGTGGCTGCGATGGTGAGTGCGAGCGTCGCACCGATGGACTCACCGACCAGCGTCAGGTTGTCAAGCCCTAACTGGTTGATGACTTCAATCAATGCATTCCTCAGATATGGTTCGTCATAATTCATCGCTTTGTGGATGGATGACAGGCCATGCCCAGGCAAGTCAACTGCGTAAACCGTGTAGTTTTCTGCATAGAATGGAATCACTTCGCTAAAAAACTCGATCTGCGTCCTGATAGTATGCATCAGTAAAAGCGGCGCGCCTTGGCCGGTTTTTATGACACGTATGGTTTCTCCATTGGTCAGTTTGATGAAGTGTTCTTCGCCATTGAATTTCAAGTCTTTTGGTGCATCATTCATTTAGTTTCCCCTCTTGAATACTGGTTGGTTTAATTGCCACGTTGTTGGTAAAGCTGCCGCCATCAAAAATAGTAGCGTTTGAAAATAACTGATGCATTGACGCCGCCGAAGCCAAAGCCATTGGATAAGGCATACTCAATCTTCTTAACCAGCGGCTGTTTGCCGACGATGGTGAGACCGCTGGCGCGTTCGTCAGCGTGTTCAAGATTAATGGTTGGCGGGCAGTATTGGGTTTGAATCGCTTTAATAGTGAATATAGCCTCCAGCCCGCCCGCTGCGCCTAGCAAATGGCCGGTGGAAGATTTGGTGGCACTGATAGCGGGGGTAAGCTGCATTCCAAATACACGCTTGATCGCCGCCAGTTCACCGGCATCACCGACAGGGGTGGAAGTGGCATGCGCATTGATATGATCTATCGCAGCTGGCTCTAGTCCTGCCTGATTTAATGCTATCGACATTGCCCGTGCTGCGCCGGCACCATCTTCCGGGCTGGAGGTGATGTGGTAGGCATCGGAGGTGGTGCCGTAGCCGACCAGCTCAGCGATGGGCATTGCGCCCCTTGCAATAGCATGTTCATAAGATTCAATCACCAGAATGCCGGCACCTTCACCCATGACAAATCCGTCACGCTGCTGATCAAATGGCCTGGATGCCCGTTCCGGGGCATCTGCAAACCCGGTGCTTAACGCTTTTGCGGCAGCAAACCCGCCCAGGCTGACTTTATCAATGCAGGCTTCGGCACCGCCGCAAATGACGATGTCTGCCTCATTGGTGTGGATTAACCGGGCCGCATCGCCAATCGCCTGCACGCCTGCTGCACACGCAGTGACCGGTGCGCCCAGCGGCCCCTTGAGTTGATATTTTAGTGCCACCTTGCCAGCGGCAAGGTTGACGAGGAATGACGGAATGGTAAAAGGCGATAACCGGTCAACGCCTTCCTGCTCGCCTTTACGCACGGCCTGTGCAATCGCCGGAAAACCGCCAATACCGGAGGCAATAATGGTGGCGGTGCGCTCGCTTTCAGCATCGTTGTTTGGATGCCATCCCGCCTGTTTAATCGCTTCTTCTGCCGCGATCAGGGCAAACTGGATAAACCTGTCTATCCTGCGCAACTCCTTGGCGCTGATATGCTGTGATAAATCCAGGCCGCAAACCGGATCAGCCTCTAATGGTTTTACCCAGCCGGCAATATTGACCGGGCTGCCGTCTGCCAAGGCATCAGGCAAGGTTGAGATGCCGGACTTTCCTTCCAGTAAATGCTTCCAGGCTAATTCAACACCTGTGCCTAGCGGGCTGACCACGCCCATTCCGGTAACAACAATTCTTTTCATAGTAATGACCTTAATAACTTTTCCACATTAACGGGTGTCAAATAGTGCCGGTTGTTTTCGCCAATAACTGTCTGGGATGCGTATTGATCGGAAAACACAGTAAGCCGGTGATCAGCGCCAGCGTGATATGGATGGCGTAGATGCGATGAAAGTCGGCGATCTGTAATTCTGTTTTGGCTAGCAACAACACGGTCAGCGAAACGCCTATGACAGTGCCTATCTGGCGCACGGCATGATTGATGGCGCTACCCACCGCATAATCTTTGGCGGGTAAACCAAATACGGAGGCAGCGGATAATGAAGGGATCACTAGGCCTACCGATAAGCCGCTCAATATTAAACCTGGCAGCCACTCAGTCAGGTAGTCGGGGCTGGCATCCGGTACCAACATGAACCACAGGCTACTTAAGGCGTAGGTGATGGTGCCGGTAATCAATAAGGGTCTATGGCCTATTTTTGAGGCAAGCTTGCCTGAAAGAATCGCAGTCGGTACCACGGTTAACGGGCCCGGCATAATAGCTGTGCCTGCCATGGACTGGCTGAAATGCCAGATATTTTTCATCCAGAAAAAGAATGAGAAAAACATGATGGCAAATGCGATGGCAAATACAAACCCTGCAATATTGGCAAACAGGAAGGTGTCGCTCTTGAACAGGCTTAACTCAAATAAGGGCTCAGGGTTAGACTTTGCCCAAGGGATGTAACTGAGTAACAGGGCCAGGCCGAGTACTACGATACTGAGCAGTTCTACAGCAGACCAGTGAGCAGAGTTAAGTTCGACCAGACCGAATGCGATCGCACCGACGCCTGTCATCAGTTGCAATATGCCTACCCAATCCAGGCGTAATTTATCCCTGGGCTGGATCGATTCCTGCAAAGACAAGGCACTTTGCCAGATACAAAATAAGCCAATCGGGATATTGATAAAAAATGCCCACTGCCAGCCGCCTATGTCAATAATCAATGAGCCTATCCCTGGACCCAGGGCCGCTGCCAGGGCGCCTACCGCACCCCAGGCGCCCATGACGATCATGCGTTTTTCCCGTGGGAAAGCGTCAAGCACGATGGCCAGCGCAGCAGGGGATAGCAGGCATGCGCCTATCGATTGCACTATCCGCGCAATAATTAGAAAGCCGACATTGGGGGAAGCGCCGCAGGAAAATGACGCGCTGACAAACAGCAACACACCTAGCATAAAGACTTTTTTCCTGCCGAATTTATCTGCGATCCCCCCGGCCGGAATAAGCATGGCCGCATATACAATTGAGTAAGCATTCATCGCCCAGGACAAATCAGCGGCGGTCGCACCCGGGAAGCTGCGCAGGATATTACTGAAGCCTGCATACAGAATGGTGGTATCCAGCGATACCATGAAAATAGCGATACAGGCAATCGCGAACACGCGCCATCCGTTTGGCGTGGCTTTGTCCGGCGGGCTGTATGTGGCTTCAGTAGCTGTCATATATTTCTCGTATGATCGTGAATGAAACAAGCCACCACTGCGGGTGGCTTTTGCAGTTAATGATTCAGGAAATAGTTGGCGGTGTTAACGAAGCTGTCGTGATACTGAAAAATGGAACCGTGGTTTGAGTCCGGGTACAGCACTAACTGCGCATTTTTAATGTGTTTGTAGAGTGTGATCGACCCTGCGGTGTCCAGCATGGTGTCATTGTTTCCGGTCACCACCAGTACCGGTTGCTGGATGGCGGTAAGCGTTTTGTATTCCGGATCCGGCGTGCTGGTCCATATGATCAGCGCTTTGCCATGCGCATCGGCAATCTCTTTACCACTCTCAGGGTCACGGTCTTTGGTTCTGGCGTAGACGCGGGATAAAAATTCAGCGCCCGCTTTTTTGCCGGCATCGCTTTGCGAGAAGAACAGGTAGTCACGCGGGTCAGGTGCGTTGGCTCTTGAAAATGCCTCATTAAGTACTTTCATGAGATTGTTGCCACCACCCTGGTGAGTGGTCCCCGCCAGAATCACTTTATGGATGAGTTCCGGATGTTGCGCAGCCAGTTCTTGCGCAACGAACCCGCCCAGTGAAAATCCCAGCAGGTCGACTTTTTTGTAACCGAGCGCCTGGATAAACGCATAAGCATCAGTGGTCATTTGTGCGACATTGTCAGCAACAACACCATCAGTAGCACCCACGCCCCGGTTATTAAAGACCACCACCGGCCTTGTTTTTGCAAAGGCATTGACGACTGCCGGATCCCATGCGTCCATGGTGCCGGTGAAGTGCTGCAAGAATACTAAAGGCGTACCTGTGTTAGGGCCTAATGCGCGATAGGAGAATTTAACGCCATTGGCTTCTATAAATTGTGTGGGCGCGGTTTCCAACTTGTCAGCCGCTGATGCGAGGCCGGGTTCTACCACTGAAAATGTTGTCGCGATGAATAGTAGTGATTTGATAAATTTGTGCATGAACAGCTCCTTTTTGAATACGATATTGACAAGATTTTTATATTAAATACCAATCGGTATATAAATAATATTCAGCAACACTTGCCTTGTCAATCTTTTTTTGTAACAATTGGTATATTATTTATTTGAAAGAATCCAGCATGACTATCGAGACCAAGAAATTACGAGGGCGTCCACGCGTGTTTGACATGGACGAAGCTCTTGATAAGGCCCTGCAGATTTTCTGGCAAAGAGGCTATGAAGGTGCGTCACTTGCTGAACTGACCGAAGCCTTAGGCGTCAATAAGCCCAGTTTGTATGCAGCTTTCGGTAACAAAGAAGAGCTGTTTATGAAAGCGTTATCAAAATACACCACTGGCCCGGTGGCGTTTGTGCGGGACGTGATCCATGAACCTACCTCATATGCCGTGGCTAAGCGTTTTTTATATGAAGCAGCCGATTTTTTAAGCCAGCCCTCACACCCTAAAGGCTGCATGATTGTGCAGGGCGCGTTATCAGGTGGCGAAAGTGCCGAAATGGTTAAAAAAGTGCTAATACAATATAGAACCGCATATGAAAACTTGCTGACCAAACGTTTTGAGCAGGCGAAACAGGATGGTGACTTAGCAAACGATGCCGATCCGCATGCGTTGGCGAAGTATCTTGCCACCTTGCATCAGGGCATGTCGGTGCAGGCGACCAGTGGGGCTTCTAGTGAAGAGCTGAAGGCAATTGCTGACCTGGCACTCAGTGCATGGCCCAATAGTTAAGGCATTTAAGAAATGCACCACCGGCTGTGCATTAAATAGTCATTAGGTGGACTGAGCAGCTATTCAAATGCTGCTTCTGAGTGTTGATGCAATGCTCAGGCGCAACGGATGTTCAATGGGAAAAAGCTGAGAAATAAAAACATGTTCAGCAGCTTAAGTTTGATTGGTGGTATCAGGATTTGAAATATGTCTGGTAAAGCGGTTGAAGGACACTGAAATCTCTAACTGGATGGTGTAGCAAATTTTACCGTGAATACGACTTCGCCAAGCTCGCTATCGTAATGATAGATAATCTCGCCATTGTGGGCTTTGATGATTTCATTTGAAATATACAGTCCCAGACCCATGCCGGTTTTGTTTCTGTCATTCTGTTTTGATAAACGCTTGAACGGATCAAACAATATTCTGGTCAGTTCCGGTTCAATTTCTTTGCCTTTGTTTTTCACGGCCAGTGTGATCACACGCTCATGTTGTTGCAGGGTGATCTTCACTGGCGTACCGACCTCACCATGGTGACGGGCATTGCTGATCAAATTGGCGATCACCTGGCTGATCCGGTCAGGGTCGACATGAGTCGTGATCTCGGAAATATCCGGGATGATTTCTGAGTTTGGGTAACCGACGCGGTTTTCTTCGATGATTTCGCTGAGCAATGAGGTGAGGTTGGTTTCGATCAGGCTGACCCTGAGACCAATGCCGCCATCAAGCTTAGCCATATCCATGACATCGGTGATCAGGCGGTTCATTCTGCCTGTAGAACTTTTGATGCGCGCCCGCATTTTGGAAGCACCTTCCTGATGCTCCATGAATTGATTGGCCATGCTGATGGAGTTTAAGGGATCTCTCAAGTCGTGCCCCAGGATCGCCATTAGCTGCGTGCGTATGCGGTTATTCTCTGCACTCTTGGTGTTGGATACTCTCATCAGATCCAGTTGCAGGTCTTTGGCAACTTCAATATCAGATGGTGTCCAGGCTTCGCATTGCCCTTTGACTGTTTGTTTCCACTCATCAAATGATCCCCTCGGGGTCAGCCTGGCCCCCAGCGGGCCTACCTTGTATTCCTTTTCAGGGAAGCCGGACCAGTTGATGGTATGCACCTTTTCCATGCGCAGGTAAATGATCCAGCTGCGATGGCTCCTGTCGATACAAAATCCCAACGCACCTGTCAGGCCATTGCCTGCGGTTAAGAAAAAGTCAGGGGCGTCCTGGATGGCACTGAACTGGAAATAGTCCTCTGGCAGCGTCTCTATCCAGTTCACCAGCTCGGTGGTCAGCTCATGGCTCACACCTGCCGCGTTCACCTTGCCATTAAAGCTGATCAACAAGCCATCCGCCTGAATGATGTTTTTTAGCGAATCGGCACTTGCCAGTAAATCCTGAACGTAATCTTCAGAGTTGATCAGCTTTAACGATAACTGCGCGCGCTCTGCCGAGGTCAGCACTTTCTGTTCGGCAGCCACCTTGGTTTCCAGCTGGTTGACTGTGCTGCCCAGTATCTGGCACAGCACATCGCAAGCCATGCGTATAGAGTAAGGCACTTGCTTCGCAGACATATGGTGGCAGGCAATCAGCCCCCACAGGCGGCCATTGACCACGATCGAAATACTCATGGAGGCACCCACGCCCATATTCTGCAAATATTCAATATGAATGGGTGACACACTGCGTAATATGCAGTGGCTCATGTCTAGCAGCGGCCTGTTGCCAACACTCAAAAGGGGGATAGGTGTACTCGCCACATCCGAGATCAGGCGTAGCGTATTTTCAATATACAGCCGCCTGGCCTGCGGCGGAATATCACTGGCCGGATAGTGGCGGTTGACCAGCGCATCCAGGTCTTCGCGTTTTGCTTCAGCCACGATGTGCCCGCTGTCGTCCTGGTGAAACACGTAGGACATGACCCTGTCAAAGCCGGTCAGCAGCTTGACTTCTTTAGCTGCCGCTTGCAGCACCGCCTGTATGGTTTTTTGCTGCCGGATAACGTTGAGTGCCTTCTGCACTTTGACAGAAAAAGAGATGGTGTCATCGTCTGCCTGGCGCCTGCCTTCAAATTCGGCAATCACGATCTCTGCATACATATGAATCACCAGGTCATAGACCTTGTGGTCAGCCGCATGCAACTCGTGACTGATCAGTATCGCCTGGCCATTTCTGGCCTCTTCAAGATATTGCAGGATCAAGGTAGCTGCGCCTGGAATGGCATCCAGATGAATATCCTGCAAGCTGGTAGGCAAAGTCCCCAGAATACAGGCTGCATTCTCGGTGAAGTAGAGCAGGTCACCACTCAGTGCAAAGCCCAGCAACGCTCCATTAGGCTGGATAGCGCCAGGCGTATGGATAGGCTCTTGATCGCAGTTATCTAGAGTGACTTGAGTCATTGGGGTTGAAGAGACATCTCATGCAGTGTGATATATCGCTGGAAAGCCCATATTGCGCCTTCCTGGGCACTTGCCAGCTCGCTTTCGGTCCAGTGATGCGAATCCAGTTTCAGCAGGAACTGTTTCCATCTATCTTTACCGTGCATCATAGCATCCTGCATGAATGACATCGGCGCAACAGGGAACATCCTTGAGGCCTTATTGTAAAGCATCGCGCTTCCCAGTGCGGAACCCTTCACTACATATTCAATCCCCAGGCAGCAGGCGGCATCAAGCTTGATCGGATTCGCAGTGAGAGATGCAGGGGCACGGACTTCCAAACCCATACCCTGCAAATCATCTTCCAGCAGTTTCATTGCGTTGGCGTTTATTGCCCTGAACTCTTCAGCGGGCAGGCTGCTTCCGGCAATGAATCTATCAATGTCTGAAAGCCAGTGTTTGAACCCCAGCAAATGCTGTGAGTAATCTTCAATGGAAGGGTTAGCTGCAGCTAATGGCAGGCTCGCATCTAATTGCTTGTGCAACTGTGCCGTTGCATTGCGTAACAGAGGCAAAACCTTGAGTGAGGTCATTGTGATCATGCAGCAAGATGTAGCATAGGGTGGATTATTATTGCAATAATAATTATGGGAAATAAAATTAATGCACAAGCATTATTTTAATGAGTAATAATAACCAAAAAACCAGAAAAAAACACCAAGGCAAAATATGCTGATTAATCAATATCAAATAACACTGTTAATCGTCTCTATTCTCGTTGCTGTTTTTGCTTCCTTCTTTGCTGCTAGTCTAGCAGAAACTTTCTCAAAATTAACCGCCTATGTGGCGATAAGGTCGCTGGTATTTCGATTACAACATCGCTTATTTTACATGTGGCTGCTCCGGTTAACTCAAGTGCTGGTTCTGGGTGGGGTTCATTCCACAGGGATGGCGGCTACGCAAAGTGCAAATCAGGACAGCCTGGCTGCACTGGTCATCCTGGCTACTTTCGGAATTTTCACGATTGCCATCATGGCATCGCTTTTTAAAACCAGGTTCACCTCCAGGTCACAGGTTGAAACGCTGGTCAATGAACGTCAGGAACTATTGCAAAGAATACGTGCGGCAACTGACTTGGCTGAGAGTTTGAGACTGCAGAATGAAGAGTTACTCAAAAGCTCGGAGGACCGCAAGCGTCTTTACGAAACAATATTAAGTACTATCCCTGATTTTGTATATGTATTCGATTTTGGCGAGGTTCATCATTACTTTGCCTATGCCAACCAGGAATTATTGAAAATGTTTGGCCGCACGTATGAAGAAACGGTAGGCAAGACTTTCCTGGAGCTAGGATATGAGCCCTGGCATGCAGAAATGCACGACAGGGAGATCGATACCGTACGTAAAACCAAAAAGCCACACCGTGGCGAAGTGTTTTTCACCGGTACGTTTGGCCGACGCATGTATGACTACATTTTTGTGCCGGTATTTGACGAGCGCGGCGAGGTGAAATATGTGGCAGGCACTACCCGCGATGTGACTGATCGTTACAATGCGCAAGAGCAGCTGAAACAAAACGAAATTGTGTTAAAGCAGAATGAAACCACCCTGCGTGAAGCCGACAGGCGCAAGGACGAGTTTCTAGCCATGCTGGCACATGAGTTGAGAAACCCGTTAGCCCCCATCAGTAGTGCCGCCCACATTATGTTTTTGAGCCAGTTCGATCAGGCAAGAGTGCAAACATCCACTGAGATTATTCAGCGGCAGGTCAAGCATATGGTAGGACTGGTCGATGACTTGCTGGACGTATCCAGGGTAAATCGCGGCCTGGTGGTGATTGAAAAAACACCACAAGATATGATTGCGGTGATTTCCGATTCGGCAGAGCAGGTCCGGCCTCTAATCGATTTCAAGCACCAGCGTCTCTCCATTCAACTGGCGCCGGGCCCAGTCATGGTCTTAGGGGATTTCAAACGGCTGGTACAGGTGGTTTCCAATCTTTTGAACAATGCAGCCAAATATACGCAAGAGCGGGGCAACATCACTTTGAGCCTGAAAACCGCCGGTCAACATGTACATATCACGGTGTCGGATGATGGTATCGGCATTACGCCTGAAGACCAGGAATTGATATTTGATTTGTTTGCGCAGGCAAAACGCAGTTCTGATAGATCACAGGGTGGACTGGGGCTGGGCCTGGCGCTGGTCAAAACACTGGTTCAGCTGCATGACGGCACGGTCAGTTGCAGCAGCCGGGGTTTGGGGCTGGGAAGCGACTTCACCATGGTTTTTCCTCTGCACACCAGCAAACTGTGACAGGTGCATGCAAAGATTTTGTCTGTTTTGCCTTTGTGAACTTATAATACATGTTGATATCCATTAATCATTAATACAATAAATACTGTTATTTCGTATGAGCAAACATCCTGAAAAGCCTTCCCATTCACCTGGATCAACCATAGAAGTCACTGAGTATCATCACGACGCAATTGCCGATCACAAGGATGATATCTTTTTTGCCGCGATTGAAAGCACGCGCATGCCTATGCTGGTGACCGATCCCAGGCAGCCGGATAATCCGATTGTGTTTGCCAACCGGGCATTTATTTCCATGAGTGGTTATAAGGCAGAAGAAATCATTGGCCATAACTGTCGCTTCTTGCAGGGCCCGGATACCGATGTGCATACCGTGGCATCGATCAAGGAAGCCATTGCTTCGCGGACCGAAATTACCACTGAAATCCTGAATTACCGTAAGGATGGATCTTCATTCTGGAATGCCTTGTATATCTCTCCGGTGTATAACAAGCAAAAAGAACTGGTGTATTACTTTGCTTCGCAGCTTGACGTCAGCAGGCGCCGGGATGCGGAGGATGCGTTGACGCAAGCGCAGAAAATGGAAGCGCTTGGCCAGCTGACCGGTGGTATTTCGCACGATTTCAACAATTTCCTGCAAGTGATGTCTGGCCATGTCGATATCCTCAAATTGAAAATAGACAGGCAGCAGGCCGATGACGCATCCATCCTGCGCGGATTGGAGAGCATACGCAGTGCGGTGACAAAAGCTTCTTCACTGACGCAGCAATTGCTGGCTTTCGCGCGCAAGCAACGCCTGGATGGCCGTATCGTCAACCTGAATAATGTGGCGCAAGGCATCAGTGACCTGGTCCTGAAAACACTGGGGCAAGAAATATCATTACAGCGCGAACTTGCCACTGACCTTTACAACTGCCAGCTTGACCCTACCCAGCTTGAAGCTTGCCTGATCAATATACTGGTGAATGCACGCGATGCCATGCCCAGCGGCGGCAAGGTCACTTTGGTGACGGAAAACGTGACAGTTTCTCCAGAAGATATCAGTGCCTACGCAGGCCTGCCACCAGGACGCTACGTATCCATTGCCATCACCGACACCGGCTCAGGTATTCCGCCAGAACTTCTGAATCGCGTCATGGACCCGTTTTTCACCACCAAGGAAGAAGGTAAGGGTACAGGGTTAGGCCTCTCCATGGTATATGGCTTTGCCAAGCAATCCGGGGGCACGGCAACCATTTATTCTGAGTTGAACGTAGGCACCACTGTGCGCATGTATTTCAAGGCCACCGACCAGATACGTCATGCTGATCTAAACGCGGGCAAGAACCCATTAAATCGTGGTGGCAAGGAAACCGTGCTGGTGGTGGATGACAGGCCGGAAGTGTCGGAGTTAGCCATGGAAATGCTGCTGACACTGGGTTACGAAGTCATTGTGTCCAATAGTGCGCTAGAAGCGATCAGTACCACCAAAAAACTCATCGAAAAACAGCAGCCGCCACAATTGCTGTTCTCCGACATCATCATGCCAGGCGGCATCAATGGCATCATGCTGGCAAGGGAGCTACGCAAATTGATTCCCAACCTGCCAGTATTGCTGACTACCGGCTATGCCGGCTCACAGGATAAAGACCAGGATCAAGGGGTTGAGTTTGAAGTGCTGACCAAACCATACAAGATGGCAGACCTGGCCAAAAAAGTGCGGGCAGTGCTGGAAGGGCCTACCGTATTGCAACAGCGGGGTACTTAACGCATAAAAACTGCAACGCCTGACTAAACCCTTTCCATTAAACATAACTCTCGCTCACTTCCAGACGGTTTAATCGTTAGGGAGTGGCAATACATTTTGTACATGAATCTGTAAAAGTTGGCTTAAATTCGCTGATTGATTCAGACTAATCCCTTTCCAGAGCGGCCATTACACTTTCGTCAAATTAAAGTAATCTTTAATTGATATAACGGATCGCACGCGCTTTACAGACTATTATCGCGAACATGAATGCCTTGATATTTTGTCGCTTGAAACCTAATATGCATTCACCTCCATAACAGAGATGGCGCATGAGTACCCGACCGATAGATCATCGCAATACATTTTCGCTGGACGCCCTTAATTTTTTCCTGGCAGATGTACGCGATGGATTAGGTCCTTACCTTGCCATCTATCTGCTGGCTGTGCACCACTGGCAGCCAGCCAGCATCGGTTTTGTAATGACGCTGGCAGGTGTCACGGCACTTGTGACGCAGATACCCGCCGGAGCGCTGATTGATCACACACATCGCAAGCGTGCTGTCATTGCGATTGCCGCGCTGGTGGTGACATTCAGTTGCCTGGTTCTTCCCTTCGTCAGTTCGTTCAGTTTGGTAGCCATCACGCAAACCATGAGCGCGCTGTCTGCCTCAGTGTTTGCGCCGGCCATTGCTGCAATCACACTTGGCATCACCGGTCCGCGCGCGTTCACGCAAAGAACCGGACGCAATGAAACATTTAATCATGCAGGCAATGCCGTTGCAGCGCTCTTGGCTGGCGGCTTTGCCTATTTGTTTGGCCCGATCGCCGTTTTTTATTTAATGGCCGCCATGGCGATAGGCAGCCTGATCTCTGTCAGCTTTATCTCTGCGAACGCGATTGACCACAACCTGGCGAGAGGCGCTGTTGCCAGCACATCTGGTGAAGAACATCTTTCAGGGTTCAGCGTCCTGCTTGCTAACAAGGCGCTGTTGATTTTTGCTATTTGCTGTGCGCTGTTTCACCTGGCAAATGCTGCGATGTTACCTTTAGTCAGCCAGAAGCTTGCCCAGATTAACCTGGCAATGGCGACGCCGCTGACCTCGGCCTGTATAGTCGCTGCCCAGTTGGTGATGGTCCCTATGGCGATGCTGGTGGGGTCCAAAGCAGATACGTGGGGCCGCAAACCGCTATTGCTGGCTGGGTTTATTATTCTTCCACTAAGGGGCGTGCTGTATATAGTGTCTGATGACCCTTACTGGCTGGTCGCCGTGCAGTTACTTGACGGCATAGGTGCCGGTATTTTTGGCGCCTTGTTTCCAATCATTGTGAGGGATCTGACACAGGGAACAGGGCGGTTCAATATAAGCCTGGGCGCGATTTCCACGGTTTTCGGCTTAGGCGCTGCGCTCAGCCCCGGTTTAACGGGCCTGGTGCTGCAAGAGGCAGGCTACAATGCGGCTTTCCTGACCCTGGCTGCCATCGCAGCGGTGGCCTTTATCTTATTATTGCTGGCAATGCCGGAGACCAAAGATAGTTCTCAAGCCAGCACTATCAATGATTGAGTGAAGGCCAATTGAATAGCTGGCCAGGTAAGCTCATACACAGTAATGAGTCGCCAGTCATCAAGCACAGGCGGGCAATTTTATTGAACTTACAAATCGCATGTTCATCATACGGGCTCTTTGTTAGGAAATGGCTTGTGTTTCATTCGTGCAATTCTTTAAATCCCGGTGAAATTCTCTAAACCTCGTTTGCTTCTTTTCTGTAAGTTCAAATAAATATCCTGACTAATCATCTAACCCTTCACAAAGGATAAAAATGAGTAGCTGGCTGCAATACAAATTTCTTAGTTTCACTATCAATGAGTGGCTGTACACACTGTTGATCTTCATGTGCACTTACCTCGCATTGCTGATAGTCTGGAAATTTTCCATCAAAAGAATCTCGCGTTTTAACTTAAAAAACCCGACCAAACTGGGTGATTTAATCACCGAAGTCATGCGCAGTACCAATCAATTCACTTTCGCATTATTTTCATTGTTGTTTGCCATGCACTTCCTGGAGTTGAATACGAAATGGGTCACCCGCCTCGATTACCTTTCCTTTTTAATCATAGGTATCCAGATAGCCGTGTGGCTGAGCAAGGGCATCAGTCTATGGGCTAAAGCTAAAGTGGTCGCTACTGATGGGTCAGCCGAAAATGCTGTTCTGACCACCATGTTATCCTGGATTTTTAAGACGATCGTTTGGTCCATTGCCATGCTCAGCATCCTGGCAAATATGGGCGTCAATATCACTGCTTTCGTCGCCAGTTTAGGGGTGGGCGGGGTGGCGGTCGCCCTTGCAGTTCAAAATATACTGAGCGATTTGTTTGCCTCACTGGCAATAGGCCTAGATAAGCCTTTTGTGATTGGTGATTTCATTATTTTCGGCAGTGTGCTCGGTACGGTTGAGCGCGTTGGCTTAAAAACGACCCATATCCGCAGCCTGAGCGGGGAGCAGATCGTATGCGGCAACACCGAGTTATTGAAAAATACCATTCATAACTACAAGCGCATGGCAGAAAGAAGAGTGGTTTTTGAATTCCGGGTGACTTATGACACAAAAGCAGACATCGTTGAAAAGATACCTGTCATCGTTAAAAACGCCATCACTGCAGAATCCAAAGCCCGGTTTGACCGTGCCCATTTCAAAGGCTTCGGCCTGAGTTCGCTTGATTTTGAAGTCGTATATTACGTGCTGGATAGCAGTTACAACGTCTATATGGATACACAGCAATCCATCAATTTGTATTTGATGCGTGAACTGGAGTCTATGAAAGTCAATTTTGCTTTCCCGACAATGACGCTGGATCTGTCAAAGAATCCTCACCTGAACATGCTATTTCCAGAAAGCGCGATCAGCAATTCGCTGCAATAATCTTTCGGTGAAATACTGGATGCTTTACGCCAGTATTTCTGCTTCGAATGTCTTTATTTTAATATTTTTCAATATCGAAATATCGATAAGCACGCTGGGATTTCCACAACGAAAGTTGTGTTTGGGAACGATAATGTAATGGTAATTCAGGCGTGACCATCTGTGATTTTCTGATCTCATCTTCAATAGATTTTGAAGATGAGATAATGATCATTCCTGATTTTTTGTTTGGGTTTGATTTCGCTTCAAACCTTGGATTTCCGCCAGAAATAATCCCGGTAAGGACAATCACACTGAATGAGATAAATAGCATACCGAATATGGTCACGGCTACCGCGCCTAAAGGTAGTAGTAAGTCAGTTACTGAATTGTTTGTATCTTGTTTTTGATTTTGTACAGGCATGAGAATATGTTTCCGCGATTGATGATACGACGTTGCGTGCATCATGCAGTGCGGGAAACTTTCTTCAAATAAGCGTGTTGCTGAAATGCTTGTCAGAATCCTCGGACGCAAGGCTTCAGCGTTTTCTGGCAGTTATACCCTATTGCTTACGATCAAGGTTTGTTTAACGAGAAGGAGTCACTGGATTTTTCTAACATCAAACCGCTTTAAGCGTTGGCCAGTTGATATCCGGCGTGCCGTTTAATTTGGGCTTTGCGAACAGAAAGCCCTGGAATAAATCTACCCCGACCGATTCTAGCCAACACCATTCCTCCACTGTTTCAACACCTTCAGCAACAATGGTAATGCCCAGGGAATGCGCACATTCTATGATGGCTTTGACTATGGCTTGCTTAGGCCCGTCATGATGTATACCTTCGATGATTTGGCGGTCGATTTTTAGTTTCTCCGGTTGAAATCTCGACAGCAGTGTCAATCCCGCAAAACCTGCCCCAAAATCATCTATTGCGACACTGATGCCAGCAGAACGTAACTCCGTTAGCGCCATCTGGAAATCTTCAAAGTTTGTGATGGATTCTTCTTCTGTGATCTCCACAATGACCTGCTGCGGCGCAAAACCAAAGTTAGTAATGTAGGTCAGCAGGCTTTCGACCGCATTCGGTACTCTTACCAATGACATGGGTAAGAGATTGATAGAAATCTTGCATTTACCCAGGTTCATTTGAGAAGCCAGCTCAAACGCATATTGTTTGGATTCCAGATCAAACAGATACAGTTGTTCTGGGGACAAGCCTTTAAAGCATTCGGATGGCGGCCCGCCTGTCGCGCTGCGGATCAAGGCTTCAAAAGAAGCTACGGTGCCTGATACAGGGTCCAGGATAGGCTGGAACGCAAACTGGCAGGGTGCGGACTTTTTGATATTGACCACTGCATCAAATTGAGAAGGCTTCAAGTGGAATTGCCATTGATCGGGTTCAAAACTGGCGTCATTTTCTGCCCAGCTTGCTGATGCAAACGCCGTAATCATCTTTAAAACCCGGTCGTGAGACGGGAGGCCGGCATTGGCTGGCGGGAAAGAAGATCCCCTGGCGAGAATGTCATTCAAATCATCCCCTTGCAGCGTATTCACATCTATGGCATGCATAGACCATACCCCGAATCTTCGGGTCGGCGAGTGATCTTCCATGAGTTTAACGACATGCCGATGGCGTTTGTCCCTGACAATGATCTCGTACAGCGACTTGATGGCATCACTGGGACCTTCAAGATACTGGAAGAAATAATCGCCATCAAATAAAAGCACGCCTGAAATATCCCTGGCAGCATTTTTGAGCGACGCAGCTTTGACCAGTTGGTACAAGTCAGAGGGAGATATATCGGTGTGCACGCGACTTTTGTAGACTAAGATCGTGAACATGTTGGTTTTAAATGCACATTTAATAATGGTTGAATAATCTGAAACTGTTGTAGCCAAACAAGCATACTTTGCTGAATTAATAACGGCTGAAACGTAATGCTCTTTAGTTATCTGTGGGATTCATTCGCATAGGCTTAAGTTTCATTCAAGCCAGCAGTCCAAGGGAAAAGAAGTTAAGCGCCCAGATTAGAAGCGCTATGAATGTCTTTAGAACTGAAATGCTGTGTGAAGATGAAAAAAACGGCTCACATTTTTGCAAGCCGTTTTTGTATAAGCTGGGTATCCTGAAAAGAGTTTAAGGGTAGTTACGGAAGTCTCACATGACAGTTCCATGCTGCCTGATTACTCCTGCGTCGGGCTTCTATACCTGGCGAGCCAGTGGGCGTAAGGCGCAGGTAATACCCAGGCCGGATTTTCCTTGTTCAACGCCTTTGCGGCAAAGTAGGGCCAATGCGGGCTTTCCAGGTGGGCGCGGCCTATCATGGCTAGATCCAGCTCTTCGTTACGGATGGCATTGTCTGCCAGCGTAGGTGCGCCAAAGCCCCATGCGGATGAAACCGGGATGCCTGCCTCGTTACGCACGCGTTGTGCAACCGGCGCCAGGAATGCAGGTCCCCACGGGATATTGGTTTCTGGAATGGTGAAGCCTACACTGACACTGAGCATATCCAGCCCACGCTGTTTCCATGCTTTGACCAGTTGAATGGATTCGCTCAGGGTTTCTTCGTCTTTACCATCATATTCAATGACGCCGAATCGCGCGGTCAGTGGCAGGTTTTCCGGCCAGACTTCTCGGATCGCTTCCAGTGTTTCTATCGTAAAGCGCGAGCGGTTTTCAAAGCTGCCACCGTAAATATCGGTGCGATGATTGGAGTGTGCCGAGGTGAAGCTTTGACCGAGGTAACCATGGGCAAAGTGGATTTCCAGCCACTCAAACCCTGCATCCAGCGCACGTTTGGCAGCGGCAACAAAATCACTCTTCACGCGGGCGATGTCATCAATCGTCATTTCTTTAGGTATGCGTGGCAGATCGCCACCAAAAGCAACCGGGGAAGCGCCTATGGTTTGCCAGGCGCGCGGGTCGTTTTCAGGGATATGGTCATCGCCTTCCCAAGGTTTGTTGGCGCTGGCTTTCCGACCTGCATGCGCAATCTGGATGCCGGGCACTGCGCCAGCCGCTTTAATAGCTGCGGCTATCCCGCGCAATTTTTCGGCTTGCGTATCGTTCCATATGCCTGTACATCCCGGTGTGATGCGGCCTTCAGGCGCGACGCCAGTAGCTTCAACAATCACCAGGCCACTGCCGCCACGCGCCAGGCTGGTGTAATGGGCGAGGTGCCAGTCATTCACGACACCTTCTTCTGCCATGTACTGGCACATGGGCGGAATCGCAATGCGGTTTCTGAGTGTGACATCTTTTAACTGGTAGCTGGAAAACAGGTCAGCCATATGGGTCCTTTCAATTAAGTTTTAATGAGGGTTATGCCGGTGGTGAATAGGGTTTACTGGACACTAATTGCATCTCGATGACTGCAAGTATCAGACCGACGAATACGATACTCGCCGCTATCCAGCCGAGAGAAGTCAGGCCTAAACCATGTGAGATGACCATGCCGCCAACCCAGGCACCGGCAGCATTGCCGATGTTAAAGGCGCCTATATTCATAGCGGAGGCGAGGGTGGGTGCGCCGCTGGCTTTTTCCAGGATCTTGATCTGCAATGAAGGGACAGCGGCAAAACCGGCAATCCCTAGCAGGCCGACCAGGCTGACGACCGCAATCTGGTTATGTGCGAACAGGGAAAAAGAGGCCAATATGGCAATGATGAACATCAATGCGCCTATTAGTGTTTTATCAAGATTGATATCGGCTAATTTGGCACCGAGAATATTGCCGATCACCATACCAACGCCGAATAGCAGAAACACGGGTGAGATAGCTGTGGGTGAGAAAAGTGCTACGTCGGTCAGTATAGGTGCCAGGTAAGTGAGCACTGTAAACAGGCCGGTATCCGCAATGATGGTCAGCAATAAACCGGCAATCACCTGCGGTTGCAGCAAAGTGGTGATTTCAGATTTCACGTTGACCTTTTCTGCGTGATGGTCTTTAGGTAGCAGGTAATACAACGCAGCCAGTGCCACCGGGCCTATCATGGTCACTACCCAGAAGGTAGACCGCCAGCCCAGCATCTGGCCCAGCCAGGTGCCTGCAGGTACACCTATTACATTGGCCACCGTTAGTCCGGTAAACATCAATGCCAGCGCAAACGCGCGTTTTTCTTTAGGCACCAGCTCGGTGGCGACAATGGCGCCTATGCCGAAAAAGGTACCATGCGCAAATGAAGTGACCACCCTGGCGATCATCAGCGTGGTGTAGTCAGGCGCAATGGCGCAAATCAGGTTGCCCAAAGTAAAAATGCCCATTAACCAGAGCAGGGAGTTCTTGCGCGAGAATTTCGCCATTAATATGGACATGATGGGCGCGCCTACGGCCACACCCAGTGCGTAACCGGTGATCAGTAAACCTGCCATTGGAATGCTGACCTGCAAGTCACGGCTGACTTCCGGCAATAGACCCATAATCACGAATTCTGTAGTACCTATACCAAATGCGCCTGCCATCAATGCGTAAAGCGCGAGCGGGATGCCTTGCGACGAAATTTCTTTTTTCATAATGCCTGCTTAAAAAATGCTTAGATTAAATTCTATAGTTCGAATATAATCGAACTATAGAATAATATCAAGCACTGTGATAAATTTTAAACATGCGGAAAATCAAACATCCCAGTCTGGAACAAGTAGAGCTGACAGACATCATGTATGCGCTATCGGACCCGACACGCCTTGAAATTGTCGGGCGGCTGGCGAATGCAGGCCGCAAGATGACCTGTGGCGAATTCGACCTCAATCGCCCGAAATCCAGCATGTCGCATCACTTCAAAATCCTCCGCGCAGCCGGTCTGGTGGAAACCTTGATTGAAGGCACCGAGCATCTGAATGCACTGAGGGTGGAAGAGATAGAGCAGAAATTCCCGGGCGTGTTGCAATCAGTACTGCGCGCGCTCAATCCGGCTAAATAAGTCTTCAGTAACTATCCGTACACATCATTCTTACTTTAACGGCTTAAGGGTGGTATGAATAAAAGCCGCTTTGATGGCAAACCTGCTATCTGGATAAAACACTGTACTGAGAAAAGTAATGGGCAATCTTAAAACCTATCTGATGGCAATCATGGCGGCAGTATTCTGGGGCGCCAATTTCAACCTGGCCAGGCCGGTACTTGCTGAAATGAGTCCCTATATCGCCGGGGCCAGCCGCTATCTGCTGGCAGCTGCCGTCATGGTATTGATCGCGCAGTTCAGAAAAGAACCTTTTTCATTGCGGCACTGGCAGGCTTACCTGACCCTGGGTGTGGTTGGCGTGTTCGGCTTCAACCTGTTTTTCTTTCTTGGCATGGAAACATCTTCTGCCATCAACGGTGCATTGATCATGGCATTGAATCCGTTGCTCACGGCAGTGCTTGGCTATGTGATTCTTGGTGACAGGCCGACCAACCGGCAACTGATTGCTTTCCCGGTGGGGATTGCCGGTGTTGTCATCGTGGTATTGGGAGCAGGCGCACAGCTGACTGTTTCCACTGCTGATATATACATTTTGATCGCGACACTCAATTGGGCACTTTACAATGTGCTAGTCAAAAAGATGATGCCGAAAAACGTAAGTGGTATCACCAATACGGCCGGGATTATGACCGTGGGCGCCGTGGCCTTGACCCTTGCTGCTTTGTGGCATGGTGATCATTTTGTGCAACCGAGTATTCATGGTGGTGCTGCCTTGTTGACCATGTCGCTGGGCGGTGGTGTGCTGGCCTATCTGTTCTGGAATGCAAGCATCTCGCACCTGGGGCCATCCAAAGCCGCAATCTTTATGAATCTGGTACCGGTCACCACCATGGTGATCGCGGCATTCGAGCATATGCCACCTACGCATGCGCAATTGTTTGGCGCATTGCTGGTGATTAGTGCGGTGACGTTCAGTTCAGTCTCATTATCAAAACCAAGTTAGCGGATTGAAAGGCATGCCTGACTTGAAATCCGGCATATCAGGCCTTTTCGCCATTTTGTTACTTTGTCCTGATGGTTGTTTCAGGGGGCTATATTGACCGCTGCTTGGTAATAAAACAAATACAGATGGCATTCACAATGAACTGCTTTGATTAATCTTGTTGATAAGGCTGGCGGCGATAGTTCACGAAAACGCATCTCAATTTAAATTAGCGGATCAAGAAACCGCGTTAATTAAAGAAATCAATTTTAATCAGATTGGCTATTATCATAACTTAACTCATAAAAGAAAAAATAATATGAAAAAATGGATAGTTGCCAGTCTCTTCCTGATACTAATGGCCATCGGATGGCAGCTTGACGTTCAGTTAAGTGTCGTCGAAAAAATTAACGCAGCTTTTCCTCCAAGACCAGAAGTGAGAATCCAGCTTGAAACATTGGAGTCATTGATTGCTTCTGATGATGTATTTCTAGAATCGTTTAAAACTACTTATGATTCCAGACTAACGCTGAGAGCACTTACTTGCACGCAAGGGCATTCTATAAGCCGGTTTGACGCTATAGACAATATCAAACAATTAGCCGTAGATCGTGACTGCTTGAACACGCAGGATGATGAATTGCTTGCGCTCATTGGTGTGAAATTAGTTGGTTTCAGGCTTGCCCAGGCGTCATTAAAACCATTGCTTAAATTGGGTCCACCCACAGTCGTTCATGGCGCTGAGAATATTGAAGTTTACACGGGCAAAGCGGCTTCTAAAGCCGGGGTTGCAGTGCTCCGAGGTAATCGGAATGAGTTTGTTTCTGTAGAGATTCCAAGCGGTAAGAAAATTGCAAGCTTGCCTACAATGCCGGAAGCTTCCCAAACTGATTATTCGGTTTCACCTAATGGAAGGGTTTTGGCAGTGGTGGTAAATAGCAGAGATCTTCGTTTTATCGATAGTGAAACGGGCCAGGATCTTTGGTTAGCTAAAGGCATTAATCAAATGTATGCCTGGCTTCCTGAATTGCAAGCGGCATTAGTCAGAGGCAATAAAAGTGGAAATGAGCATAGTGCTGTATTACTGCTAGATTTCAAAAAAGGGACTATTAACCCTTATTCAACTGCTTTAAGAAATCAGTCTTGGGCGTTAAATGTAAGTGAATCACCCTCACGATTACTCATCGGGTCTTACAAAGATTTTTCCATGATTGAGAATACACGCACATCAGAGGGCATTACTTCAAACGTTGTTAAAGAGTTCAGAATAAAGTCACCATCAGGAAGCGTGAGCTCACTTACCCCTACTTTAATGTTTAACGGCAAAGCAATTGTATTTGTCACCGGCCGTAATGTCATGTTATTCGATCTGGAAACCACTAATGAAAAAATTTGGGAATCAGGTGAAATCGTAGGAAACAACTATGCCAAGTTTAGTGAGGACTCTATTTTGGTAGATGGGCATAGCTTTCTTAATTTCGGCACCAATAAGCCATTCATTTTAAATGTTAAAGACTCTACATTGTCACCAGTTGAAACTGAAGAAGGTAGCCAGGGGATTATTTATGAGTTAAACGGAAGAACTGGTTTCATGCGCAGGGGATATCAAAAACTCTGGGTTGGAGATGCGCTGCAAACTGGAAGGAGTGTATCTCTGGATGAGATGATTGCCGGGCGAAAACTTGAAAAACAATTAAAGGTTTTAGAGCAAGAAGAAAGGCTATCTAAAGCCAGATTAGAGATACTTAAATCTGGCAAGGAAATTGGCTATATGCCTGGAAAAGACTACCCTCAGCGCTCAATTACGATGAGTCAAGCTGATTTAAGGGAATTTTTACGAAGAGAGGCTCAGCAAGGTAGGTATCCTAAAATAGACATGAATCGCGTACCTTTCGCAATGTCACCCGCAGCAGAAGCACCCGCTATGGAGGCGCCAGCAATGGCACCACCTGCGATGCCGCCAATTACAGAAATGTATTCTGCATCGGCGAATGCGGTGAGAAGGCAAGAGATCTCAAATACTACCACCCGTATGCTAGGCAATATACCTGGTAATGCTAGGGTAGAGGCGATCGGGATCTATGAAACAAAAGACCGCTCACTAGCAGGTGTTAATGTTATTGTAAAAAAGTCGGATCAGCCGATTGTGCTGATGTTGAGTGCTTATGAACCGGTGAAATGGAATTTAGTGAAAGAGCCGGGGGCTAATTTAATTGCGGTTATTGCAACGGGATATCACTTAGCTGAGGTGACTGGCGCTGGAACAAGTAAAACAATCATTAAACGTGGGGTTTATGCTTATCAACCAGGTGGGCCTCAATATCAGGCGCTTAATAACGAAGCAAACTTTTGGACTGGAAAGTCAATTAGCAAATTTCAAGGCGCTTACGGTGGTACAGACTTTGTCATCGGGTACTGACATGGTTTTTATGTTAACAGGCGGTTAGTAAACATCACGTACATAGCGTTTTTCCTGCGCCATGCTTGATACATAGTCAGCAGCGGCTTCCGGGCTCATATTGCCATGTATTTGCACTATCGTTTTCAACGCCGCGTCCACATCCTTGGCCATGCGGCTGGCATCGCCGCAGACACAGAAATGCGCGCCCTGTTGCAGCCACTGCCACAGTTCTGCACCGTGCTCCAGCATGCGGTGCTGTACATATATCTTTTCGGCCTGGTCGCGTGAGAAGGCAGTATCGAGTTTGTTTAAGACGCCATCTTTTTGCAGTATTTCCAGTTGTTCACGGTAATAAAAATCTGTTGCGGCATGCTGTTCGCCAAAGAAAAGCCAGTTGTGACCTTTAGCACCTGTCGCTTGCCGCTCCTGCAAAAAGGCAATGAAGGGGGCGATGCCAGTGCCAGGGCCGACCATGATCAGTGGGGCATCCGGGTTTTTCGGCGGGCGGAAATGGGCTGAACGTTGCAGGAAGATCGACACATCCGTCTCTTGCGCGCGATCAGCCAGGAAGGTCGAGCAGACGCCACCACGGTTAAGATGATCTCCATACCTTACAGTCGATACTGTTAAATGCACCTGTTCAGGATGGACTTTAGGACTGGATGAAATGGAGTACAAACGTGGTTGCAGGCGCTTTAACACGGTCAGCCAATCGTTCGCTTCCACCTTGAAAGGGAAGGCCTGTAACAGGTCGATCAGCTGTTTGCCCCATAACCAGTCTTTCAGCCGTGTTTCATCTTCCATCAATACGGCAAGTGCCGGGCTGGCGCTGCGCTTCTGCACAAATTTCAATATATCCGGCGTGATGCGTGCGATTTCATAGTGATGCAGCAGGGCATCACCGAGCGCCAGCTGGTCGTGATCTTTTACGTCGACCATGGTGGAAGCGGAAAGCTTTAGCACACGCAGCAGGTCACCTACCAGCTCCGGGCAGTTGCTTGGCCAAACGCCCAGGGCATCGCCCGCTTCATACTGGAAACCACTGCCGCTTAAATCAAAACCAAACTGGCGTATCTCTTTGTCTGAACCTGCTGCGTTCAGTCGCTGGTTGATGATCAGCCTGGTGCGCAGCGGCTTCTGGCGGGTGTAAGCAGGGACCGTGGTCGGATTTTCCACGTCCATGACGGATTCATCTACCTCATTAGCCATTGCCAGTACGGGTTGGCTGATGGTGGCAGAAATAGTTGCCAATGCGGCAATCGTTTTATCCAGCCAGGCATTGGCCGGTTCTTCAAAATCCGGTTCGCAGTCTACGCGGTCAAGCAGGCGTTGTGCGCCCAGCGCTTCCAGCCGTGCATCCAGTTTGCGGCCAAAACCGCAGAACTGGTCATAGCTGGAGTCACCAAAAGCCAGCACGGCAAAACGGATATTTGCCAGTGAGGGGGCATCATCTGCCTGCAGGCCACTCCAGAACTTGCTGGCGTTGTCTGGTGGGTCGCCGTCACCAAAAGTACTGGTTAGCAGCAACACTTGGGTGTGTTTAGCCAGGTCGGCGATATTGATGTGATCCATTGCCAACACTGACGCGGGCAGGCCGCTTGCTTTAATGCGCGCGGCACATTTTTCGGCAAAACCCTCGGCATTGCCGGTTTGTGATGCCCATAGAATCGCCACGGTAGCGGCAGCCGTTGCGGGGATCGCCGAAAAATCAGGCAAGCCGCTGGGAAACTGGTCGCCATGTGGTAACCAGCTGCGCGCAAATAATCCGGCCAGCATGCCATTGACCAGCAAATGCTTGGCGGGGGCCAGCGGTGCGCTTTCCGGCAGCATGGGCACGCCACCCATTTTGCGTGATTCTTCGCTGCGTAAACCACTGATAAAACCTTGCAGATAAAGTTGTTCCTGCGCTTCGAGGACGATCTCAGGTGCGCTATCCAGGCCAAGTAACCTGGCCAAAGCATCGATATCTTTCATGTCGAGTTCCTTGTTGTTCTTGCCCGCCCCACCGGTTGTTATCAGGGCTAGCTCTTCTTGGTCCTTGCGAATCGGGGCAGGCGCGCTGGCAACGCGTGTCATGGTCACGGCGCAAAACTTTAATTCCGGTTGCTGCGAGATGGGGTCAATCGCATCGCTGGTGACTGCATTAATGGCCAGGTTCTCGCCGAACACATCATTCCAGTGAAAGGGAGCGAAACAGTTCCCGGCGCGTACACGGTCAGTCACGATCGCCGGTAACACCGCGCGCCCACGTCTAGAGCTGATTTCAACCAGGTCTTTGTCCTGTACGCCTAAGGCAATCGCATCCTCAGGGTGCAGTTCGATAAATGGTCCCGGATTCAGTTTATTCAGCGTGGGGATCTTGCCGGTTTTAGTCATGGTGTGCCATTGGTGTTGCAGCCGACCGGTATTAAGCACGAAAGGGTAGTCATGGTCGGGCAGTTCGACCGGGTCCATATGCGGGCGGGCAAAAAATACCGCTTTGCCGCTGGCAGTCGCAAACGCGATGCGTGGCTGGCTGCCGTCTTCACGCACTTTTAGTACCTGGTTGATGCCATCGTTAAGATAGCGAACAGGATTTCTGTCATTCTCGCTATCTGGTGCATACGGCCATTGCAGCGATGTTTCGCGCAACTTCTCATGGCTGACGCCGCGGATGTCATAGCCGGTTTTCAGGTTGGAGGCGCGGGTGATTTCAGCAAACACTTCGGCGGCCGATGTGTAACTGAAGCCGTCACTAAAGCCCATCTCGCAAGCGACTCTGGCAATAATTTCCCAATCGGCCATGCCTTCGCCGGGTGGGTTCACCGCCTGTTGCATCAGCGTCATATTGCGTTCGGAGTTGATCATCACACCTTCTGCTTCTGCCCACAAAGCGCCTGGCAGCAGGATATCGGCATAGCGGTTTGTTTCAGTATCCAGGAAGGCATCCTGGGCGATGACCAATTCGGCTTTTTCCAGTCCTGCAATCACATTCTTGCGGTTGGCCATACTGGCAACCGGGTTGGTACAAATAATCCAGCAAGCCTTGATTTTGCCAGCGATCATCTGCTCGAACATGGAGACTGTGCCGCCACCCAGGCGGGTGTGTAAGGTGCCTTCCGGCACTTGCCACAGCTGTTCGATAAACTGGCGATCCTGCTCTACCAGCACCGAGCGCTGGCCGGGTAATCCTGGGCCCATATAACCCATTTCGCGACCGCCCATGGCATTCGGCTGCCCGGTCAATGAAAATGGGCCGCTGCCAGGGCGGCAGATCGCGCCTGTCGCCAGGTGCAGGTTGCAAATGGCGTTAGTGCTCCAGGTGCCGTGCGTGCTCTGGTTGAGGCCCATGGTCCAGCAGCTGATCCAGTTTTTGCTGGTGCCTATCCACTCTGCGGCCTGGCGTATATCGCTTTCATTGAGTCCGGTGATTGCGGCGACTTTTTCCGGCGAGTAATCTTGCAGAAAATCCGGCATCACTTCCCAGCCTTCGGTGAATTCGGCGATGAATTCAGCATCGGTATGGCCGTTCTTGACCAGCAGGTGCAGCAGGCCATTCAGTAAAGCCAGGTCAGTGCCGGGCTTGATCTGCATAAACAGGTTGGCTTTGTTGGCCGTGGTATTGCGGCGTGGATCAACGACGATTAATTTGGCACCGGCCTTGATCCTGTCCATCATGCGCAGGAACAGGATAGGGTGGCAATCGGCCATATTGGCGCCGATCACAAAGAACAGGTCAGTCTGGTCAAAGTCCTGGTAAGAGCCAGGCGGGCCATCTGCACCCAGGGATAATTTATAACCACTACCTGCACTGGCCATGCACAGGCGGGAATTGGATTCGATGTTGTTGCTGCCCAGGTAGCCTTTGACCAGCTTATTCGTCAGGTACTGGGACTCAATCGACATCTGGCCTGAGACGTAAAGCGCAATCGCGTCCGGGCCATGCTCGTCAAGAATGGCGCGTAAACGGCGCGCCGTTTCCTTGATGGCAGCATCTATGCCGGTGCGTACCGATTCCAGTCCCCGCTGCTGGCGGACATAGGCATATTCAAGCCGACCTGAATCGGCAATGGCTTGTATGCAGGTGCTGCCTTTGGTGCACAGGCGGCCGTAGTTGGTCGGATGCTGTTTGTCACCGTAGACCTTGATCACGCGCCTGGTCCTGGTGGCCGCGTCATCCTCCACGTCCATGACAATGCCGCAACCGACGCCACAGTAGGGGCAAACTGATTTAACCTGCTTCACCATTGTTGCTGGTCCCGATTCTATCCAGTCAGCCTATACCTGCACCCAGACTGCGGCATCGCGCAATTCCACCGGGTAGGTTTGCAGGCGGGTATCCGCATCTTCCACGCAGATGCCGGTACTCAACCGGTAATGGTGCTTGTAAATGGGGGATGCGACAACGCGTTCGCCACCCAGGTCACCGACGATGCCACGCGAAATGACGTTGGCATCACTGTGCGGATCGTAGTTGTCTATGGCGTACAGCTGGTCGTCTTGCAAGCGGAAGATCGCCACCTGGCGACCCTCTACCAGGGCGCATACGCCGGTGTTGGGCCAGATATCGTCCAGTGCGCACACTGCATGCCAGGTGCCTGAAGCGGCAGTGGAAATCGCCGCCTGATTGGCTGTATTGTCTGATACGGCCGCTTGTTGTAATTGACTCATCGTTCTACTCCACTCTTTACTCTGTCGTTGCCAGGATAGGGATGACCTTTGCCTGCTTCTTTTCTTCTACTGTTGCCGGGCGCATCTGGTCGCGTTCCTTGACGAAAACGATGTTGTTGTCGCCAGCCACACTGTTGACGAAGCTGCGGAAACGTTTGCGCACTTCAGGATCATTGACGGCGGTTTTCCACTCATCCTGGTAGTTATCCACCACATGCTGCATCTGCGCTTCCAGTTCAGCGCCCAGGCCCAGGCTATCGTGGATGACCACGTCTTTCAGGTAATCAAGGCCACCTTCCAGGTTGTCACGCCAGGTACTGGTGCGTTGCAAGCGGTCAGCGGTGCGGATGTAGAACATCAGGAAACGGTCTATCATGCGGATCGCGTCTTCTTTGCTGAGGTCGCTGGCGATCAGTTCGGCATGACGCGGTTTCATACCGCCGTTACCGCAGACGTACAGGTTCCAGCCGCTTTCGGTCGCGATCAGACCTACATCCTTGCCTTGTGCTTCGGCGCATTCACGCGTGCAACCGGAAACCCCAAACTTGATCTTGTGCGGTGCGCGCAGGCCTTTGTAGCGGTTCTCCAGCTGCACGGCCAGGCCGACACTGTCGTCCACGCCATAACGGCACCAGGTGGAACCGACGCAGCTTTTCACGGTACGCAATGATTTGCCGTAGGCATGACCGGATTCAAAACCGGCAGCGATCAGTTCTTCCCAGATATTAGGTAATTGCTCGACGCGGGCACCGAACATATCCACGCGTGCACCGCCGGTGACCTTGGTATATAGCTTGTACTTCTTGGCAATCTGGCCGATGGCGATCAGGCCATCCGGCGTGACTTCGCCACCCGGCATACGTGGCACGACGGAGTAGCTGCCATCTTTCTGGATATTGCCGAGGAAGTAGTCGTTGGAGTCCTGCAGCGAAGCCAGGTCTTTCTTCAGGATAAAGTCGTTCCAGACTGAAGCCAGTACACTGGCAGCAGTCGGCTTGCAGATATCGCAGCCCAGGCCTTTGCCATGCTTGTGCAACAGTTCGTCAAAGGTCCTGATCTGCTCTACGCGCACCAGGTGGTAAAGCTCCTGGCGCGAGTAGGGGAAGTGTTCGCACAAGTGGTTGTTGACGGTCATACCCAGCTTGACCATCTGCGCTTTCATGACTTGCGTCACTAAAGGCACGCAGCCACCGCAGGCAGTACCTGCCTTGGTGCAGGATTTGATGGCGCCTATGCTGCAATTACCGGCAGCCACTGCTTCGCCAATCTCGCCTTTGTTGACGTTGTTGCAAGAGCAGAGCACAGCAGTATCAGGTAATGCATCCACGCCCAGACCAGGTTTCTCCTTGCCATCGCTGGCAGGCAGGATCAGGAATTCAGGGTTTTCCGGCAATGCCATGTCGTTGACGGTCATCTGCTGCAAGGTGCCGTATTCATCGGCATTACCGATCAGTACCGCGCCCAGCAGTTTCTTGCCATCTTCGCTGACGACGATTTTTTTGTAGATATTGCGCACTTCGTCTGTGTACTGATAGCTACGGCAGCCATGCGTCTTGCCGTGCGCGTCACCGACGCTGGCGACATCCACGCCCATCAGCTTGAGCTTGGTGCTCATATCCGCACCTTTGAAAGTAGAAGCAGTTTCGCCTGCCAGGTGCGCGCAGGCTGTGCGCGCCATGTCATAGCCAGGGGCTACCAGGCCGAACATTTCGTCGTTCCAGCTGGCACATTCGCCAATCGCATAAATGTCGTGGTCGCTGGAGCGGGAGAAATCATCAATCGCGATACCGCCTCGTGCGCCTATCGCCAGGCCGGATTCACGTGCCAGTTCATCACGTGGACGGATACCGGCAGAGAATACGATCATGTCGGTTTCCAGCCAGGTTTCATCAAAGAACACCATGCGGTGGCGAGCAGTCGCGCCATCCACAATCGCGGTGGTATTGCGACTGGTATGTACATGCACACCCAGCTCCTCGATCTTGCTGCGCAACACGCGGCCACCGGCTTCGTCCACTTGCACTGCCATCAGGCGCGGTGCGAATTCGACCACGTGGGTATCCAGGCCCATATCGCGCAATGCCTTGGCGCATTCCAGGCCCAGCAGGCCACCGCCGACCACCACGCCGCTCTTGGAGGTTTTACCTGCCGCGGTCATCGCTTCCAGATCTTCAATGGTGCGGTACACAAAGCAGTTTTCGCGGTCACGACCGGCCACCGATGGCACGAAAGGCACAGAGCCGGTGGCCAGTACCAGTTTGTCGTATGCCAGCGTTGTGTTATCTGTCAGGGTCACGAGATGCTGATGTCTATCAATATGGCTCACACGTGCATTCAGGCGTAATTCCAGTCCGGGGCGGTCATAGAAACCAGGCTCGACCAGGGACAGGTCTTCAGCCGTGCTGCCGGAGAAAAAGCTGGAAAGATGCACACGGTCATAAGCAGGGCGTGGTTCTTCGCCCAATACCGTGACTTGCAGGTTGGCGGCGGCCAGGTCAGGATGGCGCTTGACCAGTTCCTGCATAAAATAATGTCCCACCATGCCGTTGCCGACGACTACTATGCGGGTGTGTTGATTCATCGTGTATTCCCCATCAGATGCATGCATGGCGCTCGTTCTTACATGCCATGCCTTGCGGTTTAACTAAACTATTTACCAAGCCTGAAAACGAAAAAAGGCGTCCATAGCTTATTCCGCAACTGCCTGATGCACTGCGTAAAAAAGCTATGGACGCCGTTGTCCATAAAGAGATTTCCCAGAATCAGGAATTCTCTTATTACTAAAAATACTCATCGAAATGAACGAGATTTAGTACCGGATAAGCAATTGATATGCCAAGGTGGAATGTGTCGTTTAGACGGATTTTTTAAATGCTATAAGTGATTGATTCTTATATATTTAAATAAAAGTGATTAGAGGTGTTTGCTGATTTAAAATCGTGTGAGCAAGGGCTGGCCCTATCAGTCTGGCGCACGGTTATGATGCAAAATAAAGCGATTGCACCAGAATAGGTCTTGGATAATGAAGTGAGATTTTGGTCTGAGTTATAGCTGTTTTCAGGAAACAAACAGCAGATAGATCAGGATGATATTGGCAAACAAGGAGCAGATTGCCAGCCATTGCCATTTCACCAGCCTGGCACGGCCAATCAACGGCGTGCGTGGAATCACTAACGGTTTCAGTTCACCATGTTCCAGCGCCAGCAGCATTTCTTCGGCGGTTTCAAACCGGTCCTCAGGTTTTCTGGCAATCGCCTTGAGAATCACGTTTTCCAGCCAGGCCGGGATCTCGGGCCGGTAACGGCTGGGTTTGATAGGCTCGCCAAATCGCGGTGACTGGAAAGGCTCGATCTCGCCGTAGGGATATTTGCGCGTCAGCAAATGGTATAGCGTGACGCCAGCGGCATAAATATCTGCCTGCCGGTCAGCTACTTTGCCGTCAAACAGTTCCGGCGCCATAAAACTTGGCGTGCCCGGGTTTTCCATCTGCTCTGGCATGGGCAGGGTAGGGTTCAGCGCTACACCTAAATCTAGAATCCGCAAGCGGGTATCACTGCCGATATGCACATTAGCCGGTTTGATGTCGCGGTGCACAATATTCAGGCGGTGCAACATGCTCAAGCCGCGCAACAGATCCTGCCCGATATTGGCGACACCATTCATGGTGAAATGATGCCCGGCATCCAGCCGTTGCTGCAAGGTCGAGCCTTCGTGCCAGGTCATCACATAATAAAGCGCGCTGCGCTGTTCCAGCGTCAGCGGCAATATCTGCGGCACGCATTGCGAGACCACGCGTTTACCCAGCCATTCTTCGTTTAACAGTGCTTCGCAGCTTTCCTTGTCATCGGCGCGGGAGGGTTGCAGCGTTTTTAAAACAAACAGCTGTCCGGCGGAATTCTTGACCTGGTAGAGGATACTCAGGCGCGAGTCATGAATGACCCTGGTGACGGTAAATCCATCGATCTGGCTACCGACAGCAAGTTTAGGCGGTAATGGCAGGCTGAGCGCATCGGCCAGCATATCGGTCAGGTGATCCTGGCCCACACTTTCAATATTGACGATGACGGCTGAGGCATTATCCTGGCCGCCTTTTTCCACCGCCAGCGCGGTCAGGTATTCCGCCACCATTTGCGGTGAGTGGTACAGCATCAGGGCTCTGTGGATTTCGGCATCGCCAACCGCATCCCACACGCCATCGCTGACAATGGCATAGACATCGTCGGGTTGCAGCAGGCCTTCGGCGTAATCCACGGTCAGCTGGTCATCCAGACCGACCGCACGTTTGAGCACATGCCGCATATCCGGCCTGTCCCATACATGGTCCGTGGTCAGGCATTGCAATGACTGTTCACGCAGACGGTAGATACGCGTATCGCCCACATGGGCGAGCACATAGCGTTGACCGCGCAACACCAGCATGGACAAGGTGGTTGCCATGCCCGCCATCTTGCTGTCCTTGCGTGCCTGCGACAGTACCCACAGGTTGGCCGCCTGCACCACCTTGTCCAGCGCATGCTGTACGGTCCAGGTTTCCGGCGTGGCATAGTAATCCGCCGAGATGCTCCTGGCGGTCATCTCCGACGCTTCGGCACCACCCGCACCGCCACTGACACCATCGGCGACCAGCATCAGTGCGCCCTTGATCGCCTGTTGTGACTCGGATGGGGTGACCACAGTGACATAGTCCTCGTTACGCGGCCGCGGGCCGATCACGCTATGTTCACCCACTTTAAAAACAAGACTCATATGCCGGTTATTTTAATAGATATTTGGATGTGAGTTTGCTGATGCTAATGGCTTGGTCATTTTTATACCTTGGCTGCCGTTACGCTGGAAGCACCCCAGGTGGTCCGCCAGCGGTTTTTCACGCCAGTCAGGCCTACCAGCGCCAGGATGGCTAATCCGGCAAAAATGATCAGGCCTACCTGATAGCTGCCGGTGATCTGCTTGGAGTAACCCAGGCTGGAAGCCAGGTAGAAACCGCCTATGCCACCGGCCATGCCTACTAGGCCGGTCATCACACCAATCTCCTTGCGGAAACGCTGTGGTACCAGCTGGAACACCGCGCCGTTACCCATGCCCAGGGATGCCATGGCCAGCACAACGACGCCCAGCCCGGCCATTTGCGTAGCGATACCAAAACTCAGTATAAACAGGAAGATAGCTGCCAGTACATACATAGTACTCAGGGTACGGATACCGCCGATACGGTCAGCCAGGTATCCACCAAACGGACGCACCAGGGAACCGGCAAATACGCAGGCAGCAGTAAAATAACCGGCATGCACAGGGTCCAGGCCGTACTGGTCATGGAAATAAATGGTCAGCGAAGAAGCCATGCCGACAAAGCCACCGAAGGTCACGCAATAGAACAGCATAAACCACCATGCGTCCTTGTCTTTCAGCACAGACAGATACTGGGACAATGATTTAGGTGCCGGTGTATCCGGCGCATCTTTGGCAAACACGGTATACACAATCAGTGCCAGCAATAGTGGAATCAGCGCCAGGCCAAACACATTGTTCCAGCCGAACGCCACCGCCAGGCCAGGCGCAAACAAGGCTGCCAGTGCCGTACCGGAGTTACCCGCGCCAGCAATGCCCAATGCAGTGCCCTGGTGCTCAGGCGGATACCAGCGCGAAGCAAGCGGCAGCGCCACTGCAAATGCAGCACCGGCAAAGCCCAGGAACACGCCCAGCAACAATGCTTGCTGATAAGTATGTATGCCATGCAACCAGGCAGTTAACAATGCAGCCAGCACAATCACCTGGCCAATCAGGCCGGCCTTTTTAGGCTTGAGCTGGTCTACCAGCACGCCCATGACGATGCGTAACAATGCGCCGGTAAGGACCGGCGTTGCCACCATCAGGCCTTTTTGTGCCGGATTTAATTGCAGGTCGGCAGCTATCTGCACGGCCAGCGGCCCCAGCATGACCCACACCATAAAGCTCAGGTCAAAATAAAAGAACGCTGAAAACAGCGTAGGCTTGTGGCCTACCTCCCAAAAACTCTTTTTCATGTTTATCTCCGGTTAATTCAAAATAGCATATCTGTGGCTGGTACCTGCGCTTAATTACCTAAGTGTCATTTGCGCAAATACCAATCAATTCTTTTTTAATTGGCATTCACTGCCTGTAAATAGTCAAACTGCTCTAGCGCCTGCAATGTCTTTGCGCTATTGGCCATTTTCACCACTTCACCGACCACTATCATGGCCGGGCTTTTCATCTGGTGCTGGTGACTATACAGAGGCATGGCTTCAATGGTGCTGACCAGTGCTCGCTCATCTTCACGAGTGGCGCTTTCAACCACCATGCATGGCATGGCGGGTGACATGCCGGCGGCAATCAGTTCACGGCTGATGTCAGCCAGGTGCTGCATACCCATATAGATGACCAGCGTGGTATTGCTTTCTACCAGTGCGCGCCAGGGTAATGGGCCGCCATCCTGGGTATGGCCGGTCACCAGCGTGACACCATGATTCAAGCCTCTATGCGTGGCCGGTACGTCCATGCTGGCGCAGGCACTCAGGCCGCTGGTCATGCCGGGAATCACCTCATAGGCAACGCCTGCTGCGCGCAAAGCCAGCATTTCTTCACCGCCACGGCCAAACACAAACGGGTCGCCTCCCTTAAGGCGTACCACTATTTGTCCTTGTTCAGCCAGCGCGATCAGCATGCGGTTGATAAAGGGTTGCGGGGTGGACTTGCAGCCGCCACGCTTGCCCACGTGCACGATACGTGCCTGCGGGCAATGCGTGAGCAGGTCCGGGTTGACCAGGTCATCGACCAGCACCACTTCAGCTTGCTGCAAGGCTTTGATGGCCTTGAGTGTGATCAGGTCTGGGTCACCGGGTCCGGCACCTACTAAAAAAACTTTTCCGGCTGTAGTCATCGCTTATTCCTTACATTAAAACAATCAAAAGGTGTACATGGCGGTCAGCCATAATTTCTCGGTATCGTGATAACGGCCACGGATACCGGCGGCATTGCTGGTCGTGTTTGCAGTCGCGGCAAACTCGTCGCTTTCACTGTATTTGCCGTATTCAAACTTGGTCATCCAGTGCTTATCCACGTTCCAGGTTACGGCGGCGTTCCACTCAGTACCGTAACGGCTGCCGGTACGGCTGGTGCCGCCATTGACTGTGAAAAAGTCTTCATCGGCGTCCAGCACGTGATAATCAGCAAAAAACAAAAAGTCCCCGTAGCGGTAAGTGGCTGTCACAAAGCTATCCTTGATCCCGGCACGTGGCGTCACCAGGAATTTGTCTACCCAGCCCTGGAACAGGTGGTTAGTACCAAATGGCGTCTGGAAAGCATAGGTATTGTTGTTGCTGGACAATAACTCCTGGTCCAGGCGAAGGTTGAAATTGTCTATGCCAAAGCCGCCACCCAGTTTGTAATAATGGGCATCGATGCGGTTATCACCGTCCTTGTAGTCTGACTGTTTGGCATATTCGGCGGTGTAATGCGCGCGGTAGTTCGGGGTGAAAATATGCGTGCCATCCAGGCGAATGCCTATGGTTTTGTTTGACTGGTCTGCCAGCAGGTTAGCGCCACCGGCACCGAACCAGGCATTGCCCAGGCCGAGGTTTTCAAAATTGCTGAAATAGCCATAACCGACCAGGAACTCGGTAGGGGAAATACGGTAACGCGCATTGACCACTTCCAGGTTGCCGCTGCGCTCGGAAGTGAAAATCTGGTTCACTTTGTCAAAGTGCGCAACAAACAGCTCGGTATCCGGGATGGTTTTATTGAATACGGAAACACCGTCAAATACCTGCATGACCTGGCGGAAAGCAATATCACCGATAAACCGCACGTTATCCAGGTTGACTTGCTGGCGGCCGGCACGCACTCGGGTGTTCTTGATCCCGGTCCAGTCCACGTATAACTGGTTGATATCGGTATGGTCAGGGTCTACCACTTTGGCATATTCAATCTTGCCATTGTTATTCGAGGCGCCATTGAGACGATAACTGTTGCTGCCGTCGTTAAAGTCATCCGTCAGCTGGCTGACATTGATCAGTTGCGCTGCAAAGCTCCAGTTATGGTATGGCGCTGTCTGCCAGCCGATCAGGCTGCGCAGGGTCAATGCGTTGGCATCCTTGAGCTCGCGTGTCCGTGTCGGGTTAGGCGTGTTGGCAGCATTGGTAAAAGTACCTGGCTGCAAGCCCTCCTGGTCCACAAACTCGTAACGTAATCTGAAACTGGTCATATTCTTGCCGGTTTTAATCGCATCCATAAATGTATATTCAGGTAAAACTTCTTCTTCAGCCACCACTTGCATGCTCATTGCTGCCATCAATACTGCCAATGAGACTTGACGCAATCGTTGGTAAGAGTTAGCTTTCATGTTGTTGCTCCTTTGCTTAAGTGGGTAACCATACTTCGATGAGGTATGCGGTGCTGCCGGGTTGCCGCCCGTCAGCACCACTTTTATTTATGCCGCCTTTTTGGCGTGTCTTTCATATAAAAACTTCAATACTTCACTACGCAGATGCGTATAGGCCGGGTCTTCGACCAGCTCCAGCCGGTGGCGCGGACGCGGTAGATCCACTTCCAGGATTTCGCCTATGGTGGCTGCCGGGCCGTTGGTCATCATGACGATGTGGTCAGACAGCAACACTGCTTCATCCACATCGTGCGTGACCATGACCGCAGTACAACCCGAACGGGCCATGATATTCATCAGCTCATCCTGCAATCCGGCGCGGGTCAGTGCATCCAGCGCGCCAAACGGTTCATCCAGCAAAAGCACCTTAGGTTCCATGGACAGGGCGCGGGCGATACCCACACGCTGCTTCATGCCGCCCGAGATTTCATTCGGGCGTTTATCGATGGCGTGGCTTAAGCCCACCAGTTCCAGTGCGGCAGTAGTGCGTTCAGCCAGTTGTGATTTACTTTCATGCTCACCAAACACACGTTCCACTGCCAGGTACACGTTTTCAAAACAGGTCAGCCATGGCAGCAGGGAATGGTTCTGGAACACGACCGCACGCTCCGGGCCAGGTTTGGCGATTTCACGCCCAGCACAGAACAGGTAGCCTTCAGTCGGTTGCAGCAGCCCGGCAATCAGGTTGAGCACGGTGGATTTGCCACACCCTGAGTGGCCGATGATGGAGATAAACTCGCCTTCGCGGATATCCAGGTTGATATCTTTCAAGGCCTGGAAGCTGCCTTTTTTTGTTTGAAACGTCATATTGACGTTTTCGATCAGGACATAACGTTCTTGCAATGCGGTTGTCATCATGAATTCCTTTATGGGTTTATTGTGATGGCTTATTCGTAGCTGTAGCGTTTAGCTGCCAGTACCAGCAACTGTTCCAGCAACAAGCCGACAATGCCGACGATAAAAATGGCGATGATGATGTGCTCTACATTCAGGTTATTCCACTCATCCCATACCCAGAAACCAATGCCAACACCGCCGGTCAGCATTTCTGCTGCCACAATCACCAGCCAGGCGGCACCGATAGACAGGCGTACACCGGTCATCATGTAGGGCATGACATAAGGCAGCAGGATTTTGGTGACCACTTTCCATTCCGACAGGTTGAGCACCTTGGCTACGTTCATGTAGTCCTGTGGCACTTTGCTGACGCCGACGGCGGTGTTGATGATCATTGGCCACACCGCAGTGATGAAAATCACCCAGATCGCCGCCGGGTCAGCCGCTTTGAATACCAGCAGACCTATAGGCAACCAGGCCAGGGGAGATACCGGTTTCAACAGGCTGATGATGGGGGCTGCCATGCGCGACATGAATGCGTAACGGCCAATCACAAAGCCCATGGGGATGCCGACAATCGCCGCCAGGGCAAAACCGGTCGCCACGCGTTTGAGCGAGCTGAGGATGTTCCAGCCTATGCCCATGTCGTTCGGGTTATTGATATAAAACGGGTCGCTAAACAGCTCGACTGCCGACTGCCAGGTTTTCACCGGGCCAGGCAAGCCTTGCGTCAGGGCTGCCACCGTCGCCCAAATGGCACCGAATACCAGTAAGCCAATCACAGGCGGCAACAACCATTCAAATACACGTTTGGTGGTTGCCGCCCATGCGCTCCGCCGCTGCAACGACGGAGTGGCTACTGCAGCTGTGGTCGAGAGAGGGATAACCACAGCAACAACGGGTTGTGCAGGCGCTGATTGCACAGCGTCCTCGCTTGTCTGTATCATTTTTTCCTTGTTAAAGCTGACGACACTCATGGTGACTCTCCTTAAGAATTAAGCTTTAACCTTGAAGCTGTTGGCATAGGCTTTCGGGTCTTTACCATCCCATACCACGCCATCAATCAGCTTGCTGCTGCGCATAGGGTCTGTCGGCACGTTAATGCCCAGCGCCTTGGCGGCTTCGGTGTAGATATCAATCCGGTTCACTTTTTTCGCCACGCCCAGGTAATCCGGGTCAGATTTCAGCAGGCCCCAGCGTTTATGCTGAGTCAGGAACCACATACCGTCAGACAGGTAAGGAAAGTTGACCTTGCCGTCGTTGAAGAACTTCATGTAGTTCGGGTCTTCCCATTTCTTGCCGATGCCATTGTCGTAATGGCCTAGGAAGCGGCCTTCAATCACCTCTTCCGGTGCGTTGACATACGCTTTACCTGCAATCAGTTTGGCGACTTCAGGGCGGTTTTTGGTTGCATCGATATAGCGGCAGGCTTCCAGGATGGCCTTGGTCAATGCCAGTGCTGTATTCGGGTGCTTGGCGACGAAGTCGGCGGTAGTGCCCAGGGCTTTTTCCGGATGATCGACCCAGATATCCTGCGAGGTCGCTGCGGTAAAGCCTATCTTGTCGTAAATGGCACGCGCGTTCCATGGTTCACCCACGCAGTAGCCATCCATATTGCCTATGCGCATATTGGCAACCATTTGCGGTGGCGGCACAACGATGGTTTTCACATCCTGCATCGGGTTGATGCCGTAAGTCGCCAGCCAGTAGTAAAGCCACATGGCGTGGGTGCCGGTAGGGAAAGTCTGGGCAAAGGTAAAGTCGCGGTTTTCGTTATCCAGCAGGCGTTTCAGGGTCGCGCCGGTGGTGGCGCCTTTTTCCTTGAGCTGGTTGGCGAGGGTGATGCCCTGGCCGTTATTGTTCAGCGTCATCAGCAGGTTCATGTCTTTTTGCTGGCCGCCTATGCCTAGTTGTACGCCATAGAGCAGGCCATACAGCACATGTGCCGCATGCAGTTCACCGTTGACCAGCTTGTCACGCACGCCAGCCCAGGAAGCTTCTTTCGACGGCACAATCTTGATGCCGTATTTTTTATCAAAGCCCATTTGTGCCGCCACAATGATAGGTGCACAGTCAGTGAGCGGAATAAAGCCGACTTTCACTTCGGTGATTTCAGGTGCATCTGAACCAGCTGCCCAGGCCTGGCTGCGGATGGCAGACGGCACCATATTCATCATGGCGGCAGCACCAAATGCGCCGGCCAGTGTATGCATAAAGAAATGACGGCGCTGGCTATCCACTGACTCGGGCTGAGGCGGTGTTGCGGGTTGTACCAGGTCTTTTTTATCGGAACTGCTCATTTCTGCTCCCTTGAAAATAAATGAATATGAAAAATGAAAAACAAAAAAGGCGTCCTGATGGCATTGCTTTCGCGATACCATCAGGACGCCTTTGTCCTGGAAATACACTAATTAAACATCACACCTGGTCATCCATCAGAGCCATTATCGCCGTTGACAATGGCACCCGTTTCCGTGGTGCTTAAGTGTCATCTAGCAAGCGGTATGCCAACTGCGAAAAATGCGGGAAAAGTGGCGATTTCAGAAAGAAAAACCCGCTGCAAGGGCGGGAGAGAGCGGTTTTAAGCGATATGCATCGCACTTATTCAGTGCGCATGCACCATCAAATGTAGCAGTCAGGAGGGGAGTTTTTGCTGGGTCAGGACGTTTTCAGCGACATCAATGATCTTGCGTTTTTGCTCCATGGCGAGGTTGCGCAAGGTCTTGTACGCTTCCATCTCATCAATACCCAGCCTGCTCATCAACAGGCCTTTGGCACGTTCAATTTGCTTGCGTTCTGACAGCGCTTTGCGGGTGTCGGACAACTCGCCTTCCATGTCGGCAATCTGCCGTGATTGCTGCTGTAACAGGCTGATCATGGACGCCATGGGATAAGCTTGCGCGCTGTCGTGCGCATGGAAACTCAATGCACTTTCGACCGGGATGGACAGATTAAAAAACGTGCCATCCAGCGTGGTATTGGGTGAGGCTTTGGCGGTGATGGCTTGCAAATATTCCTGGGTATATTCCAGGTCATGTTTGGCCTTGTGGGCGAGCACTTCCAGCATGTCGTGCATTTTCTGGATCAGCTCGCATTGCAGTTGCCAGATGCTGGCCTGCTTTTGCGAGCATAAATCGAACCAGATATCCGCATCACTGGGCTTGAGAGGTTGCTGGTCTTTGGCGGTGGTGAGTTTGGTGCGCAACTGCTGATGCTGCCGGAAAAGGCCGGAAACCTGCAGGGTATTCCACGAGGCACGTAACTCGTTATTGCCAAACTGGCAGAATAATTCTGTGTGTCTGTCCTGCTGTGCAATCAGTTCCAGCAAGCGTTGCTGGTGCGCCAGTTGCACGCTGCCAGAACCAAAGATGTAAGAGCCCACTGCGCGTTCCTGCCCGGCAAACTCCTTGGTTTGTACCAGGTTATACAGGGTGAGCAGGCAGGTGGAAATCTTGCTGTTGACCGAGCTGTCCGATATCTCGAAAATCAGCGCGATCAGGCTACTGATCAGGCGGCTGTAGGATTCTATGCAATCCGCGAACGAGATTTTCTGCAAGGTCACCTGGTGGCGCAAAGAGACCAGCTGGTCAAAGCCCAGCAATATCCACGAAATCAGTGTCAGCTGCCTGGCATCGGTTAACAGGTCCAGGTGTAAATGCTGTTGCAAGGCTTGCCTGAAGCCAGCTTCTGTTGCCTGGTTTTGAGTAATGATATCGGCGCGCTCGGGCGCAAACCGTTTTCCGGCCGAGGCCAGGTAAAGGCAGCTGGCACCGCGTTCTGCCTGCACCTGATGAATGATCTGGCCTATGCTCTCGACAAATTGAATGCAGGTATCGAGGCGCTCAAGCTCTTCGATATGCCTGATTTTTGCCAGGACGATGGTTTGTTCGGGGGAAATATCTGTACTCATTACTAAAAACCTAAGCAAAAAATGTGCACGTTTGCCATGCACATTCATTTTCTATTTAAAACGGGGCTAAGCAGGCTGTATAAAAGGGGAACCTGATACGAGTGACGCGGTAGCGGACAAGCAGTCTATGGCGTAAGCCATCAGGTATTAATGCCAGCCACCACCGAACACTTTGTATAAGGTCAGTTGGCTGGCGGCATCGCTTAACTGCAAGGTCACCAGTGATTGCTCGGCAGTATAAAGCGTTCTTTGCGCATCGAGAACCACCAGGTAACTATCCACGCCATTTTTAAAGCGGGCATCGGCCAGTTTAAACGCTTCGGCGGCGGCACCGTTTAATGACTGATGTGCTTCCAGCTGCGCCTGCAAACCCTCGCGTTGCGCCAGTACATCTGCCACTTCCCGGAAAGCGGTTTGCACGGTTTTCTCATATTGTGCGAGCAGGATCTGCTGGTTTTTTTCGCCGATAGTCAGGTTGGAGCGGTTACGTCCGGCATTGAAAATAGGCAGGCTGATCTGCGGCACAAAAGTCCAGATGCGGGAGCCTGGACCAAACAAACCATCCAGCTCCGTGCTGGCAGTGCCTATGGTGGTGGTCATGCTGATGGTGGGGAAAAAGGCAGCACGCAGTGCACCGATATTGGCATTGGCGCCTTCAAGCAAATGCTCGGCGGCACGCACGTCCGGCCGCTGCTGCAAGGTTTTAGAGCTGATCCCGCGTGGTAACGGTGTGGCAAGTGCCACGCTGGACAGTGTGCTATCAGGTAACCAGGCTGCAGGCACTACACTGCCAGCCAGCAGGTTAAGGGCATTGATATCCTGCTTGATCTGGATGTTGTAAGTCGCGACCGCGACGCGGGCATTATCAACGCTGGTTTGCAACTGCTTCAGGGTCAGGGCATTGGCGACCCCCAGGTCAAACATTTTCTGGTTGATGTCGTAAGTGTCCTGCTGGCTTTTCAATGTTTGCTGGGCAATGTCCAGCCGCTTTTTGTCTGCGGCCACCGTCAGCCAGGCGGTGGCGACTTCAGCCACCAGGCTGATCTGCGTGCTTTTGCGGTTTTCTTCCTGTGAATAAAACGTCTGCAAGGCCTGTGCGTTTAAATTTCGGATACGTCCAAACAGGTCCAGTTCATAGGCACTGAAGCCAACCGTGGCACGGTAAACATGCGATACGTTGCCGCTGTTATTATTACTTGCGGCGACAGTGCCTGCAGACACATTGCCATTATTGCCAACGTTAGAAAGGCCTTTAGAGGCAGTTTCTGACAAGGTGGCTGCCACGGTAGGAAACAAGTCCGCACGCTGCACCTGGTATTGCGCCCTGGCTTTTTCAATATTGAGCGTTGCCACCTGCAAGTCCCGGTTGTTTTTCAGCGACAGATCGACCACTTGCTGCAAGCGTTTGTCGGTGATAAAAGACTGCCAGCCGAGTTCGGTCAGTGCTTTCTGATCATTGTCGACGGTGCCTAACGTGGCAGGCACCGGTGCTTCTGGCGGGCGGAAATAAGGCGCCAGGTTGATGCAGGCGGTCAGTGATAATGAGCTTAGGATCAACGCAGACAGTTTTAAAGGATGACGCATACGATTACTCATGTTCTGCCTTACTGTGCTGTGGCTTTTCAACTGAAGCACCTTCGGCCTGGTACGGGAACAGCGAGCGGATCAGCACATAAAATAAGGGCACAAAAAATACACCGAGGAAAGTAGCGGTCAGCATGCCACCTAGTACGCCAGTGCCTATCGCCTGGCGGCTGACCGCGCCAGCGCCATGGCTAAATGCTAGCGGCAATACGCCAAAGATAAACGCCAGTGAAGTCATCAGGATAGGGCGTAGCCTTAGTTGCACTGCTTGCAGTGTCGCTTCCAGTAAGGGTTTGCCTTGTTCTTGCAGATGCTTGGCAAATTCCACGATCAGGATGGCATTCTTGGCGGCGAGGCCTATGGTAGTGAGTAAGCCCACCTGGAAATAAACGTCTGCAGTCATGCCACGCAAAGTAGTCGCCAGTACGGCACCCAAAATGCCAAGTGGCACTACCAGGATCACCGAGAACGGCACCGCCCAGCTTTCATATAAGGCGGCCAGGCACAAAAACACAAATACCACTGAAATGGCATACAGTAATGGCGCTTGTGAGCCGGATAATCTTTCCTGGTAGGATTGCGCGCTCCACTCATACCCTATACCCGGCGGTAATTGTTGCATGATATTTTCAGCAATACGCATGGCTTCACCGGTACTGATACCCTTGGCAGCTTCACCGACAATTTCCATTGAAGAAATACCGTTAAATCGCTCCAGCAGCGGTGAACCAGACACCCACTTGGTGCTGGAGAAGGATGAGAACGGCACCATGTCGTTCGTGGTGTTTCGCACATACCAGCGATCAATATCTTCGGGTTGCATGCGATAAGGTGCATCGCCTTGCAGGTAAACTTTTTTCACACGCCCCTTGTTGATAAAGTCATTCACATAGGTGCCGCCCATGGCGATAGACAAGGTCGAGTTGATGTTGGCCGTGGTCAGGTTATAAATCCCGGTTTTCTGGTCATCGATGTTCAGGCGGAACATAGGCGTATCATCCAGCCCGCTGGGACGCACACGGTTGAGTTTGGGATTATCTGACGCCAGTTGCACAAAGCGGTTTCTGGCGTCCATGAGTGCCTGATGCCCTAAACCACCGACGTCTTTTAATTCCAGCGTAAAACCTGAGCCTTGACCCAGCCCGCGTACAGGCGAAGGCTGGTTGACAAACAATTTGGCATCACGGATGTTAGAGAATGCTTTTGTCATCTGGTCAGCCAGCGAGGCTGCATCCTGGCCTTCGCCACGCAATGACCAATCTTTCAGGCGGATAAATGCCCGCCCGGTATTCTGGCTGCCACCGCCGCCCTGGCCAAGGCCGGCGATGGTTAAATACTCAGCTATCACTTCAGACTGGCTGTCCAGGTGATGTTCGATCTGCCGCAGTACACGCTGCATCCGGGTATCGGTGGCGCCCACCGGTAATTGGATCTGTGCCATCAGTACACCCTGGTCCTCGGTAGGCAGGAAAGAACTGGGCAAGCGCATAAACAGCACCGTGAGCAATGCCAGTATTCCGGCATAGATCACCATGGTGAATATCTTCCTGTTGAGGATTTTCTCGACAATGCCCTGGTAGCCGTCAGCAAACTTCTGGAATGCAGGATTAAACCAGCGGAAAAACCACCCGAAAAGACCGCCGGTAGCAGCATGGCCTTGATGCGACGGTTTCAGGATGGTGGCGCACAGCGCGGGGGTGAGGGTCAGCGCAACAACCACAGACAACAACATGGCAGAGACGATAGTGATGGAGAACTGGCGGTAAATCACACCGGTGGCCCCGCCAAAGAACGCCATGGGGATAAATACCGCAGACAGGACCAGCGAGATACCGACCAGGGCACTGGTGATTTCACGCATGGATTTCTGCGTGGCTTCCTTAGGTCCCAGCCCTTCTTCACGCATCACGCGTTCGACGTTTTCTACCACCACAATCGCATCATCGACCAGCAAGCCGATCGCCAGCACCAGGCCGAACATGGTCAGGGTGTTGATAGAGAAACCAAAGGCAGCCAGCACGCCAAAGGTCCCCAACAATACGACGGGGACCGCAATCGCCGGGATCAGCGTGGCCCGCAGATTTTGCAGGAACACATACATGATGATCACCACCAACAGAATCGCCTCGATCAGCGACTTGACTACTTCCTTGATCGAAAGGCGTACAAAGGGGGTGGTGTCATACGGGATGTGTACACTGAGTTTTAACTCGGGCGGAAAGAAGGGTTCCAGCGCAGCCAGTTTGTCCTTCACCGCCTGTGCAGTCGCCAAGGCATTGGCACCGGAAGCCAGCTTGACCCCAAAAGCTGCCGAAGTTTTGCCATTCAAGTTTGCTACCGGCGTGTAGCTTTCAGCTCCCAGCTCCACTCTGGCGACATCAGATAAATGTACCAGAAAGCCGTCTGCGCCGGACTTTACGATGATCTGTTTGAATTGGTCTACCGTCTGCAATTTGCTGCGTGCAGTGATAGGCGCATTCAGCTCCTGACCTTTGACTGCAGGTAACGCGCCCAACTGGCCAGAGGACACTTCGGTATTTTGCGCCTGTAAGGCAGCTGAAACATCAGCAGGGATCAGGTTGAATTTTTGCAGCTTGGCCGGATCCAGCCAGATCCGCATGGCGTAGCCTGAACTCAGGGCCTGTACATCACCCACGCCATCCAGGCGGCTGATCTGGTCTATCAGGTTGCTGGAGATATAGTCGCCGATATCAATCGCCCGCACCGTCGGGCTGTCAGACATCAATGAAATCATCATCAGGAAGTCTATGCCGGTCTTGGCGACTGTCACGCCCTGGCTTTGTACAATCTGCGGCAAGCGTGGCATGGCCTGCTGCAGTTTGTTCTGTACCTGCATCTGCGCTACGTCGGGGTTAGTCCCTGCATCAAAGGTCAGGCTGATGCTGGCGGTGCCGGAAGAAGTGCTGCTGGCCGACATATAGGTCAGGTTATCAATCCCCTTCATGTATTGCTCGATCACCTGGGTGACCGAGTTTTCTATGGTATCGGCAGCGGCGCCGGTGTAAGTCGCGTTAATCGATACCCGTGGCGGCGCAATATCCGGGTACTGCTCCAGTGGCAGCCATTCGATCGCGCCTATGCCTGCCAGCATGATGACAATCGCAATCACCCAGGCAAAGATCGGACGTTGAATAAAAAAAGCAGCCATGTGTAAAGTCTTTTAGTGTGAAGTAAGCGCGCAGTAAATGGGTGTTGTGAAATCTCTTAACGCGGCTGGGTAGTTGCTGCTGGAGGTGTGGCTGCGGCAGGTGCTGCTGGCGAGGTGAAAGGTACCGCCTTGACTACACTACCCATGGATATATTTTGAACGCCATCCATGATCACGCGCTCACCGGCTTGCACGCCTTTGGTCACACGCCATTCCTCGCCCTGGGTGCCACTGGTTTCTATGGTTTTTTGCTGTACTTTTTGCTCGCTATCGACCACCAGTACCGTAGGCTCACCGCGTGTGTTGCGTGTCACAGCCCGTTGCGGTACCAGGATGGCTGCCGTGTCCTGCGCCACGTCGATCAGCGCGTGTACATACATGCCAGGCAGTAAAATACCTTCGGGGTTAGGCACCACCGCCCGCAACGTCACCGCGCCCGACGTGGTATTCACACTCACCCCGCTGAATTTGAGTTTACCGGCATGCGCGTAGGTCGAGCCGTCTTCCAGCACTACCCGCACGGCCACTTCTTTTTGCGCATTGCCAGTCAGCTTTCCGGCTGCGATATCGCGCTTGAGTTTCAGTAAATCACTGCTGGACTGGATCACATCGACATAAATCGGGTCCAGTTGCTGGACGTTGGTTAAGGCTGTTTCCTGATTTGCTGTGACCAGCGCGCCCGGTGTAACGGCAGAGGTGGACACAAAGCCGGTAATCGGTGACACCAACCTGGTGAAATCAAGATTGATTTTTGCTGTACTCAAAGCTGCCCTGGCCGCTGCTACATCCGCTACGCCTTGTTGCAGCGAGGCTTGGGTATCATCGTTATCCTGCCGGCTGATGGCGTTGATTTTGACCAGTTCTTTATAACGGTCTGCTTTGAGTTTCAGGGTGACCAGGGTCGCTTCAGTTTTTTGTAGTGCAGCCAATGCGCTTTGATAGCTGGCCTGGTAGGGTGCCGGTTCAATCTGGTATAGCAGGTCGCCCGCTTTGACCCTTTCACCTTCGGTAAAAGCACGCTGGCGGATAATGCCACTGACCTGCGGACGAATCTCCGCAATCATAAACGGATTGGTACGCCCGGGCAGTTCTGCCACGATAGGTTGGGTCACTTCCTGCAGGGTGACGACACCCACTTCAGGGGTTTTCTGGCTGCGGTTTTTAGAAGTGTCATTGCCGGAACAGGCGATCAGGCTAAGGCTGATCAGCCATAGGCTGCACATGCGCCTTGAAAAGCCTGGTAATAGAAATGACGCTAGGAGAGGGTTCATAGAAACTGTTTTCAAATCGTTATATTGCTCTGACAAGATTCTACGGTTTTTTATTACATCGAAATGTAACGATACGTATCCGTGCCTTTGCTGGAGACACTTTAGCAGAATTTTCTGTGACAGCAGCGTCAATAAAAAATCCGGGCCTGGATTCGGCCCGGATGTTGTGTTTTTTGCGGAAGCGGCAGTGTTAAAGAATATGTCGTTCAAACCGCTGCAAAACGTGTGCAGACATTCCCTTTGCCAGCTCTTCTTCCCCAAAGAATACCGAATCGCCAACTTCTTTTTGCAGGCGCTGGTACTCGTCTTCGTGATGGGTACGGATCACCACTTCTATATCCGGTTTCAACTGCTTGGCAATATCGACAATTTTGCGGATATCCATGGAGTCAGGCGTTGCAATAATAAGCATGGCGGCGTTGGCAATGTGCGCCTGTATCAACACCATGGGGTCAGCCGCATTACCTGATACGGCAGGCTGGCCTTTTTTACGCAGTTTCTCCACCAGTTCACGATTCTGTTCGGCGACTACAAAAGGGATGCTGGAAGCTTCAAGTGACATGGCGATACGTTTACCGACGCGGCCATAACCAACCAATACTACCTGGCCTTCCAGGAATTTTCTTTCAGTGGTCATCGGTAATTCACCGTATGGATCCATGCGTTGTGACAACCGCCGAGCGACATCCGATTTGTTGACCACCCAGTTTGCAAACGGCTTGATCGAAGCAAACACCAGCGGGTTGAGTGCAATAGAGATCAGTGCCCCGGCCAGTACCAGGCTCATGGCGTCTTGCGACAACAGTTCCAGCGATACGCCAAGTCCTGCCAGGATAAACGAGAATTCGCCGATCTGCGCCAGGCTGGCGGCAACGGTTAGCGCGGTATTCAACGGGTAGCGCAAGGCCAGGACAATCGCCACTGCAGCCAGCGATTTACCTACAATAATAATAGCCACCACGGCCAGCACCTGGTAGGGTTGCTTGATCAGGATGCTAGGGTCAAACAGCATGCCTACCGCAACAAAAAACAACACCGCAAACGCATCGCGGAAGGGCAGGGAGTCTTCAGCTGCTCTATGACTGTATTCGGATTCACGCATGATCATGCCAGCAAAGAAGGCACCCAGCGCGAATGACACATTGAACAGCGACGACGCAAAAAACGCCACACCAATCGCCACTGCAATCACAGTGAGCGTAAACAGCTCACGTGAACCGGTACCAGCGACATACCACAGCAGCCATGGCAACACACGGCGGCCTACCACCAGCATCACGGCCACAAAACCAGCCACTTCCAGCATGGTCATGCCTACGGTTTCCCAGATGGAACTGGCGCTTGCAGCCTCACCCTGGCCACCGAGCACGCCTGCCAGGGCTGGCATCAGCACCAGTACCAGTACGGTGACCATGTCTTCTACCACCAGCCAGCCGACGGCAATCTTGCCGTTCATGCTTTCGAGGATACGCCTGGATTCCAGTGCTTTCAGCAGTACTACGGTACTGGCGCAAGAAAGCGAGAGACCAAACACAAGCCCGTGTCCCATGCTCCAGCCCCAGTAATGGGCGACCAGCATGCCGAGCAGCGTCGCCAGTGTCATCTGTACCAGGGCGCCAGGTAGCGCAATGCGCTTCACAGACATTAAATCCTGCACCGAAAAATGCAGGCCGACGCCAAACATCAGCAGCATGACGCCGATTTCAGAAAGCTGCGATGCGATTTCGATATCAGCGACAAAGCCAGGCGTGGCTGGGCCGATCAATATTCCGGCAAATAAATAGCCGATCAGGGCAGGTAATTTGAGTTTTTCTGCGATGAGTCCAAAGATCAGCGATAGCGCAAAAGCTGCGGCAATCGTGGTTATCAGGGAAAGGTTGTGATCCATAATGCTTGTTTTTCTTCTGGCAAATTGAAAGGGCTTTTTTGAGAGCTTTTATTATAGGTTTGAATGACTGACCATGATCAGCTTAAAAAGTTGAACATTTTTTCTTGAAAGAGAGGCTTGATCAAACTCTCTTAAATTTACATCAATGTATTTTAGTGTTCATCTTGCCGTATGCCACCGCAAGTCGTCAATGTTTTATATATGCAAGCCAGTCCTGACTCAGAATCAGGAAAGACGGGATTTTTCTAACTGGACAGCCGTTGCAGCCCATATTCACAAAGCTGTTCGGCTTTTTGCCAGCGCTGTGTTTCCGGCAGATTACCAAAATGTACGATGCTGAAAACACCTTCAATAATCGACTGGCAATACAGACTGATCAGCTCAAAGTCTGCATCAGGCTTGATCTCACCGGCTGTGATGGCTTGCCTGAGCAGGCTATCAATCTGCGCTATGCGTTTTTTCTCCCATGCATAGCGCAGCTGTAACAGTTCAGGGGAATCATCAATGCCGACATACAAAAAAAACAATACTTTCTGGGTGGAACTGGGTTCTATATAGCTGCAAATTTCCTGCAGGCAGTATTCTTTCAGGTTAAGCAAAGGACTTAAGCTTGCATCGCCCTGAAACGGGGTTATCTGGTCGATCACACGTTCAGCCATGGCGGTGGCGACTTCCAGTTTACCTTTGTAATGCCCGTAGACGGCGCCACGCGAAAGGTCGGCAGTGACGGCGATGTCGGACATGGTGGTCAGGGTAAACCCCTGGCGATAAAACACCGATTCCGCAGCGTCCAGGATCTGGTCACGGGTTTTTTGGGCGTCCTCTTTGGTTTTTCTGGCCATGGCAAATGACATGCTTAAGAAATGAATGACGTCATCATAGCAAAAAATAATTAATCAGTCACGATTGATTAATTAAAAAACTGCGGCTAGAATAGTAGCCATTCGCATTCAAGGCATGTGTATGTCGCTATTACGTTCGCAATCCATTTCGTTATTACTTTCTCTGGGTTTACTTTTGCAACTGGCTGCCTGCAGCAAAACTGAAGAAGCTGCAGCTGGCGCGGCTGGTGCGCCTGAAGTAGAGGTGGTGCAGGTGCAATATACAGAAATACCCTCTGAAACAGAGTTGCCGGGGCGTGTTGAAGCATTCCGCATTGCTGAAGTGCGGGCGCGGGTGACGGGCATTGTCGCCAGGCGTTTATACCAGGAAGGGCAAGTAGTCAAAGCAGGGACAATCTTGTTTGCGCTGAATCCCGAGCAGTTACAGGCTTCCAAACTTGAGGCCGATGCAGAACTGGCTAGAACCGAAGCCAACCTGGTGAATGCCAATGATAAATTACAGCGCTACCAGGCATTGGTCAGCGACCAGTCGGTAAGTCAGCGTGATTTTCGTGCGGCGCAAGCCGAAGTGCAGCTGGCAAAAGCAGAAGTGGCGGCCGCCCAGGCCAAACTCAATCGCGCCAAACTGGATGTGGGTTATGCCAATGTAGCGGCACCTATTGATGGAGTTGCCCGACGGGCGCTGGTGACGGAAGGTGCGCTGGTGGGTAAGGATGAAGCGACGCATATGACCACGGTGGAACAGGTGAATCCGGTCTACGTGAACTTTGCGCAATCTTCTTCTGAAGTGTTTGCACTGCGCAAAGCACTACGTGACGGACAACTCAAGGGTAATGATGGCAAATTTAAAATAGAATTGATCCTGCCGGATGGGACAACTTACCCAAGCGCGGGGAAACTCTCATTCTCGGATGTGTCTGTCAACCAGACCACAGATTCGGTGGTGATGCGTGCCATTTTTGAAAACCCGCAACAGGAACTGATGCCGGGTGCTTATGTGCGCCTTAAAATCCGCCAGGCGACCAATCCTAAAGCGATCCTGATTCCCCGCGACGCCTTGCTGCGTGACCAGTTTTCTGCGCGGGTTTGGGTGGTGAATGCGCAACAGGTGCTGGAATCGCGTGAAGTACAAACCGGCAGCCTGTCAGGCAAGCAATGGGTCATCGAGCAGGGTCTGCAACCGGGTGAACGTGTGGTGGTCACCAATGCCGCCACCCAGGCCGCGGGAACCAAAGTGACAGCTAAAGTCGTCACCGTCACCGAGATGAATAAAGCGGACACTGATAAAGGTGAAACTGGCAAAAGCGATGCTGGTAAAAACGGCAGTGGCAACAGCGACACACCCGAAAAATCAACGAAAGCCGCTTCATGAGCAGATTCTTTATTGATCGCCCGATATTTGCCTGGGTGATCGCGATCCTGATCGTGCTGGCCGGTATCTTGGCCATTAAACAATTACCGATTGCGCAATATCCTGACATCGCACCGCCGGTGGTCAATATCGCAGCGACCTACCCCGGCGCGTCAGCCAAAGTGGTAGAAGAAACCGTGACCTCGATCATCGAGCGTGAGATGAACGGTATGCCAGGCCTGATGTATGTATCGGCCACCAGCAATGTGGGCATGGCGTCCATCAGCGTGACATTCCGCCAGGGCACCAACCCCGATCTGGCAGCGGTGGATGTGCAAAACCGCCTCAAGAGCGTAGAAGTGCGCTTGCCGGAAATCGTCCGCCGTAGCGGCATCATGGTCGAAAAGTCTGCTGACAGCTTCCAGCTGATCGTTTCCCTGACTTCAGAGGATAACCGCTACAGCGAAATTGACCTGGGCGAGCTCTCATCCGCCACCGTGATGCCGACGCTTAAACGCGTGCAGGGTGTCGGTAAAGTACAGTCATTCAGCCCGGAATACGCCATGCGTATCTGGCCTGACCCGCAGAAAATGGCGGGCCTGAATGTCAGCGTGACGGAAATTTCCAATGTTTTGCGTAGCTACAATACCCGCCTGACCCTGGGCCAGGTGGGTGCCAGCGGTGTGCCGGATGGTGCGCCACTCAGTGTGTCACTGGAAGCAGATGCCACGCTTAAAACTGCGGAAGATTTCGCCAATGTGCCTATCCGTACGCAGCCGGACGGCTCAGCATTGCTGGTCAAGGATGTCGCGCGCGTCGAAATGGGCAGCAGCGACTATACCTATAGCTCAAAAGTGAACGGCAAGAATGCCGCCGGTATGGCGATCAAACTGGCACCGGGTTCAAATGCGGTAGAAACCATCAAGCGCGTGAAGGTTGCCATGGAACAGATGCAGCCGTACTTCCCGCCGAATGTGGTGTTCCAGCTGTCGTATGACTCCTCCGCCTTTGTGTCTATTTCGATCAAGAAAGTGATCCAGACCCTGATTGAGGCGGTGGTGCTGGTGTTTTTGGTCATGTATCTGTTTATGCAAAACCTGCGCGCCACGCTGATACCGACCATTGTGGTGCCGATTGCCTTGATGGGTACGTTTGCCGTGATGTACTGGCTGGGTTATTCGATTAACGTACTCACGATGTTTGGCGTGGTGCTGGCGATTGGTATCCTGGTTGATGACGCGATTGTGGTGGTGGAAAACGTAGAGCGCCTGATTGTCGATGAAGGCTTGTCGCCCTACGATGCTACCGTGAAAGCCATGTCGCAGATCAGCGGCGCCGTGGTTGGGATTACTGCCGTTCTGGTATCGGTGTTTATCCCGATGGCATTCTTCAGTGGTGCGGTGGGCAATATCTACCGCCAGTTTTCGCTGGCATTATCCGTCTCAATCAGCTTCTCTGCATTCCTCGCGTTGTCGCTGACGCCTGCATTGTGTGTGACCTTGCTACGTCATGAATCCGGGGCAAAAGCCGGTTTCTTTGTCTGGTTTAACCGCAGCTTCCAACGCTTGACCGAACGCTACACGCGATTGACCGGTGGCTTGCTCAAAAAACCTTTGCGCTGGCTGGTGGTGTTCGCTTTGATCGTCACTTTGGTAGGCTGGTTGTTTATGCGCTTGCCTGGTGCATTCTTGCCGGAAGAAGACCAGGGCAACTTCATGGTGATGGTATCCTTACCACAAGGCGCGACACTGGCGGAAACGGCAAAGGTGCTGGGCGATATGAGCAGTTATATCCAGAAGAATGAACCAGTCGATATCATCTTTGAAGTCAGTGGTTTCAGCTTTTATGGCACCAGTACTAATAGCGGCATGCTGTTTATCACGCTCAAAGACTGGGCGGAGCGTCCCGAGGTTGAGCAGCAGGTGCAGGGAATTGTAAACCGCGTCAACCAGCATTTTTATGGCCGCCCGAATCTGACTATTTATGCCATGAATGCGCCACCATTACCTGAGCTGGGCAGCGTGGGTGGTTTTGACCTCAAGCTGGTCGACCGCGCCAGTGTCGGTATAGAAACCCTCATGAAAGCGCGTGACCAGCTGATTTCCGAATCGGCCAAACATCCTGAATTAGCCAATGTATTGTTCGCGGGTTTGTACGATACCCCGGTGGTCAATATGCAGTTGGATCGTATCAAAGCCAATGCGCTGGGGGTATCGCTGGATGAGATCAATGACACGCTGGCGACCTTGCTGGGTTCCAATTACCTGGGGGATTTTGTCTATGGCAACCAGGTGCGGCGGGTACTGATACAGGCCGATGGCAAACAGCGCCAGACGCTGGAAGATATCAAGAAAATCCGCCTGAAAGCGGCCGACGGCAGCCTGGTACCGCTTTCTTCTATCATGACGCTGGGCTGGGCCATGGGCACGCCGCAACGCACACGCTTTAACGGCTTCCCCTCATTTAATATCAACGGTGGCGCGGGGCCAGGCTACAGTAGTGGTGAAGCCATGCAAACCATAGAAAAAATAGTGCAGGGGCTGGGTAAAGGCATAGGTTTTGAATGGGCCGGGCAATCATTGGAAGAAAAGCAGTCCGGCAGCCAGGCAGCATTGCTGTTTGGGTTATCCATTCTGGTGGTATTCCTGGTACTGGCCGCTTTGTATGAAAGCTGGGCGATCCCGTTTGCCGTGATGCTGGTAGTGCCTTTGGGGGTATTGGGAGCCGTAATGGGCGTGACCATACGTGGCTTGCCGAATGATATTTATTTCAAGGTAGGCCTGATTGCTACCATAGGCCTGTCGGCGAAGAACGCCATCCTGATTGTCGAGTTTGCACGTGAACACGTGTTACAAGGCATGCCATTAATGGAAGCCAGCCTGCTGGCCGCCAAAGAGCGTTTACGCCCGATTGTGATGACATCTCTGGCGTTTGGTGTCGGCGTGATCCCGCTGGCTTTTTCTACCGGCGCGGCGTCCGGTGCACAGGTGGCCATCGGTACCAGCGTGCTGGGCGGCATTATCACTGCCACCTTGCTGGCGATCTTTTTTGTCCCCTTGTTTTTTATGGTGGTCGGGCGCTGGATGCGCAAGCCGGAAACTCAACAAAAGGTGTCACATGAAGAGTAGTCGTATCAAAGGCCCGCTGGCAGCAGTCATTGCGTTGGCGTTCGCCATTAGCAGCTGCTCGCTGGTACCTGAGTATTTCAGGCCAGCAGCACCGGTGCCTGAAGCTTATCCAGGTCTGCCAGCCAATGAATCAGTCGCTGAAGCACCACCACTCACCTGGCAAAGCTATTTCCCGGATGCCGATTTACAGAAGCTGATACAAGTTGGCCTGGCGCATAACCGTGACCTGAAAACGGCAGTGTTGCGCATGGATGAAGCCAAAGCCACTTACGGTATCCAGAAAGCCGACCGGCTACCGACCATACAAGGCAACCTTGCTTACGACCGCAGCAGAACGGTGTTCAGCTCCAGCCAGGCCTTTGAAGCAGAATTGTTCAGGGTAGGCGTTGGTATCTCCGATTACGAAGTGGATATATTCGGTCGCGTCAAAAGCTTATCCCAGGCCGCACTGGAACAATACCTGGCAGTCGCGGAAAACCGGCAGGCGATACAGGCGACACTTGTCACCGAAATCGCCACGCAATACGTCAACCTGCTGAGCATACATGCGCAACTCAAACTGGCGCAACAAACGCTGGATGACAGAAAGCAGACCTTGCAGCGCACGCAACGCCGTTTCGAAGCTGGCTTAGACCAGATATTGGATGTGAAAGCCGCACAAATCCAGGTAGAGCAGGTGCAGGCGCAATACGCCCAATGGCAACGCCAACTGGAAACCACCAGAAATGCGCTGTATTTATTGTTAGGAGAACCTTCACAGCGAACGGCTTTGACAATCAAGCCACTGGAAACACTCAGGCTAGGTACCACACCTGCCGGATTGCCTTCAACGCTGCTTACCAGAAGAGCCGATATCCGCGCCGCTGAACACCAACTAAAAGCCGCCAATGCCAATATCGGTGCTGCCAGGGCTGCGTTTTATCCGCGTCTGCAACTGACCACCAACATCGGCCTGGTCAACTCCGACTTCTCCAAACTGTTTACCCAGACCGGCAGTAATTACTGGGCGTTCAGCCCGCAACTGGTCATCCCGATCTTTAACTATGGAAACAAAGCCAACCTCAACCTGGCCGAAGCACGCCAGCACATCGAAGTCGCCAATTACGAAAAAACCATACAGACAGCGTTCAAGGAAGTGATGGATGTGTTGTCGACTCGTACGGCTATTGCTGAGGAATCAGCATCCAGAACACGATTGAGTGACTTGGAAAGTAGTCGTCTGCAACTGGTCAAACGCAAACTTGATCAAGGATTGGTAACGTATTTAGAGTTGCTGGATTCCCAACGCAGTGTGCTGGATGCGCAGGCACAGGCATTACAGATTCAGCAATTAGCATTGCAAAATCAGGTGAGCCTGTACAAAGCGCTGGGTGGCAATTAAAGGTAAGAAAAGTAGCGATAGATTAATCTTGCGTTAATTGCTGAGTTTACAAAAATTTTCACCTGAATTCATTTGCAACAGGGAAAGACAATTGCAAATTTCTTTGATGAATGTATATTCAAATCAAGTATAAAAAATAAATAATAAAGTTTCAGGGCGATTTCCCATTTTTAAGCGTTTTTTGAAGTTCTTATTATTTTTCAATTGAGGAGACCCATATGAAACAACTTAGTAAATTTGCAGTTGCCTTAAGCTTGGCATTCGGCTGCACGCAGGCTTTTGCTGCAGCGTCTATTTTTGTAACAGAACCAGGTGCCGATGGTTTTCATATCGAAACTGGCGGTTTTAACGGTTCCAGCTATGAAATCACCAAACTGGTTTTTGACTTCAGTAAAGCAATCACCTCAGATGGAAGTGCCCTTGTCATTGACGGAACCCCAACTTCCGTGACCAATCCATCAGGCGGTTCAGCTACATTCTTCGGTAGCGGTTCCGTATTCGGTTTTGATTTCACAAGTTTTAATACTTTTGATACATTCAGTTTTACATGGGATCCTGACTCAGCCCTAAACCCTGATTTTGGTGCCACAGGTCTTGATTTCATCGGTGGTATTGTTACTGCTTATACCACTAACGGCTTGTACTCAGGCAGCTTCCAGTTAGTAGGCAGCGGTCCAGATGTATCCGCATCACTTTCACCAGTACCAGAACCAGTATCTAGTGCTAGCTTTCTGGCTGGCTTAGGCCTATTAGGTTTGATCGCAGCTCGTCGTCGTTCTTAATTTGCTCTAGATTAAAAAAAGCCCATCACGATGTGATGGGCTTTTTATTTTTACTCTTTGGAGTTATATCAAAATTGAGTTTAAGAAAGCGGCAATCAGCAGCAATAATTAGACCGCTTTGAGTTGGAAATTTTTTAGCAGGATTTATAGTCTATTTGCTCTTTACAGAGTTTTATGTCATTTGACTATTTGCATTCAGTCATTGTTAAGTACTTTATCTAGTTCCTTATGATGGTGACCATTACATTTACAGGTACTATCTACCTTCAGCAAATCTAGAGACCTTATCCCCTAATGCAAAGTGAAGTTAAAGAGCCTATCAGGTACGCTGTAGTTGCGGCAGTTCAGTTACCGAATGTGAGTGATATCGAGTTTGAAGCCTCTTTGAACGAACTGAGTGAGCTGGCAAAAACACTGGGCTACAAAATCGTCAACACATTTGTGCAGAAGCGTTCAAGCTTTGATACGACTGGCTATCTTGGGATAGGCAAGCGCGAGGAAATTCGACATTACGTCAGCAATGAACCCGTAGAGGATACGTCTCAGTCGTCGAATGCAGACTTGCCCGAGATAGAAGCCGTGCTGGTAGACCACGAAATTTCGCCGGCCCAGGCGCGCAATCTTGAAATTGAAGTGGGCTGCGAGGTGATGGACCGTACCATGGTCATCCTCGAAATCTTTCACCGCAATGCCCGCTCACGTGCTGCACGCGCGCAGGTTGAGATCGCGCGTTTAGGCTACATGGCGCCACGTTTGCGTGAGGCGGCAAAACTGGCAGGCCCACAAGGGCGTCAGCGTAGTGGCGCAGGTGGTCGCGGGGCAGGTGAGTCGCACACCGAGCTGGACAGACGCAAGATTCGTGACCGCATTGCCGATCTGCAACAGGAAATCATCGTGATGGATGGCGAACGCAGAACGCAACGCGCCCGCCGTCAGGAGCGCCAGACAATGGCGAGTGTCGCCCTGGTTGGTTATACCAACGCAGGTAAATCTACCTTGATGCGCGCGCTGACTGGCAGCGAAGTATTGGTGGCGAACAAGCTGTTCGCGACGCTGGATACCACGGTGCGGGCTTTGTATCCCGAGAGCGTGCCACGCGTTCTGGTCAGTGATACGGTCGGCTTTATCAAGAACCTCCCGCATGGCCTGGTCGCCTCTTTCAAATCTACGCTGGATGAAGCACTGGATGCGTCATTGCTGCTGCATGTGATTGATGCAAGCGATCCGGGCTTTGAACGCCAGCTGGAAGTGACTGATAAAGTACTTGAGGAAATCGAAGCGGACGATGTGCCGCGTATCCGCGTGTTCAACAAGATAGACTATGTTGGCGATGCCACGGCGCAAGCCGAGTGTGAAGCAGCCCTGCGTCTGAAATACCCGGATTGCATCGTCATGAGTGCGCGCCGCCCGGATGAAGTGGCGAGCCTGCGCCAGAAGATCGTTGATTTTTTCCAGCAGGACCTGGTTGAAACCGAGATTTTCCTGCCCTGGTCAGCGCAGCAACTGCGCGGAAAAATCTACAGCACCTGTCAGGTAGTGAACGAGCGCTCTGAGGATGACGGCACGTTCTTTACTGTGCGTGGCGAGCAAAATGACATAGATAGCCTGCGTGAGCAACTAACACAGTTAGAGTGATGGCAGTGACTTCCGGCCCTGCGCCAACTGGATAAACGCCTGTACATAATCAATCTGCACATCTGTTTCACGGATGCCCAGGTAAATCTGTTTGGCGATGCCTTGTTTACCAAGTTGTACCGGCACTACATCAAACCGGTTTTGATATTCCTCCACCAGCCATCGCGGTAATGCCGCAACCCCACGGCCACTGGCGACCATTTGCAGCATGATGTCGGTGGTTTCAATCGGTTTATGCACATGCGGGCTGATCCCCGCCGGTTGAAGGAACTGGTTATAGATATCCAGCCGGTCTATCTCGACCGGGTAGGTAATCAGCGTTTCGTTACTTAATTGTTCAGGCACGACATAGGCCGATTTTGCCAATGGATGTCGGTGATTCACCACCAGCACCTGTTCATAATCAAATACCGGCTGAAACACCAGGCCGGGTTTATATAGCGGGTCTGGCGTGACCAGCATATCAATTTCATAGCCAAACAGCGCGCCTATGCCACCAAACTGGAACTTCTGTTTTACGTCCACATCTACATCCGGCCAGTCCGCCAGGTAGGGTGACACTACTTTCAGCAACCATTGATAGCAGGGGTGGCATTCCATACCGATGCGCAAGGTGCCACGCTCGCCCTGGGCAAACTGGCGCAATCGCTCTTCAGCCAGCGACAGTTGTGGCAACAGCCGGTTGGCGACTGCCAGCATATATTGCCCTGCCTGGGTTAAGCGCAAACTGCGCCCTTCACGCAGCCAGATATCCGTTCCCAGTTGTTGTTCCAGTTTTTTGATGGAGTGGCTTAATGCAGACTGCGTAAGAAACAATTTTTCAGCTGCTGCGGTAAGTGAGCCTTGCCGTTCAACCTCGCGAATGATCGCCAAATGGATACGTTCTATCATAGATTTATGTATGAATAAAATTAATCGATAGTTGAAATAATACCATTTTACTTCATGGTTTGTGTTTTCTAGAATGCGTGTTCTGAAACGATTACAGGCGAGACACACATGGTCACCACACACAATCTTGGATTTCCGCGCATAGGTGCAAAACGCGAATTGAAATTTGCCCTGGAGGCATACTGGAAAGGGCAGTCTTCACTAGAGGCTTTAAAACAGATCGGTAAAGATTTGCGACAACACAACTGGGCTTTGCAATCCGGCCTGGATTTAGCGCCAGTAGGTGACTTTGCCTTTTATGACCAGGTGCTGGATATGAGTTTCACCCTGGGTAATTTGCCACCCCGTGTGCAGGACTTTCATGGCGACCCACTGGATAACTATTTCCGTGTCGCGCGTGGTCGTTCAGCTGAATCCGGCGAGGAGCACGCACAGTGTTGTGGCGGCGTTGCCGCAGGCGAAATGACCAAGTGGTTTGATACCAACTACCACTATATCGTGCCGGAATTCACTGCTGATACAAAATTCAAGCTAGATGCGACACGCCTGCTGGAACAACTGGCTGAAGCCAAAGCACAAAACGTCAAAGCGAAACCAGTGATTGTCGGCCCTGTGACTTACCTTGCTATTGGTAAAGCCAAGGATGACTCAAACCGCTTAGCCTTGTTGCCGCAATTGCTGCAAGTGTATACAGAGTTGCTGGAAAAATTGGCCGCGCAAGGTGTGGAATGGGTGCAGATAGACGAACCTATTCTTGTGACAGAGTTGGATGCTGACTGGCAACATGCATTTAACCTGGCTTATCACCAGTTGAAGAGCAGCCGCGTCAAATTGCTGGTCGCCACTTATTTTGGCCAACTGGCTGATAACCAGTATCTGGCAGCTAATTTGCCGGTGGCTGGTCTGCATGTGGACGCGATCAATGCCCGTCACGAAGTGGTGTCGCTTATTGGTTTGTTACCAGCGCATAAAGTTCTTTCAGTCGGTGTCATCAACGGCCGCAATATCTGGAAAGCAGACTTGAATGCCACACTGGAGTGGCTGGAACCGGTTGCAGAACGCCTCGGTGACCGCTTGTGGTTGGCGCCTTCCTGTTCTTTGTTGCATGTGCCTGTGGATCTGGACAGTGAACAAAAGCTGGATAGCGAGATTAAATCCTGGCTGGCTTTTGCCACCCAAAAACTCGAAGAATTAAGCATTCTGGCGATTGCCTTGAATCAGGGCCGTGCAGCTGTCAAAAAGCAATTGGCAAATAACCAGGCCGCGGTTGAAGCGCGCCGCAGTTCGCAACGTGTCAACAATCCGGTGGTGAAAGCTGCGTTGGAAAAACTGACGCCACAATTAGGCCAGCGCCAGAATGCCTATGCGCAACGTGCTGCCAAACAGGCTGCATTGCTCAAGCTGCCTAAATACCCGACCACCACGATAGGTTCTTTCCCGCAGACCGCTGATATTCGCCATGCCCGCAGTGAGTTCAAGGCCGGTCGTCTTGATGAGGCCCGCTACAAGATCGCGATGGAAGCCGAAATCGCCCGTAGCGTTAAAGAGCAGGAAATACTGGGTCTGGATGTATTGGTGCATGGTGAAGCCGAGCGTAATGACATGGTGGAATATTTCGGCGAGCAGCTGGATGGTTATACGTTCAGCCAGTTTGGCTGGGTGCAGTCTTACGGCTCGCGTTGCGTAAAGCCGCCTATCTTATTTGGTGATATCAGTCGTCCCAAAGCCATGACCGTGGAATGGATCAAGTATGCGCAATCTCTGACCAGCAAGCCGATGAAAGGCATGCTGACCGGCCCGGTGACGATACTTAACTGGTCATTTGTACGCGATGACCAGCCGCGCTATGTCTCGTGCTACCAGCTGGCATTGGCAATTCGCCAGGAAGTGCTGGATCTGGAAAGCGCAGGAATCAGTGTGATCCAGATCGACGAAGCGGCACTGCGCGAAGGTTTGCCGCTGCGGAAAACACAATGGAAGGAATATCTGAACTGGGCAGTGGAATCGTTTCGTATCACCGCCAATGGCGTCGCCGATGAAACGCAGATTCATACCCATATGTGTTATTCGGAATTCAACGATATCATCCAATCGATTGCAGACATGGATGCGGATGTCATTACCATTGAAACTTCACGCTCTGATATGGAATTGCTGGATGCGTTCAATACGTTCGAGTACCCGAACGAGATCGGTCCGGGTGTGTATGACATTCACTCACCGAATATTCCCAACGAAGCCTACATGGTCAAGTTGATGAAACTGGCGGCTGAACGTGTGCCCGCGGAACGGTTGTGGGTGAACCCGGATTGCGGCCTGAAAACCCGCCAGTGGGCGGAAGTGTTGCCGGCACTAACCAATATGGTTGCAGCGGCGAAAACATTGCGGGCAAGCGTATAAATCTGGCATAGCTTATTCAACATCATCTTGAAGTGATTGCGCTGGCATCCCTCAGAGGATGTCAGCGTTTTCCTTTTCAAACTTCAACAATATAATCTTTGCGTTTTTTCACCTATTTGAGAATGATTTTCATTTGTTATTTTTCAACGAGGCCGTTAAGATACCTGTTTTATCCAATTCATGTCTATTTGCCGTGTTGCTTCATCCGGAACATTCCAAACTCGTGGTCACACTGGTTTATCACTATGACGAACTGGTCAGCTATGTGAAACGCCGCTTTGGCGACCATCATTTCGCGCAGGATGTGGTGCATGATGTCTGCATAGAACTGATGGAAAAACCGCCGGCAAACGATGTGCACACACCTATGGCATTCTTGCGCAAGCTGTCACGCAACCGCGCCATTGACCGCTATCGCCAATACCAGGTTCAGCAATCACATCTCAATACCTTGCAGGAAACCACCGTTACTTCTCATCATATCGATGGCGAACGCGTGTTGCATTTTGTGCAACGGCTGGAAGCGTTGAAAAAGATTATTGAGGGCTTGCCAGCCCGGCAAAGACAGGTATTTTTATTACATAGATTGCACGATATGCCGCAACAGGAAATCGCCGATGAATTAGGCATTTCACGCAATATGGTGACACAGCACTTTACCAAAGCGATGGCGGCTATTAATTTGAACTGGGGAACAGCCGCATGAAGGTGACTGGGCATGAACTGGCCGCGTTGCCTAAGCAGGCCTCTGCAAATGATGCCTTGAATCCTTATAAAGAAGCATTGCGCGAGCATTTCCCTTCGCGCGAAGCATTGTTGCAGGAAGCCAAACGGCAAACGCAGCGGCAACGCATGCTGAAAAAAGTGACAACCGGAGTGACTTTCTCAATCGCATTCGCGTTTACCTGGGTGATAGACCCGGTATGGCATCGTGAAGAGATGCATACCATGGTTGGCCAGCAAGCCAGTTTTGACCTCAAGGATGGCAGCCATGTAGACCTTAATACCAATAGTGTGTTGGTGGTCGAGCAACATTTGTACTCCAGACAACTTCAATTAACACAGGGCGAAGCCCTGTTCACGGTGCAGCACGGCTGGCGTCCGTTTACCGTATTTGCCAACCAGACGCAGATCAGGGATATCGGCACCATATTTAACGTACGCAACACCGACGATGGCGCCGTAGTGACCGTAGTGGAAGGCAGTGTAGAAGTGCGTACTGCTAACGCACAGCGCATTTTGACCAAAGATATTTCTGTAACCACGCAAGCGGGTACGATCTCTGAAAGCCGTTGTACCTCGGCCAATGTTGCATGGCAACAAGGGCGTCTTGTATTTGATGGCACGCCATTACAGGAAGCCGTTGCCGAAATACAGCGTTATCGTCAGGCGCCGATTGTGATCCAGGATAGTAAAGTGGGCCTTATGCGTCTTTCTGGCGAATACGATATTAACGCCATAGAAAGCCTGTTAAAAACCTTGCCACTGAGTCTGGGCATACACGTAAATTATCAAACGGATGGAAAGGTCATATTAAGTAAATAATATTTTTTTCACAGCACCTCAACATTTCTCCACGCTCAAACGACATACCCATATCACTATGATTTCATCATCTTAATATGGGACTTTCAATGCAATCTCGCAATAAACATACGCATGCCAATTTTTCAGCAGCTCTTAAACGCACCAGCGTGCTGGCAGTCATGCTCAGCCAGGCATGGGTGGCGCAAGCAGCAGACTTTAATATCCCGGCACAACCTTTAGATAAAGCGCTTAATAGCCTGGCGAAACAGTCTGGCGAGCGTATTTTATTTTCCACCGACCTGACTGAAAAAATTTCAGCTCCTGCCGTTAAAGGCAATTTAAGTACGCGTGAGGCGTTGAATACGCTATTGAAAAATAGTGGCCTGACATTGCAAGGCGATTCAGCAAAAGGTTATACCGTTGTCAAAAAGTCAGCAGTGCAGTCACAGAACCCTGAAGATACCTTGCCGGAAGTGGCCGTTTCAGCAAAAGCTGAGGCGCCTTCGCCAGTCAAAGAGCCTGGCACTGTAGTGATTGATGAAGAAGCACTGGCACGCAATAACCCCAGCGACGTACGTGGCATTTTCAATGGCCAGCCTTCAGTGAAGGTAGGCGGGTCAACGCCTATGTCGCAAAAAGTCTATGTGAACGGTATTGAAGAAACCAATCTGGCGGTGACGATTGATGGCAGCCGCCAGAACAACAAAGTGTTCCACCATAACGGCACCACCTTGATCGATCCCTTGTTTATGAAAGCGGTCAGCGTCAATGCAGGGGTAGCACCTTCGGATGCGGGCCCCGGTGCAATTGCGGGTTCGATTGCTTATGAAACCAAAAATGCGCGTGACTTCCTGAGCTCGCCTGGCATGGGTGCTTATATCCGCTCCAGCTTTAATACGAATGGTGATGTATTCAGCCAGACACTGGCAGGCTACGGTGCTACCGAGCAGCTGGATGCATTAGCTTATTTAACTGTTGCCAACGGCAATAGATTTGAAGCGGGCAATGGTGACAAGGTTGATGGTACTGGCACCGACTCAGTCAGCGGCTTCTTTAAAATTGGTGCAGAAGCTGAAGGCGGCCACCGCTTGCAATTAAGCCATGAGCGGGTGCATGATGATGCCGCGCGTCCTTTCCGTGCCAACATCGGGTTTATTGCAGGGCGGCCTCCATCAGAGCCACGTGTTCGTGATTATCAAATGATTCGTGACAACACGGTGCTGCGTTATCACCAGGATAATCCTGACCATTGGTGGAACCCAACGGCGGTATTAGCTTATAGCAAGACCGAAATTACAGTACCAATTGTGGCTGGTGGTGTAGTGCTTTATCCCGGGAACGGTGAAACCGGCAGCTTTAACGGTAAGTTTGAGAATAAATTCCCTCTGGATATCGGCAATATTGTGGCTGGTGTAGATTTTTATCGCGACAAAGCAGAGTACAAAGACCCGACTTCGCATCCGGACGAAAAAGCCAGCAATAACGGCGCCTATGTGCAGGCACGCATCAACCCTTGGCAGCCGTTGCAGATTTCAGCAGGTATCCGCAATGACCGCCATGAGCTGACAGGTACGCGAGGCGATAGTTGGAAACACTCCGGATTCAGTTCCAATGTGTCTGGTGAATTATCAGTTGTGCCTGAGCTGCTCACTGTAAAAGCGGGCTACTCAGAGGTGTTTAGCGGTAGCCAGATGGCTGAAAACTTTATTATGAACACGGCGTGGAATTATGGACGTGGGCCCAGGGCTACCAAGGCAGATAACTACTTCTTCGGGTTGCAAAGTCGCTTCTATGGATTCACTGCGGATGCCAAAGTTTTTGAAACACACATAGACGATGCTCGCGTGGCAAGATTCGCCGCCGGTAGCGCCAACTTGGCCCGCGATGTACGTACACGCGGCTACGAACTCGGCCTGGCCTATCAATGGGAACAAAGCTTTGCCCGTGCACGCCTGGCGGATATTGATGTCACCATTGATGGCGCCGCTACTGATAGCGATGCAGGTAATTATTTAGCCACGCCCGTCGGCGAGATTTTATATGTAACGGTGGGACATCGTTTCCCCTCTTTAAACCTCACCGTGGGTGGCGATGCGGAGTTCGCGCAGAAATACAAGAAAGTCAGCAATGGCACTCTGGATTTCCCGTCGTACGAGGTATTTAATCTCTATGCCGAATACCAGCCAACCTGGGCAGTCAAAACCAGGTGGCGGGTAGATGTACGCAATCTGTTTGATGACACCTATGCAGACCGTGCTACTTATCAAGGATTTGGTACTGTGACGCCGTTGTATCAACCGGGCCGTAGTGTGCTGTTTAGCGTTGCAGCGACCTTCTAAATGGTTATAAATAAACTTATTGGCCATTTGAAGTAAGTAGTTTCATGCGCCAGATTTTCGCCATCATCCATCGATATATAGGGCTGACTTTGGCCCTGTTTCTAATGCTGGCGGGTGTTACCGGGGTGTTTATCGCCTTTTATGATGAGCTGGAAAAATGCATGCATCCTGAGTTCAGGCTGGTTGATTCGCAGCCTGGTCAACCAAGACTCAGCCCGGTCCAGCTTGCTGAAACACTCAAAGAAAAGTATCCGGATGCGATGTTTAATCGCATCAACTTGCACCAGGAAGCAGGCGAGTCAGTATCGTTTTATTTGCAACCTCGACCGGGAAACACAAGCGGATTGGTGAATGACGAGATTTTCGTCAATCCGTATACCGGGCGAGTACTGGCTGAACGCAAATGGGGGGATATTTCACAAGGCAGTATTAATTTACTGCCATTTTTATACCGTTTGCATTTCTCGCTGGCATTGGAGAAAACCGGTCGCTTGATACTCGGGATAGTCGCATTGATTTGGACACTGGATTGTTTTATCGGCGCCTATTTAACGTTTCCTCCCAAGCATCGTAGAGCAAGTATTCAATATCAGTCAAAAAATAACTCCTGGATTAAACGCTGGTGGCGGGCCTGGAAAGTGCGCTGGCAGGGTGGGTCAGCCAAAGTCAATTTTGATCTTCATCGCGCCGGTGGGTTGTGGCTGTGGGCCATGTTGTTTATTTTTGCCTGGTCCAGCGTGGCTTTTAACCTGCGCGATGTTTACTATCCGGTCATGGGTGCTGTGTTCTCCAAACAGAACTTCGGCGAAAAAATTCCGAGGTTATCCAAACCGCTTACAAATCCAGCATTAAATGCACATGCCGCGCTCGATACCGGGCGTATCTTGATGCAACAAATCAGCTTTGAACATCACTTTGCCATTCATCACGAAGCCAAGATTTACTATGACGCCAGTAAAGGCACATACACCTACATCGTGAATTCCAGTCGAGATGTCTCTGAACAGTCGTCTAATACCGCCGTGATGTTCAACGCCAGCAGCGGCGAGCAATTAGCGGTCTATCTGCCGACAGGTGGTGCCGCTGGCGATACCATCACACAATGGTTACTCGCGTTGCATACGGCTAAAGTGTGGGGAATGCCCATGCAGATATTCGTCAGTACGATGGGCTTTGGTGTTATAGGGTTAACTGTCACCGGCGTGCTGATCTGGTTAAAAAAGCGCAGTTCCCGCCAGCTCGTCCGGCAGCTCAAACAGGCTCAGTTGTAAAGCCTGAACTAAACCTACCAGCGGCGGCTCAACATAAAGTGCAGCACAATCGCCTCATTGCGGATTTCCGAGTCGCCCAGCAATTGGCTGTTGTATTTGACGCTTACCGGCAACATCCACTCCACGCCGCCTGTCGCCAGCCAGTTCTGGTCTATCTTGCGCGCGGCGCCGAACGTCAGGTGGTGTTCAAGAATACCTGCCAGTAGCGGGTTGGTATTTACACGCGGAATCGGATTTTTGCCATAATTGTGGCCCGCATAAATTGTAGTCCGGTCATCCCAGTTGTAAGCAACGCCGGTGGCGATCACCCATTGGTCTTTCCAGTCAGCAGGAGCAGTGGGGAAAGGGTAAACAGCAGGCGCGGCAGGATTATTCGGTTTAGTGGCGCGTAACTTCACATCATTAATCGCATCGTCCCAGTTCATCCAGTTCAGCTTGAATGAAAGCAACCAGGCATCCGCTGGCTTAAATGCCAGACCGACAGCGACTTCACGCGGCAATGCAAAACCTTTGACTGATGCATCCGAATACTTCACCTGGCCCAATCCGGCACTGCTGTAATCGGCGACTAGCGTGCCGCCGGTGAGTGGTAATTCGGTTTTTTCCGTATAGGTGGCAGCCAGGGTCAGCGCGGGGGTGACACGATATTGCATGCCTATTTTGAACCCAGTGCGTAGTGCGGCCGCATCCTCCAATTTGTAACCGGAGAAGCCATTAATACCACCAAATGAAGTGTTAGCAAAAAAATCCTGTTCTATGCTGGCATAAACGATATTCAGGCTGGCACCCAGCGACAGCCTGTCGGTCACTTGACAGCCTATGCCAGGGATAATCTTGGCAATGCCGAATAGCGAAGAAAGATCATCACGGTTGCCAAAAGGCGTGCGGATTTTATCGAACACACCACCGGCGCCGCCTTGTGCGAAGAAGCCGATGCCCGCCGTGCAGGATGTGTCTTCCAGTGGCCGCGCATAGCCACCACCACCCAGAGGTGTGTAGCGGTTAGAGGCATGCTCTTCGTTGCGGGGATCTTTATGCACCAGGTCGGTGGTGCGCAGTATCGAACCAAACATGTCCAGCAGCGGTGCCTTGATCTGCGTCAGCCCGGCCGGGTTGGTATTCAGTGCGCTGGTATCGCGGGCGACTGCCACATCGGCACCGGCCATCAGGCTGGATTCGGCACCAAAGCCAATCAGGTTGATGCCGTTGGTGGCAAATGCAGTACTGCTGAGCATAGTCAAAGCCAGTGCGGTTGAAATCGGCAGAATAAAGAGGCGGGAGTAAGTCATTTGCGAATTTTTATTGAATGCGTTAAACGCATTTTCGCATAATCAAATAAAACTGAGTTGCGATAATAGAGTGGTAATTACATGGTATTTACCCGGAAATAACGGCAAGCCTTACACAAGAATAGCCGATGCATCACATACAGCTTTGCTATACCTAACGCCCATGAAATGTATATAATGAGAATAATTATCATTATTCTGCGTATAGTATGTCTTTTCAAGCGCCTGTTGGCCAGCAGAGCATTGCAGCACTTTACAATGACCACCATGGTTGGCTATTAGGCTGGTTGCATCGTAAGCTGGACTGCCCGCATTTAGCCACCGATTTAACACATGACACGTTTTTGCGGGTGATCACCAGGCCATCAACCCCGGATTGCCGTGAGCCCAAAGCGTATCTCACCACCATTGCACGAGGCTTGCTGATAGATCACTGGCGCCGGCAGGACGTTGAGCGCGCATGGCTGGAAACACTTTCTGTATTGCCGCAGCCGCTGGTCTCTTCACCTGAAGAATATATGCAGGTGCTTGAAGCGCTCTATCAGGTTGACCAGCTATTGAACAAGCTAAAGCCCAAAGTGCGTGAAGCTTTTCTGTTATCTCAGCTGGATGGGCTGACCTATAGCCAGATTGCAGAAAAATTAGGCGTGGGTGAGCGCATGATCAAAAAATATATGGCTCAGGCCATGCTGGCCTGTTTGTCAGCAGAACTTGTCGGCGCTGTTTAGAATATGACCAGGGAACAGCTGATTCTTAACCAGGCCTCTGAATGGTTTGCGGTGTTGCAGGATAAGCACTGTAGCGAGCAGGATTACCAGCAATGGCAAGCCTGGTTAGCACAGGATGCAGCGCATGCACGGGTCTGGCAACGTGTCGAGGCTTTAAGCAAGCCATTTCAAACGCTGGCAGAGAAAGTGCCGGCAAACCTGGCCCGTGAAACCTTGGACCAGGTCAAACACTCTGGCCGTCGTCAGGCCTTGCGCTTACTCGGGCTGGGCAGTACCGTCGTCGCCACTGGCTTGTTACTGCGTTATAGCCTGCCCTGGCAGGGATGGCGGCATGAATATGCCTTGGCCCACGCCGCCTACCGTACCCGCCTGGGTGAACGCTTGCGGTTCAAGTTGGCGGATGGCACACAGCTGACACTGAACACTGCCAGTATGGTTGATGTTGAATACGATGAACATTTGCGACGTATCATATTGCATCAAGGCGAGATACATGTGGAATCAGCACATGACACAATGGTAAAAGCCCGGCCTCTGGTAGTGGATACGTCCACGGCACGTATTACTGCACTGGGTACGCGGTTTACTGTGCGTAGTGACCTGCACTCAGGCCATGTTGCCGTATTTGACGGCGCTGTGCAGGTAGCTCCTGAAAAAACTGCACCATTGCGTGTAGAGGCGGGCCGGCAGGTACGATTTAATATAGCGCAAATCACACCTGACGGATTTGCCGAGCTGGCGCGTGAGGCCTGGTCAGCAGGTAAGCTGGTAGCCGATAACATTGCATTACGTGATTTCATCGACGAGTTGTCGCGTTACACACCGCTTACCATCCATGTCAGTCCTGACACGGCGAAATTACGGTTGGTAGGTGTGTATTCTATTGCGAATCCAGCCAGTGATATCCCTGTGATTCTGGCAGCACTTGAACATGCATTACCGATACATGTTCAGAAAACTTCCCCTGCAAATTTAACTATCATCCCCAGGTAAACATTAATTTTTTTCGCAATACAGTTCCCTTTTTTGCAACTCATCCGGCATAGCAGATGAAAGTATCTGAAAAGTTTAAATCTGGAGCCTGATTTTTATGCAAAAACCTTCTTTAAAACCACGACGGATGTTGGCAACAGCGGTGAGTGTCGCTATCACAACTGCCGCAATGACCAGCCTTGGTCTGATCACGCCTGCTTATGTGCAGGCTGCAGAAGCCAGCTATAGTTTCAACATCCCTGCCGGACCCTTATCAACAGCATTGACTCAGGTGGCTTTAACCACAGGTGTAAACCTGACAGCAGATGCAGCGCTGACTAACGGTAAAAATGCAAGTGCGTTAAAGGGTTCTTTAACACTTCATCAGGCACTAACGAAATTGCTGGCTGGAAGTGGTTTAGAAGCAGTGCAATCTGGCAATGGCTATGTATTGCGAACTGCGGTGATTGCAGCACCAGCAGCAGCCAAAGCTGACGATGTGTTACCTGAAGTCAGCGTCAATGCCAAGGTTGAAAAAGAGCATGCCTACGGCCCGGTGATTGGCTATGTGGCCAAGCGCACCGCCACTGCGACCAAAACCGATACCCCCATTATTGAAACACCGCAATCTGTTAGCGTGATTACTGCTGACCAGATCGCTGACCAGAAGGCCATGTCCATCCAGGAAGCCTTACGTTACAGCGCCGGTGTCGTTGCGGACCAGTATGGCCAGGATTCCCGGTCTGATGGCTATGCCATCCGTGGCATGGATGCAGTGCAGTATCTTGATGGCCTGCGTCAGATCAACACATTCTATTCGGAAACCACCCGGCCGGACCCTTACATGATGGAGCGGATAGAGGTGCTTCGCGGGCCAGCGGCTACCTTGTACGGGCAGGGGGGTGTTGGCGGCATTATCAACCTGGTCAGTAAACGGCCACTGACCGAAGCACGCCGCGAGATCGGTGTGTCGCTCGGCAATTATGACTTCAAGCAGATACAGGCGGATTTCACAGGCCCGGTGGCAGATAGTGATAGCTTGTTTTACCGGCTGGTGATGGTCGGTAAAGACACTGATACCCAGATTGATCACGTTTTCCAGAAACGTACATTATTTGCGCCGTCACTGACCTGGAAGCCGAATGACAAAACCAATCTTACTTTGATTGCACGTTATCAACTGGACGACGCTTTACCAACACCCCAGTTTCTACCGGTCTACGGCGTGCTGAGACCCAATCCGAATGGACGTATTCCTTATGATAATTATTTAGGTGAGCCGGGTGTTGATAAATACGTCAGTGAATCGACCCATCTGGGGTATATTTTCGATCATCAGGTGAATGACACATGGTCTGTGCGACAAAATTTGCGCTGGACCAAAAGCCGCAATAATTACACTTCCCTGTACGTCAATTCGTTTACGTTTAATCCGGATGTGAACCCTTTTCCCACGCCAGACCAACGCACATTGCCACGTTACTACGATGTATCGAAAACACAGACCTACACGCTCAATGTAGATACCAATGCCAAAGCGCAATTCGATATCGGAAATACTTTCCATACCGTGCTGGTCGGTCTTGATTATGCCCGTTTCCGTAAAGTCGGCGTTGCTGGGTTCGATCTCGGCAATGCGAACCTGATCGATATCTATGATCCTGTCTACGGCAACATCGATTCTTTGCCGACACTGTCGGCAACACCTGAAACCAAGATGATGCAGACTGGCCTGTATGTGCAGGACCAGATCAAATTCGATCAGCACTGGGTGCTGACGGCTGGCTTGCGCCGTGACAAGGCAGAAAACAACAGCGAAGGTGTAATCCCGCAGGAAACTTATAAGACGACACAGCGATACGGCCTGAACTACCTGTTTGATAATGGCTGGGCACCATACGTCAGTTACGCAGAGTCTTTCCTGCCACTGAATAACCTGTCGGTCAGTGGTGGCTATCTGAAACCGCAGGAAGGCAAGCAGTGGGAGGTCGGCCTGAAATACATGCCTGCAAATTCTCCGACACGCTTCACCATTGCCGCTTACGATCTTGAAGATGAAAACCGGGCCATTTTTGTCATGAGTAACCTCTATACGCAAAAAGGCAAAATCACCTCGCGAGGAATCGAGATGGAGGCTGCCACCAGTTTTGGTGACCGCTGGGATGTGATCGGTTCTTACAGTTTCACCCAGGCCAAATACGGTATTACCGACAATCCCCTGGAAAAAGGTCAACAGGTAGAAGCCATTCCTAAACACCTGGCTTCAGGCTGGTTGACCAACCGATTCACGATTGGCGATATCAGCGGGTTCAGGGCAGGGTTGGGTGTTCGCTATATTGGTGAATCTTTCAATTCCACCCATATCGTGAAAACCCCTGATGTCACATTGTTTGATGCGATGCTAGGCCTGGATTACGGCAACTGGCGTTATACACTCAATGCCAGCAACCTGACTGACAGGGAATATGTCTCTACCTGCCTGACACGAGGCGATTGCTGGATAGGTGCACGACGCGCCGCCATCGCCACTGCAACCTATACCTGGTAATTTGGTATGAGTGCTTAATCAACGCAGGCGTATACCGAACCAGGTTTACTCACTTGCATTTGATTGTGTAAAGACCGGCCATCATGGCCGGTCTTTTGCGTTTAAGACGCGAATCAATATGTTTCAGCTTTGTAACATTCAATGCGCAATTCAATCAAAAATGCAATGCATTTTCTCAAAATTTTATTAAAAAAATTCTTAAAACATATTCTTTAATAGAAACAATACCTTGTCTATGAAAGCTAGACTTTACAACTATATCTTGTGTTTTGACTGATTGAAAAGCCATAGATATTGTTTTATAGTCGCATCCATACGGTTTGCAGGAGAAACACTTCTTCTGCATTTAAAAGGGAATCTGGTGCGTGAAACACTGCACAGTGTTCATCAAGCCAGGGCTGCCCCCGCAACTGTGATCAGCGAGTTGTTTGCGAACACTTAAAGCCACTGAAGCAATTCGGGAAGGCGACAGCAAATAATCATGACCTGAGAGCCAGGAGACCGACCGTATTTTTACTTGTTAACGTTTGAGGCGGGGTGTCCTCGGCAATAGCAGTGCATTCATCATCATCTGGATCTCCAGATCAGGCATGTTTTGCGTTTGCGTCTTTGCTGCAGTCCCTCCGCTTCCTGAATTTGGGAGCCATCAATGTCAAAATACGAATCCATGCAAGCCACCAAGCGTGATGGCCGCAAGGAACCTATCAATCTCGACAAGATTCATCGTGTGATTGATTGGGCAGCACAGGGCTTGAACAATGTGTCTGTGTCGCAGGTTGAGTTGCGCTCCCATATCCAGTTTTACGATGGCATTCGTACTGACGACATTCATGAAACCATCATCAAATCTGCGGCTGACCTGATCTCGGAAGAGACGCCGGATTACCAGTACCTGTCAGCGCGCCTGTCGATTTTCCACCTGCGCAAAATCGCCTATGGCCAGTTTGAGCCTCCGCACCTGTTTGACCATGTCACCAACCTGACCGAGCTTGGCAAATACGACCAGCACCTGCTGCGTGATTACAGTCGTGAAGAATTCGATGTGCTGAATGGCTATATCGACCATTGGCGCGATATGAACTTCTCCTATGCGGCAGTCAAGCAGCTGGAAGGTAAATACCTGGTACAAAACCGCGTCACCAAGAAGATCTACGAGAGCCCGCAGTTCCTGTACATCCTGGTCGCCATGTGCCTGTTTGCCAACTACAAAGGCCAGGTGCGTCTGGACCTGATCAAGCGTTTCTACGACGCCGTGTCTACCTTCAAGATCTCGCTGCCTACGCCTATCATGTCCGGCGTGCGTACGCCTACGCGCCAGTTCAGCTCCTGCGTGCTGATCGAGTGTGGCGATAGCCTGGATAGCATCAACGCGACGACTAGTGCGATTGTGAAGTATGTCTCACAACGTGCAGGTATAGGCGTCAACGCTGGACGTATCCGCGCGCTGGGTAGTGAGATCCGTGGCGGCGAAGCACAACATACCGGTTGCCTGCCGTTCTACAAACTGTTCCAGTCTGCCGTGAAATCCTGCTCGCAGGGTGGTGTGCGTGGCGGTGCGGCAACCTTGTTCTACCCGTTGTGGCACCTGGAAGTCGAATCCCTGCTGGTGTTGAAAAACAACCGTGGCGTGGAAGAAAACCGCGTGCGCCACCTTGATTACGGCGTGCAGATCAACCGCCTGATGTACCAGCGCCTGATCAAGAGCCAGAACATCACCTTGTTCTCGCCGCATGATGTGCCTGGCTTATATGACGCCTTCTTTGCCGACCAGGATGAGTTCGAGCGCCTATATACCCAATACGAAGCCGATGAAAGCATACGCAAACGCACGCTGCCAGCCGTTGAACTGTTCTCGCTGATGATGCAGGAGCGTGCAGGTACCGGCCGTATCTACATCCAGAACGTAGACCATTGCAACACGCACAGCCCGTTTGATCCGGCTGTGGCACCGGTGCGCCAGTCCAATCTGTGTATGGAGATCGCACTGCCGACCAATGCCCTGAATGACATCAACGATACCGAAGGTGAAATCGCCTTGTGTACCTTGTCCGCATTCAACCTGGGTGCGCTGGAGTCATTAGATGAACTTGAAGGCCTGGCTGACCTGGTGGTACGCGCACTGGATGCCTTGCTGGAATACCAGGATTACCCGGTAAAAGCCGCCTTGAGCGCTACTGATAAACGTCGCTCACTCGGCGTGGGTGTCATCAACTATGCTTATTACCTGGCGAAAAACGGCACCAACTACACCAGCGATGAAGCACTGGGCCTGACGCACCGTACTTTTGAGGCGATCCAGTTCTACCTGCTCAAGGCTTCCGTGCAACTCGCACGTGAGTTTGGTCCATGTGGCGCTTTCCAGGAAACCACTTATGCCAAAGGTACCCTGCCGATCGATACCTACAAGAAAGATCTGGACGCGGTATGCAGCGAGCCATTGCTGCTGGATTGGGAAAGCCTGCGCACCGAGATTCAGAAAGACGGCCTGCGCAACTCTACCCTGACGGCCTTGATGCCATCAGAAACCTCCAGCCAGATCGCCAATGCGACCAATGGTATTGAGCCACCGCGTGGCCTGGTATCCGTCAAGCAATCCAAAGACGGCATCCTGCGCCAGGTCGTGCCAGAGATTGACCGTCTGCGTGACCAGTACCAGTTGCTGTGGAAAATGCCTAACAACGAGGGTTACCTCAAGCTGGTGGGCATTATGCAGAAGTTTGTTGACCAGTCGATTTCTGCCAACACCAACTACGACCCGACCCGTTTTGAAGGTGGCCGTGTGCCGATGAAGCAACTGTTGAAAGACTTGCTGCAGGTGTACAAGCTGGGCATCAAAACGCTGTATTACCACAACACCCGTGACGGTGCGACTGAGGGTGGGACGGAGGCAGAGGATGACGGTTGCGCCAGCGGAGCCTGCAAAATCTAAATAATAAGTGGCTGCGCCGGCGAATTGCTAATAAATAGGAGTTTAAGAGTGCGTTTTTTAGTTACGGCATAACCTAAAGGTTAGCCTACACTGAAACTCCGTTTTCACAACCTCGCCGTACTATTTGTACTGTCTCGGTTGTTGCGTTCCGGGCGCCTTGCACTTCATCCGGCTCGCTCACTTATTTGGTATGTCTTGCAGTGAAGTAGTGAATATATTTTAAAAAGCAGTTTGAGTCTTGAAACTTAAACATTAGGAACACGGCCATGGCCTACAGCATCTTCACCAAAATCGACAACGAACAACTTAAAGAACCGATGTTCTTCGGTCAGCCCGTCAATGTGGCGCGGTATGACCAGCAGAAATACCCGGTGTTCGAGAAGCTGATCGAGAAACAGCTGTCATTCTTCTGGCGTCCGGAAGAGGTGGATGTGTCGCAGGACCGTTCTGATTACCAGAACCTGCCGGAGCACGAAAAGCATATTTTCATCAGCAACTTGAAGTACCAGACGTTGCTCGATTCTATCCAGGGCCGTAGTCCTAACGTGGCATTATTGCCGCTAGTGTCGTTGCCTGAAATTGAAACATGGATCGAGACCTGGGCGTTTTCCGAGACTATTCACTCACGCTCATACACCCATATTATCCGCAACATCGTCAATGATCCGTCCATCATTTTTGATGACATCGTGCGTAACGACAACATCACTGCCCGCGCATCGGATATCGCGCATTATTACGATGAGCTGATCCACCAGACCATGCTGTATTCGCAACTGGGCGAGGGCGACCACATCATCAATGGCGAGAAAAAAGTCGTGAACCGGCGCGAGCTGAAAAAGCTCCTGTACCGCTGCCTGATGAACGTGAATATCCTGGAAGCGATCCGCTTCTATGTCAGCTTCGCCTGCTCATTCGCCTTTGCCGAACGCAAAGTGATGGAAGGCAACGCCAAGATCATCCGCCTGATCGCGCGTGATGAAGCCCTGCACCTCACCGGCACCCAGCACATGCTCAATATCATGCGCTCAGGGCAAGATGATCCAGAGTTTGCCGAGATCGCCGCCGAGTTACAGCAAGAATGCTTCGAGATGTTCAAAACTGCTGCCGAGCAGGAAAAACAATGGGCAGAATACCTGTTCAAAGATGGCTCCATGATAGGCCTGAACAAAGACATCCTCTGCCAGTATGTGGAATACATCACCAACAGCCGCATGGCCTCGGTCGGGCTGGCACCTGCTTTCCCCCTGGCGAAAAGCAACCCTATTCCATGGATCAACACCTGGCTGTCGTCAGACACCGTGCAAGTCGCGCCGCAAGAAGTAGAACTCAGTTCCTATCTGATCGGTCAGATTGATTCTGAAATGTCTGCAGACGACCTTAATGACTTCGAACTCTAATAAGTGGCTACGCGGGCAAATTGCGGCCTTGCACTTTATCCCGCTCGCACACTTAATTATCGTTCTCTAATTATTGAATCACAATTCATAAAGTGAGCGTCGTACAAAGCCAGCACATCCGCTTTAACCTTATCCCGCAGGAAACCCTGCTCGAAGGCCTTGAACGTACCGGACACGAAGTAGAGTACCAGTGCCGGAGCGGTTATTGCGGCGGGTGCCGCGTGCGCCTGCTGGCGGGTGAAGTGGAATACCTTGAACAACCTTTGGCATTTATCGGTGCCGACGAAATCCTGCCTTGTTGTTGCATACCCAAATCGGATATCCGCATCGATTGCGAGCTCAGGCTCGATGTGCAAAATGCGCAGATGCAGAACGATATGTTCCCTGCACAGCAATCCCTGTTTGACGAACCTTCGCTTACACCCAAGCACGCGCCAGTGAAAAAAACAGCCAGAAAAAGGGCGCCTAAAAGCAATGTCCGGGCGCGTAATCTGAGCCTGTTCTAGAATTAGGGCTAAACACAAATAAAAAAGGCGCTTATAAAAGCGCCTTTTGAGTTTTAAAACATGCCTGGTTCTTAAGGCCAGTCTTATCTAACCGTTATGGTCGTACCCAATTCATTTTCAAGTTCGGCACACGTGCCCTGATATCTTCAATCAGGCCGCAGCTGATAATGTCACAACGCAAATACATCTGCCGAATCTTGTTATCCGCTTCAGTGCGGGATTTACCATACACCTGCAAATTCTCAACCAGCACGCCATTCGCGCTGCGTATCGTATACAAATATTTCCCAGAATTATGCTCTAACATTTTTAATGTCACCCCGAGTCTCGCTCTGTGTAAATCACAGTAATTTTTTAATAATTTGCACGATATCAGAGTTTTTTACACATGTATATACATTGAAGATAGGGTTTTTATATTTAATTCAATGCTTTAAGGGGTATTTTGCATAAATTAACTTCGATTCCAACGCTAACTATGATTATTCAGGTTGGAGGACTCGTCGCTAAATAGCTAAATGATGTCTTTAACAATCTCTATTAAGCGACTTTTCACAGTCTCTGAGACTCTATCTTCAGATATATTTGTTCCTCCGGCATAAACTGCTATTTTGGTGGAGCCTACGTCTCGGAAAGGCTTAAAGTTGCTTCTTGATTTCTCTTTCTGCAAGTCGGGACTGGAGTCAAAGCGGATTACTTTCGTATCAGTATCAATATCAGGAGAGTCTGTCACGCCGATTGATACTTGAGTAACTGTTATATAAGTATCTTCTTTAATGAAGCTACCAATAATTGCTCCCAATGTTGCACCAACAAGTATGCCAGTTGCTGTTCCAGCTCTAGCATCTGATCTGTATCCTTCAATACCACCTGCGGCTCCGCCTAAAAAAGCAAATTGTTGAGACATGTTCGTTTGTACATGACCACTGTACATAACATTGATATCGACTTTTATGCCAAATGAATCGTCTTTTACAGGAATGAAGCCTTTTTCTGCAAAGGCTTGTTCGATACTATTTTCTAGCCCTTTAAGTCTATATTCATTATCACCAGATACATTTCTAGTGGTGACTTTAATTCGTTTGTTTTTAAATTGACTTGAATCGACAAAAAAGCTTTTTTCTAAAACAGAACCAATTTGAATGCCTGACTTGCTGTCCTTAACCATTCCCATTCGTGTAGGTTGCGAGCATGCTGAAATTAGTAAGGTTAATAATATTGTTATTTTTATTAAAGAATCTCGCATCTCAAAAACCTTCATCCATGAATTTAGCTACTTCAGAGTGGTGAATAGCGAATCCGATACCCTCAACTCCCTTTTGAATCATTTTATTGTCGTTTACCCCGATTACCTTATCTCCAAGGAACAATGGACCTCCTGAATTACCTGGGTTGATTGCTGCATCGGTTTGAATAAAAAGGACATCTTTTCCGCCAGTTTGGAAAAGACTGGGACTTTTTCGCAAGGCACTTATGACACCTCTTGTAATTGTAAATTGCAATCCTTTGGGATGCCCGATTGCTTCAACCGTAGCACCTAAATCAAGCTTATTTTCTTTATAAAAAGATACTGGTTTTCCTTTTGTTTCGACTTTTATAAGAGCCAAGTCAAGCCTAACATCTGATTTCACTACCTTTCCAAAAGTCTCTAGACCATTGTAGAGTTTCATTTCTACATATTTAACACCTTCAATAACATGATAGTTCGTCATTACCAGATCTGGAGTGACGTAGAACCCAGTTCCTAGTGCACCTTTTGGGTTTAAAATCACAACGACGTTATCAAAACGGTTGTCATTCAACGCTCTTTCATCAAACTTATTAGTTTTATATTCAACAAGTGCTTTATTTTTATCATCAAGCATTTCTTTACGAAGTGCTTGGATGTCCTTGATAGGCTTTGATGCTTCTTGGTTACTTGCGTAGTTATCAATTAATGCCGACAGCTTGACTGAAACTGGTTCTTTTTCAAAAGATGCTATTTCATCCTCGTTGTTGTAACGTGATTGAAGCTTAGATTTGTCCGGATCATTATCATTAATGTTGTATGCCAACTTGTAAGAGTGAGATTCATTAATGTCAAAAGTGCCTTTGTAGTAGTCTTTTTTGGTCTTATTAATAAGATAGTAGTTAACAGTCATGACTTTAGTTACATCAACATCTGATACTGAGTAATTGTAGTTTGAGTATGCTGGAACCTCTTTGTACGATTGCAATGTAGAAAGGGTATCTTGCGCCTTTTTCAGATTGCCATTCCAAGAGATAATGTTTATTGCTTTGACTATCTCTGCGGCAGCACCATACACAAACTGATTCTGCGCGGTATTTAAACCGCTTTGAGCTTCAAAAACCTTCATTTTGGCCATCTCAAACTCAGGGTTTTGTACACGATCTATATGTGTTTGTATTTTTGAATTGACCTCTTCACGTTTTTGAATCCTACGATTTGCAGATGCTTTTGCAACATCAATTACAAAGATAAATTCCGAGTCACTCTTAAGAGCGTCATCAATCTCTAATTTACTAACATCAAACGGAGCATCTAAGGCGACTTCTGCTGGGAATTCGATTACACCTTCCTTTAGAAGGGTTTTGCTGGTTACTTGAATGAATGAGATTTTATTATTCGGAATTTTAGGTATTGGTAAACCAACATTTTTTAAGCTTGTTACAGATGTTAGGATGGTTTTTAAGTAGTTCTTCCCATTGCTTTCTTCATTTTTAATGGATGATTTTAAATAACATTCAGATATATCTTTTGAGAACTCTTCAGAAAAGTAATTACGATAATTTGAGACGACTTTAATCATCAGGTTAGGTGAAAGCCCACAAAACTTTGTCATCAGTGTTGATTTGTTTGAACTGAATAATGATTTTGAGTCAGCTTGAATAGGATATTGAGTAAAAAAGCTTTCTTGTTTTAAAAGGTCGTAATCTATAAAGCTTTCAGTGAATTTTGACGCATAGTGAGTTTTTATTCGATTGGATTTGTCATTAATGTTTTTCAATGTGGGTGACGAGTATCCAGTTTCTTGAAAGATTGCAACATTGCTATATTGGTTAAGCTTTTGATCTACGCTTTGTAGAATAACTTTATGTTCTGGCCATTGATCAAAGCTAGCATTTTTCAAATTAATGGAGTTGATTTTATTAAGTAGAATTAGGTTTTCATCAGCAATTTTTTGCTCCAGCATATCTGACAGCTTTGATAACAATTCTAAATATTGAGTTTTCTTCTCAGAAAAATATGATCTTTCTGATTCGAAATAAGTTAATGAGCCGTCAAGATCTTTACTCTCAATAAACTTTTCCAATTTGCTAGATTTTCCACCAAAAAAACTATTAATTTTTTTTGCAAAGTTATTATTATTTTTGATTTCAGGCTTATTTGGTTTGAGTGATTCTGCAGAGTTTTCAATTGTTGTTTTTTGAGTTGAGTTTACAGCGATGACTTCTTTTTTTTGATCTTTTTCTTCAACTGAGATGATTGGTTCTGTTGTTAAGCTGGACTCAGTTTTTACAAGTTGATTTTCAGAAACTAGTTTACTAAATTTTTCATACTCTTCTTGAGTGTCAATCCCAAAACAGGTGGTTGGTAAACAAGAGGTAACTATGTTTTTGGAATTTTCAATATAGGTTTTTGCTGCATCGTAATAGCCAAGATTTATAGCGGATTTCACTAAGTAGTAATGAGCCAACTCGTGACTATATTGTACGTCGTGAGTTCTTTTCGCTAAATCAATCCAATTTTTTTCATCATCAAGTTTCTTCAGTTCAGTCCTTATTACACCCCATTTGAACATGCAGGATTTACCACACTCTAGTTTCAGCTCACCTGTTTTAAACTTATTTTCAAAGACAGACTCTTCTGCATGGACTGTTGTGGAAAAGAAAACACCTAGGAGGAAAAAATTTATTATTTTTATAATTGACATGATGTTGTGTAGTTTTAATGGATTTTTATTCATATTACAACTTATTACGAATATAACAATATCCCATGTAGGTTATAGAAAAATTAGGAAAGTGCATGCTACTAAACACGGTACAGGCGGTGAGGGAAAGATACTGCACCGCCAAAAAAAGCAGTTTATGACCTAGATGTTTCGCGTCTAATATTCCAAAAATCGCATTTAATCAGCAGCTTGCAATTTATCCTTAGGCAGCCCCTTCGTGTTGAGGGATAATAGCGCCTCAGCATTTTTTGCAGCATTCTCGGAATTCTCCCCCATGGAAATCAAAGTTAACTTTCTCGATAAGCTACGTCTTGAAGCCAAGTTCGATGACTTCACGGTGATTGCCGATCAGCCTATCCGCTATAAAGGCGATGGCTCGGCGCCGGGCCCATTTGATTACTTTCTGGTTTCATCGGCTTTGTGTGCGGCTTATTTTGTGAAGTTGTATTGCAGCACGCGCAATATCCCTACCGAGAATATCCGCCTATCACATAACAATATTGTTGATCCTGAAAACCGTTACGGGCAGATATTTAAGATTCAGGTTGAGTTACCTTCTGATATTTCTGACAAAGACCGCCAAGGGGTTTTGCGTTCTATTGACCGCTGTACGGTGAAGAAGGTGGTGCAAGCCGGGCCTGAGTTTATCATTGAAGAGGTGGTGAATCTGGATGCCGATGCACAGGCGTTGCTGATGGTGAACCCGGCGGCGGATGCGCTCACTTACATTACCGGCAAAGATTTACCTTTAGAACAAACCATCGCCAATATGTCTGGCTTGCTGGCGAGCCTGGGTATCAAGATCGAGATCGCTTCGTGGCGCAATATTGTGCCTAATGTGTGGTCGCTGCATATCCGCGATGCGCATTCGCCCATGTGCTTTACTAACGGCAAAGGTGCGACCAAGGAAAGCGCGTTGGCATCAGCCTTGGGTGAGTATATCGAGCGGCTGAGTAACAACCATTTTTATGCCGGCTCGTACTGGGGCGAAGACATTGCCAATGCCGAATTTGTGCATTACCCGAACGAGCGCTGGTTCAAGCCAGGCCGTAAAGATGCGCTGCCGAAAGAGATTCTCGATGAATACACGCGGGAGATTTACAACCCGGATGGCGAGCTGCGTGGTTCGCACCTGATAGATACCAATTCCGGCAATGCCGAGCGTGGTATCTGTTCGCTGCCTTATGTGCGCCAGTCGGATGGCGAGGTCGTTTATTTTCCATCTAACCTGGTGGAGAACCTGTATGCCAGCAATGGCATGAGTGCAGGGAATACGCTGGTGGAAGCGCAAGTGCAATGTTTATCAGAGATTTTTGAGCGGGCAGTGAAACGCGAAATTATTGAAGGTGAAATTGCTCTGCCGGATGTGCCGCAGGAAGTACTGGCGAAATACCCTGGCATTGTGGCTGGTATCAAAGGGCTGGAAGAGCAGGGCTTTCCGGTGCTGGTGAAGGATGCCTCGCTGGGTGGCGAATACCCGGTGATGTGTGTGACCGTGATGAACCCGCGCACCGGCGGTGTGTTTGCCTCGTTTGGCGCACACCCGTCACTGGAAGTCGCACTGGAACGCAGCCTGACCGAGTTGTTGCAAGGCCGCAGTTTTGAAGGCCTCAACGATTTGCCGCAACCGACTTTTGCCAGCGAAGCGGTGACCGAGCCGAATAACTTTGTTGAGCATTTTATTGATTCCAGCGGCATTGTGTCGTGGCGGTTTTTCAGTGCTAAAGCGGATTACGAATTTGTCGAATGGGATTTCTCCGGCCATGGCGAGAATGCTAACGCTGAAGAAGCCGCGACCATGTTTGGCATGTTGGCCGACATGGGCAAAGAAGCGTATGTGGCGGTATATGACCAGCTAGGCGCGACGGCTTGCCGTATCCTGGTGCCGGGATATTCGGAAGTGTATCCGGTAGAAGACCTTGTGTGGGATAACACCAACAAGTCGCTATTGTTCCGCGAGGATATTCTCAACCTGCACACACTAGACGATGCCAGCCTGGAAGCGCTTCTGGATAGACTGGAAAATAACGAGCTGGATGATTACGGCGATATCGGTACCCTGATCGGTATTCAGTTTGACGAGAATACCGCATGGGGTCAGCTTACCGTGCTGGAATTGAAGTTATTGATCAACCTTGCCTTGCAGCAGTTTGAAGAGGCACAGGATCTGGTTGGCGCCTTTTTGCAGTACAACGACAATACGCTGGAACGCGGCTTGTTTTACCAGGCCTTGAATGTGGTGCTGGAAGTAATGCTGGATGATGAACTGGAACTGACAGACTACGAAGCCAACTTCCGCAAGATGTTTGGCGATGCGCGGATGGATGCAGTGATCGGCTCCGTGGAGGGCAGCGTGTGTTTCTTTGGCTTGACGCCGACCAGTATGAAACTGGAAGGGCTGGACAGACATCACCGCCTGATTGATAGCTACAGGAAGTTGCATGCGGCGCGAGGCAGGACTGCTTAGACGATCCACTTTCTTATTAGAAGTGAGAACGTCAAAGCTTAAATATATTGCAACCATTAGAAATGGATAATAACGCGTATAATACCCTCACCCTGTGACCTTCCAATCATCACAGCGGCCTAGCAAACCTCTAGAAATATCATCTTCGTTTGTCCAGATTGGTGTTGCGACTCGCAACAGACCAGCGCTCAATAATTTGTTGTGTGGCCTTGATAATAGGGGCCATGCACGCTCTATAAGTGAATTACTTTGTCCATAGAAAACAATACCCCCGCAAACGTGACGTTTGCTGATTTAAATTTGTGCGCGCCTGTGCAGCGCGCCATTGCCGATGCAGGCTACACCGTGCCTACGCCTATCCAGGCGCAAGCGATCCCTTATGTATTACGCGGCGGCGATCTGCTGGCGGGCGCACAAACCGGTACCGGTAAAACGGCCGGGTTTACCTTGCCGATTCTGCATCGTTTATCTGAAACTCCGCTTAATACTGCCACAGGCAAACCACGTTGCCTGATTCTTTCCCCGACCCGCGAGCTGGCGGCGCAGATTGGCGAGTCAGTCACCACTTACGGTAAATATTTGCCACTGAAAAGCCTGGTGGTGTTTGGCGGCGTGAGCGTGAATGCGCAAATCGCCCGCCTGAAAAAGCCGGTGGATATCCTGGTGGCGACACCGGGCCGCTTGCTTGACCTGGTGCAGCAGAGGGCGCTGGATTTATCCGGCATTGAAATCCTGGTGCTGGATGAAGCCGACCGTATGCTGGACATGGGTTTTATCCATGACATCAAGAAAGTGTTGGCCCTGCTGCCTAAAAAACGTCAGAACCTGCTGTTCTCGGCGACGTTCTCTGACGAGATCAAGCAACTGGCAGATAACCTGCTGAATGCGCCTGACTTGGTGGAAGTGGCGCGCCGCAATGCGTCTAACGCGTTGATCGAGCAGAGTGTGCATATGGTGCCGCAAGCGCATAAGCGCGAGATGGTCAGTCACCTGATCAAGCAGAATAACTGGAAGCAGGTGCTGATATTCACACGCACCAAGCATGGCGCTAACCGCCTGGCTGAAAAACTGGTCAAGGATGGTATCCCGGCGATGGCGATTCATGGCAACAAGAGCCAGAATGCGCGCACCGCGGCATTGGCCGAGTTTAAAGCGGGTACGATTCCGGCACTGGTGGCGACGGATATTGCCGCACGTGGGCTGGACATCGACCAGCTGCCGCAGGTGGTAAATTTTGAGTTGCCGAATGTGCCGGAAGATTATGTGCACCGTATTGGCCGTACTGGCCGTGCCGGTGCCACCGGCGCAGCGATTTCACTGGTAGACCGCGAAGAACTCAAAATGTTGAAAGACATTGAGAAACTGATCAAACGCGAGATCCCACGCGTGGCAGTAGAAGGCTTTGAGCCGCCGGCAAAAGGCAGTGAAGAGCCGGACCGGCCACCACGCGGGCAAAATCCACGCGGACAAAATAATGGTCGCCAGGGTCAAGCTCAGGGGCGTCAGGGTCAGGGCAAGCCAGCTGCTGGTGGAAAACCGGCGCAACCCCAACAGAATGGCCAGCGTCCGGCACAAGGTCAGCCTAACCAAAACCGGCCTGCGCATGGGAATGCCGCCAATGGCAACCAGGCGAAACCGGCTGCACAACACCGCCAGGGCGGTAACAAGCCTGCGGGCGCTTTGTTTACCCCAAAGCCGGGTGCAAACCCGGCCAACGGCCAGGGCAATCACGCAGCCAACAGGAATAAACCCAGAGGTCGCTAATGCATATCTGGGTGGATGCCGATGCTTGCCCGGTAGTGATCAAGGAAATCCTGTTCCGGGCGGCAGAGCGCGCCAAAATAAACACCACCCTGGTCGCCAATAAATTGCTGTTTGTACCGCCATCGCCTTACCTGAAAGCGATGCAGGTCGGCAAAGGCTTTGATGTGGCGGACAACGAGATTGTGGCGGCGCTGGAGGCGGGGGATCTGGTGATTACCGCCGATATTCCACTCGCCGCGCAGGTGATTGAAAAGGGTGGTCACGCGCTGAATCCGCGCGGGGAATTTTATTCGGCTGAAAATATCCGTGAGCGGCTGGCGATGCGCGACTTTATGGAGTCATTACGCGCCAGTGGCGTGCAAACCGAAGGGCCGAGTGCCATGCAATCGTCAGACCGCCATGCATTTGCCAGGCAGCTGGACCAGTTTCTGGCACGTTGCGCACGTTAACCTGCTTACGCTAAAGAGTTAGTACCGGCTTCTCTATTTTCGGGTGACAGATCGCGGATGGTAATGGGCCGCGCGCGGTAGAAACCTTGTGAGTAATCACAACCCATTTCTTTCAGTAAATTCTCCTGCGCCAGCGTTTCCACGCCTTCTGCGATCAGCCTGATATTGAGTTGTTTACCCATATAAATAATGGTTTTGCACAAGGCGAGGTCGTTGGCGTTTTCCGTGATATTGCTGATAAATGACCTATCGATCTTGACGTAATCAATCTTGAACTTGTTGAGGTAAGCCAGCGATGAGTAGCCGGTGCCAAAATCATCCAGCGCCAGGCGGATGCCATGTTCATTGATCTTGTTCAGGTTATCAATCACATGATTGGAAGGCTCCAGTAACAGGCCTTCGGTGATTTCAAAACAGAAATGTGTGCCGGGGATATTGCGGCTGCGGATGTTGGCAATAAATTGGTGGATGCATTCTGATTGCGCAAATTGGATCGGCGACAGGTTGATGCAGATTTCAATATCGCCAAAGTGTCTGGTCAGTTTTGTGAAATCACTCATCACTTGTTGAAACACCCATTCGCCAATCTCGATAATGCTGCCGTTCTCTTCGGCAATGCTGATAAATACATTGGGTGGCACGGTGCCGAATTCAGGGTGATACCAGCGCAGCAGGGCTTCTACTTTCTCGCAATGCTGGTTGTGCAGATTGAATATCGGCTGGTATTGCAGGTATAGCTGGTGCCTTTCCACCGCATGCCTTAATTCGTTGCCTAGCTGGGTGCGCTTGGTAAATACATCATGCATGTTTTCATTAAACAGGATGAATTTATTCTTGCCGGTGCGTTTGGCCTGGTACATGGCTTCATCCGCAAACATGATCAGTTCTTCTACATTGCGGCTGTTCTCGGGGAAGCGTGAAGCACCTATGCTGATAGACACCAGAAATGACTTTTGCTGAATCTTGAACGGTGCTTCCATGACCTCGATCAACCTGGCACAGAAAGTATTTAATGCTTCTGCATCAGGGTTTTCCTGCATCAGGATCAAAAACTCATCGCCGCCAAAGCGGGCCATGATATTGGGCGGCGCGATAATGGCGTTGATGCGTGCGGCCACTTTGATCAGCACTTCATCGCCAATGGCATGGCCTGCCGTATCATTGATTTCCTTGAAGTTATCCAGGTCGATAATGATCACGCCTATGTTACTCAGGCTGATTTCTGATTGATGCAAAGCCTGCGAGAGCTGGGTCTTGAGGAAGTAGCGGTTAGGCAGCTGGGTGAGAAAGTCGTGATTGGCCTGGAACCAGATTTTCTGTTCGGATTCGTGCGCCTGTTTTTTGCTTGATTTATAGAGCTTAATGAGTTGGAATAGCAGCACCACTGCAAAAAAGGAAATAGCGGTGATCAGGTATTTGGTAAACGGATTCTCGGCCTGGATTTTCCAGGTATTTAAAATCTCCGGCTGGTTGGTGCCGATTTGCAGGATGGCTTTATTGAGGATGCTTTGCAGCAAGGGGTGTTCTTTGCTGACCGCCAGATAGACTTTGCTGGTGATGGGCGTGACACCGCTTTTTGTAACCGATTTGATCCTGTGGTAATCGATATGGTAATCCAGCACCAGTTCGTTACCGATATAGGCATCTACTTCCTGCGCATGCAGGTATTCAAAAGCGTCGTCTGCGATATCCACCAGCTTCAGGTTGATATCAGGCACGGAAGTTTTCAGTTCGCGTGCCAGTGGACCACTCCTGAATACCGCCACGGTTTTCTGGGATAACTGGTTCAGGTTGCTATTGCCCGGAGAGAGGCCACTTTTAGCGGCCACGTAAATCGCATTGGTCGTTTCCAGGTAGGGTGTGGCTACCAGCTGGAAACCTTCAGGATAGTTTTTGCCACGGATGCCGGTCATGAATTCGACTTCATTGGCGTTGATGTTGGGGTGATAATCAACAATGGTAAACGTAAGCCCTGTCAGCAGGCTGATCTGCTCCAGGTAATCCACCGAAATGCCGGTATGTTTCTGGTTTTCCAACTGAAACTCGATCGGCATCCAGCCACTTTTCACGGCGACCCTGACACCAGGATGCTCTTTGATCCATGCCCTTTCCTGTTGCGACAGCGGGAGAGGTGGAATCAGGCTCACTTCCGGAATATGGTTAGGCAGCACTTCTTCAGCGAAAGCCAACATTGATACACATGTAGCAATGGCCAAGGCCAGCTGTTTAAGCCTCCGTAAGCGAGATGCGCTGAAGCGGTCGTCTGATCCCATCTTCTTTTAAGTCCTTGGCATTGCGGTGATTTCAATCAGGCTGTGTTGATGTCAATGCCTGTAGAGAGTGAATAAGCGCATGGGTTGGTTGTATATTGATCATTATATTTATTTTTATCTGGAAACAGCCATATTTCATAGCACTCTTTTTAAATCGGGAGTGTGAGTTGAGCGTATGGATGTTAATTCCTGGGATGAGGAAATCGTCAGGTATAAAAACGCAACTGGAACCCGTGCGATTCTTCCTACAGCAAATTCAGAAGAAAATGCATAGTACGTTTGCAGGTAAGCCCGCATGATTGAGCCTAATAAAACAAGTCATTCGATAGGCGGATGGCTGAATTTAAAAATTGCCACTTACCAGGAGATTTACCATGAGAACAGTATCAAATGAGCCATCAAAAAAAGCGACACCAGTAACTGCCGTTAAACACGATGTGATCGTATTGCTGAAACATGACCATGACGAGGTCAAAAAAATGTTCAAGCAGTTTGACAAGCTTGCCGAAAAAGGCGATACCGAAGGCAAGGTCAGCATTGCCAATAAAATCTGTTTAGAACTGATTGCACATACCATTGCCGAAGAAGAAATTTTCTACCCTGGTGCACGCGCCGCTACCGAAGATGATGCGATGATTAATGAAGGCATCGTTGAGCATGAAAGTGCAAAAGAATTGATGGCTCAAATTCAGGACATGGACCCTGAAGACGAAATGTACGATGCAAAAGTCACCGTGCTTGGTGAGTACATTAATCACCATGTGGATGAAGAAGAGGAAGAAATGTTTCCTGAGGTAAGGAAATCAAAGGAATTGGACCTGCGCGCGCTGGCAGTGACTTTTACCGCCCGCAAGGAAGAAATTCTGAGCAAAGTGCATGGTGCCAATGGCGAAATCAACGCCCAGGAACTGAAAACACTCATTGGCGTGCCATCAACACACTAATACTTTTGAATAGGCGTATGCCTGCTTTCAAAGTTACTTAGAAAAGACCCGGGGATAATTTCCCGGGTCTTTTTCTTTACATGGTCTATTGGTTTTGAAAATGCGGGAATTTTACGATTGGTATAAATGATTGGCTTTGATGTAATGCAGCACTTTTTCGGGTATTCCAGGGATGGATGCAATCTCAGCATGAGCTAAGGCTTCACGAATGCGCGTGGATGAAATATCCGGCGGGGTCACAGGCAGGTAACTGATAAAGCCATGCGTATTTTCAGCAAATCGCTCTGCTGCGTTAGCAATATCCACCAGCCTGTTTTCGTGTTCGGCATGCAGTTGTAACTTGTGTTCAGTATCTGCTCTATGCACGACCAGTAAATGGCAGTAATCGAGCAGTTCCAGCCAGCGATGCCAGCTAGGCAGTTTGAGGTAACTGTCTTGTCCTATGATCAAACACAATGCCTGATCCGGCAGGCGGTTGCGCAATAAGTGCAATGTTTCTATGGTATAGGATGGGCCCTGGCGATCAAGTTCGCAGGTATCCAGGATAAATTCAGGATGATCAGCAATCGCCAGCTGCACCATATTTGCTCTATGTTGCGCGGTGACTGCAGGAATGGCTTTGTGTGGCGGGATGGCAGCCGGAAGAAAACGGATATGGCTGCAATTCAGGGTATTCAGGACGCTTAGCGCGAGTGCTAGGTGGCCGTTATGGATGGGGTTAAATGTACCGCCGAACAGTCCGATGATTTCCATTTTTAATGATTCTTCCGGCACATCAATCAATAATCAAATTGCATCAATCGAGTTCCAGCACAAGGCGCACGGAGCGCAGAAACCGGAATGTACAAATAGTACATGAGGATTTCGAGCACCGCGCAACGCCGTGAAGCGCTCGATTCATGCAATTGCTTAAGCGCGAACGTGGCCGTCACCGAGGACGATATACTTCAGCGACGTCAATCCATCCAGACCCACAGGCCCGCGCGCATGCAGTTTGTCGGTAGAAATACCGATCTCCGCGCCAAAGCCATATTCAAAGCCATCGGCAAAGCGGGTAGAGGCGTTAACCATCACGCTGCTGGAATCCACTTCACGCAGGAACTGGCGCGCTTTGGTATAGTTCTCGGTCACGATCGCTTCCGTATGCTGGCTGGAATGCTGGTTGATATGCGTGATCGCCTGTTCCAGCCCGCTCACCACTTTGCAGGAGATGATCGCATCGAGGTATTCGGTGTAATAGTCTTCTTCTGTCGCCGCAATCGCTTGTGGCACCAGTGCGAGTGTCTCTTCACAACCACGGATTTCTATGCCTTTGCTAATGAGCATTTCCGCCAGTTTAGGCAGGGCGGTTGGCGCAATGCTACGCGCTACCAGTAGTGACTCGGCAGTGTTGCAAGTGCCCAGGCGCTGGGTCTTGGCGTTTTCCAGGATGCGAACGGCTTTCTCCAGGTCGGCTTCATCATCCACATAGATATGGCAGTTGCCATCCAGATGTTTGATCACCGGTATGCGGGCTTCATTGCTGATACGCTCGATCAGGCCTTTACCACCGCGTGGCACGATCACATCCACATATTGTTTCATGGTGATCAGTTCGCCAACGGCAGCACGGTCAGTAGTTTCGACCACCAGCACGGCAGCTTGCGGCAAACCGGCTTGTTGCAGACCTTGATGGACGAGCTTGGCCAGTGCCTGATTACAATGAATGGCTTCAGAACCGCCACGCAAAATACAGGCGTTGCCGGATTTGATACACAAACCGGCTGCATCCACTGTCACATTCGGGCGGGCTTCGTAAATGATACCGATCACGCCCAGAGGTACACGCATCTGGCCGATCTGGATGCCGGAAGGGCGGTATTTGAAGTTGCTCATCTCGCCGATAGGGTCAGGCAGGCTGGCGATTTGTTCCAGGCCTTCTGCCATGGTCGCCACTGATTTTTCGCTCAAGGCCAGGCGATCCAGCATGGCAGCTTCCATACCATTGGCTTTTGCCGCGTCCAGGTCTTGCTGGTTGGCGGCGAGCAGGGCTTTTTCGTGATGGCGGATCAGGCTGGCAATGTTGCGCAGCGCCTGATTCTTGGTATTAGTATCCGCCTTCGCCATCAAACGGGAGGCGGCGCGGGCCTGCTCTCCCAGTTGCTTCATGTAGTGTTGAATGTCCATAACTTGTTATTTTATCCTAAACCAGCTTTACCCTGAATGTTAGCGTGCTCTTGCCCTGGCCGACTTGCTGGCCGCCATACGCGCAATGCCGGTACACAGCCTCGATAACTCCAGCCAGGCATCGCCATCACCTACGCCTTTTGCCATGCGGTCTATGTCTGACAATTTTTGCAGTGCTGCTTCGATATGCTTTTGCGGTAAAAATTCCAGCGCGCGTTTAACTAATTGCTGGCGGTCACCAAACAGTCGGGCCTGGGTAAAGGCATTCTGCATGGATTGCCCGCTTTGCATGGCGATGCGCACTTGTAGTAACGGGCGGAATAACCACACCAGCGGGTTCATCACCGTAACGGCGGTTTCGCCTTCTTCACGCAGGCCTTCGATAATGCGCAGGATACGGCTCTGGTCGCCATGCAGCATGGCTTCACCCAGTTGCGACACATCGAATCGTGCCACATTGAGTACGCATTGGCGGATCGCTTCTTCAGATAATGGGCCTGCCGGATACAGCAATCCCAGTTTCTGGATTTCCTGGTGCGCGGCCAGTAAATTACCTTCTACCTGTTCGGCAATAAAACGGCGTGAGACTTCATCTGCGGACTGTTGTTGCATCGCAAGCCGCTGGCCTATCCAGTCCGGCAGTTGCGCAAGCGGTACCTGGTTATGAATCAGCACAACACCTTGTTGTAACAGTGCTTCATACCAGGCGCTGTTGGTCATGTCGCGGTCAGGCGCGGGCAGGGTGATGATGATGGTGGTATCAGCTGCTGGCAGCTCTGCCAGTTGTTGCAGGGCTTTAGCGCCTTCAACACCGGGTTTGCCGGTCGGGATATTGATTTCGAGTATGCGTTGTTCGGCAAACAGGGAGAAGCTTTGCAAAAACTGGCTGACCTGGCCCCAGTTGAAGTAGCGCTCTACAGAAAAGCTGGCGCGTTCCTGCGCGCCATGCTGCCTGGCTGCGGCACGAATTTGATCAAGGGATTCGGTAATGGATAAAGGCTCGTCACCCGCCAGCACGTATAGATGCTGTTTGGGTGGCAGATGTTGTGCCAGTTGCGCAGCCTGGATGCGCATTCGCTTACTCGGCTTTTTTCAATGCTGAAAGGCGACGCAATATCCCATTCAGAACATCGGTCTGCATGCGTTCAATCAGGAGTTTTTGTTCAGCCAGCTTGGCCAGCAGGTTTGCGTCGTTGTAGATGTAATCGCGGCGGCCTTCCATTATCAAAGGGAGGCTCCATACAGGCTCACCTGTCAGTTTTGTCCGGTATTGCACACGGTAGTACAGCTCATATTCCCGCACCACACCGGTACCGCTCAGGGAAAGAATACGTTGCTCGTTTTCTTCCTTCAACAGTTCAAGTTGTAACTCGGCACCCTCGGCGCTCTCGACCAGTTTAATACCCTGCTCGGTCAGCGCTTTGCGTAATTGGGGGTAGATGATAGCGCTGCCGGAAATATGTATGGTTTTAAACGCAATCGGCGATGGCTGGCGCAGCTGAAAGCCGCAGGAAGACAGTGCTGCCAGTAAAACCACCCAGCCACAATGTTGCAGAAACCTGGTCATTGAAAACCGGGTCAGCAAGCTTGGTGTCAGGCGGGAAAGCAGCATGGTCATCCTTTCTACGATATTCAACGCCAGTATGGGCTAGCCAACGACGATATTAATCAATTTGTTTGGCACAACAATGATTTTTTTAACGCTGCCTTCATTCAGGAATTTCTGCACAAAATCCTGGTTGACTGCGGTCGCTTCAATCTGTTCTTTTGCCATACTCTTGGGAATATTGATACTGCCGCGCAGCTTGCCATTCACCTGCACGACATATTCCACCTCGTCCTGTACAAGTGCCGAATTGGCAGGCTCCGGCCATTTGGCAGCCAGGATATCTTCGCCCAGGTCCAGTGTTTGCCACATGACTTGGGCAATATGCGGGGCGATAGGTGACAGCACGCGTAACAGAATACTGTAGCCTTCAAAAGCCACGGCTGACCAGTCTTTTTCTGCGTCTTTCTGTACTTTTTCCAGCGTATTCAGGATCTTCATGCAGGCGGAAGCCACAGTGTTGAATTGAAGCTTGGCCAGGTCGACATTGGCCTGTTTCAATAACGTATGAATCTCGCGTCTGTGGTTAGCCAGTTCGCCAGTCAGTTTGTTAGGCATTTCAGACGCTGATGTTTCAGACAGGCTGTAGCCGTAATTCCACACGCGTTTCAGGAAACGGTGCGAGCCTTCCACACCGCTGTCAGACCATTCCAGCGTTTGCTCCGGAGGTGCAGCGAACATCATGAAGAAGCGGGCAGTGTCGGCGCCGTATTGTTCGATCAGTGACTGTGGATCGACACCATTACGCTTGGATTTGGACATGGTGCCTATGCCCTGGTAATCAATGGTCGAGCCATCGGCAACCAGTTTGGCACCGGTAGTCTTGCCGTTCTCATCCTGGATCAGTTCGACTTCTTCAGGCGCAAAATACTCAATGCCGCCTTTGGCTGTACGACGAGAGAAAATATGGTTGAGCACCATGCCCTGCGTGAGCAGGTTGGCAAACGGCTCGTCATAATTGACCAGGCCCAGGTCGCGCATGACCTTGCTCCAGAAGCGCGAATACAGCAGATGCAGGATGGCATGTTCAATACCGCCTATGTACTGATCTACCGGCATCCAGTGGTTGGTTTGTGCATCGACCATAGCGTCTGCGCTGAAGCCTGACGCATAGCGTGCGTAATACCAGCTGGAATCGACAAAGGTATCCATGGTGTCGGTTTCACGCTTGGCCGGTTTGCCACAGCTGGGGCAGGCACAATTCAAAAAGTCTTCGCGTTTGTTGAGCGGATTGCCGGAACCATCAGGCACGCAATCTTCCGGCAATTTGACCGGCAACTGGTCATCCGGCACCGGTACGCTGCCACAGCTGTCGCAATGGATAATAGGGATAGGGCAACCCCAGTAGCGTTGGCGGGAAATACCCCAGTCACGCAGGCGCCAGTTGGTCTGTTTGCCGCCCAAGTCTTTTTCCGACAGGTCAGCAGCCACTGCATCTACCGCTTGCGCATAATTCAGGTCGTTGTATTTGCCGGAGTAAATGCAAACGCCTTTGCTTTTCTCGCCGTACCATTCCTGCCAGGCACTGTTGTCAAAGGATTGATCCATCACGCTGATGACCTGCTTGATCGGCAGGCTATATTTTTTGGCAAAGCCAAAATCACGCTCGTCATGCGCAGGCACCGCCATCACGGCACCTTCGCCGTAAGTCATCAACACGTAGTTGCCTACCCATACCGGCACCTGTTCACCAGTCACCGGATGCGTCACGGTCAGGCCGGTATCCATGCCTTCTTTTTCCATGGTCGCCATATCGGCTTCCATGACTGAACCTTGCTTGCATTGATCGATAAAGGCTTGCAAAGCCGGGTTGTTTTGTGCGGCATACGTGGCTAACGGGTGCTCGGCAGCGACTGCACAGAAAGTCACCCCCATGATAGTGTCGGCACGCGTGGTGAATACCCACAGTTTGCCATCATCAATCAATTTGCCTTCATTATTTTGAATGGTGTGCGGAAACGCAAAACGCACGCCCACACTTTTACCTATCCAGTTGGCCTGCATGGTTTTGACACGTTCAGGCCAGCCTGGCAGTTTATCCAGATCATCCAGCAACTGCTGGGCGTGGCCGGTGATGTTCAGGTAATAGCCGGGGATCTCGCGTTTTTCGACCAGCGCGCCAGTACGCCAGCCGCGGCCATCAATGACCTGCTCATTGGCAAGTACAGTCTGGTCTACCGGGTCCCAGTTGACTACCTGGGTTTTTTTGTAGGCAATGCCTTTTTCAAGCATGCGCAGGAATAGCCACTGGTTCCATTTGTAATATTCAGGCTGGCAAGTTGCCAGTTCACGGCTCCAGTCAATGGCAAAGCCGAGTGACTGTAATTGTTTACGCATATAGGCAATGTTGTCATAGGTCCATTGCGCTGGCGGTACCTTGTTCTGGATCGCAGCATTTTCTGCCGGCAGGCCAAACGCATCCCAACCCATAGGCTGCAACACGTTGAAGCCCTTCATGTGGTGGTAGCGGCTGAGTACATCGCCGATGGTGTAATTACGCACATGGCCCATATGCAGCTTGCCGCTAGGGTAAGGGAACATGGACAAACAGTAGTACTTGGGTTTGCTGCTTTCCGGTTTGGCTAAAAAGCTTTGTCTGGCGCCCCAGAATTGCTGTGCCTGTTGTTCGACTTCTTTATATGGATACTGCTGTTGCATGGGGACCGGGACGCGATGACGAAAACAATAATTATACCTGAGAACCCTGCGGCTTGTTGTTTGTGACCGGCATGACAGGCGCGAAGGAAACATTCATATAGGCTGATATAAACCAACAGGTTTCCTGATTGGTTTATATAAACCGGTATTAATGCCCTGTTTTAATTTTTTTGCAGAGGAATTTCAGTTTGTAAGTATATTTGCATAAATAAATCAACGAGATAATGATTATCTCAATTGCATTGGTGTAAATGTTGCTTAGTCTTCCCCGTCATTTTTATCACAAGAGGACGAAGAGGATGTACACAACTAATAAAAAAATCATATTCGCTGCCACTGCAGTAGCGATGGGTGTCAATGTTTCAAACGGTTTTGCAGAAACACAGGGAAATCAAACTGATACTTTAGAAGTCGATTCAGTCGTAGTAAAAGGTATTTTGCCGGACCGCCTGGAAACGGTGCCTGGTTCATATAGCGTTGTTGATGAAAAAGCGCTGAATGAACGCAGGCCGTTTTCGCTGCAGGAGGCTATCAATAATGTGCCAGGCATACATATTGTTGGTGAGAATACATTTGGCCTGGGCGTCAATATCGGGGTCAGAGGCATGGACCCAAGACGTACATCACGCACCTTGCTGATGGAAGATGGCATGCCATTATTTCTGGGGCCATATGGTGACCCTTCGGCCCATTACACAACCCCAATCGAACGCGTTCAACGCATCGAAGTTGTTAAAGGCTCTGGCCAGATTTTATACGGCCCGCAAACGGTAGGCGGCATGATCAACTTTGTGACCAAGCCAGTGCCCAAAAACGGATTTGAAGGAAGTGTCACCGGTATGGCGGGTAACAATGACTTTACCGGATTTGCCGCAAACCTTGGTGTGGGTGGCGAGCAGGGCGGCATCATGATTGATGCGATACAGAAAAAAGGCGATGGTATCCGCAAGAACCATGACTTTGAAATGCGCGAGCTGATGGTGAAAGGTCAGTTGAACCTGACTGAAAGCCAGAGAATCATTGCAAAAGTCGGGTACTATGAAGAGAATTCCCACGTATCCGAAACCGGTTTAGGCGCCATCGAATACGCGCAGGACAAATACCAGGCACCTACCGGAAAAAATGACAAGTTTGAATACGAGCGCAAGTCATTACAGTTGCAACATATATTCGATATCAATGCCAATGCTACCTTAACCACGAATGCATATTATGTGGATGCATTCAGAACTTCCTTCAGGCAAATCAATGCACCCGGTACTTTAAACGACGACACGCAAACCGGTGTTTCGGTGATGGACAGGTGTGAAAGTCTAGGTCCTGCAACCGTCGCGAATGCAGCGCAATGTGGAGGCCGTCATCGTCCCAGAAGTTATGATTATTACGGGTTTGAACCTCGTTTAGATATTAAACATAGCTTGTTTGGGATTGATAGCTCAGCAGTTGTTGGTTTCCGTTACCATGAAGAAGGTAACAAGCGCCAGCAGTTCAGGGATGGCGATCCTAGAGCACAAAGCTTATCGTATGCCAAGGCATTCGGATCTTTCAGGGAGGATATCCGGATTGATATTGAAGCGAAATCCTACTATGCACAAAACACTTTTTACCTCGGTGACTGGACATTGACCCCAGGCTTGCGTGTTGAGGATTATAAAAAGAAAATCAATGTGTTGCAGGCAGAAGGCGACCCACAAGGGTTTGCTAAAACCAATAGCCAGACCGTATGGTTGCCAGGCATAGGCACCACCTGGAACGGCATCGCGAATACCACTGTATTTGCCGGCATACACCGAGGATTTGCACCACCAAGACCCTCACGTGATATCAACTTTGATGATCTGGCAGGATTGGACGCGATTAGCAGCACGCGTGCTGAAGAAAGTACCAATACTGAAGTTGGTGTGCGTTCTTCTTACTTTAAAGGCGTTGGTCTTGAAGCCACATTGTTCAATATCGATTTTGATGAGATCGTGATTCAAAGAAACGCAGGTGATTTTATCAATGCCGGTAAATCACAGCAAACTGGTCTGGAACTGGCAGCAAGGGTGGATTTTGGCCGGATCTATGACAGCCCGCATAATTTCTATATTGCTGGTAATTATACAAACCTGTTTACTGCCAAATTCAAGAAGAGCACTGACGAAACGACAAGCGGCAATCGCTTGCCTTATGCACCACGCGATATCGCTTCCATCAACTTTGGTTATCAGCATCCAGTCGGCATTAACGCACGCATTGGTGTGGATTACGTGAGCCAGCAATATGTGGATCCCGATAACACTACCATTGAAAGTCTGGATGGCCAGGAAGGTAAAATCCCTGCGTATACTTTGCTGAATGCGTCTATCAACTTCAGAGCAATCGGGTCCAAGCTGACTTACTTTATCAGTGGTCATAACCTGGCTGATAAAGAGTACTTGATTAGCCGTGTCGACGGTAAAGTGGCAGGACGTCAGCGCCAGGTATTCGGCGGTATTCGCTACGACTTCTAGAGAAGGTGAAAACAATCTGATTTCTCGATAAAATAAAAGCCCGCTAAATGCGGGCTTTTTTAATTCAAGCTAAGCTTATTTCAATGCAGCAAAGATTTCTTCTTTGATGGCATTCAACTCACCCAGGCCGTTGACCTTGACGTATTGTGGGGCGCCACTGACACCGGATTTCGCCCAGTCTGAATAGTAGCCTATCAATTGTTCGGTCTGGTCGTGATACACCTGTAAACGCTTGAGCACGACTTCTTCCTTGTCATCGTCACGTTGTACCAGCTCTTCACCGGTGACATCGTCTTTACCCTCAGCTTTAGGCGGGTTGAATTTCACATGGTAAGTACGACCGGAAGCAGGGTGGCTGCGGCGGCCGCTCATGCGCTCTACAATCGCTTCATCCGGTACATCGATCTCAACCACATAATCAATGGCGACGCCTGCGTTTTTCATGGCTTCCGCTTGCGGAATAGTGCGCGGGAAACCGTCAAACAGGAAACCATTGGCGCAATCAGCATCTTTGATACGCTCTTTCACCAGGCCGATGATCACTTCATCAGGGACCAGGCCACCCGCATCCATGAATTTTTTGGCTTCCAGGCCCAGCTGAGTGCCTGCTTTCACGGCTGCGCGTAACATATCACCAGTAGAAATTTGCGGAATATTGTATTTTTCTTTGATGAAAGTGGCCTGAGTACCTTTACCGGCACCGGGTGCACCCAGCAGAATCAAACGCATGTCATGCTCCAAAAGATTGTTTTTGAGGAAAGAAGGATTATATCAGGCTAAAAAAAGCTGGCCTAATTCAATTGACCTAAACTTAATTGGCTAGACTCAATCAGTCAGTGGATTAGCAGCAACAAAATTGCTGATAGTCACAAACTCGGCCACGCTAAGATTTTCGGCTCTTAATTGCGAGTCGATATCCAGTGCAATAAACCCGGCATCATCCAGCAGGCCTTTAAGTGTATTGCGCAAGGTCTTACGGCGTTGGCCGAACGCTGCCATCACCACTTTGGCAAACAGCGCTTCATCGCTGGCCGGATAAGGGAGTTGTGTATGCGGTACGCAACGCACAAAAGCAGACTCTACTTTAGGGGCTGGTTCAAATGCCTCCGGCGGCACGGTGATCAGATATTCCATCTGCAAACGGTATTGCAACATCACCGAAAGGCGTCCGTACTCGGAAGTTGAGGGCGCTGCCACCATGCGCTCTACCACTTCTTTTTGCAGCATAAAGTGCATATCAATGATTTGTGCAGTGTTTTCCAGCAGCTTGAACAGGATAGGACTGGAGATGTTGTAGGGCAAATTACCCACGACGCGGATACGTTCGCCTATGGTACTGAAATCAAACTTCAGTACATCCGAATTGTGTATGGTGATTTTCTCGGCAGGGTAGAAAGACTGCATCCACTGAATAATATCCCGGTCTATCTCGACTACATGCAGGTGATCAAGCTGTTTGATTAAAGGTTGCGTCATGGCGCCCAGGCCAGGGCCGATTTCAACCATTAGGTCATCAGATGATGGTTGGATCGCAGTGATCAGGCTGCCGATAATTGCCTGGTCAGTGAGGAAGTTTTGCCCGAAGCGTTTTTTTGCTAGGTGTTTCATGTGCTCGAATATTCTTGGATTGTGTGATGCGCCAGCAGGCTGGATTAGTCAATTGCGACGCGTTTGTGTGCGATTTCAATGGCCAGGTTGATGGCGCTGAGCATGCTGCCGACATCGGCTTGACCTGTGCCAGCAATATCCAGCGCTGTGCCATGGTCCACCGAGGTGCGGATGATAGGCAAACCCAGAGTGACATTCACGCCTTCACCAAAACTGGCATGCTTGAGCACGGTGAGGCCCTGATCATGGTACATGGCCAGGAACGCATCTGCCTTGGCCAGATTTTTCTGTGAGAACATGGTGTCAGCGGGCAATGCGCCCATCAGCTGCATGCCTTCTGCGCGTAGGGTATCCAGCACAGGGTTGATGGTATTGATTTCTTCGTCGCCTAGGTAGCCATTCTCACCGGCATGCGGATTCAGGCCAGCGACATAAATGGTGGGATTGCTGATGCCGAACTTTTGCACCAGGTCTTGATGCAAAATGCGCAGGGTGGTGGTCAATGACTCGCGGGTAATGGCATTGCTCACTTGCGTCAGCGGCAGGTGGGTGGTGGCTAAAGCCACTCGCATGCCGCCGCCAACCAGCATCATGACTACTTGCGGCGTGCCTGTGGTGTCTGCCAGGTATTCGGTGTGGCCGGTAAAGGCAATGCCCGCATCATTGATAATGCCTTTATGCACAGGGGCGGTCACCATGGCGTCAAACGTATCTGCTTCGCAACCTTCGCGGGCCTGGTCTAGCATGGCTAATACATACGGGCTGTTTTTCGGGTCCAGCGTGCCTGCTGTGACAGTGGCACCTGCCAGCACAGGCAGTACACATAAACTGCCATCGCCCGCATGTGCAGGCGCAACGTCTTTATAACAGTGCAGGGTTAAGGGAAGGTTTAATTGTGCCGCCCTGGCTTGCAATGCATGCGGGTCGGCCAAAACGACCAGTGCGGCGGGTACTGCGGTGTGCGCGAGTTTGACACAGATATCCAGGCCTATCCCGGCGGGCTCACCAGCGGTAATTGCAATACGGGGGAGTGTGGTCATCCAGTTAGACCATATCTTGCCATTTAAAACTTGTCTTCTAAACGTAACTCGACAAACGCCTTGTCTCGCAATTCGTGTATCCACTCGTTATAAGCTTCTTCTGCCTTGCGGGCGCGGATTTCCTGGCGCGCTTTCAGGCGTTTGGATTCTTTGGACATGTCCTGTTTGCGGCGCTCTATGACCTGGATAATATGCCAGCCAAACTGGCTGCGTACAGGCGAGCTCACTTCATTAGGGGCCAGTTCGGCCATGGCTTTTTCAAATACCGGCACGGTATCGCCCGGGTTGATCCAGCCCAAGTCACCGCCATTGGAAGAGCTGCCGTCGTCGGAGTATTGACGCGCCATGTCCTGGAAAGGGGTGCCGTGATCGATACGTTCCTTGATGGATTCGATTTTTTGCTGGGCTTCTTTATCCGACAGTACTTCATTCGGCTTCAGCAAGATGTGGCGCACGTGGGTTTGGTCCACGATCAAGGTGCTGGCACCTGCGCGTCTTTCGTTCAGTTTGAAAATATGCACACCGCTGCCGCTACGGATAGGGCGTGAAACACCACCGACATCCAGTCCTTTAATCAGTTCTACGAACTGGGGAGGCATTTGCTGGCCACTGCGCCAGCCGAGTTCACCACCTTCAAGCGCATTCGGAGCGTCGGAGAAATTGGCAGATGCTTTCTCAAAACTCATGCCGTCCGACATGGCTTTGATCGCCTGTTCGGTACGGGCCCTGGCTTTCTGGATATCTTCCGGCGAGCTGTCTTCCGGCAGGCGGATCAGAATCTGGGAGATATTAAATTCGTCCAGATCACCTTCTTTTTCCTGAGTCGTCAGGTAGTTATCAATTTCAGCTTCGGAAATATTGACCTTGTTATCTACATCACGCTCGCGCAAACGGGTGAGGATGATGTCATTACGGATGTCTTCACGGAATTTGTAAAACTTGGTGCCGTCTTCTTCCAGCGCTTTTTTAAAGGCAGGCATGGTCAACTTGTTCTGCTCGGCGATACGCTCTATGGTTTTATCCAGTTGTGCATCGTCGACTTTAATCCCTGTTTGCCCTGCCAGCTGTAATTGCAGGCTATCGACAATCAGGCGTTCCAGGATCTGCTTTTGCAACACATCTTCAGGCGGTAATTCCACGCCTTTTTTGATCATTTGCGCTTTGACCGATTCCATGCGGTCCAGCATTTCGCGTTCAGTGATCACGGATTGATCCACCACCGCGATAATCCTGTCCATCTTTTCGATAGGGGCTTTGTCTGCTGCACTGATATTCGCTGTAACGCCAAGCAACAGCGCAACGCCAACAACGGATGGTAAAAATGTTGATAAGTATTTCATCATTGGGTGTTCTGGTCTCTGTAAATTCCCGGTATGTCATTGGTGCGCATATAGGTCGGGATATTGCGCTTGATAACGTTTAATGGGTTGGCGCCGATAGAAGTCAGCCCGCCCAGTTCGAGTTGAAAAAACATCGCATAGTTCGCGTCAGCAGTCGCCGTTTGCACACGTTGCATGACGCCTCTGGCCTGCCAGCAACCCGCATCATACTCCAGCCCGGCCAGAAGTTGTACCGCGTTTCCGTCACGGATAGAGTAATTCAAACGGCCTACGCCATACCATCCGGAACCTAATGGCCATTGGCCTGCGGTATCAAATTGCTCAAGGACATTTGCAGTGTAGCGATAGCCAAAACTGAATGATTTGCCTGGTTCAGGGTTGTAACGTAGCAAGTAGTTGTTACGCTCCATATTGCCGCGGTCAGGGTCGTATTGCCAGTAAGTGTCTAAATTGAGGCGGCTAGATAGACGGGCAGTAAACGCTGCCAGGATGTCAGAGGATTTGCGTGCGTCAGGTGTTGAATTCGGCAAAAAAACCTTTTGATCTTCAAAATACAGGCGTTGGCCCAAGGTGCCGCTGAGTCGTTCGATACCTGTTTCGCTATCGATCAAACGGCTGGTCACTGCCAGTGTCACGTGGTTTGCATTATTGATGCGGTCGTTACCGATAAATTGATTTTCAAGAAAAATAGAGTCTTGATTAAATGTGGCAAGTGAAGAATCAAAAATAGGGATTTTGCTCTGATCACGATATGGTACATATACATAATAAGCACGTGGCTCCAATGTATGAGTGTATTGATTGTCAAACAGACTTGTTTGCCTGTCAAAATATAAACCGGAGTCCAGGCTGACTATAGGTAAAGTTCTCTGTAATTGATTGTGTTCATCTGTATAGCCAACTGGTGTGTTGTTGGTAAGCGTATATTGGGTAGTGTGAATGCCGACTTTAGGCGATATATATGCATATGAGCTCTTAACTGGATAAGAAACAGACGGGTAGAAGCTCAACCGACTGCCACTAGGCACCGAATTTCCCATCTCTTTCATCGCGTCAAAGTAAACATATTGCGCAGCGGTTTGTGTTTTAAAACCTTTCCAATTATTGTCATATGACAATGAAAGTTGAGGTAATCTTTGATAGACATAAGACAGATTGTCCAAGTTTTGATAACGCTCTACTGTTCCATTAAAAGCCCAATGATCGTCCAGATAGTTGACAAATGCCGTTTGCGGCAGGTTCACACGTGATGTAACCTGGATCCTTGTTGCCATTTCAGAAAAATATTTGTCATCGGAAACTTTTTCCAGATTGTAACCGCCTGACCAATGGTCGCTGAATTGTTGACGGTGGGTCAGTTTTCCATAAAAGCGCGTTTGCCCGGTCTGGCTATCATTGTCTAGATACTCAAAACTATTAATTCCGGAATAGCTCTCGTCAAGATAACGGAATTCACCTTGTAATTGCATGCCGCGCTTACTTAGGAAACGCGTAGCGATAGTGGCATCCATATCCGGACGAATATTGATGTAGTACGGGGTTAATAGCTCAAAGCCGCTTCGCGAGGTGCTTCCCCACAGAGGTGCTAAAAGACCAGATTTACGCTGATTGTTATATGAGAAACTCATCCATGGCGTATAGAGGATAGGAACGCCTTTAAATTCGACAAATGCATTGATGGCTTCGCCGGTACGGGTATAGTCATTGAGTTCTAAGCTATTGGTTTTAATGTACCAATCATCTACATCTGCAGCACAAGAGGTATATGTTGCATTTTTCAAACGTTTGATATTTTGCCCCTCGAAAAATACCTGCTTGGCTGTAGCGCGGATATTATCGAATGAAGTCTTGTTTCCCTCGTTACTGTAAGACTCATTGTCTTCAAGATATCGTTTCGGGTCACTAATTAGAATGGCCTCGTCGTTTAGTAAAGCGCTACTGTCTTGATTGCTCGGTCTGGGAGGTGCGCTTTTAAATTCGATTGTCACATCACGCATTTCACCGATGTTTTCGCTCAGGCGCATGCGCAACATGGGGCCTTTAATCGTGGTAGTTCCCGCTGAAATTACTGCATTGCCATCTACCTGCAGCTCATCGTTTTGCATGTCATAACGGATTTCGTCACCGGTGACTTGCTGGCCATCTTTGCGGATCACGGCATTGCCAGTGGCCCACATTTGTCTGTCCATACGCAATTTGAGTGTATCGCCCTCAATCTCGACTGCGCCTGGCAAGCTGGCGTTTTCGGCCACCACCACAGGTGGCGCTTTGCCTTCTTCAGCCTGCAAGTGCACGGACGTCAGTGTTCCGGTCGCCACCAGCGCCAGAATCAGGCGTATGCCGCGCTCCCGTGAAGTGGAGGAATGAGCTTGCAAATTAGTCAAAGAGTGATAGTTTCAGTAGGCTCCGCGGGTCGCAGAGTGGTTATATGCATGCAATTCGTGCCACCTGGCCGGATGCCCCATTCATTTGGGCTATATTATTCATTAAAACGTTTAAAAAGTCATTTTTCACTTAAAATGTGAGCCGCATTTTAACAGCAAGCGAGTGCACTTGAATCGCTTATTCATGATCCGGGAAAATTTGTGGACAGAACACAACAACTTGAACAATGGCTGGCACAGGTCCTAGACCAGCCTTATACGCTCACCACGGCTTCTGCCGATGCCAGTTTCAGGCGCTATTTCCGTGTGCATCTGCCGCAAGAAACCTTGATCGCCATGGACGCTCCGCCACCTCAGGAAGACTGTAGACCGTTCGTCAACGTGGCAGAGCGCTTGCTGGCTGCCGGTTTGAATGTGCCGAAAGTGATCGCCCAGGATGTCACGCAAGGGTTTTTACTATTGAGTGACCTGGGTAATGATACTTACCTGTCTAAACTCAATCCCAAAAACACCAAGGCATTGTATGGCGATGCCTGCCAGTCATTGATCAAAATGCAACTGGCGACCGATAAGGACGCGTTGCCGCCTTATGATGCCGCCTTGCTGATGCGCGAATTACAGTTATTCCCTGGCTGGTATGTGGCTAAACATCTGGGTAAAACATTGTCAGCAGAGCAGCAGGCGGTGCTGGATAAGACCTTCGCCCAGCTTATCGACAATATTCTGAAGCAACCGCAGGTGACCGTCCATCGTGACTATCACTCACGCAACCTGATGGTGACCGCAGAAAATAACCCGGGTGTGCTCGATTTTCAGGATGCAGTCATAGGCGCGATCACCTATGACCTGGCTTCGTTGTTTAAGGATGCTTATATCCGCTGGGATGAAGAAGATCTGATGGATTGGGTCGTGCGTTACTGGCAGGCAGCAAAAAAAGCCGGTTTGCCGGTGAACGAGGATTTTGGCGGGTTTTATAAAGATTTTGAATGGATGGGCGTACAGCGGCACATCAAGGTGCTGGGTATTTTTGCGCGGCTGTATCACCGGGATGGCAAAGACGGCTATCTCAAGGATATGCCCCTGGTCATGCAATATCTGCAGGCGGCCTGCGAGCGCTATGTTGAGTTGCGCCCTTTCCTCAGGTTATTGCAGTCGCTGGAAAAGGCTGATTAACCATGCGGGCAATGATACTGGCGGCGGGGCGTGGCGAGCGCATGCGGCCCTTAACCGACCACACGCCTAAACCATTGCTGGAAGTGGGCGGCAAACCACTGATCGTGTGGCATATCGAACGGCTGGCGAAGGCGGGCATCACCGAGATCGTCATCAACCATGCCCATTTAGGGCAGCAAATTGAACAGGCGCTGGGCGATGGACAGCAGTGGCAGGTGCGTATTCAATACAGCCCTGAGCAAACTGCACTGGAAACTGCCGGTGGTATTGCCAAAGCCTTGACATTGCTGGGAGAGCAGCCGTTTTTGGTTGTCAACGGCGATGTGTTTACCGATATTGACTATGCGACGGTTGGCTTGCAAGCAGGCAGGCTCGCGCATTTAGTGATGGTCGATAATCCGCCGCAACATGCGCAGGGCGACTTTGTTTTACAGAATGAAATGATTCATCAGGCGGGTGAGCAAAGACTGACCTTTTCAGGCATCGGAATTTATCATCCGGACCTGTTTCAATCTGTACACAAAGGTGAGGCAGCAAAGTTAGCACCACTGTTAATCACTGCCATGCAGCAGGGATTGGTCAGCGGGCAGCACCACACAGGCGTGTGGCATGATATAGGCACGCCAGAACGCTTAAAGCAGCTTGATGAGTGGCTACGCACGGCAAAAACCAAGGGGGAATCATGAGACCACCGTATGAACACAAAACCGATAAGATTGCGCACCAGGCATTGATGTGGATAGAGCGTTTGGGGCTTGCGCTGGTGACCATCGCCACATTTTTCTCGCTGGCACACGAATTGGCCAGGATGTGGAATGTCGGCATGGTGGGACTGGGAGACCTGCTGCAGCTGTTTTTATATCTGGAAGTTTTTTCCATGATTAATAGCTATTTTGGTACCGGAAAATTGCCTATGCGGTATCCGATCTATATTGCAATGGTCGCTTTGGCGCGCTATCTGCTGCTGGATATGAAGGAGATGACCGAGACACATATGCTGGCGGTATCTGCTGCGATATTGATCCTGGCCATATCAGTACTGGTTATGCGATTCGGGCATTCCCGGTATCCATATGAGGATATCCCCGAGCAAAAGCGTGATTTGCTGTAAAGGGAGATGCAGCCTAAGGCAGTTTATGCCTAAGCCGCAGCCAGTTCTTCGGTAATAATGGTAACCTGGTTACGCCCTTTGGCTTTGGAGGTGTATAACGCCTGGTCTGCACGATTCAGGAAGCTGTCAGTCGATTCACCAGGTTGATAGGCAGTGACCCCAAGAGAGATGGTGATATTTGAAATCAGCTTGCTGGTGACATTGTTTTTAATGCTGATATTAGCCACATGCTGGCGTATGCTCTCAGCCACTTCCCTGGCGGTTTCCAGTGTGGTGTGTGGCAATAGCAACACAAATTCTTCACCGCCATAGCGTGCTGCAGTGTATAAATCACCCGAAACGGCTTTCATGATTCTGGCCACTGCCTGGATGACTTTATCGCCGAACAAATGGCCATAAGTATCATTCACTCGCTTGAAGAAATCAATATCACCGATGATCAGGCAGGTGTCTGCATTTGCTGAGACTGATTCCAGGCTGTGGTGTAGCGCCAGATCAAATCCCCTGCGATTCATCAAGCCGGTCAGCCCATCGGATATGGCTTCCTGTTTGGCCTTGACGATTTCGTTTTTCAGGTCGGTAATCTCTTGCAGGCTGCTTTGCAACTGATGTTGCAGGGTGTGCATGGATTGTTGAATGTTAGCGGTTTCAGAGAGCAGCTGCCCCATATGGCTTGCGACTTTGCCATCCAGTTGCTGCAGTTCGCCAGACCAGGCGTCCAGCGTTTTCCTGAATTGTGTCGTCTCCTGACCGGCTTTAATGGTTGAGGCGTTAATATCGGATACCACATGGGTAAAGCGGTCAACAATATTTTGCGCACTGTCAGCATCCAGGCTGGCGATATGTTTGTTGAAAAGCTGGGCAGTACTTTTTTCGTTAAGTTTTTTCTCTTTTTCGATCAACGAATTGACTTCATCTATCAGGTGCGCGTGTTCACCGGACGAATATTCATACCAGACGGCATAGCTGACCGGATGAAAGGCAGCATCCTGCATCGACATGTGCTGGATGGCCTGTCGCAGAAACTCTGCACTCTTTTCTTTACTGATTTCGTATTGCATCGTGTCTCTTAAGCGATGTTAAAATTCAACGCTAGTTATTTTTCAATGGTTATCTATTGCCTACCTAATGTGGTTAACGGATGGCCACGTGTTTTTTTGAGAGCAAAAATCAATAAAAACTGTAAATTATTTTTATCACTATGTAATTTCGTATTTGTGATTTCTCTAATCTGCTGAAAAGATGTCTATGGATAAGAATGATTTGATGCAACTGGTGACGCTGAAAATGCCCTATGGCAAATACAAGGATAGGCTGATCGCCGATTTGCCCGGCCATTACCTCAACTGGTTTGCGCGCGAAGGCTTCCCCAAAAGCGAACTGGGGCGCTTGCTGCAGTTGATGCAGGAAATCGACCATAATGGCCTGAAAGAGTTGCTGCAGCCATTGCGCAGCCAGACTGAGGCCAGGCATGATTAGATCTTTACTGGGATGGTGCCTGCTGGGTATTTCCCTGCTTGGGCATGCAGAAGAGCCCTGGCAATCGGCCGCGTATTTGCAGCAGGCATTTACCGAGATCGCCTTGCATAATGAATATAGTGTCGGTGAGCAACCGGTACGCAAATGGCTGCAACCTGTGAAAGTGTGGCTGGAACATCATACCGATCAGGCTGAACAGCACACATTGCTCACCAAATACCATTTTCAGCATCTAGCCAAAATCACCGGCCATCCCATCAGTTTTGCCAGTTCGCGTCAGGAAGCCAATTTTATCGTGGTGTTCTCGCACTTGCAGTTGTGGCGCAATGACATTGCGCTGGTCAGTGGCGATCTGTTCACCAAGCCCCCCGATGACGCCGTCTGCGTATTTGGCCTGAGCCTGGATGATAAAAAGGCGATTAAAAGGGCCTGGGTGGTGATTCCCGTCGATTATGCACAGGAGCATCGCCAGCTGCTGTCCTGCATCGTCGAGGAAACCACGCAGGCAATGGGCTTGCCTAGCGATTCGGACAAAGTATTCCCTTCGGTGTTTAACGACCACACGCCAGAGTCATTATTGACCGGCCTGGATGCCTTGTTGCTGAAAATGCTGTATCAGCCTGCAATCAAGCCTGGCATGCGTGGGCCACAGGTCAAACCTATCCTCGCCAATATCCTACAGAAGTGGCAGGCGGATGGCACCATTGAACAGGCTGAAAAAAATGTCAGGCAATCTGAGCTGTATGAAATGATGGGTTTCTGAAGCCGGGCTGGCGTTGAACCATTCCAGCAAATGCGCACCAAATAAGCTAGAATGCCCAACCATCCAGGATTACCTTTGAGTTTTTCAATGCACGAATTTTCGCGGCAAGAATTTTCCCAACGTCGTCAACAACTGATGTCCCGCATGCAGGCCGGGATCGCAGTCATTCCCACCGCGCCGGAAGTGACGCGTAACCGCGACAGCCATTACCCATACCGTTTTGACAGTTACTTTTATTACCTGACCGGTTTTAAAGAGCCGGAGGCCGTGTTAGTACTGGTGGCCGGTGCAGAAAACAAAAGCATTCTTTTTTGCCGCGACAAGGATATAGAGCGGGAAATCTGGGATGGTTTTCGTCATGGGCCGGAAGCGGCCAGGACTGAATTTGGGTTCGATGAAACCTATTCCATCACTCAACTGGATGAAATTTTACCCAAGCTGATGGCGAATCAGCCCGCACTATTTTATAGCCTGGGTAACGATGCCGGTTGGGATGCCAAACTGACTGGCTGGTTGAACACTGTTCGGGCGCAAACGCGCAGTGGCATACAGGCACCAGCGGCGGTGGTTGATGTGCGTCAACACGTAGACAGCCTACGCCTGATTAAATCCCCCTGGGAAATCGACCTGATGCGCCGCTCGGCGGAGATAGCCGCCGGTGCACATAATCGCGCCATGCAGGTGGCAAAACCCGGAAAATGGGAATACGAAGTCGAAGCGGAGTTTCTGCATGCGTTTTATCGGCAAGGTGCCCAGGCACCGGCTTACACCAGCATCGTCGCCGGCGGTGCCAATGCCTGCACCCTGCATTACAACGCCAATAATGCCGAATTGAAGCAAGGCGATCTGCTGCTGATTGATGCAGGTTGTGAGCTGGATGGATATGCATCTGATATCACACGTACTTTTCCGGTGAGCGGACGTTTTAGCGGGCCACAGAAGGATCTATACGAACTGGTGCTGACTGCCCAAGCAGCTGCGATTGCCAGCGTCAGCCCGCAGCATCACTGGAATGCGCCACATGAAGCTGCGCTGGGTGTGCTGGTGGATGGCTTTATTCATTACGGCTTGTGCCAGGGCAGCCGTGACGAAGTGCTGGAAAATGGCAGTTACCGCCAGTTTTACATGCACAGAACCGGCCACTGGCTGGGCCTGGATGTGCATGATGCCGGTGAGTATAAAACGTCGGCTGGTGACTGGGTCATGCTGCAGGCAGGCAATGTGCTGACGGTGGAGCCGGGTTGCTATGTGCGCCCAGCCGATAATGTACCCGAGCATTTCTGGAATATCGGGATTCGCATTGAAGATGATGTACTGGTGACTGAAGCCGGTCATGACGTCATAACGACGGCGGCGATCAAATCAGTCCACGATATTGAAGCACTGATGCGTGACAGCGCATAAAGATGAATATTCAAAAAAGGTTCCAGGTTTGAAGCAAACGGTGTCTCATCCGGTAGTGATAGGCGGTGGTCCGGTGGGGCTGGTGCTGGCATTGTCGCTGCAGCAAGCTGGTGTGCCCGTGACCGTGCTTGAGGCGCAGCAGCCTGGTGCCATGTACGGCGATGGCCGGGCATTGGCCCTTTCTTATGGTACACGCCAGGTGCTTGAGCAACTAGGTGTCTGGTCTGTAGTGTCATCTAAAGTCACGGCGATTGAAACCATTCATGTCTCGCAGCAAAAAGGCTTTGGCCGTGCGTTACTCAAGGCGAGTGAACACCAGTTGCCAGCGCTAGGTTATGTGGTGTCTTACGGCGCTTTGATGCAAGCGCTGGATGCGCGTATGGCTGAAACGGGGGCTGGTATCGAAGTACGCTACGAGGTGCCCGTAAAACAGTTACATGTGGATACTAGTGCTGCAGAAGTGACTTATGAAAGCGCTGCTGCGTCAAATCCTGATGTATTGGTGACTCCGCTAGCGATCATCGCCGATGGCGGGCGCAGCCTGGAAGCGATTCCTGGCCTGGTGCGGGAGACTAAACATTATGGCCACGATGCACTGGTAGGCCTGGTGCAAACCGAGTTGCCACATCGCAATATTGCATATGAGCGATTCACCCCTTTTGGGCCGATGGCGCTATTGCCCAATGGCGACCAGTTCTCCCTGGTCTGGACAGGCGAACAGGCTTACATAGACCAGATAGCCGCATTAGACGATGCTGACTTTTTGCAGGCGCTTCATCAGGCATTTGGTGACCGCGTCGGCAAGTTTTTGCAGATCGGAAAGCGCGGCAGGTTCCCGCTTAAACTCAGCAAACTGGAGCAGACGTTTCCAGCGCATTGTGTGGTGATCGGCAACGCCGCACAAACCATGCACCCGGTGGCCGGGCAAGGCTTTAACGTCGGAATCCGGGACGCCATGGCACTGGCTAAAAATATCGCGGCAAGCTCAGCGGCAGAGTGGGGCGCCGCGCACCGGTTGACGGAATATCATCAATCACGTGCCCGGGACACTGGTCGCGGATTGATTTTTACCGACTTCCTGGTCAATGTGTTTTCTAATGACCTGATAGGCGTCGGCTTACTACGTGGCGCAGGCCTTGGCGCACTCAGTCTGTTGCCGGCCGCACGCCGGTTCCTGGTAAGTAAAATGAGTTATGGCAGCTAGTAAATCCTCTATCAGTACCGATGTGGTGATTGTCGGCGCCGGGCTGGTCGGCCTGACGGCTGCGATTGCTTTATCCAGGCTGGGCAAAAAGGTGGTACTCACCGATGCCCAGCCATTGCCGGTATTTGCTGACGGCTGGGTTGAAGATACGACGCATTGGGATGCGCGTATCTATGCCTTAACCAATGAGACCATACAGTGGTTAAACGAGATCGGCGTGTGGCCGCATGTGCCTGCGAGTCGTGTCAATGCCATGACTGCTATGCATTTATGGTCTCCTACCGCTGTTCATACTTCACCCAGCCTGCGCCTGAATGCCGAGGATGCGCATCTGGTGCAAATGGGATGCATTGTCGAGAGCCAGGCTCTGATATATGCCTGCTGGCAAGTGCTGGCAGAGTCAGACGTGACCATCATCACTGACGCTCCCGCGCAGGCATTGCAACAATCCGGTCATATTATGCAGTTAACATTGCCGCAACATGACATTGAAGCGCAGTTGCTCATTGGTGCCGATGGTGCCCGATCATGGGTGCGTGAGCAATGCGGTATCAGGGTCAGCACGGTGGATTTCGAGCAGATGGCACTGGTCACCAATTACCTGGCAGAACAAGGGCATGGCAATATCGCCAGGCAATGGTTTGGTGCGCATGAAACGCTGGCATTGTTGCCCATGCCGCAGCAACAGGTATCTCTTGTCTGGGCTTTACCACAGGATGAGGCCAGCATCCAGCAAGCCCGGTCGCCAGAAGCGCTGGCCGCAGAAGTTGAGCATCGGGCTGGCTATGCATTGGGCAAGTTAACACCTTGTGGCCCTGTACTTAGCTTTCCATTAGTGCAAAAAACAGCAGATGACATGGCATTGCCCGGCGTACTGTTACTGGGAGATGCCGCACACCAGGTACATCCAATGGCGGGGCAAGGGGTGAACCTGGGTTTCCAGGATGTACGGGCTTTGTGCCTTGAGTTAGGTAAACTGCCTGCCGTACGTCCGATTGGGGATGCAAGGTTTCTACGTCATGTCGTGCGCATGCGGCAACTGGATATCCTGAAAATGCATGCACTTACCCGTGGCCTGGATAAATTGTTCTCGCGGGCAGAGCCTGCCTGGACACACGCGGCTATCCTTGGTTTACGCGGGCTGGAAAACAGTGCTATGCTAAAACGATTTTTAATTCGCACAGCCACACAAAATTAAGTGTTGTGCACGCCAAGAAAGAGTGATTTATGAAAAAAGGTTTTTGGAGTTCTGCGATTCGCTGGGTGAGCTTGCCGGTTTTACTTAGTGTCGGTTTAATGAGCGCGCTGAATAGTGTCGCAGATGAAGCTTCAGTCAAAAAAGCCCTTGAAGCGGCTTATCCGAAAATCAAGGTCGATAGCGTTACTAAAACCAGCTATGCCGGCTTATATGAGATTTTCATGGGCGGGCAGATTATCTACACCGATGAAAAATTCAGCTTCCTGATTGCTGAAGGTCGCCTGGTAGACCCTAAAACGAAAAAAGACATCACTGGTGAACGCCTGGATGAGCTGACTAAAATCGACTTCAATAGTTTGCCTTTAGACCAGGCCATCAAAGTAGTGAAGGGCAATGGTTCCCGTAAGCTGGTGGTGTTTTCAGATGTGGATTGCCCGTTCTGCAAACGCCTGGAGCAGAACGAGTTGACCAAAATCAATGATGTCACTATTTATACGTTCCTGTACCCGATTGAACAGTTACACCCGGATGCAGCCAACAAATCGCGCAGTATCTGGTGTGCGAGCAATCGTGTAAAAGCCTGGCAGGAATGGATATTCAATAACAAATTGCCATCATCTACCGCTAAATGTGATGTGCCTCTGGAAAAAGTCGGTGAGCTGGCCCACAAGATTGGTGTGAACAGTACGCCGACCATGTTTTTTGAAAACGGCAAGCGTATGCTTGGCGCGCAGCCTTCTGACGAGATTGAAAAAGCGTTGCAGACTGCAAAGAAATAGTTTTATAAAGTAATTAAGTAAGTAAGCAAAAGGCCGGGGTTCCCGGCCTTTTGTTTGATTTATAGCAGTTCTTTTAAGGTATTCGTTCTTTTAACCGCCGCCACTAACCACTTTACCCATTTTGAAGATAGGCATGTACATGGCTACGACCAGGCCGCCAATCAGCACACCCAGTACCACCATGATTACCGGTTCCATCAGGCTGGAGATGGCGGCGACCGCATCGTCCACTTCTCCTTCGTAGAAATCAGCTACTTTAGTCAGCATGGAATCCAGAGAACCAGACTCTTCGCCAATGGCTGTCATCTGGATCACCATGTTCGGGAATACATTGGCATTTTGCATGGAAACCGTGAGGCTGGTACCAGTGCTGACTTCGCTTTGTATTCTTTTGGTGGCGTCATAGTAAACTTTGTTGCCAGAAGCACCTGCAACGGAATCCAGCGCTTCTACCAGCGGTACGCCGGCAGCAAACATGGTAGAAAGTGTGCGGGCAAAGCGTGCGATAGTGGCTTTACGGATCAATGCGCCAAAGATAGGCAAGCGCAGCATCAAACGGTCCATTGAGGCTTGCAGTTTTTCCGAGCGTTTCCAGGTGTAGAGGAAAAACCAGATGCCAAAGCCGACTGTGCCAAAAATAGCCCACCAGAAGCGTACAAAGAAGTCGGAAATATTAATCACCACAACCGTTGGCCCTGGCAGGTCGGCGCCAAAACTGCTGAATAAATCTTTAAACGCAGGCACCACAAAAATCATGATCACCGCCGTGATCACAAATGCCACCACGATAATCGACACCGGGTATACCAGGGCGGATTTGATTTTGCTTTTGATGGCCTGGATTTTTTCTTTATAAGTCGCCAGCCTGTCCAGCAAGGAATCCAGGATGCCGGCCTGTTCACCGGCCGCGACCAGATTGCAAAAAAGATTGTCAAAATACAGTGGATACTTGCGGAAGCCCGCACTCAAGCTGCTGCCGGTTTCGACATCGGCTTTAATATCCGCCAGTAATTTAGCCACTGCCGGGTTATGGTGACCTTTGCCGACAATATCAAATGCCTGCAACAGTGGCACACCTGCTTTCATCATGGTCGCCAGCTGTCGGGTGAATAAAGTAATGTCTTTGTCGGTGACCTTACCTTTAATTCTCAGTGAACTCTGTTTTTTGACTTTAATGACTGCAATGCCTTGCCGCCGCAGGGTGGCGTTGACCACCGCTTCGCCATTGGCGCGCATTTCGCCTTTGACCACCTTGCCTTTGCGATCTTTGCCTTCCCAGAGGAATACGGATTGTTTGATATTTGCAGTTGCCATAATGTTTTCTTACTGATGACTCATCAAATGGTGCATTATTCGTTGGTGACGGCTTCAACTTCCTCGATTGAAGTCAGGCCCTGCTTTACTTTGAGCAAGCCTGATTCGCGCAAGTCTTTGACGCCTTCCCGTTTGGCTTGTGCGGCAATATCCATGGCGTTGCCACTAGCCATGATAATGCGCGCCATCTCTTCACTGACCGGCATCACCTGGTAAATGCCGACGCGGCCTTTGTAGCCATTATTACAGTGTTCGCAGCCGCCTGCTTTTGCATCATACAACTGCCAGCTGCCATCGAGGTCAACCTCTTTAAAGCCTACGCTCAACAAGGCTTCCTTTGGGACATCTAAAGGGACTTTGCAATGTTTGCATAAGCGCCTGGCGAGGCGTTGTGCTGTTATTAACGTCACTGCCGAGGCAATATTGAAGGGCGCAACGCCCATATTCACTAATCGTGACAATGTTGTCGGTGCATCATTCGTATGTAGCGTAGACAACACCATGTGGCCGGTCGAGGCGGCTTTAATCGCCATATCAGCTGTTTCCAGGTCACGGATCTCACCAATCATGATGATATCCGGGTCTTGCCGCAGAAACGATTTGAGCGCCGCGGCAAAGGTCAGGCCTTGTTTATCGTTGACGTTGACCTGGTTAATACCCGCCAGCGGGATTTCTGCAGGATCTTCAGCGGTGGAGATGTTCACGCCAGGGTCGTTGAGCAGGTTCAAACAGGTATAAAGCGAAACCGTTTTACCGGAGCCAGTCGGGCCGGTGACCAGTACCAAGCCATAAGGACGCTGCACCGCTTTAAGCAGGGCTTCTTTTTGTTCAGGTTCATATCCCAAGGCTTCAATGCCGAGCGTGGCACTGGTCGGATCCAGAATCCGCATCACAATTTTTTCACCATAAATCAGTGGCAAGGTGCTGACGCGGAAGTCAATCGAGCGTGTTTTTGATAGCAACAATTTCATGCGGCCATCTTGCGGAATTCTTTTTTCCGAAATGTCCAGGTTAGAGATCACCTTGATGCGCGAAGCAAGTTTGTCTTTAATCGCTAATGGCGGTTGCGCCATATCCCTGAGCACGCCATCAATACGGAAGCGGATGCGGTAGTACTTTTCATAAGGTTCAAAGTGCAGGTCAGATGCGCCCATGTTGATCGCATCCATCAGTATTTTTTGCAGGAATTTAACGACAGGTGCATCGTCTACTTCCTGTGTGTCTTCGGCTTCCTGCTCCTGATTGGCTTCTTCCAGCCCCAGATCAAAGTCATCACCACCGGCACTCAATGAAGCCATGCTGGTGTCTTTGGAGTCTACAATCCTGTCTATCCATTTGCCCAGCTTGTCGTCTTCTACCACCAGGGGCGATAAAGTAGCGCCCATCTGGAACTGTATGGTATCAAGTGCCTGCAAGTTGGTGGGGTCGGAGATCGCAATATAGGCAACATTGCTTTTTTGTTGCAGTAACAATACCCGTTGTGACTGCATCAGTTTGATATCGATGGTTTTTGCCGGTAACGATTCCTGGTCAAGCGCATCCAGGTCGAAAAATGGAAAACCAAAGGCATCAGAAGCTGCTTGCGCAATATGTCTTGAGGAGATTTTTTTCTGGGCCAGGATCGCCGCCACAAAACTGATTTTTTGCGAGTGTGCTTTTTGCTGCAGCTCGCCAGCTTCATCCTCGCTAATCAGCGCTGATTGCACCAGTGTACGCGCCATGCCACCAAGTTTTTGTGTACTGCCAAGCGTTGCCATAAAGTGTTATCTGAGCTCGAGTTAATCCGGTTAATGTGTTGATACAACAATACTTTTTCCTAAGTATACTTTGTACCGCCTGTCATCAAATCAGAGAAAAGACATACTCTCATGCAGCATTTATACAAATTTTAACCAGATTTACGACAATTCGCGAAAAGATGAAAAATTACACTTGACATTTAAATAATGCTAAATGTATAAAGTCCTTAAGGCGTTTGCGTTCAGGTTTTTTGTAGCCGTCTTTAAGTAAAGCAGAGCTTGTTTATTGCGACTTAAGTACTTGAGACAAACTTTTGGGGCGCCTCCCTTTCAATAAGTAAAAAAAGTAAGGAAGTAAAATGGCAACAGGTACCGTGAAGTGGTTTAACGACTCTAAGGGTTTCGGATTCATTACGCCTGATGATGGCGGCGACGATTTGTTTGCGCACTTTTCTGCAATCGTTGAATCTGGCTACAAAAGTTTAAAAGAAGGCCAGCGCGTCAGCTTTGATTTGACGGAAGGTCCAAAAGGCAAGCAAGCAAGCAATATCCAAAAAGCATAATGATAGTTTAGGGGCACCAAATGTAAACGGCTCACACATTGGTGAGCCGTTTTTTGTTATGCCATTGTTTTTATCGTCTTGCTTTAGCGCATGGCGCTAATTTAAGCACGCATCGCAGCTTACATGTGCTTGATGATTTCATCGCCGAATTCGGCAGAGCCTACTTGAGTCGCGCCTTCCATCTGGCTGGAGAAATCTCCTGTCACGCGCTTGCTGGCGATTGCCTTACTCACACCACTGATGACCAGGTCAGCCGCTTCTACCCAGCCGATATGACGCAGCATCATCTCTGCTGACAAAATCAAAGAGCTTGGATTGGCCAGGTTTTTACCGGCGATTTTTGGCGCTGTGCCATGCGTGGCTTCAAACATGGCAATGGTATCGCTCAAGTTGGCGCCTGGCGCAATGCCAATGCCACCGACCTGTGCCGCTAAAGCATCACTGATGTAATCGCCGTTCAGGTTCAATGCTGCCACGACATCATGATCTTCCGGGTGTAACAGGATTTCCTGCAAAAATGCATCCGCAATACAATCCTTGATCACAATGCCATTTGGCAGTTTGCACCAAGGGCCGCCATCAATCAGTTCTGCACCAAACTCTTCCTTGGCCAGTTGGTAGCCCCAGTCACGGAAGCCACCTTCGGTGAACTTCATGATGTTGCCTTTATGCGTGATGGTGACTGATGTGCGATTATTATCAATAGCGTATTGAATCGCTTTGCGTATCAGGCGCTTGCTACCATCGATAGAAACTGGTTTGATGCCGATGGAAGAGGCTTCAGGGAAGCGGATTTTCTTGCGCACGCCCATGTCACTCAGGAAGTTAATCACTTTTTTAACTTCTTCAGTTCCGGCAGCCCATTCGATACCTGCGTAAATATCTTCGGTATTTTCTCGGAAAATCACCATGTCGGTTTTTTCAGGGTGTTTCACCGGGCTGGGCACACCCTCAAAATATTGAATCGGGCGCAGGCAGACGTATAAGTCTAGTTCCTGACGCAAGGTCACATTCAATGAGCGAATTCCGCCACCGACTGGCGTGGTCAATGGGCCTTTGATTGAAATGACATAGTCTTTCAGCACAGCCATGGTTTCGTCAGATAACCAGGTGTCTTTGCCATACACGGTAGTGGATTTTTCACCGGCATAGACTTCCATCCATGAAATCTTGCGCTTGCCGCCATAGGCTTTTTCCACGGCAGTATCGACTACTTTAATCATTGGTGGCGTAATGTCCAGCCCGATACCGTCGCCTTCAATAAAAGGGATAATAGGTTGGTCGGGAACATTTAGGGTATTATCGGCGTTCACGACGATTTTGCTGCCAATCTCTGGCACCTTGATTTTTGACATAGCGCTTTCCATGTTGTTACTGTTTAACAAACCTTTTAACGTCGTCTGCCAGTTCACTCCTCACGAGAAACATGCGACGCTCAAAGACTATATTCCGATTCCCAACGTTTATGCGGCTGGGCGGCTGGATACCGATTCTGAAGGATTGCTCATTTTAACCGATGACGGTGCTTTACAACATCGTTTAAGCCATCCCAAACACAAAGAAATCAAAACCTACTGGGTTCAGGTCGAAGGTGCTCCTGTACAAGCAGATTTGATGCCATTGCAGCAGGGTGTTGATTTAGGTGACTTTGTGACGCAGCCTGCGCAGGTGAAAATCATAGAAGAACCTGCCCATTTGTGGCAGCGAGATCCCCCTATCAGAGAGCGCAAAGCCATCCCAACCACCTGGCTGGAGCTGAAAATAAGCGAAGGCAAGAACCGCCAGGTGCGCAGGATGACCGCGCATGCGGGGTTCCCGACCTTGCGACTGGTGCGTTATGCGATCGGTCCCTACAATCTGGACGGAATCTTGCTTGGTGAATATAAAGCACTTTAATTCAAGCAAATTTAGTCAGAAGCAAAGGAAGCGAAAAGGGTCAGTATGAAACCGGTGGTTGTTTTCAGGCATGCCTGCTGCGAAGGTGCAGGCTATTTAGGCACTTTTTTAGCGCAACATGCCATTCCGTGGTGCGAAGTGCGTATCGATAAAGGCGAAACAGTGCCTGACTCAGTCGAGGCCTACAGCGGCATTGTGCTGATGGGCGGCCCCATGAGTGTCAATGATGATTTGCCTTGGATTCCCCCTCTGCTGAGTTTGATCCGTGAATCGGTAGCCAAAGATGTGCCTTTACTGGGCCATTGCCTGGGGGGGCAGCTGATCAGCAAGGCGCTGGGCGGCACCATTACAAAAAACCCGGTCAAGGAAATAGGCTGGGGTGAAGTGTCAGTACTGGATAACCAGTTAGCCAGAGAGTGGTTTGGGGATCTGCCAGGCTTCAACAGCTTTCACTGGCATGGTGAAACCTTTACCTTGCCAGCGGGCGCCACCCATCTGCTGGCTAGCCCGTATTGCGAAAATCAGGCTTACGCTTTTGGCAAACATATAGGCTTTCAATGCCATATTGAAATGATGCCGGAAATGGTCAGGATGTGGACTGATAAATGGAAAGCGGATATTGCCGAGGCTTCATCTAGCCCTGCCGTGCAATCTGCCGAATCCATGCTGGCAGATGTTGAAGCGGGTTGCGATCGTTTACATACGGTGGCCAATAAGGTTTACAGCCGCTGGATCCAGGGGCTGGTACATAGTTAGCATTTTATTGGTCTGGCGTATCTGCTTCTGTAGCAGAAGACTTCTTTTCCAATTTATGCATCGCATAGCGCCGTTGCTTGAAACGGTTGTACTGCCATAAATACTGCGCAGGGCATTGTGCAATCTGCCGCTCTATCGCCTGGTTGAGCAGGGCAGGGGTATGAATATCGTCAACACGGGTGAGGTGAATATTAAAGCCTTTACCGTCACCTAATCGTTCACCAAATGCCATCACTACTACCGCATTTGACTTGCTGGCCAGTTTACTGGCAAGGCCCATGGTATAAGCCGGTTTACCAAAAAAATCCGCCCATTCACCTTCACCATTGCGAGGGATCTGGTCAGGTAATATGCCTACCGCTTGCCCGCTTTTAAGTGCCTGCAATAATTTCCTGACACCGCTGGCATTAGCTGGCGCCATGGTTACCTTGCCTTTTTGCCGCCCACTCACCACCAGATTGCTTAATGCCTGCATTTTTGGCGGACGGTAAAGCACGCTGATGGGATGGTGTGAGCCATAATAAATAGACGTAATTTCAAAACAGCCCAGGTGTGGCGTCAGAAAAATCAGGCCTTTGCCATCCTGCTGTGCCTGGGTGACCACCTCCCAGCCATGTATTTCATGTATCAGTGGCAGCAGTTTTTCCGCAGCTTGTCCCCAGATGAAGAAAGTTTCCAGTAAGGCCTTGCCAGCTTCAATACGACTGCGTTTCATCAGTTGTCTGGCCTGGTCGTCGTTTTCTGTCAAGCCGCTTTGCAGAATATTAGCCAGCGCGATCTGGTTACTTTTGCTATCCAGCCAATATGATAACGTGCCTAGCCCGGACCCCAGACGATGCACCCAGCGCAGGGGCAGGCAGGCAATGCATTTGCAAAAGTAGAACAGCATCAATAATCGGCAGTCGTTAACACATTAAATGGTGTGTATCTTAACAAACTATGTCGTGCTGCCAGCGTATGGCCGTCAAGTTTTTATGCTGCGGGCAGGTTTGCAGTAAAATAGCAGCAATTCCTCAAACCCGATATTGCATGGCTCATCAGCAACCTACCTCGATTTCACTCGGCAACAGCATTTTTCCGCCGCTTTCAGCATGTCCTGTTGTCAGTGGCGAGCAGATAATACTGTCTGACAGCAGTACGCTCACCCAATTGCAGGTACATCGCATGTTGCCAGGTCGCCGTTGGGTGTTCAGTGCGCAGTGGCAAGGTCAAGCTGTGTTTGCAAAAGTGTTTGTTGGCACTCAGGCGGGCAAATACGCGCAACGGGATGCGCAGGGGGCTTTGTGGCTGGCAGCGGCGAAACTGGATACGCCTGCTTTGTTATGGCAAGGTATTGCGCAAAGCGGGCAGGCACAAGTATTGATTTATGCTGCGATTCCCCAGGCTAGAAATGTGCATCAGGTCTATGCGCAAAGCGAAACAGAGCAAAGATTCGCGCTGATTGAAAAAGTGGTGCGTGTACTGGCCCGGCAACATGCGGCAGGTTTGGTGCAAACGGACTTGCACCTGAAAAATTTTATGCTCGCCAATGATCAGGTATGGTCTATTGATGGAGATGGCATACGCAAAAAAACCTTATCCAGATGCGCTTGCTACCAGCAACTTGCCGCATTGATAGGCAAGCTTGCTGTTCTTGACCAGCAAGCCTGGGTGACGTCTTTGCTGGCTGCTTATCAGCGACAGCGTCACTGGTCGGATCAGCAGGATGCCAGGCAGGTGCTGAACTGGGCAAGTCGCTACAAAGCGCTTGAAGTACGTGAGTATGTTGAACGGAAAATATTTCGAAATTGCAGCGATGTGGTGTGGCAGCAGACAACCGGCTTTGTGCTGGCGCGCAATGCACATGCCATGTTGCCTGACTTGAGCCCTGATTCGCTGGAAACAGCCATGCGAACGGGAAGTCTGTTGAAAGACGGTAATACATCGACTGTGGTGCGCACGCGCCTTGCACAACAGGATGTGGTGATCAAGCGCTACAACATCAAGCATGTATTACATGCTATTGGTCGTAGCTGGCGCCCCAGCAGGGCAGCGGTTTCATGGTCCAACGCACACCGCCTGCAATATTATGGTTTTTTGACGCCGCAACCGCTGGCGATGCTGGAAAAGCGCTTTTGTGGTTTGCGTGGCGAAGCCTATTTTGTGTCTGCTGTCAGCGAATTGCCTGATGCGCTCGCTTTTTTCCAGACTGTCAAAGACGATGCCTTGCGCTCAGAAGCACTCAGGCAACTGGCGTTAACCTGCTACCAGTTTTACCTGCTAAAAATATCCCACGGCGATCTGAAAGCCAGCAATTTACAGGTGAATCTGCAGGGCCAGATTAGCGTAATGGATCTGGATAGCATGCAACAATACCGCTGTGCCAGACGCGCCTTGCGTGCACATGTCAGGGACATCCGCCGCTTGCTGCAAAATTGGAAAGACGATACTTCGCTGTATAATGCGCTGTTGCTAAGTTTTCATGCGGTGTATGTGGATCACACACCGCTGAAACTGGCAGGTATTTCTGTTTAATCAATTGGCGAGTCACTGAATGATTGTATTAGGGTTATCTGGCGCATTGGGGCACGACGCTTCTGCGGCTATTCTGGTCGATGGCAAAATTATTGCGGCGGCTGAAGAAGAGCGTTTTATACGCGACAAGCACGCCAAAAATCACTGGCCGTATGAGGCAGCCAAGTTCTGCCTGAAGCAGGCAGGCGTGACGGCCGACCAGGTTGATATTGTCGCTTTTCCTTATGGCGAAATATCACTGGCCTCGCCTGCGCGCTGGCATTATGCCAAACGTTATTGGTATGCGCCTGACCGGGCACTGGATGCGATTTTTAATGGTAACCGCCGTTTCAGGCGCAACCGTGATAAATCCCTGAAGCTGATGCAGGATTTAGGCTTGAGTAAGGCTAAATTCGTACCGGTAGAACACCATTATGCACATGCTTCCAGTGCATATCATTTAAGCGGCTTCAAAGAAAAAACCGCGATTGTCGGCATTGATGGTAAAGGCGAATACGCCACCACTTTCTTCGGCTATGGTGAAAACGGCAAGATTCACAAGATCAAGGAATTCTACGATCCGGATTCATTAGGTGGACTGTATGGCGCTATCACTGAATACCTGGGCTTTGAGATGCTGGATGGCGAATTCAAGGTCATGGGCATGGCACCTTATGGCGACGCCAAGAAATACGATTTAAGCCGGTTGGCCAAGTTTGAAAATGGCGAACTTATCATCAACACCGAATATGTCAATGTGGTCGGTTTACGCCGCTACAAAGAAAACGGCAAAGGCTTTTACTTCACGCCAAAACTGATTGAGTGGTTAGGGCCAAAACGTTCTGGCGATGAGATAGATAATCCCTATATTCATTACGCTGCCAGCGTACAGCAATTGCTGGAAGACCTGGCGCTGCAGATGATTGAGTATTACCTGGGCGACATCATCCGCGAAACCGGCAAGATTGTGATGGCAGGCGGCGTAGCGCTGAATGTGAAACTTAACCAGCGCATCATCTCCTTGCCGCATGTGAAAGAATTATTTGTGCAACCGGCGGCTGGTGATAACGGTACCAGTTTAGGAGCGGCGACCTATGCTGCGCACCTGGCCGGTGAAACCATCCACAAAATGGAACATGCCTACCTGGGACCTGCATTCACCAATGAAGAATGTATCGCTGCCTGTGAAGCACACCCGGAAAAACCCGTATTCACCCGCGTGGAAAATGGCCCGCAAAAAGCAGCCGAGTTACTCGCAGCCGGTAATCCGCTGGCCTGGTTCCAGGGTCGTATGGAGTTTGGCCCACGTTCATTAGGCTGCCGCAGTATTCTGGGTGACCCGAGCTTTCCTGGCGTGGCAGACCGAATCAATGCGCAAATCAAATACCGCGAGCGCTGGCGGCCGTTTTGCCCGAGCATGCTGGATAGGGTGGCTGAAGATATTTTGCAAACAGACCATCCGGCGCCTTACATGACCTTCACCTTTGATGTGAACCCGGCCTGGAAGTCGCGTATTCCGGAAGTGGTGCATGAAGATGGGACCGCCCGCGCACAAGTCGTCACTAAAGAAACCAATCCTCGGTATTACGCTTTGATTGAACATCTGGAAACACTGCGTGGTAACCCGGTGGTGCTGAATACTTCGCTTAATCGCCGTGGCGAGCCGATGATTTGCAGCCCTACGGATGCGTTGAATATGTTTTATGGCTGTGACCTGGAGTACCTGATGCTGGAAGATGTGCTAGTGACGAAAAGTTAAATCCAGAGGTAGGTTATTCCGGTTTAAGTGTTTGGAATCATTGAAAAAAACCATGCTGACCTTCTTTTAGGTTTGACTGATTCCAGTAGTTTAGCGATAATCGGGAATAGAGTTCAGTTTGGACTCATATACAATAAATCCCAAAACTGTGATTAAAAGCAAGTCAAAGCAGTTCATCAGGGTAGTTCAGTAGTTAAAACACAGTTGAGCGATAGTCAATGAAACAATCTCACATTGAAGTAACAGAACGCATCATCGAGCGCAGTCGACCGACCCGCAAGGCCTACTTGCAGCGTATTGATGATTATCTCAACCGTGACAAAGGCCCGGATCGCCTCGGCTGTGCCAACGTGGCGCACGCATTCGCGGCGATGCCACAGAACGATAAATTCAAGATTTACGCTGAAAAGCCAACACATATTGGTATTGTCACTGCTTACAACGAAATGTTGTCCGCGCACCAGCCTTATGTGAATTATCCGGATATCATCCGTGATGAAGCCCGCAAGCACGGTGCAACCGTGCAGGTCGCTGGCGGTGTGCCAGCTATGTGTGATGGCATCACCCAGGGTGAGCCTGGTATGGAGCTGAGCCTGTTCAGCCGCGATACCATTGCCATGAGTACCGCCGTGGCCTTGTCGCACGATGTATTTGATGCCTCATTGTTATTGGGCGTCTGTGACAAGATTGTACCGGGCTTGCTGATTGGTGCTTTGCATTTCGGCCATTTGCCTTGTGTATTTGTGCCAGCCGGCCCGATGAGCACCGGTATTGATAACACTTCCAAATCCAAAGTGCGTGAGCAATACGCACAAGGCCTGGTTGGCCGTGAAGAGTTGCTGGCGAGTGAGTCTGCTGCTTACCATGGCGCGGGTACCTGTACTTTCTACGGTACCGCTAACAGCAACCAGATGCTGCTGGAAGCGATGGGCCTGCATGTGCCTGGTGCTGCATTTATTCACCCACACGATGGCATGCGCGAAGACTTTACCCGTGAAGCAGTGCGCATGGTGATACAAAATACCCAGAAAAATAAATTTGTTCCGATTGGCCGTCTGGTTGATGAGCACGTCATTGTGAATGCAATGGTTGCTTTATTGGCGACCGGCGGTTCAACCAATCATCTGATTCACTGGGTGGCCGTTGCACGTGCTGCCGGTATCGTGATTGACTGGACTGATTTCCACTATCTGGCGAGATCGACGCCATTGCTGGCAAGCGTGTACCCGAATGGTAAAGCCGATGTCAATGAATTCCAGGAAGCCGGTGGTCCAGGTTTCGTGATTCGCGAATTGATCGAAGGCGGTTACATGTATCCTGATGTGTACACCGTCAGTGGTGGTGGCATGCGTGATTACGGTAAAAAGCCTGAAAAAGAAGCGGACAAGCTGGTGTGGAAAGATTACCCGGCAGAGAGTGGTGATGAAACCATTGTCCGTACTGCGGCGCATCCATTCAATGAGTCCGGCGGTTTGCGTCTGTTGAAAGGCAACTTGGGCCGCAGCGTGATCAAAATTTCTGCGGTGCCTGAAGACCGTCATATTATTGAAGCCCCAGCCATCGTGTTTGATGCGCAGGAAGAGTTATTGGCCGCCTTTGACCGTGGCGAACTGGAAAAAGACTTTATTGCTGTGGTACGTTTCCAGGGACCTAAAGCCAATGGTATGCCTGAGTTGCACAAACTGACACCGCCGCTGGCTGTGCTGCAGAACAAAGGTTTCCGCGTGGCGATCGTGACTGATGGCCGTATGAGTGGTGCCTCCGGCAAGATCCCGGCAGCGATTCACTTAAGCCCTGAAGCGAGTGCCGGCGGTCCGATTTCCAAGATTCGCAGCGGTGACATTATTCGTTTGAATGGCACAGTTGGCCAGTTGAACGTGCTGGTTGATGAAGACACCTGGGCTGAGCGCGAGACTGAAGAGTTGAGCGATGCAAAACGCCACCATAATGCGCATGGCCTGGGCCGTGAGTTGTTTGGCGGGATGCGCAGGAATGTATTATCCGCCGAAGAAGGCGCGATCACTTGGCTGTAAATTAAAATGGCGTCGCAATACGTCGTTGCAGTTCGCTTTAGGCGTACTGTCCTCGCTTCTGCGCCTTGTCTTACTTAGCCATTTGAATTTACAGGCATACATAAAGTTTATTTTTAGAGTTCGATTATTAATTAGGTAAATATTAACAAAATGAGCACATTAGATTTAGCGAACCATGGCCCGGTCATCCCGGTGATTGTCATCAACAAAGTGGAAGACGCTGTGCCTATGGCAGAAGCATTGCTGGCCGGCGGCGTGAAGGTGCTGGAAGTGACTTTGCGCTCACCGGTTGCCTTGCAAGCCATGGAGCAAATTGCCAAACATGTGCCTGATGCGATTCTGGGTTCAGGCACCGTTCGTAACCTGAAAGATGCACAAGCTTCTAAAGACGTAGGTTGCCAGTTTGCGGTTAGCCCTGGTTACACCACTGAGTTAGGCCAGTTCGCCCGTAAAATCGGCCTGCCATTATTGCCTGGTGTGTCTACCGGTTCTGAAATCATGATGGCGAATGCTGATGACTACTACTTCCTCAAGCTTTTCCCGGCTGTGGCTGTAGGTGGCATTAATTTGCTGAAAGGCTTTGCAGGCCCGTTTGCTGATGTGAAATTTTGCCCTACAGGTGGCGTGAGTGTTGAATCGGCGCCACAATTCCTGGCATTGCCTAACGTGGTCGTTTGTGGCGGTACCTGGTTGACGCCCAACGACGCTGTTGAGCGTAAAGACTGGGCACATATCACCAAACTGGCAAAAGAAGCTTCGGCAATCGTCGCAGCCAAATAATCCACTAAGGAAAATCAGCTATCATTAAAGGCTTGTAGTCTTACAGGCCTTTTTTTGTTGCCAGCCGCTTATGTCAAATCCCTTGAATCTCGAAAAATACAAAACCATCGTGCTTGATTGCGATGGCGTGGTACTTAACAGTAACCAAACCAAGGTGGATGCTTATTACAATACGTCCAAGCGCACCGGTGGTACGGATGCCCAGGCGCAGGCATTCGTTGATTACCATATCAAGCTGGGCAGCATTCCGCGTAACGACAAGATCCGTTACTACATCAGCGATATCCTTAAACAAGCATTCACTGAGGAATTTTTCCAGACATTGATGGATACGTTCACCGAGATTCTGGATGAAACCCTGATGCAATGCGAAGTCGCACCGGAACTGGATAACCTGAAGCAAAAAACGGCACAAGCCAAATGGATGCTGATGTCCGGCGGTGACCAGCAAGAGTTACGCAAGATTTTCCCGCGTCGCGGCCTCGACAATCTGTTTGAATTGGGGATTTACGGCGGTCCGACAAAAAAGAACGAGCATCTGGCAACCATGATTGCGGATGGCACCATACAGTTTCCGGCATTGTTTATCGGCGATAGCCGTTTTGATCACCAGGCTTCAACCGGCGCCGGGCTGGATTTTGTGTTTGTCTCGGACTGGACCGACATGCCAGACTGGCAAAGTTATTGCAAACAGCATCAGGTGACGGTAAGCCATCACCTGGAATTAAAGCCTTACACTGACTTTTAAGCAATGCGTATGGCTCTTTTGAGTGAACGATTACACTAGCCTATAATGCCGGTCATGACGACAGACAACAAACAAGTCACCATATTGGTGCCCAATTATAAAACCCCGGAAATCACCAAAATCTGCCTGCGTTTGTTGCGCAAATATACTGATTTCAATCAGGTTGAAGTGATTGCGATTGATAACGACTCGCAGGATGCATCTGTGCAGTATTTGCGCTCTTTGTCTTGGGTGAAATTGATTGAACGCAAGCCAGCAGCTGATGACACCGTGCCACTTTCGCATTCGCGAGCGCTGGATCTTGCACTTTCTGAAGTCAAGACGCCGTACGTACTTTCTATCCATACTGATACTTTTGTTAAACGGTCGGATTGGTTGCAGATGCTATTACAGCCTTTCAACGATCATCCCAAGCTGGCGGGTGTAGGTTCCTGGAAACTGGAGTCCAAGACTACCTTACAGCGTTGGGGAATCCGCTTTGAACAGTCATGGAAAAAAGCTTTAAACCAATGGTTTGGTTATCGCGGCTATAACCCTAATCGATTGGATGAAAGTAAATATTATTTACGTAGCCACTGCGCGATGTACCGCACGGATATCATCCGCGCACTGAATACCAGTTTTTCGGATGACAACCAAACTGCGGGAATGGTAATGCATCAGAAAATGGTCGCCGCCGGCTATGAGATGCGCTTTCTTGACTCTGTGCATTTGGGGCAATACGTAGATCACCTTAACCATGCCACGCTGATATTTAATCCTCAACTGGGGACCAGCGAAAAGAATATGCGTGAGGGTGCCAAACGTATCAATGCCAAATTGCGTGGTATTGATGGTGAGGCCATTCTTGCAAACGATGGTCTGGACAAATAATAGACTCATGACAAACCGTTTGCTTAGCCTGGCATATTACCTGCCGCAATTCCATGAGATTGAAGAAAACAATCGCTGGTGGGGTCGCGGATTCACCGAATGGCAACAGCTTAATACTGCGAAGACTTATTTTGACTGGCAACAGATTCAGAAGCCCGACACTCCCTTCGGTGATTACAACCTGCTCAATCCTGCCGTGTTTGAGTGGCAGCAATCTATTGCTCAAAAGCATGGTATAGATGGTTTCCTGGTATTTGACTACTGGTTCGGCCGAGGGAAAAAGTTGCTCGAAAAACCCATGCAATTAGTGCTGGATCAGCAGCTGGATTTCAAATATGCCTTCTGCTGGGCGAACCACACCTGGTATAACAAGCGCGAAAATATCACGCTGCAGTTACAAGAGTACCTGGGTGCTGAAGATTACACTGCCTATTTTGAGCAATTATTACCGCACTTTCAGTCTGCCAATTACATCAAGATAGACGGCAAACCGGTATTTTCAATTTTCAGCCCGCGGGATATCCCCGATCTCGAAGTGTTTATCCAGACCTTTAATCAATGTGCTGGTCAACATGGTTTCCAGGGAATCTACTGGCTTGCAGACAACACCGAGCCGCATCAGCCGTGGAAAAAACATTTCGATGGTTACAACAAATCCGGCAGCATTTTTAAATGGCGCAAGCGCGATAGCTGGTGGTTTTATGTACGGGAAAAGCTGGCAAGGACTTTCCATTGCAAACAGCTGGGACCTTTTGTATATAACTATCGAGGTTTGGTGATTGATAACGATCCGTTAAATGAAGACCCGCATCAAATCCCGATTGTATTTACCGGTTGGGATACCACTCCCCGGCATTTGCGTCGCGGAACCATATTAAAAGGCTTTAATCCGCAATCTTTTGCCAGGCATTTGGAGCAGATTCACTTGCAGTTGAGCCAGAGGAAGCAACACTTAGCTATCCAGGTGATTGTGATCAAGTCATGGAACGAATGGGCAGAAGGCAATGTGATTGAGCCTGATACACTGTGGGGTAATGAATTGCTACATCAATTTTTACTGTTCACCAAAAAATTTTAAGAATGATGCATTTTTCCTGGCCACAGCTTATCAATAATCTTGTCTTCAAATTACGGAGATTCAGGTATCAAACTACAGGCGAAGAGTCCGAGCATGCCTTGACGCTGACTTATCTTTGCCCAAATGCGAAAAAAGCCTCAGGCGGCGTCACAGTGATCTACCGGCATGTCTCCATGATTAACGACATGCAAATGGATGGTGTGAGGGCGCAGGTGTTTCATCCCAAAGATTTAAGTTTTCGTTATGAAGCCCCATTCGCCAATTTGAGTTTTAAGCCGAATTTTGTCTTTAATAAAACGCGTGAGGTATTTGTAATCCACGAAATGTGGGCTGCCCGGGAAGCCAGTATCGCGCGTGATAAAGGTATACGCTACATCATCCAGGTGCAGAGTGGCTATGATATCTTTCGCAAAACTGACATTGATTCCGTTTATAGTGCTTATGAATATGCAGAGCTGATTACCTGTGTATCTGATGATATTTACGCCTGCCTGATATTCCTTTTTCCCGAATTCGAGCAGAAGATATATAGGCTGCAATTGTCTGTAGAGGCCGAGCTATTCAAGCCTGCCACGCATAAAGATAACATCATCACTTACATGCCCCGCAAGCTCGAAAAACATTCGACCCTGGTGCTGAATTATATTGCCAGGAAATTACCTGCTTCCTGGAAAATTATCGCAATACACAATATGAGTCAGCAAGCTGTAGCTGAGTTATTATCTAAATCAAAAATCTTCTTATCCTTCAGTGAGCTTGAGGGGTTGGGGCTGCCGCCGATTGAAGCTGCTTTATCTGGTAATGCTGTCATTGGGTATACCGGGGAGGCAGGTAAGGAATACTGGCTTGATGGGCAGTTTCATGAAGTAAGTTGTGGTGATATCCGCAAATTCTCAGAGTTAATATTGAGTAAAATTCAAGAAATCGATAATGGACATTTTGATTTCAGTAAAATAAGACAGAATATCGCAAGCTTGCAAAATAAATATTCCAAAACAAAGGAACTGGCGGGGTTGCAGGGTTTGGTAAATCAAATGATCATGGGCGGGAAAGAAAGTGCAAACATCTAAATACCACCTTGATTTAGGTTGCGGTGCAAAACCAAGAAATCCTTTTTCTTATGAAGTAGTCTGCGGCGTCGATCTGGTTGCACATTCAATTCCGGAACAGGGTATCGAGATCAGAACAGCAAATCTGTCTATTGATCAAATTCCTTATCCGGATAACACGTTTGATGCTGTGTCAGCATTTGATTTTATCGAACACATACCGCGCATCCTGAATGGAGGCGAGCACGGTACACGCTTCCCATTTATTGAGTTGATGAATGAAATCTGGAGAGTGCTAAAACATGATGGGGTGTTTTATGCGCTGACCCCTGGTTACCCTAGCAATGAGGCGTTCATCGACCCCACGCATGTCAACTTCATTACCGCTGGGACCCATACCTATTTCTGCGAAGGCCGCTGTTATGGAAAAAACTATGGCTTTACCGGTATGTTCAAAGCCAGGCGTGTGGCGTGGGTTTATCCCAGATTGCACTATCGTGCCAATGACGATTTTTCCACCAGGCTTAAAACGATCTTCAGAAAACTAAAATTAAAACCGCAGACCCATATCTTATGGGAGTTGCAAGCGATTAAACATGATCAACCATCGTAAACATTTCCCCCTTTATTTAGCACTTTTTCTGGCATTTATTATTTGTTGCCGCGTATTGTGGATACAACATGGCTGGATTACCAATGACTCCATCCTCTATTTTGAGATGGCTCGCTATTTTTCTGTTGGTGATTTTACTGCAGCGCATGCCGTTGAAGGATATTCCTGGGGCTTTTATCCTGCGCTGATAGGCATGGTACATGCCATTAGCGGCTTGACCCTGCAAGCATCTGCAAACCTGCTGATTATCATTTTTTTTATGCTTCTGGTGTCGGGGCTGATGAGAATGGTCAGTATCGCGGGAGGCAATCAATGGATGCAGTTTTATGCAGTACTGTTATTACTGGGGTCTAATTACATAGTAGGTAATATCCTGCCTATGGCTAGCCGTGACCTAGGCTACTGGGCTTTGCTTGTGCACGCTGTAAACCAGTTAATTCTTTTTTATCAGCATGGATTATGGAAGCATGCCATCTACTGGCAGATACTGGCGTTTATAGCAACATTGTTCAGGATTGAGGGTGCGATTCAGCTGTTGGTTTTACCCATAGCCGGCTTGTTTGTTTCGCGTTCGGTACCAATGAATGTCAAGAAATTTGCCCAGCCATATTCTCTGTTAATCTTCAGCTCTTTACTTGCCCCCATCGTTTTATGGGTGATGCATATAGGTTTGGAAGACCTCGGCAGAGTCAAAGAGATTTTTAACGGATTAAGAGATATCGAACTGAATTTTACTCAGAATCTGATACATCGTATTCACGTAATGCGCGATGTAGTGATAGGTGAGGCATTTGAAGAGTATTCCTGGTTTACTTTCCTGCTTGCCTATTTTTCGATCGCCACCATTAAATCTTTAAGTGTGGCTGGCTGGGGCCCTCCGTTACTCGTTTTCTCTGAAAAATACAGCATCAGGAAAAGTATGCAACCTGTGGCATACAAAGTGCTGCTGTTCTGGATGTTTGTTTCATGGGTCATTGGATGTCTGATTACCTTTAAGGTGAATTTGCTGTCAGGACGTTATGTGGCGTTGTTTGGGTTTGTGCTGATCGTGTTTTCAAGTTTTGCACTGTATAAGTTATTACATGAACAAAAAAACAAGATATCTCCAGCAAAAAAACTGGTGTTAATACTGGCTGCGTTTACAGTACTGGCCGGGTTTATCAGTAACATCAAACCTAAAGCTGCAGATTTTTATTATGAAATAGATGCTGTTGCTTATGTTAAAACCAAGCTGCCGCAAGGTCAGCATGCGCTGTACGCCTCGGCCAAACAAAGATTTTATGCCGATGCGCCTTATGACGGCAGGATCGATTATGATTGGGAAGATCTGGAGAAGCGCATTGCTGATGGTAGTATCCGGCAATATGCTTATGTTGTGATCAAGCACGATGACACACCTGAAGAGCAGGCAAAATTAAAACACTGGCAACAGCAATTGATTGGCTATCAACTCGACAAGACGTTTTATGGTCACAAACGAAAAAAACAGCTACTTGTTTTTAAACGTATTGATTAATGCGGAGGATGCAGCAAAAAATGCTGCATTTTCTTTTTAAGGATGCCGGCTTGGGATACGGTCAGTGCCGCATGCTCGATGTAACTATTCACTAGCATAGACCAGTTTGTATCGCCAAACGAAACATTTATACGGGCATAACGCGTCAAATGCCTGAAGCTGCGTAAGCGCGTGCCAAACCACAGCGACCACGGATAAATCTTCATATCCGCAATATCAATCAGTCCCATTTTGCCTTCCGGCGTCAGCACTATATTTCCCAGATGTAATGACCGGAAATGTATGCCTTTTTCATGCAATTCGGCAATAAACACCCCCAGCTGTTTAACATGGTTTGTATCGAGTTGTTGCTGATCAAGCAGGATTTTTAACGTTTCGCCAGCCAGGGGGGCGTAATGAACAGCATAGGTTTGGGTTAAAGGTGCTATGTCCTGGATGGGCTCTGAATGCGAGTGAGCTGAGAGCGGATAATCCAGCAGGCGGCCATTTTTCACTTGATAGCAATTGATCACCCTCACAGTAGGAATTCCTAATGCAGCAAGGCTGCTGGCATTGTTGGAAAAGCGTTGCGCATAACCTTGAAAACGCGACCAGCTAAAGCGATGACGCAAGCGAAACACTTTCAGGTAATCCCCATTGGGCAATTGTAAAACTTTGATGCCTCTTGGATCACGCTCAATCACACGTGCATTAAGAAGGTGTTGCGCTGTCAGCAGCGGATAAGTCATACCTGAGCTGCTTGTGTGCTGAAAGAAAGATGCTGTATCACGCGACCTGGAGAAATGTGTTTCAGGCAATTAAGGTGTCCGAGCGGACATACCCGTTCGAAACAGGGGCTGCAGGATAACCCCAGATATTCGACCACTGCCTGTGGATGCATAGGCGGTGTATGGCTTGGATCAGAAGAGCCGTAAATGGCTATCAGCTGCTTATCCAGCGCTGCGGCTACATGCATCAGGCCGGAGTCATTACTGATCACGGTGTGGCAGGCAGACATCAGATCAATCGCTTCACCCAGTCTGGTTTTCCCGGCCAGGTCTACACAGCCATCTTGCGTGACTTGCTGAATCTGTGTCGTCACCGGACGGTCTTTATCTGAACCAAACAGCCATACTTGCCAGCCTTTGTTTAATGCGGCATTGGCTACTTCGGCATAGTACTCAACCGGCCAGCGTTTGGCCTCACCATATTCAGCGCCCGGGCATAAACCAAGCACCCGGCTATCGGATGGTGCAATGCCATGCTCTTGCATCAGCGTATCAATTTTTGTGCGGTCAGCTGCCAATGCAGGGAGCGGGAGTGATTTGGGAAGTGCACCATTCTTTGCACGTCCCAACGCAACAAAACGCTCCACGGTTTTTTTGAGGATAGATTTATCCAGTGGCCGCATATCGTTAATCAGGCCATAACGCATTTCACCCTTGAAACCGGTGCGCACCGGGATATTGGCTGCCCATGGCAGGATGGCAGATTTCAGGCTGTTAGTCAGTAAAATGGCTTGTGTGTAACCTTGGGTGGCTAGTTGCTTGCCAAACAGGTAACGCTCGGCTATGGCTAAATCACCATGCTTGAACGGCAGGGCGATTGCCTGCGATACTTCTGGCATTCTTTCCAGCAGTGGCAAGGTCCAGGCCGGGGCAGCGACATCAATCTGGCAATCCGGCTGGTCGATTTTCAGTTGTTTGAACAGGCTTTGCGCCAGCACCATGTCACCCACCCATGATGGGCCCATCACCAGGATCTTGTTCATGCGTGCATTTTTTTTATCAGGTTGCTGGTGCTGCGGCCTTCGACCAGGTCAATCAGCGCAATTTCGCCACCCCAGGCTAATACTTCCTGCCCACCGACCACCTGGTCAGCAGTGTAATCACTGCCTTTGGCAATCACATCCGGGCGGATGGCATTAATCAAGTTGAGCGGCGTATCTTCGTCAAACAAGATCACGGCATCTACAGATTCAAGTGCAGCCAATACCCGTGCACGGTCATTTTCATTGACGACCGGGCGGGTAGGGCCTTTTAGGGCAGAGACAGAGCGGTCGGTATTCAGGCCAAGTACCAGCTTGTCGCCGCGCTTTTTGGCACCTTCAAGATAAGTCACATGGCCTGCATGCAGTAAATCAAAGCAGCCATTGGTAAACACAATTTTTTGCCCTTGCTGTTTCCAGGCGGATACTTTTTGCATCAGGTCAGGCAGTTCACTGACTTTATGCGCCTGGGCGCTGCCTTGCGCGCTGGCAAGGGCATATACCAGGTCGGCTTTGGTAATCGGCACTGTGCCGACTTTACCAACCACTACACCGGCGGCAATATTGGCCAATGACAGGCTTTCCAAAGGGGATAAACCATGAATCAGGCCCGCAGCCAGCGTGGCAATCACGGTATCGCCGGCGCCGGACACATCAAACACCTGTTTGGCGGTTGCGCCCAGATGCTCAGTACGCTCCGTGATCAGGCTGATGCCTTCTTCACCGCGTGTGACTGCCAGGAAATCCAGCGCCAGGCTGGTTTTTAAAGCACTGGCTTTTTCAATCAGCGCAGTGTCGTTTACCTGGGTATCACACGCCTCGGCAGTCTCTTTTTTGTTCGGGGTCAGCGCCGTCGCACCACGATATTTATGGTAGTTGCGACCTTTTGGGTCGACCAACACTGGAGTCTGTTGGGAGCGGCAATAATGAATGACATGCTGGCAAATATCTTCCGTCAGCAGGCCTTTGGCGTAGTCAGACAGAATGACCAATGCAGGTTGTTGCTCAAGCGCTGCCTGAATGGCGGCAGTCACATGGTTTGCTTCGCTGGCAGACAGTTCAGTGGTGATTTCCTGATCCAGCCGCATCATTTGTTGATGCCCGCCCAGAATACGGGTTTTGGCGATAGTCGGGCGCGTTGAAGTTTTAATCATGGCTTTAGTATCAATGCCATGACTGTGCATGGCGTTTAATAACAATGATGCTTCATTGTCCTCGCCTATCAACCCGATCATACGCGTATGTATGCCTAACAAAGCCAGGTTGGCTGCGACATTGGCGGCACCGCCTGCACAATGCTGTTCGGATTTGATCAGTAACACCGGTACCGGCGCTTCCGGCGAGATGCGATTTACTTCACCGATCAAATAGCGGTCCAGCATCACATCGCCAATCACCAGTATATGTTGCCGGTCATTACCGAAATGCTGAACCAGGGCGGCCAGGCTGGTATTTGTTTGCGTGCCAGTCATCAGGATTCCAGGATTTCACACAGGCTGTGACCAATGAAAATGTGGGCTTCCTGAATGCGGGCAGTCACATTAGAGGGCACCACGATATTATATTTGCACAAATCATTTAATTTGCCGCCACTGCCACCGGTCAGGCCAATCGTGGTTGCGCCAATCTCGTTCGCCGCCTCAATCGCTCTCACAACATTGGCGCTGTTGCCACTGGTAGTGAGACCGATCAGGATATCTTCAGGGCGGCATAGAGCTTCAACCTGGCGGGCAAAAATGTAATCGTAGCCGTAGTCATTGCCTACCGAGGTCAGAATCGAGGTGTCAGTAGTCAATGCGATGGATGGCAGGCCTTTACGCTCTTTTTTAAAGCGGCCGACGATTTCAGCCGCAATATGCTGACTATCTGCCGCGCTACCGCCATTGCCACATAACAAAATCTTGCCGCCTTTATGGATACAGTCCCGCATGGCGATACCAACTTCACTGATCAACGGAAATGTGGTTTTCAAGGCCTCAAACATGGCCATATGTGCCGCATGCTCGCCCTCGAGATATTCAACATAGCTCATGATGTCGCCCTTAAATCAGTGGTTGTGTATGCATCAAATGCGGGCAATGTGACTGGATTGCAAGTGAAAAATGGCATGTTAGCAGTAAGCGTCGTCTTGCATTAAATAGTTTTGCACATAATCCTTCACGCCTTCTTCCAGGCTGGTGAAAGGTTTCTTGTAACCGGCATTGCGCAGTTTCTGCACCTCGGCTTGGGTGAAATACTGGTATTTTCCCTGCAAGTCCAGCGGCATATCAATGTACGTGATATCGGGTTCGCGCGCCATGCTGGTCATGACATTGGTCGCCAGGTCTTTAAAGCTGCGTGCCTGGCCGGTGCCGATATTGTAAATGGCATTAGTAGCTGGTTTCTGTTTGAGAGCCGCTTCCAGGAAGAATCCCATCACATCTGCCACATCTTTGACATAGACAAAGTCGCGCAACTGCATCCCATCCTCTATGCCTGCTTTAGTGCCTTTGAACAGGCGCATGGTGCCGGTTTCACTGAACTGGTTGAACGTGTGGAAAGCAACACTTGCCATACGTTCCTTATGGTATTCGTTAGGGCCATACACATTAAAGAATTTAAATCCGGCCCAGGCAGGCGGAGCAGGCTGTTTCTGTTTCACCTGTTCCAGCACCCACTGGTCAAAGAAGTGCTTGGAATAGCCATAGCCATTGAGCGGGCGTAAACCTTCGATACTGGCATCGTCATACCCATGCTCGCCCGCACCATATGTAGCGGCTGAACTGGCATAAAAGAATGGGACTTCATATTCCGCACACCAGGACCATAAATCCTGCGAATAATGCATGTTATCCGCCACCAGCTTGTTGAAGTCGCGCTCTGTGGTGGCGCTGATGGCCCCCATATGAATCACTGCAGTGATGTCGTCATTCTCTTCCAGGAAGTCGAACAACTGGTCTTTGTCCAGGTATTCTGCATAGTGCCTGTGCACAAGGTTTTGCCACTGGTTTTCATGCGTGATGCGGTCAACAATCACCAGGTCATGCCGACCCAGTTTGTTATTCAAATGCCAGGCCATGATAGAACCTATCATGCCTGCACCACCGGTGATAATGATCATAGAAGAGAGTTTAAAACGTTAAAACGCGATTATAACGCGTAATCGGCGAGGGCTGGCATAGGATGGAGTGTTTGCTCATCAAGCTATTCAATGCCAAATCTATAGGATGTAGAGCCCTCGGAAAGTGAAATTTATTTTTCAGCACCGAATGCTAAAGCCCGTTCTTTACTCGCTTGTGCTTCGGCTTCTGCATTTACTGAGTCAAACTCATTACTTACCCAACCGTGCAACTGTTCCAGCGCAATATCGCGCATCGCCTCAATCCACACTGCTTCGGTATTAAGTGCCGGTATATAGTGATAATCTCCCCCTCCAACAGACTGGAACAGGTGTTTGCCTTCCATTGCGATTTCTTCCAGGGTTTCCAGGCAATCGCTGCTGAAGCCTGGGCATACTACATCTATGCGTTTGAGTTGTTGTTTACCTAAGGCATCCAGCGTATTAGCGAGGTAGGGTTGCAGCCATTCCTGACGGCCAAAGCGGGATTGAAATGCGACTTGATAGTGTTGTTTGCTTAAACCTAAAGCCTCTGCCAGCAAGCGTGCAGTTTTGTGGCATTCGCAATGGTAGGGGTCGCCTTTAAGCAGATGGAATTTTGGCACGCCGTGAAAGCTCATGACCAGTTTTTCCGGTTGGCCGTGTTGTTGCCAGTAGGCTTTAATGTGGCTGGCGAGCGCTTGAATATACAGCGGGTGATCATGGTAGTGCTTGATAGTACGGATGGCTGGTACGTTGCGCATTTTAAGCAGTACGCGCCAGACTGCATCCAGCGCGGCAGCTGTGCTACTGGCAGCATATTGCGGGTAGAGCGGAAAAACCAGGATACGATCACAGCCTTGTGCCTTAAGCGATTCAATAGCACTTTTCATGCTGGGGTTGCCGTAGGTCATGCCCAGTTCGACAGCAAAAGGCGAATTGATTTTTTGGCTCAGGTAGCCTTGCAGCAGTTTTTTCTGTTGTTGCGCATACACCATCAGCGGTGAGCCTTGCTCTGTCCAGACACTGGCATATTTTTCTGCCGATTTTTTTGGACGAATTACCAGAATGATGCAGTGCAGAATCCAGCACCAGATAAAGCGTGGAATCTCGACCACACGCCTGTCCATCAGAAATTGCTGTAAATAAGGACGAAGGGCTTTGGCTGTAGGAGCTTCTGGTGTACCCAGATTAGCTAGAAGGATACCCACTTTTGATTGGCTGCCGTGGGTGTAAGCAGGTTCTGGCTGATAATAGGTCATATGCTTATTTTATGCGATTCAAGCTTTCCAAGGTGAATGATAGTTGTGATGTAGACACGATTTAAAATCAAATGGGAATGTAAATAAACCTTATGACTTAAAATGAATACAACTGATCACCTAAACCAATAAAAATCCCCGTAAAAACGGGGATTTTTTAAACTCAACAACAGTTAGCTGATTTAGGCATTAGCCTTTTTTTTTGCGCCCCATGATGCCCGCCAGACCCAAGCCTGCAAGAAATAAAGCATATGTCTCTGGCTCAGGTACCGGTGTGGCAGTAAATGTGGTGATGGTACCATTGTAACCGGTAGTTGCACCTATACTAGTGCCAACGACATGCAGGAAAAAATTCCCATACTGTGCACTTTCAAGGTAGCCAAAAGACACTTTCGGACTGCCATTTAAAACAGATCCGGTTGCAACTAGATTTTTATTTGCATCAAGAAGATTAAATGTTTCAAAGGTGAAAGTTTTGCTACTGGAACCTGAGATGCTAGCTACGATATTCTGTAAGCCTTCAGTATTAAATCTAATATAGTCATTGAAACTGGTGTCGCCAGAAAATGAACTGCTGAATTGATAGCCATCACCTGACAATACTGCATCATAAGTGGCGGCGTATGCAGTGGTGAAGACTGTGCTGAACCCTAACGCGAGCAATAATAAAGACTTTTTCATACTTAAACTCCTAACAACGATTAAAAAACGGGTTAAAATTAAATTTATCTAAGCTATCAGGTGGCCTCCCACTTACTAAAATGAGAAAAGCCAAAGCCTGGAAATTGATAACTACTTGAATATGGCAGGACTCAATCCAAGACTGATCCCATAGGTATGTTTGTTTATTTGTTATTATTTTGATTACCAACCACACCACCAAGTACCGCGCCACCTACAATTTGCATTACCGCCCGTAAGGACTACGCCGCTTGCACTGCCTATGCCTGCACCCATTCCGTACTTTTGCCGCGTCAACTCATGAAACCATAGCCGGAAGTGCTAAGAGCGATCATTTAAAAAACGGACCAGAATAATGGTTATGATATTCATTTAACCACCTCATTTATATAAATTAAATGTTGGTCAATTATGCGAATTTAGTAAGCGTAAGCTAAGAGGATGAGTGCTGATTGTCCTGTCGGACGATTCAGACAATCAAGAAAAAAATGTTAAGAAAAGGAAATTATTGATTAGATAGGGCGTTTGAAAGCAGTTTTGCTGTGATGTCTACAATGGGGATAATCCGTTCGTAAGCCATGCGCGTAGGGCCTATAACTCCAAGCGTACCAACCACCTGACCGTCAGCTTCATATGGCGCGGTGATCAGGCTGCATTCATCCAGTGGCAGGTAACCGCTTTCGCCACCGATAAAGATTTGTATGCCATCGGCACGTTGGCTATGATCTAGTAATTGCATGAGGGCCGTGCGGCGTTCAAAAATCTCGAACAGCTTGCGCAGGCTGGTCACGTTGGTGGAAAGCTCATCCACTTGCAACAGGTTGCGCTCACCCGAAATGACTACCGATTCTTTTTCTGATGGTTCGGGTTGACCGGCGGCATCCAGGGCAGCAGACATCAGCCTGTTGATATCCGCTTGCACCTGCTGTAACTCCTGCTTTAACTTATGTTGCAACTCATCCAGCGTTAATCCCTGGCAATGGCTGTTGACGTAATTGCTGGCGGCTGTTAATTCGCTAGAGCTAAATGTCTTCTCCGCCATCAAAATACGATTCTGCACCTGGCCATCTTCGGTCACCAGAATCACCAGGATTTTCTTGTCACTTAAATGCAGGAATTCCATATGCTTGAGCACATTGCGCGTGCGCTTGGGCGTCATCACCAGCCCGGCAAACTGCGTCAGTTGCGAAAGCATATCTGCAGCACTGCTGATCAGTTCCTGCTGGTTAGGCGAGGAAAAGCCGGTTTTGAGTTGCGCGACCGCGCGATTGTCCAAAGGCTGCACCGTCATAAGTGAATCTACAAACAGCCGGTAGCCTTTTTTAGTCGGAATCCTGCCGGAAGAGGTGTGCGGGCTGGTAATAAAACCCAATTGCTCCAGGTCACTCATGACATTGCGTATGGTGGCCGGGCTCACATCCAGGCCGGAATGTTGTAATAATGTGCGTGACCCTATCGGCTGGCCACCACTGATGTAATGCTCGACCAGCGTTTTCAGTAAAATTTGCGCGCGTTTGTCCACTTTTTACAGCCTTGTTAATGTAGGGTGATTTTGCCCGATTTATGGTCGGGATAACAGCCCCCTGTGCTTTTCAGTTCAGGGCTTCTGTGCTTTAATGCGCGCATGCTTCCTTACTTTCGCTCGGTTGCCATTGTCGGCAAATACATGGATGAGTCAGCTCTGCAAAACATGCGTGATGACTTGACGCGTTTGGTACAGTATCTGATGTCACAAGAGCTGCATGTATGTGTAGAAGAGCAGACCGCCCGCTTTGTCAGGCATGAAGGGTTTGAACTGGCCAGCCTGGAAAATATCGGCCACAAAGCGGATCTGGTGGTGGTCATGGGTGGCGATGGTACCATGCTTAGCGTGGCCCGAGCACTGCGTGACAGCAATGTCTCTCTGGTCGGCATTAATCGTGGCCGTCTGGGTTTCCTGACAGATTTGCAAACCGACAATATGCTGGGCGAAATTGAAAAGATTTTGCAGGGAGACTACCAGCTGGAGTCGCGCATGCTGTTGCAATCGGAAGTTTCTCGCAACAAGGCGTCACTGTGGCAGTCTGTCGCTTTGAACGATGTAGTGATTAAAAGCGCGTTTCGCCTGATTGAGCTGGAAGTACATGTGGATGGCCTGTTTGTCTCGCGCCAGCGTGCTGATGGCCTGATTCTGGCCACGCCTACAGGCACCACTGCTTATGGCTTGTCAGCTGGCGGGCCAATTATGCATCCTGACCTGCACGCGATTTCAATTGTGCCTATCAGTCCGCATACCTTGAGTTATCGGCCGATTACAGTCCCTGCAGATAGCGTGATTGAGGTGATCATTGTGAATGCAGCCGATGCGCAGATCAGTTTCGATGGTCAGGGCCAGCATCAGCTGGTTGAGGGTGATCATATAAGGATTGCACGCGGCGCGCAGGAGATCCAGCTGGTACATCCTAAGACTTACTGCTATTTTGATATGTTACGTAACAAACTAAACTGGGGCTGATGCAGCTCTTACAAGAAAACCATGTTACAAGCCCTTTCTATTCGTGATTTTGTGATTGTTGAGTCGCTGGAACTCGAGTTTTCGGCTGGCTATACCGCATTGACCGGTGAGACCGGTGCCGGTAAATCCATTCTGATTGATGCCCTCTCGCTCAGTTTGGGCGCGCGCAATGACGGTGACGTCACCCGCAAAGGGCATGAAAAAGCCGAAATTTCCACCACTTTTGATATTGCCCACAACCAAGCCGCACGCGTCTGGCTGCAAGCGCAGGAAATGGATGTTGAAGATACCCTGATATTGCGGCGTGTTATCTACGCCGATGGCCGCAGCCGCGCGTTTATCAATGGCACCTCAGCCACAGTAGGGCAATTGCGTGACATTGGCGAAACCCTGATTGATATTTACAGCCAGAACGCGCATCACTCATTGCTTAAAGTTGCTACCCAGCGCGAAATACTTGATGCCTATGCGCAGGCCACCCCGCTCGCAAAACAGGTCAGCCAGTTGTACAAAGACTGGTCGCAATTGCATCAACAGCAACTGGCTTATGAAAAGAATGCCAGCCAGTTTGCCGATGAACTGGCGGAGCTGCGCGATAGCACCCGCGAGCTCAAACAATTAGCGTTCACTGCTGAGGAATGGCAATCACTGCAGCAGGAACATGTACGCCTGAGTAATGGTGCCAGCTTGCTCAGCGGCATGGAAAGCTGCCTGCAATGGATGAGTGAAGATGGTGAAGTGAATGCTCTCCAATTGCTTACGCAAGTGCAGGTCAAATTGACTGAGCTGCAAGCCATAGATACTGGCTTGCAACCGATAGCGGAAATCCTGGATTCTACGGTGATTCAGCTGGAGGAAGCCAGTCGCGCATTGAACCGCTATTTACAAAAAAGCGAACTCGATCCCGAAAAATTAACGGAAGTTGAAGCACGGATACAGGATATTCATGGCGCCGCGCGTAAGTACCGTGCGAAACCGGAAGAGTTGCCTGACTTGCTGGCGCAGCAAACTGCACGAATGCTTGAGCTGGAAGGGTTCGCCGATGACGGTGCGTTAGCCAAACAGGTAAATGCTGCATGGCACGCCTATCAGGCTTCAGCAACACAGCTTTCAACACAACGCCAGCAGGCCGCCAAAAAACTGGCCCAAACAATTACTGAAGAAATGCAAACGCTGTCACTCAAGGGCGGCCAGTTTGCGGTATCGCTGGTACCCTGTGAGGCTGCTGCCCATGGTCTGGAGCAGGTGGAATTCCTGGTAGCCGGGCATGCAGGCGTAGAACCGCGGCCGCTGAATAAAGTCGCTTCCGGCGGTGAGTTGTCACGTATCAGCCTGGCGCTGCAAGTCACAACTGCTTCATTGGGCAGTATACCGTGCATGATCTTTGATGAGGTTGATGTCGGTATCGGTGGTGGTGTCGCTGAAGTGGTTGGCAGCTTGCTCAATCAATTAGGCCAGCAGCGCCAGGTACTGGTGATTACGCATCTGGCTCAAGTGGCTGCACAGGCTCAGCAGCATCTGCAGGTGAGCAAATCCGAACAGAACGGCGCAACCTTGAGCCGCATCCGTGGCCTGAATGTGGATGAGCGTATCGAGGAAATCTCCCGCATGATAGGTGGCTTGCAGATTACCGAGGCCACCCGCAATCATGCGCGGGAAATGCTCAAGCTGGCAACGCATTGATGTCATGGTAGTTAAAGTGATTCGCTCCCGCCATTAAGGCCTGAATGTGCAAGCCATGCTAGGCACCATTATCATTTACGCACGTGATATCCCGAAAACCGTTGCGTTTTATCGCGACCATTTCGGGTTTGAAACGACTGGTGAAGTAGTCGAGGGGCTGGTGGAACTGCGTGCCAGAAACGGTGGCGCAAATATTCTGGTGCACCAAGCCGCGAAATCAGTCAAGCTGGGGCAGGTCGGTGTAAAACTCTCTTTTCATGTGCATGATGTTGGACAGTTTGTGCAAGCGTCGCAGGGACAAGGTCTTAAGTTCGGCACGATCCATCAGGCAAATGGCTACAGTTTTGCCAACGCCAAAGATCCCTATAACAATTCAATCAGTATCTCAAGTCGCGCTTTTAGAAGCAGCCCGCCTGCTTAATCACGGTAATTCAGTAATACTGACCATCTTTCCAGTTTTTTTACATAGGGAATACTGGCGTTGGCTGGACTGGTTGATGGCAAAATAAGTGTGCTTATCGGTTGTATGAGTCGGATATGTTTGTTGAATAAACTGGCGGCGGCATTCCCATTGAATGCAAGCAGTTTGATGGAAGGGTGTTGCGCCAGTAAACCGTTGATGTCATTGGCAATCACAGTATTGCGGGTAATGGCGCTGTCAAGGCTGCCAGGCCTGTAAGCCGAGTGGCAGACATCCCAGATTGCCAGTCGGGCGGCTTTCACCTGTTCGCAACGCACTGCGTATTCCGTATTGGCTGGAATATGAAATAGCGCTTCCAGCATTCGCCAAAATGCATTTTGTTTGTGGGCGTAATACTGGTGTTGTGTCAGCGAAGCGATCCCGGGTAAAGAACCCAGAATCAGGATGTTCGGGTGATCGCCAATGACAGGCGGGAAACCAACTGAGTGCAGGGTGGGGGTGTTGGTAAGGTCAGTCAAGTTTGGTGCGTTGGTGCCAGATCGAAAAGAGAGTCAGCATGTTGTTGTGCTGACTCTAAATTTTCACTGATTATTCATTGCAAGGTTGGTCTTTACATACACCATAAATGGTCAGTGAGTGATCCTGCATAGTGAAACCGTATTGTTCCGCAGCACTCTTTTGTCTCTTCTCGATCTCTTCATCGTAAAACTCTTCAACGCGGCCGCACTTGATACAGACAATATGGTCATGGTGGCTGCCATGATTTAATTCAAACACTGCTTTGCCACTTTCAAAGTGATGGCGCACCAGCAAGCCAGCTTGTTCAAATTGTGTCAAAACACGGTATACCGTTGCCAGACCCACATCTTCGCCATTGCCGATCATGACTTTATAAATATCTTCAGCTGACAAATGGCGCTGTTCGCTTTTCTCGAATAATTCCAGGATTTTCAAACGCGGCAGTGTGGCTTTCAGGCCGGCATTTTTGAGATCTTTTGAGTCATGCATAGTGTTTTGTCCATTGTTAGGTAGTCCGACATATTATGATTGCGAAACTACGTGGTATATTAATGTTTGTTTTCAATATACCGATTATAAAGTGAATCCAATGCGTAATTCTATTTTTTTTGTGTTGGTTGTTGCATCGCTGGGGAGTGGATGTGGCGCAAAGCTTCCATCCATGAAGCCTTTCAAAATGGAAGTGCAACAGGGTAATGTAGTGACTTCCAAAATGTTACTGCAACTGCGTCCTGGCATGACGCGTTCCCAGGTGCGTTACATCATGGGGACACCGCTGATTGTAGATAGTTTCCGTGACAACCGCTGGGATTATTTTTACGAACTGCGCAAGCAGGGTTCCGTGGTTGAAAAACGCCGTGTTATTCTCGATTTTGACAAAGACAGCTTGCTGGCGGTACGTGGAGACGTGATTCCATCAGCAGAAAATCCTGAGATTAAAACCATTGCTGAAACACCCAAGCAAAAAGTTGATGATGCTAAAGATCAAAGCTGGTCAGATAAGCTGAAATTCTGGAAAGGTGATGAAGCCACCAAAGCCGGAGCAGCAGGCGCTGGCGCTGCTGCTGCTGCAATCGCTACGGAAGAAAACAAGACAAATGCAGTTGCAACACCGCCTGCTCCAGTGAATCAACAAGCCAACCCAGAGCCTGCATCACCTCAGGTGACTGCGGCACCTTCAGAGCCAGCACCTGAACCAGCCAAAATCTCTGAGGCAGATGCTGCCAAAGCCTCTGCACCGGCAACAATCTCTGATGACGAGGTTGTGCCTCATATTCCTGAAGGGGAATATGCCGGAGCACCGACCCCGCAAGAAATGGCAAAAGGTAATCTTGATGCCAGTGCTAACCAGGCTGCTGAGGCGAATGCGCATGCTGTGAACGAGAAAACTTTGGCTGCGAAGGCCGCTGAGACTGTAGAGCCTCCTCCCGTATTCGAGCAGCAAGCTGTCGCAGCGCCAGCAGTAGTGGCAGAACCTGAGCCGGTGTTGCCACCCCCGGCTAAAGTCACGCCACCGCCAGCACCTGCTGCAAAAAGTGTGCTTGTACCAGTGAAACCTGCTGTAGCAGCAGCGCCGGTGGCCATTGCCGCAGCAGCCAAGGCGACACCCTCGAAACAAGCATCTTCAAAGCCTGTTGATACAAAACCTGCAGTGCCGGCCGCCACCCCAAAACAAACGGGAATTACTATCGTTAAAACCAAAGACCCGGCTCTGATTGACGATGATGAGGTGATTCCTTACATCGCCGAGGGGGAATATGTTGAGCAAGTCATCCCTACCGAGGGGGAGATGATCAAAGGTAATATGGCTGAAGCAAATGCGCCATCCATCGATGCAGAAGCGCGGCAGGTGACCGAAAAGGGTGTCGCGCCTAAGGAAAGTAATGAAGCGGCTGAGCCGCCTCCAACCTTTGTTGCCGAACAATTGCCTGAACCGGAGCCTGAGCCTGAGTTGCCTCCGCCTCCAGTGAAATCCGCGCCTAAAGCAAATGCGGCAGTCGCAACTGGCGCATCATTGGCAGCGGCAGAGACAAAACCAGCATCTGTTTTAAAACCTGCAGCGCCTCAGGCAGACAAGCTGGCGCCAGCCGCTGAAACAGCAACACAAGCTTCTGCCACAAGTGATGCAAGCGTCAATCAGTCAGTGGCTGCCTGGGCACAAGCCTGGAGAAGCAAGGATATGAATGCTTATTTTGCCGCTTACGCGCCTGAGTTTGTGCCTGACGGTGTGCCAAGCAAAAAGGCCTGGGAGTCGCAACGCAAGCAACGCCTGTCAGCCAAGCAAGGTGAAATCACACTGGTGTTGAATGGTCTTCAAGTGCAGCGTGATGGTGGTGAAGCCGTTGTACAGTTTGAGCAGAAGTATGCAACAAAGTCTTACAAAGACGAGTTGCTGAAAACACTTGAGTTGCGTTATGAGCCTGCACAGAAGCGCTGGTTGATCACGCGCGAGCGGACTGCACCTTTAGGATCTGCTGTCGTCCCTGCAGTGGTGGCTTTGCCTAATAAAGCGGCGGTAGCAGTGCCTCCGGCTTCAGAAACCAAAGTGGAGATTCCTGTTGAAGCTGAGCCAAGTGTAGAGTCTGCCATCGAAACCTGGGCCCAAGCCTGGCGCAGCAAGAATATCAATACCTACCTGGCGGCTTATTCACCTGAGTTTGTGCCTGAAGACCTGCCTAACAAGCGTGCCTGGGAAGCGCAGCGTAAGAAGCGCCTGTCGCCCAACCAGGGCAATATCAGCCTGGAAATTGATGCAGTGAATGTGACGCGTGATGGCGATAATGCTGTGGCGACCTTTACCCAGAAGTACGCAGCAAAAGCCTACCGCGATGTGATGGTTAAGAAATTGCAATTGAAGCTGGACCCTGCTACCAAAAACTGGTTGATCGTGCGCGAGACAGCCACTACCGCAACCGATTTGCCAGCGGCAAAACAACAGCTGACTACCCCTCCGGCAGCTACTGAAGCAAGCCCGGAACAGTCAGATGCGGCACCGGAACAAATCGGGTTTTAATCAAAACCTGACCAACAAGAATTAGAGTGTATTGAGCGATTTATGTTAAAAGTAGTGATTGCAGGTGTGTCAGGCCGCATGGGGCATGCCCTGCTGGATGGTGTGTTTTCAGATGATGGATTGCAGTTGCATGCGGCACTGGATAGGGCAGGCAGTGCCATGCTGGGCCGGGATGCCGGTGAGCAGTTTGGTAAAGCAACCGGCGTCAAAATCACTTCGGATGTGGCTGCGGCACTACAAGGGGCTGATGTGCTTGTAGATTTCACCCGCCCTGAAGCCAGCATGCAGTATTTGCAGGCCTGTGAGCAGGCCGGGGTGAAGCTGGTCATAGGCACGACCGGTTTTAACGAGACGGAAAAATCTGCTATCGAAACCGCTGCTAGACAAACAGGCATTGTCTTTGCACCTAATATGAGTGTAGGCGTAACTTTGCTGATCAACCTGGTAGAGCAGGCAGCGCGCGTGCTCAATGAAGGTTACGATATAGAAGTGGTGGAAATGCATCATAGGCACAAAGTGGATGCGCCTTCAGGGACAGCCTTGCGTTTGGGCGAGGCTGCTGCCAAAGGGATTGATAAAGCACTCAAGGAGTGTGCTGTGTATGCGCGCGAAGGTGTCACCGGCGAACGTGAGGCAGGCACTATCGGCTTTGCTACCTTGCGTGGTGGTGATGTGGTCGGTGATCACACGGTGGTGTTGGCTGGCGTGGGCGAGCGGGTAGAGTTGACGCATAAAGCCTCAAGCCGTGCGACGTTTGCACAGGGCGCTTTGCGCGCTGCCAAGTTCCTGGCGGATAAACCTAGCGGGCTTTTTGATATGCGCGATGTGCTGGGTTTCGACAAAAACTAAGTCATTTACGCGTATGGCTGCTCTTGAGTGACCAGTCATATTAGGCTATAATGCTGCAATTCTGAAACGGGAAGAGTCCAAAAAGCTTTTCCCGTTTTGCACATCTATTTACCGGTACTTGATGTTAATTCTAGCGACTGCGTAAACCCTCTAAAGGATGTGTTTCGTATCAAACTTAAGGAGCTAAAGGTGTCAAAAACAATTCCAGCGATTTTAGTCTTAGCAGATGGAACTGTTTTTAAGGGCATTAGCATTGGCGCTTCGGGTCATACGGTTGGCGAGGTCGTTTTCAACACCTCCATGACCGGCTATCAGGAAATTCTGACTGATCCTTCGTATGCCGCACAAATTGTGACACTGACTTACCCACACATTGGTAACTACGGTACCAACAGTGAAGATGTAGAGTCAGGCAAGGTCTATGCTGCAGGTCTGATTATCCGGGACTTGCCCTTATTGGAAAGCAATTTCCGCAGTGAACAAAATCTTTCTGATTATCTCAACACAAACAATGTAGTGGCGATTGCCGATATTGATACGCGCAAACTGACACGTATCCTTAGGGAAAAAGGCGCGCAGGCTGGCTGTATCATGGCCGGTGAAACTGTAGATGAAGCGCAGGCGTTGGCTTACGCCCAAAGCTTCCCCGGGTTGGCAGGCATGGATCTGGCAAAAGTGGTGAGCTGTACTGAGCCTTACGAATTCACCCAGCAAGAGTGGCAGCTCGGCAAAGGTTTCAACAAACCTGCCGGGCAACAGTTTCATGTGGTGGCATTCGATTATGGTGTCAAACTGAATATCCTGCGTATGCTGGTTTCGCGCGGCTGTAAAGTGACCGTATTGCCAGCACAGGCAACCGCTGAGCAAGCTTTAGCTTATCAGCCTGATGGCATTTTCCTGTCCAACGGCCCTGGCGACCCGGAACCATGCGACTACGCCATCAAGGCCATCAAAACCCTGGTGGATACCGGCATCCCTACTTTTGGTATTTGTCTGGGTCACCAATTACTGGCCCTGGCCAGCGGTGCCAGAACATTGAAAATGAAGTTTGGTCACCATGGAGCCAACCATCCGGTGCAGGATGTGGATAGCAAGCGCGTGTATATCACCAGCCAGAACCACGGTTTTGCGGCAGATCCATCCACCTTGCCCGCCAATATTAAGATCACGCACGTCTCTTTATTTGATGGCAGCCTGCAAGGCATTGCACGCACTGACCAACCTGCGTTCAGCTTCCAGGGCCACCCGGAAGCAAGCCCGGGGCCGCAAGAAATGAGCGTGCTGTTTGATCGCTTTATCCAGTTAATGCAAGATAGAAAGTCCAGCTAATGGCAAAAAGAACTGACATTAAAAGTATCCTGATTATCGGTGCCGGTCCGATCGTCATCGGCCAGGCCTGTGAGTTTGACTACTCCGGCGCCCAGGCTTGTAAGGCTTTGCGCGAAGAAGGTTACCGCGTGATTCTGGTGAACTCGAATCCTGCGACCATCATGACTGATCCGGAAATGGCAGATGCGACTTATATCGAGCCTATCACCTGGCAAATCGTTGAAAAAATCATTGAAAAAGAGCGCCCTGATGTTTTGCTGCCAACCATGGGCGGACAGACCGCATTGAACTGTGCGCTGGACCTGGACAAGCATGGCGTCTTGCAGAAATATAACGTCGAACTGATCGGTGCTTCCAAAGAAGCGATTGATAAAGCGGAAGACCGCCAGAAATTCAAGGAAGCCATGACCAAGATCGGTCTGGGTTCGGCGCGTTCTGCGATTGCGCACAGCCTGGAAGAGGCACTGCAAGTGCAAGCCAATATTGGTTATCCGGCGATTATCCGTCCATCATTCACTATGGGTGGCAGTGGCGGCGGTATTGCCTACAACCGTGAAGAGTTCATCGCTATCTGCGAACGCGGTCTGGATGCTTCTCCAACCAATGAACTGTTGATTGAAGAATCTCTGCTTGGTTGGAAAGAGTACGAGATGGAAGTTGTGCGCGATAAGGCGGACAACTGCATCATTATCTGTTCGATTGAGAACCTGGATCCTATGGGCGTGCATACCGGTGACAGTATCACCGTAGCGCCTGCACAAACATTGAGCGACAAAGAATACCAGATCATGCGTAACGCCTCTTTGGCAGTGTTGCGTGAAATCGGAGTCGATACCGGCGGTTCAAACGTACAGTTTGCGATTAACCCTGATGATGGCCGCATGATTGTGATCGAGATGAATCCGCGCGTCTCGCGTTCATCTGCACTGGCTTCAAAGGCGACGGGTTTCCCGATTGCCAAAGTGGCCGCCAAACTGGCTGTAGGATTTACGCTGGACGAATTGCGCAACGATATTACCGGTGGCCAGACCCCGGCTTCATTCGAGCCTTCTATTGATTACGTGGTCACTAAAGTGCCACGTTTCGCATTTGAAAAATTCCCGCAGGCAGACAGCCGCCTGACGACGCAGATGAAGTCTGTCGGTGAAGTGATGGCCATAGGCCGCAGCTTCCAGGAGTCATTCCAGAAAGCCTTGCGTGGCCTGGAAGTGGGCTTTGACGGTCTGGATAGCGTGACCGATGACAAAGACCGCATTGTCAAGGAAATGGGCGAGCCTGGTCCTGAGCGTATCTGGTATGTGGCCGATGCGTTCCGCCTGGGCATGAGCACTGATGAGATTTTTGATATCACCAAGATAGACCGCTGGTTCCTGGTACAGATCGAAGAAATCATCAAGCTGGAACAATCCCTGATTGGCAAGCACATTGCTGATCTGAGCAAAGACACAGTATTCCGGCTGAAGCGGAAAGGCTTCTCGGATCGTCGTTTGGCTAAATTGCTGGATACTGACCAGCACGCAGTGCGCGCTTTCCGTCAGGCTTTGGGTGTGCGTCCGGTCTACAAGCGTGTGGATACCTGTGCGGCTGAATTTGCCACCAACACTGCCTATATGTACTCTACTTATGAAGAAGAGTGCGAGTCATTACCTACAACTAACAAGAAAATCATGGTATTGGGTGGCGGTCCTAACCGTATCGGCCAGGGTATTGAGTTCGACTATTGTTGCGTGCATGCGGCTTTTGCCATGCGTGAAGATGGTTACGAAACCATAATGGTTAACTGTAACCCGGAAACGGTTTCTACCGATTACGACACTTCCGACCGCCTATATTTTGAGCCGGTGACGCTGGAAGATGTACTGGAAATCGTGAATATCGAAAAACCGGTTGGCGTGATTGTGCAGTACGGTGGCCAAACGCCATTGAAGCTGGCGCGTGACCTGGAAAAAGCCGGTGTGCCTATTATTGGGACTACACCTGATGCGATTGACCGTGCGGAAGACCGTGAGCGTTTCCAGCAAATGTTGCACAAGCTGAACCTGAAACAACCGCCAAACCGTACTGCGCGCGCGCCTGAAGAAGCGATTCGCCTGGCGATGGAAATCGGTTACCCGTTAGTGGTACGTCCATCGTATGTGTTGGGCGGCCGCGCGATGGAAATCGTGCACGAACAGAGCCAGCTTGAGCGTTATATGCGTGAAGCAGTGAAAGTGTCTAACGAATCACCTGTATTGCTGGATCGCTTCCTCAATGACGCGATTGAAGTGGATGTGGATGCGCTAAGTGATGGCGAAGATGTATTGATCGGCGGCATTATGCAGCACGTTGAGCAAGCAGGGGTGCACTCCGGTGACTCAGCCTGTTCATTGCCACCATACAGCTTGAGTGACGAGCTGCAAGATGAATTACGTAGCCAAACCGTGCAGATGGCGAAAGCCTTAGGCGTGAAAGGCCTGATGAACGTGCAGTTTGCTGTGCAGAACACTGAGCAGGGGGAAGTGGTGTATGTGCTGGAAGTGAACCCGCGTGCTTCACGTACTGTACCGTTCGTCTCCAAAGCTTGTGGTTTGCAACTGGCGAAAATTGCCGCACGTTGTATGGCGGGCCAATCACTGAAATCACAAGGTGTGACCAAAGAGGTGATTCCTCCTTACTACTCAGTCAAGGAAGCCGTGTTCCCATTCATCAAATTCCCTGGGGTAGATACTATTCTTGGCCCAGAGATGAAATCGACTGGTGAAGTGATGGGTGTAGGCAATACGTTTGCTGAAGCATTCGTCAAATCGCAATTAGGCGCCTCAGTCAAAATGCCAACCGGTGGTCGTGCTTTCATCAGTGTGCGTAATGAAGATCACCGCAAAGTCATTGATATCGCCAAAGATCTGGTCAGCCTGGGCTTTACCATCGTGGCGACCAAAGGCACCGCACGTGCCTTGTCCGAGCAGGGTCTGGACGTGACGCCGGTGAACAAAGTAGCAGAAGGCAGGCCGCATATTGTCGACATGATCAAGAATAATGAGATCAGTCTCATCGTGAATGTGACAGAAGACAAAAAAGCGATTACCGATTCGTATGAAATCCGCCGCAGTGCCTTGCAAAACAAGGTGACCTACTACACGACATTGGCTGGCGCACGCGCTGCCTGTATCGGTATGGCACAAAGTAAGGATATGGACGTGTATGCAGTGCAAGACTTGCACAAACGTCTGGCATAACTTACACTGAGGTCGTTGCATTAAGAAATATTGCACTGACTGTTATTGAAATAAGCCACGCTCGACCGGGTGTGGTTTATTTTTTTTATACTAATTTTTTCAAGGTTTTTCGTTATGGCAGTAAATCAATTTCCTGTGACCGTGCTCGGTGCAGAATTACTAAAAGAAGAATTACAACGTCTACGCGCGGTTGATCGCCCGAACATCATTCAGGCAATTGCTGAAGCACGTGCACAAGGTGATTTGTCAGAAAACGCAGAGTACGAAGCGGCTAAAGAGCGTCAAAGTTTTATTGAAGGCCGTATTTCCGAGCTGGAAGCCAAACTGTCCAACCTGCAGATCATTGACCCGACGACTTTAAATGCTGAAGGTCGCGTGGTATTCGGCGCGACAGTGCGATTTGAAGACCTGGATTCCGGCGATAGCAAAATTTACCAGATTGTTGGTGAAGATGAAGCTGATATCAAAAACGGTAAAATCTCCGTGAGTTCACCGATTGCACGTGGCCTGATCGGAAAATCCGAAGGTGAAGTGGCTGAAGTGCAATCTCCAGGTGGTATTAAAGAATACGAAATTATAGAAGTGCTTTATAAATAGTGTTTTAATATTTAAGTGCCTGTTTAAAAGCACTTACTTCAAAGCTCCACATATACAAGGGAAGCACACATGGCACGTAAAGCTGGTTTTGTCGGTGGATTGACCCCGGTGCTGATTACTCTCTGGGTGGGCGCATTGTGGATGACAGGCATCACCGCAAGTGTGTTGTTCCAGACCATTCTTGATAGGTCACTGGCCGGGCTGGTGGCTGGCAAGCTGTTTACTATCGTCAGCTATATTGGCATAGGCAGCGGCATCTGGCTACTCATTCAGCGCTTGGCCTCGGATGGTTTTTCAGCCTTTAAACAAAGCCTGTTCTGGATTGTGTTTGTGATGTGGGTGCTGGTGCTGGTAGGAGAATTTGGTATTCAACCTTTGTTAGCCCAGCTGAAAGCCAGTGCTTTGCCTAATGATGTGATGCAAAGTGTTTTTGCCAGCCGATTCAAAACTTGGCATGGCATTGCCAGTATCGCTTATCTGGTGGAGTGCCTGCTGGGTTTATGGTTGGTGATTAAATCCAGTTAGCCGATTAAAAAACGCGCATTTTTTTGCGCGTTTTTTAATCGAACCAGCTGTTTTTTTATAGTTTCGGTATGACGATTTTTGCCGATGCTTTCACAGTGTCACTGGCGCGGTAAAATACCAGTTGTTTGCCAATGTGGTGAACAGCAAGTGCATTCACCTTGGTGGCAATTTCATCCAGTATGGTTTTACGTAACGCGCGGTCATCGCCTGACACCTGCACCTTGATCAGTTCATGCGCGTTCAGGTTGAGATCAATCTCTTTTAACACAGCTTCTGTTAGGCCATTATTGCCTATCATGACTACTGGATTCAGTGTGTGGGCAAGGCCACGTAAATGTGCGATTTGTTTACTATTTAATTGCATAAAAGCATTCCTTCAAGACAATCTCTATTTTAGCACGAAGCGAATAATCACCCTATGAAACCTACCAGAACCAGCAAAGCCTGGATGCAGGAGCATCTGAACGACGAATACGTCAAACGTGCACAAAAAGACGGCTACCGCGCCCGTGCGGCGTATAAGTTGTTGGAGATCGACGATAAAGACAAACTCATCAAACCGGGGATGACGGTAGTCGATCTCGGCTCCACGCCAGGTAGCTGGTCGCAGGTGGCCGTGCAACGCTTGAAAGGTCAAGGACGCATCATCGCGCTTGATCTGCTGGAGATGCACCCGATCCCCGGCGTAGAGTTCATTTGCGGCGATTTTCGCGAAGAAGTAGTGCTAAAGCAGCTGGAGGCGAGTCTTAAAAATAAGTTGGTGGATCTAGTGATTGCCGATATGGCGCCCAATATGAGTGGCTTGAAAGATGTCGATCAGGCAGGAGCAAGTTACTTAACTGAACTGGCATTGGAATTTTGTCAGGATTGGTTGAAACCGGGCGGGCATTTCCTGGTCAAAGTATTTATAGGCAGCGGTTTTGATGAAATCGTTAAGCAAATGCGTAGCCAGTTTGATAAAGTGGTCACGCGCAAACCGAAAGCCTCTCGTGACCGCAGTAGTGAAGTGTACTTGCTGGGATTACATCGAAAACCTTGAAATGCAATGGTTTTTCCTGTCTAGTTTCATCGCATAACCCAAAATTTATGTATACAATACAATTTAAGGCTTGAAAATTTTGGTTTTGCCTCCATTGTCACCAGTAGGGATATTCCCCGCCTTTCGTTTTTAAGTTAAGGAACCATCTTGAACAATCTATTGAAGAATATCGCGATTTGGGTAGCTATCGCCTTGTTGTTGATGACGGTATTTAATCAATTCAACGGCACCAGCAAGAATAGCGGTCAGGTGGTTTACTCACAATTTATGCAAGAGGTCAGGGATGGCCGCGTGGCAAAAGTCCAGATTGACGGGCGTAATCTGCACGTCACAACCAATGAAGGTAAAAACTACGATACTTTTACGCCATCAGACCCATGGTTGGTTTCTGACCTGTTGAAAAATAACGTGATTGTAGATGCCAAGCCTGAAGAGCGCGAATCCATGCTCATGAGTATTTTCGTCTCCTGGTTCCCGATGATTTTGCTGATCGGTGTATGGATATTCTTTATGCGCCAGATGCAGGGCGGCGGCAAGGGCGGTGGTCCATTCTCGTTCGGTAAGAGCAAGGCGCGTCAATTAGACGAGTCGAATAACAGTACTACATTTGCCGATGTGGCGGGTTGTGATGAGGCGAAAGAAGAAGTCGCTGAACTGGTTGAGTTTCTTAAAGATCCAAGCAAGTTCCAGAAACTGGGTGGTCGCATTCCACGTGGCGTATTAATGGTAGGCCCTCCGGGTACGGGTAAAACCTTGCTGGCACGCGCCATCGCCGGTGAAGCAAAAGTACCATTCTTCAGCATTTCCGGTTCTGACTTCGTAGAAATGTTTGTCGGTGTTGGTGCTGCGCGCGTGCGCGATATGTTTGAAAATGCCAAGAAAAATGCACCGTGCATCATCTTTATTGATGAGATCGATGCGGTGGGTCGTCACCGTGGTGCCGGTACCGGCGGCGGTAACGATGAGCGCGAACAGACCTTGAACCAGATGCTGGTTGAGATGGATGGGTTTGAAGCTAATTCTGGTGTAATTGTGATAGCGGCGACTAACCGTGCGGATGTACTGGATAAAGCATTGTTACGCCCTGGCCGTTTTGACCGTCAGGTGATGGTTGGTTTGCCAGACATCAAAGGCCGTGAGCAGATCCTGAATGTGCATATGCGCAAGGTGCCGATCGATCCGGACGTGAAGGCTGATATCCTGGCGCGTGGTACACCTGGATTTAGTGGTGCGGACTTGGCTAACCTTGTCAACGAAGCAGCCTTGTTTGCAGCCCGCCGTAACAAGCGCACTGTTGATATGCAGGACTTTGAAGATGCCAAAGACAAAATCTTTATGGGTCCAGAGCGTAAATCCATGGTCATGCGTGAAGAAGAGCGTTTGAACACGGCTTATCATGAATCAGGCCATGCAGTGGTTGCCAAGCTATTACCAACGGCTGATCCGGTGCACAAAGTGACCATTATGCCGCGTGGCTGGGCCTTGGGCCTGACCTGGCAGTTGCCTGAGCATGACCGTATTAGTAACTACAAAGACAAAATGTTGCATGATATTTCTATTCTGTTCGGTGGCCGTATTGCTGAAGAAATCTTCATGCACCAGATGTCTACCGGTGCTTCAAACGACTTCGAGCGTGCGACCAAACTGGCGCGCGATATGGTGACCAAATACGGTATGTCAGATAGCCTGGGTACCATGGTGTATGCAGGTAGCGAGCAGGATTCCTGGATGGGTAACATGTCTTCCCGTACTGTGTCTGAAGCGACCCAGCAAAAGGTAGATGCGGAAATCCGCCGTATTCTGGACGAGCAATATGCGCTTGCGCGTAAATTGCTGGAAGAGAATCGTGACAAAGTGGAAGCCATGACCAAGGCATTGATGGAAATGGAAACCATTGATGCTGACCAGATCAACGACATCATGGCAGGTTTGCCTGTGCGTCCTGCTAAACCAAAAAATGGTCCTACCGTGACTAGCGGTGGCAGTGGTACAGGTGGCACTGTGGTCAATACATCGCCACAACCCACGGCGAAAACTGACGAAACTGATTTAAATAATCAATAGACTCAGGGCTTTAAGTTAGAATATAAAGGCTGGCTTTTGCCAGCCTTTATTTTTTCAAAAGAATTAATTTTTATGCACTTTCGCTGCGGCGCATTTACATTAGATTTAAGCACACCTCAGGTGATGGGAATCGTCAACGTAACCCCGGACTCTTTCTCTGATGGTGGTCAGTTCACTTGTACTGAATCTGCTGTCGTCCACGCCCTGAAATTGATCGAAGAGGGTGCTGCCGTGCTTGATATCGGCGGTGAATCCACCCGGCCAAATGCCACACCTGTCCCGCTTGAAGAAGAGTTGAAGCGTGTCATTCCGGTGATTGAAGCATTGGTTGCACACAATATTCCTGTCCCTATTTCTATCGACACTTACAAACCCGCCGTCATGCGCGCGGGGATCAAGGCAGGCGCCAGCATCGTGAATGATGTATGTGCATTGCAGGAATCAGAAGCGATTGAAGCCGTTGCAGAAAGTACCGTAGGTGTTTGCTTGATGCATATGCAGGGTACACCGCAAACGATGCAGGACAATCCGCATTACGAAGATGTGGTGACTGAGGTAAAAGATTTCTTACGCGCGCGACGTGATGCCTGCCTGGCTGCTGGTATTCAGACTGAACGCATTATGCTAGACCCTGGATTTGGTTTTGGTAAAACCCGCGCGCATAATATTACTTTGGCTAAGTCCTTGGCGGAGTTGCTAGACCTGGACTGTCCCTTGCTGGTCGGCCTGTCGCGTAAATCCGTCCTGGGGCAGGTGACCGGTAACGATGTCGATGCCCGTTTGTATGCCAGTGTTGCCGCTGCCGTGGTGAGTGCCATGCAGGGTGCGCATCTATTGCGGGTACATGATGTCAAAGCCACTGTAGAAGCATTAAAAGTTGTCACAGCACTTAAATAAATCAAGGAAGTAAACAGGTATGGGTAAACAATATTTTGGCACTGATGGCATCCGCGGACGCGTAGGTGAGTCAGTCATCAATCCTGAATTCGTCATGAAGCTGGGTTATGCAGCGGGCAGGGTATTAGCCAACCAGGAGCAATTACCCAAAGGTCAACGTCCTACGGTATTGATCGGTAAAGATACACGCATCTCCGGCTATATGCTGGAAGCCGCACTGGAAGCAGGTTTGTCAGCTGCAGGTGTGGATGTTTTGCTTACCGGCCCCATGCCTACTCCCGCCGTTGCCTATCTGACCCGCGCATTGCGTGCGCAGGCGGGTATCGTGATTTCTGCGTCACATAACCCGTATTACGATAACGGCATCAAGTTCTTCTCCGCACAAGGGAGCAAATTGCCCGACGATGTGGAGTTTGCAATTGAGGCTGAGATTGCAAAACCCATGCAGGTGATGGAATCAGCCAAACTGGGCAAAGCCAAGCGCGTAGATGATGCGGCCGGGCGGTATATTGAATTCTGTAAAAGTACTTTTCCCAACCACCTGGATTTACGCGGCCTGAAAATCGTGCTCGACTGTGCCCATGGCGCAACCTATCACGTAGCGCCAGACGTGTTTCATGAACTGGGGGCCGAAGTCATTGCCATTGGTAACCAGCCTGATGGCCTCAATATCAATGAAAAAGTCGGTTCTACGCATCCTGAAGCCTTGCAGAAAGCCGTGGTTGAATATCAGGCAGACCTGGGCATCGCATTTGATGGCGATGGTGACCGCGTCATGATGGTGGATGGTGCCGGCAATTTGCTGGATGGTGACCAATTGCTGTATATCATCGCCATGGGCCTCTATGCCAAAGGCAAGCTCAAGGGCGGCGTAGCAGGCACGCTGATGACCAACCTGGCGCTGGAACACGCGCTGCAAAAACACCAGATTCCGTTTGGCCGTGCCAAAGTGGGCGACCGTTATGTGCTTGAATTATTGCAAAGCAAAAACTGGACACTGGGTGGCGAAAACTCCGGCCATATCCTGACCCTGGATCAACACAGCAGCGGCGATGCCATTATTGCGGCACTGCAGGTGTTACATTCATTGCGGAACAGCGGCAAAACCCTGCAGCAACTTGGCGCTGATCTCGCGCTGTATCCGCAGGTGCTGATCAATGTGACGACCAAGCAGAAGCTGGATCTTGAGCAGAATGCCGTGCAGGATGCCGTGAAACAGGCAGAAACCGCACTGAATGGACAAGGCCGGGTATTACTACGTGCTTCCGGTACCGAACCCAAAATCCGCGTCATGGTGGAAGGCCTGAACCAGTCACTCGTTCAATCGCAGGCAGAAGCACTGGCAGCTGTGATTCGCCAGCTGGCCGCTTAATTAAACAGGGAGTTTTGGCATGGATACCTTTAGTCACGCGCTGTGGGGATATGGCCTTTTCGGCATTCGCAAATATCCGAAATTCGCCGCCCTCATGGGTGCCATGCCTGACCTGATTTCTTTCGGTGCGCTGATGCTCACGCGTGTGATCGATGGGACTTATCGCTGGGGCAAACCTGCACTGGCAACATTACCTGCCTGGATTTATCCAGCTTATACCGTAGGCCACAGCTTCGTGATTGCCTTTGCAGTGATTGGACTTGTCGCTATCTGGCGTAAGGATATCGCATTCGCCATGCTGGGCTGGCCATTTCATATCACGCTGGATTTCCCGTTCCACAGCCTGCAATACTTCCCTACACCCATGTTCTGGCCGATTTCAGATTTCAAGATTGACGGTATTCCCTGGTCAAACTGGTATATCTGGTTCCCGAACGTGGCGGGGATTATATTGCTGCTGGCTTACCGGCAGCGACAAAAGAGAAGGCGCCAGGCCGGTCTTTAATTTTCAAGAATTAGGTTTCAATTCGATCTGTTGCTGATGGAGCGCACTTTTAATCCGTCTGTAATATTCCCGCTTGATCACAGCCTTTTCCAGCGGCAATACCTTGAAACGGCAACGAATGACCACAGCAGAATCTGTCAGTTTATCAATATCACTGATTTCGGCCGATCCCAGGATTTTATTTTTAAACACGCCATCCTGAGATAAATTGTCAGCCACCTGCTGCATGATCTGGATCACTTCAGGAATGTTTTCTTCGTAAGCCACGGTCACCTCGATCACCGCATAGGAAAAGTCGCGTGAACGGTTAGTCACAGTGAGAATCTGTCCATTAGGCACATAGTGTACATTGCCGTCATCGTCGCGCATCTTGATGTAGCGTAGCGTAATGGCTTCCACCAGGCCAGATTTCCCGGCTACCTCAATCACATCATCCTTGCGGATCTGGTTTTCCAGCAGCAGAAAGAAGCCGGTGAAATAATCTTTGACCAGGCTCTGCGCACCGAAGCCAATCGCCAGGCCAACCACGCCGGCAGCGGCAAGTACCGGGGCAATTGAAATCCCCAATTCATGCAGCACTTCGACAATGGTAATAGCAATGATGACTGTGGTGATAATGTAGCGCAGCACCATGGTCACGGTATTGATGCGCTTGATTTCTTCCACGTGATTCACTGTTTTATTGCTCAGGCTGTCACGCAAGGCTTCCAACGCACGTTTGCTAACGCGGTTGAGAAAATAGGCAATGCCGATAATGATGGCAATACGCAGCAGGGTTTTGGTCAGTATCAGCGCCTCTGCCGGGTTAGCAATGCCAAAGTGTGTAAACCATTCTGTCATTCAGGGCCCTTTCTCAATGTTTAAACAGGTAACCAGTAAGCCGTCAATTTCGGTATCACAATGGCATCATCTTCTATCTGCACCACCTGACCACTGGATAAGTCGATTAATGTACCGTCTGTTTTGAGACCTTTCTGTTTAAACAAATGCAGGGCGGCGCGCTGCGTATGCACATCAAAGTTGGCAATCACCACCACTTTCGGGTTCATGCCAGTTTGCACATAACGATTGAAGGCAAACAGATGCGGATTAACCATATCAATCAATTCACGGTTATTTAAATCGGCAAATGCAGATATCTCTTTACGGATGGCGATCATCTGCTTGATCTGGCTGAACAGGCGTTGCTGCACGGTGCCAGGCTCATTCCTTAGCGCCATCTCATCCCAATCCAGTGTCGGTCTGTGCACCCAGCGGTTATCGTTCATTTTAGAAGAGTCCTGCAAATAACCGTCATTGTTCAGGGTGCCTACCGAATCGCCGTAATAAAGCAGCGGGATACCGCCAAACGACATGATCAGGTTATGCAGCAGTACGATGGTCAGGATGGCATTGTCAACCGCAGGCTGGTCATTGTTAGCCAGCGCCGTTTCCAGCCCGGCCAGTGAAGCCAGCGCACCGGAAATCCTGGCATCACCGGTTTTACGGTTCACGCCAAAGGCAAAGCCGCGTGCATTCGAGTCAGGGTATTGGCCGGTGTAGTAATCGACCAGGAAACGTCTGTGCGAGACCGGTTCAAAACCGGATGCGATAATCGCCTGGTCACTAAAGCCAAGACCGATATCATCGTGGCAACGTACATAATTCAGCCAGGTGGCCCTGTCCAGTTTTTCTGGTAAATCTTTCACGCCATTGGTCAGTAAAACCGTGTTCTTGGTGGCGACCGCATCCCATAACAAGGCCATAAAGGTCGCGTTATAGGCAATTTCACATTCCTTGGCATTCACCGCATCTTCACCAAAGTATTTGATGATCTCCAGCGGTGCGACAATCGCTTCAGCGATAAAAATGACCCCTGGCGCGGTGACCTGGCAACAATCTTTCAATAGTTGCAGGATCAGGTGGGCTTCGCGCTCGTTCTGGCTGGTACTGCCTATCTTTTTCCAGAGAAAGGCCACAGCATCCAGCCGTAAAATATCTACTCCTTTGTTAGCCCAGAACAGGATGATATCGACGATTTCAATTAATACTGCCGGGTTTGTGTAGTTGAGGTCCCATTGGTAATTATTAAAAACAGTCATCACCCATTTTCCGGTTTCCGGATTAAAGGTGAAACTGCCCGGCGCATGCTCGGGAAACACTTCCGGCATCGAGGCTTCAAACATATCCGGCACGGCGCGGTCAGGATACATATAGTAGTAATCCTGGTAATGCTGATCGCCTTCCTTGGCTTTCAGCGCCCAGGCATGTTCGTCAGAGGTATGGTTGGCGACCACGTCCAGCGTTAATAGCATATCGGATTGCTGCATGGCAGAGATCAATTGCTCCAGGTCTTCCATAGAGCCATAGCGGGGATCAATTTTGCGAAAATCGCGTACGGCATAGCCACCATCGTTCGCCTGCTCGGGACAGTCACAGATAGGCAAGATATGCACGAGGTTGACGCCCAGCTCTTGCAGGTAAGCCAGCTTGTCTTTCATGTTCGCCAGGTTACCGGCAAAGCCTTCGCAATAAAGGGCCATGCCGACCAGTTTCTGTTGCATGAACCAGTCGTGGTTTTTTTCACGTTCCAGGTCTTTTAACCTCAGATGCGGAGCACGCTGGGCATATTGCCTGGATAGCACAGAGACCAGGCTTGCCAGCTGCGGCTTAAAGTCTTCGCGTTGGCCGTATAAATGCTGGAACAGCGAATAAATCGCATAAAAGTTGGCACCCAGCCGCGTATAAAAATGCTGCCAGTCTTCACCTTGCGGCTGTTTGTGTTTTGTCAGGATGTCATTCAACAAAGAATGCGAGATTTGTTCGTACATTGTGAATGCTCCTAAATCACTTTTTCATCAACATCATGGTGCGTTTTTTTCTTTGATGCACGGGAGGGTTGTGTTTCGCCCGTGGCTTTGCCAGCATTGGCAGGCGCCCCGAATTTGTAATGCTGCATGCCTTCCAGAATGCCGTGCGCATAACTGGCCTCGGCAAAGTAAATGCGGTTGGTGCCTTTGAGATACGTCAACTCCTCGCTATGGTTACCCACCACCACCGCCATGGTGTCGCCCATCAGCATTTCGATATCATTGCCCGAATCACCCGAGACCAGGAAGTTGGCTAATGGCAAGCCCCACTTATAAGACAGGTAACGGATTGCATGGCCTTTAGAGGCGCGAATGGGTAACAAATCGAGGAATTCACCATGTGAGTAAATCAATTGGGCATGCAGGTGCTCTTTACGCAAGAGCGCATGAATCTCATCTAACGCAGGCATTTTTTTTGGGTCTACGATATAAGAGATTTTGAATTCACGCTGATTTTCTGCTGCCTGCAATTTAAGGCCGGGAATTTCTTTCATCGCTTCCAGCAGGTACTCCCGACGCCATAAGTGCCGGATATGGTTAGACCAGCCAACATCAGGAATGCAACGCACGCCATAGTGGATTTCAGAACCGACAGAAGTGATCAGCACATCCGGAATAGGAATACGATTTTTACGCAAAATATCTACGGCACTTTCCAGAGGCCTACCGGTGGCAATGCCAAAAATATTGTAGCCTGAGTTGTTTCTCAGCCAATCCACCAGGGCTTCATGCCCCTCGCGGTTGCCTAATAAAGTGTTATCTATATCCGTAATAAAAGCATGTTGTGCCAGTGGAATCTGCGACTTGCCGTTATGTGTGGCAATCTGCTTTCTGCGCAAGTTTTTGCGCTGTTTGTGCAATAAGTTAAACACTTCCTTGACGTATTTATCCACATGCCCTGCCCAGGTGTAATGGCGTTTGACATTTAATACACCGCTCTTGGACCATTTCCGCCAGCGGCTCCTATCGGTCAGTGCCGAGAGCAGGGTGTCACCTATGGCGTTACTATCTAGGGTATCCACCAGCAAGCCATGATGGCAATTAGCCAGGATATCGCGCGGGCCACCATCGTCCGGCGCGATCACCGGCAATCCGCAAGCGGCTGCTTCCAATAAGGTTAAACCGAAAGGCTCGGTAAATGCCGCATTGATAAATATGCCGCGGCTTTTGGCAGCCATGCGATACATTTCAGGCACATCTTCCTGCGCATGTGTTTTAGGGATGGATACTTTGCCCCACAAGTCATAAGCGTCGATATCAAGAAGCAGGTCTGTGAGCACTGTTGCCTGTGATTTTTCCAGTTCACGGATATTTTCGCGGCTACCTGCCACCAGCACCAGGTTGGCTCGGCGCTGCAAAGCCGGGTTATTGCCATAAGCGGTAACCAGGCCCTTGATGTTTTTACGTAGCTCCGGCCTGCATATGCATAGAATCATTGGTTTTTTCGGGTTATCCAGAAAGCGATTAATGCTTTGCTCAACCGTGCTGGAAATAGGCCGTCTGCCCGGCGGTAAAAATCTTGATGTATCGGTGCCTGGCGGAATCACGCGGAAATGTTTGGGATCAGTGCGGTTATACATGCCGTATTGCAGCTCAACCTCCTGGCGCGTGCTGGTCACAATCAGCGAGGCATGTTGCACCAGGGCTTCTTCCTCAGCGATCCGACGTTCGAAATTAAACTGTTTCTCGATTTTTTCTGCCTTGCGGCCACTTGAGAGCAGGCGTTCCAGCTTGGGTTTGCCCAGAGAGTGCCCTGTATGCACTTGTGGAATGCCTAATAGCATGGACAGCTGCCGTCCCACATAGCCTGCATCGGCATAATGTGAATGGATCACATCCGGCAGGCGCCCCTGCTGACGTAAATAATGCAGGCAACGGTCTACCATTTGATCCAGGTGCGGCCACAGAACCTCTTTACGCAGGTAACGTTTTGGTCCGCACGGCACGCGGATAATACGTGCTTTATCACTGATTTTTTCTTCAGGTTGCGCATAATCAGCGCTTACATCAGGGTCTTCAATCAAGCGGGTGAGCAAATCCACTTTGCCAACCTGGGGATGATCGGCCAGTGCTTTGGCCAGGTCCAGAACATAAGTACACTGGCCGCCGGTATCTGCATCCACACCTAGCTCCAGCTCTTCACCGCGGATTAAGCCATGAACGCTGATGAGCAATACATAGAGGGGATCGTTTTTTTGTTGATGTGTTGCACGCATACATTCCTAACAGCAATTTATAAAACCTGAACGACATATCAGCCAGCCAGTGGGCCAATCGTCTATGCTTACAGCTAGCTAGTGATGTATTGGAAAGCGTGCGATGCACATAATATTTGCTTGTTTGAATGCATCGGCATCCGTTTCGTCGCTTTCATGAGAAAGCACCGTGTCACTAACCAGCAAAATTGATATATAAAGTGACACTAGCGTACAACAGAAGTTTAGGTTTGGTCTGTAGGAATCGTCTGAAAATAAAGCCCTGCTGGGATGCGCAGGGCTTGTGTAAAGCAATTTAGCTGCAATAAGTATCAGTTGCTGGAGTATTAACATTCCTTACCAGTGGCGAAAAATACGCCACCTGCAACGTGGTGGATAGTGCGTAAATCGTCATGTCCGTCAAAGTGCCAATGGCCGTCACTGAATACACGTTCATCGGCATGCGCTGCCACCACTTCAGCAATAAATAAATCGTAAATGTCCTGGTTATTCGGTTCAGAGATGATCTTGCATTCCAGCCAGGCTACGCAGTTTTTGACCAAAGGCGCGCTGATCTCCTGGGCGGTAAATGTTTCAATTTCGTATTCAGCAAATTTGTCAGAGTCTGGGAAGTCGGCACCACTGATATTGCCTACCTTTTTTACCATCTCGATTTGCTTCACGCAGGGCAGGTTAATTGCAAACGTACCTTCAGCCTCAATCAGCTTACGGGTGTAAGTGTTGCTATCAATTACAACCGTCACTTTGGGTGGTTTAAAGTCCAAAGCGCATACCCAGGCGGCCGCCATGATATTCACCTTGCCGTTATGGGCAGATGTGATAATGGTTGTCGGGCCGTGGTTGACTAGTCTGAAAGCTTTAGTGAGTTCTACTGGATGCATGGGATATGTTTATTTCTGCCAGTTATCACGCAATGTAACCGTTCTGTTAAACACAGGTTTGCCTGGCACGCTGTCTTTGCGGTCAGCCACAAAGTAGCCATGGCGTTCAAATTGATAAATATCCCCGGCATTGGCTTCTTGAGCACTTTGCTCTAATTGAGCGGTGATTGATCTGACTGAGTCCGGATTAATGTCATCCAAAAAATCTTTGTCGCCGCTACCTGGATGCGCGTCTTTAAAGAGGCGGTCGTAAAGACGGATTTCAGCCTCATAAGCATGTGCTGCGCTGACCCAGTGAATATTGCCTTTGACTTTGACGCTGTCTGAACCTGGCGTACCGGATTTGGTATCGGTCAGGTATTCGCAATGCACAATAGTGACATTTCCCGCTGCATCTTTCTCACAGCCCAGGCATTTGACCACGTAGCCATAGCGCAGGCGCACCATATTACCCGGGAACAGGCGGAAGTAGCCTTTGGCAGGTTCTTCCATAAAGTCTTCACGTTCGATCCAGAGTTCTTTAGAGAGTTTGACTACGCGTTTTCCCAGGTCCGGTTTTTGTGGATGGTTGGGTGCGTAACAGTCTTCTTCCTGGTTTTCAGGGTAGTTATCAATCACCAGTTTGATCGGGTCGAGCACTGCGATTTTACGTGGTGCGGATTCGTTGAGTACTTCGCGCATGCAGTCTTCAAGAATACTGTAATCAATCCAAGAATCGGCTTTGGAAACGCCGATACGGTCAGTAAACAGCTTGAAGCCTTCCGGCGTGTAACCACGGCGACGTGCACCAGCCAAAGTTGGCAGGCGCGGGTCATCCCAGCCGCTGACGTGTTTTTCTTCTACCAGTTGAATCAGTTTGCGTTTTGAAAGCACAACATAGGTCAGGTTGAGTCGTGCAAACTCATATTGGTAAGGCACCGGGTTTGCCAGCAAGCCGGCTTCCACCAGGCGCGCCATCAGCCAGTCGTAGAACGGGCGCTGATCTTCAAATTCAAGTGTACAGATGGAATGGGTGATTTGCTCCAGCGCATCTTCAATCGGGTGGGCAAAGGTATACATCGGATAGATGCACCACTCGTCACCAGTATTGTGGTGATGCGCGCGGCGGATACGGTAAATGGCCGGGTCGCGCATGTTAATGTTAGGCGACGCCATATCGATTTTCGCGCGTAACAACATACTGCCATCGGCGTGTTTGCCATCACGCATCTCGCGGAAGATGCGCAGGTTGTCTTCTACGCTGCGATTGCGGAAAGGCGAGTCTTTACCCGGCTCAGTCAAGGTGCCGCGGTTGATACGCACTTCTTCGGCAGTTTGTTCGTCAACGTAGGCATGGCCATGCGTGATCAGCGCTTCTGCGGCCTGGTACATGACATCAAAATAATCCGAGGCAAAGTACAGGTTGGTCTCAGCACCGTCAGGCGTATTGTTGTTCCAGCCAAAACCCAGCCATTGCACCATGTCAGAGATGCTGTCTACGTATTCCTGACTTTCTTTTTCCGGGTTGGTGTCGTCAAAACGCAAGTGGCAAACGCCGTTGTAATCACGCGCCAGGCCGAAATTCAGAAAAATGGATTTGGCGTGACCGATATGCAGGTAGCCATTCGGCTCTGGCGGAAAGCGGGTGCGGATTTTAGCGAAGTCTACCTGACCAGTGGATTGATGGGCGGCATCGCCTGGTGAACCAGCCCAGTGCTTTTGTGCATATTTGTTTTCGGCCAGGTCTTTTTCGATGATGGCACGAATAAAGTTGGAGGCGGCTGGAATCGGTTCTTTTTCTGTAGACATGGCGAATCTTGAAGTTTCTGAAGTGTGCTTATTTTACACGCTTCATGACTCGACCCAAAACGGTTAATACGCTTTGTTCCTGGCTTTAATCAAACGGCTGCGCAGGGCGTCTATGCTAAACTGCGAACTAAGATTAACGTGCTGAACATTCCTAAAAAAATAATTCGATGAACAAACTGGCATTTCCTATATTGGCGGTGTTGGCCGATGGCAAATTTCACTCTGGTGAAGCCCTGGCGCAGCAATTCGGCGTCACGCGTGCCACGGTATATAACGCCATCCAGGTTGCCCAGACATTAGGCATTACGGTTTTTTCAGTGCGTGGCCGCGGTTACCGTTTGCCCAAGCCGGTCACATTGCTGGATGCGGATGCCGTTTTGCAGGCCTGTGGCGAGTATGCACCATGGTTCCATTTGCAAGTACTGGCGCAAGTCGATTCGACCAATCGCTATTTGATGCAGGAAAGCGTACGTGGTGTGGCGCATGGCACCTGTGCCGTGGCACAGATTCAAACTGCAGGACGTGGCCGTCGTGGCCGCACCTGGCTTTCCCAATTAGGTGGCAGCCTGACTTTTTCTCTTCTCTGGCGTTTTCAGTGTGGTGCGGCCGGTTTGTCAGGTTTGAGCCTGGTCATTGGTCTGGCGCTACTGCGCGCATTGCATGAAATTGGTCTGAATGATGTGCAACTAAAATGGCCGAATGACCTGGTTGTCATGTACCAGGGGCAATGGCACAAGCTGGGCGGCATTTTGATCGAGCTGCAAGGTGATATGGAAGGGCCGAGCGCGGCGGTGATAGGCATAGGGCTTAACCTGGAAATTGAGCAGGCCATGCGTCAGCAGATTGAGCAGCCAGTGCTGGGTTTGAACCAGCTATTTGGACAAACCCTTAATGCCAATGAATTATTAGGCCGTTGCCTGGCAGCACTGGCGCTGCATTTAAACCAGTTTACCGAGCATGGTTTTAGTTATTTCCAGGAAGCCTGGATGGCGCATCATGCTTTTCATCAGCAGCCGGTGAATCTATTAATGGCGAACGGACAGGTGGTGCCGGGGCAAGTGGTAGGCGTGGCGGAAGAGGGCAGTTTGCTGGTCGAAACAGCCAATGGCCGCCAGCGTTTTAATGCAGGTGAAATCAGCGTGCGGAGCGCGGCATGAAGCTGCTGATCGATGCCGGGAACACCCGCACCAAGTGGGCATGGTGTCCTGAACAGTCGCTGACACTGGATACGCATTTGCAGGTGGCCGCGCTGGAAAACAACTTATGGTTACATGATAGCCACTGCGCAGATAGCCAGGCATTACATGCCGCAATGGCACAGGCAGAAGAAATATGGGTGAGTAATGTGGCCGGCGCTCTTTGGCTGGAGTCACTTGATGCGGTGAAAGAAAAAGTGAAATTAATCAAAGCCTCCCCTAGCGCATCAGGCCTGAATAACAGTTACAGCATGCCAGCGCAGTTGGGCAGCGATCGCTGGTGTAGTTTGCTGGCGGTGTGGCGATTACACAAACAGGATGCCTTGGTGGTCACCGCCGGTACGGCAATGACGATGGATGCGCTTGTGACTCAACCTGAGGCTGAGGAAAAGACTGCCATTTTTGCCGGAGGCAGCATACAGCCTGGTCTCAACCTGATGTGGAAAAGCATGCAACAGGGTGCCGCGCAGCTCGATTATGAGTATCCTCACAATACAGCCATATCCAATGGTTTTGCCCGTAACAGCCAGCAGGCAATGTGGACTGGCTGCATACAGGGATTGATCGCGCCCATGGCAAGCCAATTTTCCCAGTTACAGGCATTGACAAACGGACGTCAGCCCGCTCTGGTATTAAGTGGTGGCGATGCGATGATCTTGCAGAGATATTTGCCGGATGCATTGTCATTGAACGCCATTATTGTGGATAATCTGGTATTAAAGGGGCTGGCCTGTTTGGCTGAAAGTACATAACAATGAAAAGATTATTCTGGATACTGCTATTGCTAAATGTGGTCGTGTTTGCCTATTTTAAGCGCGATGCCTTGTCGCCCTCTGTGAGTAGCCTCAAACCCGAAGTCCATCCCGAACAAATCAAGTTACTCAGCGCGAGCGCGCTGGAAACTTATCCTAAACGCACGGTGGCCCCGGCACAGGACACTTCATTGGTTGCCAGCCCATCACCTCCGGAGACTGCTGCTTCAACGGCGCCTGCTATTGAAAGCAAGCTTGCAGATAAAAAAGAACCCCTTAAAATAGCTGAATCTCGTCCGGCGGTGCCTGGAGTTTGTTATGAGTGGAGCAGTTTCAATACCGCCAGGGTGAATGAGGCTGTTAGTTTAGCCCAACAATTAAATATCAAAACACAGGTCGGCCAGACTGTATATGGACCGGAGAATATCCGTTACTGGATTTATAAACCACCGATGGCTACTGCCGAAGCTGCGCAAACAAAAGCAGATGAGCTACGCAAACTGGGAGTAGAAGATTTCTTTATTGTGCAGGATGACCCGAAATGGCGTAACGCGATTTCATTCGGTGTCTTCCGCGATCAAAAGCTGGCAGATAAATTGATGGAAGACCTGAAAGCTAAAGGTGTCAGGTTGCTGATTAAATCCACCCGCAACGGCGGACAGGGGCAGGCGGCGATTAAACTGCAACATGTGAATGCACAGCAATTTTCCAGTTTGCAGAAATCACAATCGCAGTTCCCCGATGCGGTACTGAAAGAAATACCTTGTCAGTAAGTATTTTGCTGGATCAAACAAAAAGCCCGCGGTTGCGGGCTTTTTGTTGTTTGAAGCTTGTATTTTGTTAGCGCTTTTTAGGCGGCAACATATCCGTAATGGTACCTTCCTTCACTTCGGCGGCAAAACATACCGTTTCAGATAAGGTAGGGTGTGCATGAATCGTTAAGCCCAGATCATGTGCATCTGCGCCCATTTCAATCGCCAATACTGTCTCAGCTAATAATTCACCTGCGTTGATTCCGACGATACCTGCGCCAATCACGCGATGCGTCTCTTTATCGAAAATCAGTTTGGTTGCACCTTCAGTACGTGCGATAGACAATGCACGACCACTGGCTGCCCATGGGAAGCTGGCTTTGTCGTACTCTATGCCTTTGGCTTTGGCGTCGGTCTCAGTCAGCCCCACCCATGCGATTTCCGGGTCGGTGTAAGCGACGGATGGGATCACGCTGGCAACGAACTCGACTTTGTGACCAGCAATCACTTCGGCTGCTACTTTGGCTTCATGCGTGGCTTTGTGCGCCAGCATTGGTTGGCCGACAATATCGCCAATCGCAAAAATATGCGGCACGTTGGTGCGCATCTGTTTATCAACCGCAATAAAACCTCGGTCATCCACAGCGACGCCTGCATTTTCAGCGCCTATGTTTTTACCGTTTGGACGGCGGCCAATAGAGACAAGCACGCGGTCATATTTCTGGGTTTCCTTCGGGGCGTTCTCACCTTCAAAGTCTACATAGATACCGTCAGCTTTCGCTTCCAGCTTGGAAACCTTGGTCGAGACCATAATGCTCTCGAAACGTTTTTCCATGCGTTTTTGCAATGGACGGATCAGGTCTCGGTCAGCGCCGGGAATCAGGCCGTCCATAAACTCAACCACACTGACTTTGGTACCCAGCGCGTCGTAAACCGTGCCCATTTCCAGGCCAATAATACCGCCACCTACGACCAGCATGCGGCCAGGAATATCTGCCAGCGCTAGTGCGCCGGTGGAATCCATGATGCGGTCGTCATCCGGTGCGCCAGGGAATTTTGTTGCTTGTGAACCCGCTGCAATAATGGCATTGTCAAAACCAATCAAAGTCGCTTTGCCATCGGCAGCGGTGACTGAAATCTGGTTCGGGCTGGTAAATTTACCCAGGCCAGTTACCACGGTGACGCCACGGGCTTTAGCCATTTGAGCCAGGCCGCCGGTCAACTTGTTGACTACATCATTCGATTTCCAGTTGCGCAGCTTGTCGAGGTCGATAGCCGGTTTACCGAAACTCAGGCCATGACTTTCAGTTTCTTCAGCTTCCGTAATCACTTTCGCAGTGTGCAGCAGTGCCTTGGAAGGAATGCAGCCGACGTTGAGGCAGACACCACCCAGGGTTGGATAGCGTTCAACCAGCACGACTTTCAGGCCAAGGTCAGCAGCACGGAATGCCGCTGTGTAACCACCAGGGCCTGAGCCAAGTACCATTACCTGGCAAGTCACATCGTGATTGCCAGTGGCAATGGCAGGTTGTGGTGCAGAAGGGTTATTTTCAGGTGTTGTTGCAGCCGCAGCTGGGGCAGGGTCCGCTGGTTTTGTCTCTGGGGTAGCAGAAGCTGCGCTTTCCATCACCAGGATCAGGCTGCCTTTGGCAACTTTATCGCCGACTGCAATTTTGAGTTCTTTCACCACGCCAGCGTGGGAAGAGGGGATGTCCATAGACGCTTTATCGGATTCGACTGTGACCAGCGAATCTTCTTTGTCTATGGTGTCGCCTACCGAAACCAACACTTCGATTACATCGACGCTGTCAAAATTGCCGATATCCGGCACCACTACTTCAACCATTTGACTCATGAAAACCTTACGTTCAGAAGAATTTTGCTATTTTAACACCAAAAAAACGATATCAGTTTTAGCGTGTTCAGCTGGCTTAACGGTTAGTCACCGGAATTTTTCCGTTAGCGGGTGCAGAAAGCAGGACAGGTTTTTGTGTGCAGGTTTCATGGCCGTAATTACCGCCGGTATCATCAGGCTCATAATAGTCATTTTTGAATGACCATAGCTTACCTGCCTTGGTGAATTGGCCCATGCCGGTAGAGAATTCTGCAAATTTCGCATCAGACAGTTTAAAAGTCATTGCCAGCTGTTTACCGCGTGTAATGGCTTGCCCTGTGTAGCTTTGTTTATTTTCGGTATGGGTTGCCAGGTCATACACGGCGATCTGAGAAGTGCTGTTACGCCGGTTTTTCTTCAGGTAAATGGTGACCTCGTAATCGCCCACCGTGATGTTGTTACCTTTGCAGAGGTATTCACCACTGTAATCTGTACCCACTACAGCAGGGGCTGCCGAAGCAGATAGAGAAAAAGCGGATAGCAAACAAATTGCTGTTAAACAGGATTTAACGTTCATATGACTTCTGAGATAGTTATTTGGCGAGAGAGTGTTAAAAGGAGGCAGTTTTAGCCATACTTTTCGAATATCGTTTCATCATAATTCCATTTGCGTAAATCACCAAGTCCCTTTTGGTAGGATGAGGCTTCCAAGTTAAAAGCTTGTAGGACGCAAGGATCGGGTATTTGTGAGAGAATACTCGCTCTTTGTAGAGAATTGATTGTCAAAATCCATCATGGTGCAACGTTCGTTTTATCGTATTCCAGCGTTATTTTGGGCAAGCCTGTTTCTGATCGGGACAGTGTTTTATGTATGGCGGTTGCAACAACCCCAGCCATTGATTGAGGTGCCTTCTGACGTACTGCCATTGCAATGCGTTTCTTATGCACCTTATTACAAGCCCGGCATGAACCCCACCATCAAGGATACCTTTGTTGATCCGGTGCAGATAGAACAGGATTTGCAGGCGATCTCCAAAGTAACTAAATGTGTACGTACTTATTCTGTCTCCCAGGGGCTGGATTATGTGCCTAAAGCGGCGCAAAAGTTTGGCATGCAGGTGATACTCGGTGCATGGATAGGCTGGGTGGATGCGGATAACAGGAAAGAGCTTGAACTGGCGATACAGCAGGCAAATCAGTACCCGGATACCGTGCGTGGTCTGGTGGTAGGTAATGAGGTGTTGCTGCGCGGCGAGCAGACCGAAGCCAGGATGCATGAATACCTGCAATGGGCTAAAGAGCGTACCAAAGTCCCTTTGACCTATGCGGATGTCTGGGAATACTGGTTGAAATATCCAACACTAGAGCAAGAAGTCGATTTCGTGACTGTGCATATTCTTCCTTATTGGGAAGATAAGCCGGTGGCAATTGATCAGGCGGTGGCACACACTGCATCGGTGATGGGTCATCTGGGCACAGTGTTTAAAAAACCATTGGTGATAGGCGAAACCGGTTGGCCGTCACAAGGGCGTCAGCGTTTCCGTGCCAAACCCAGCGTGGTGAACCAGGTGCTGTATGTGCGCGGTTTTTTGCAGGCCGCCAAGCAAACCGGCTGGCAATACAATATTATCGAAGCCATGGATCAACCATGGAAGCGTGAGCTGGAAGGCACTGTCGGTGGTTACTGGGGTATTTTTAACGATCAGTTGCAACCAAAATTCAATTTGCAAGGTCCAGTATCAGAACGGTCCGATGGCTGGGTGCCTTATATCATTGCCCTGGTACTCGCGGCTGGCGCTGCCGGTTGGGGTATCCATAAACAATTGCCCACAAGCCAGAAAACCTTGTTAGGCGTTGTGGCGGCGGGCCTGGCCTTGCATGGTTATTTGCAGGTAGATTACATACAACTGGCTGCGCGTAATACGCTGGAGTTTGTTGCTTTGGGCGGTTTTGTAATACTTGGTTGGGGCCTGGTGTTATTGCAGTTGCGTCACTGGTTAGGGCTAGCGCCCAAGTCTTGCCTGGAGCAATGCATGCTGCGGTTATTTGCCATCGGGCTTTTTGTCACCAGTGCCGGATTGGCTTTTAATGGACGTTACCTGGATTTCCCGTTAATCCTGTCATGGTTGCCTTTGATAGGTCTGCTGATTTCCTTGATCACGGTCCGGCCGTCCGAGTCGGCATCAGCCACAGGTTTACATACGGGCATCTGGTTCACCGTCGTCATGGTGTTGCTGGCAGCGAATCTGTCTGTAGGCGTCGCCATGATGGAACCCGGTAACCTGACCGCCTGGTGGTGGAGCCTGGTCTGCGGCGTGGCATTGTTTGTATTGCCTGCCAAGAGCATGCAACTGGCGCATAAAGCCACTTGTGATTAATTGCCACTTGCGCTTAATTGCCGGCAACATTAAAAATACGCATCGTTTATGAAAGTGTGAGAAGTGATTCTGTCTTGGTCTAAAAAACTCATCCCTGGCCTGGTGTTTGCCATTTTGTTTTCTGCATTGCATTTCGGGGTTTGGGCGCTGGCTAACCGCGCTTTGCCGCTGATCAGTGTAAAACCTGCCGTGAACGGGTTCGCCTACAGTGGCTACAGAGGCAACCAGAGCCCGCTGGATGGGCAACATCCAAGCACATCAGAACTGGCAGAAGACCTGGACCTGATGTCCAAGCATACCAAGCATATCCGTATGTATTCTTCCCTGGATCTGAATGAGACGATCCCGCTGGCAGCCAGACGTAACATGAAAGTCATTGCCGGGGCCTGGATAGATACCGATGGCGCAAAAAATACGCGCGAAGTCTCTGCTTTGCTTGAAAAACTCGAAAACTACAGCAATATTGACCGCGTCATTGTCGGTAACGAGTCCCTGCTGCGTAATGATTTACCGACGGAAGCGCTCATCAAATACCTGGATTTTGTCAGGGAGCACAGCACGGTGCCGGTTTCAACCGCCGAGCCCTGGCATGTATGGCTCAAACACCCTGAGCTGGTTAAACATGTAGACTACATCGCGGTGCATTTGCTGCCATATCACGAAGGCGTGCCAGTCGAGGGCGCTGTGCAATACACCATAGAGCGCTACAACCAGCTGATGGCGGCTTTTCCGCGTAAAAAGATCGTGATTACCGAGGTGGGTTGGCCTAGCCGTGGTCCTTCCATCGGCGCTTCTGTCGCCAGCGAAGTGAACCAGGCACGCTTTATCCGCGAATTCCTGGCGCGTAATTCGATTGAAGACCTCGACTTTTACCTGATGGAAGCTTTTGACCAGCCGTGGAAAGTGGCGCTGGAAGGCTGGGCGGGTGCCTATTGGGGCATGTATAACGCTGACCGTCACCAGAAATATTCCTTGCAAGGTGCAGTGCCGCCAAATACACGCTGGATTGCCAAGGCAACCTGGTCAACGGTATTGGCGTTTATCCCCATGATGTTTATCGCCTGGCGCTTCAAGCATTGGGGCATAGGCGGCGTCTTGTCGATGGCGATATTGTTCCAGGCATGTATTACCACGCTGACCATCGCCTGGAACCTGCCGGGTGACTACTATTACACCTTGCGCGATTTTGTCGTGCTGATCGGCTTGATCCTAGCCATCGCGCTGACTTCCATGGTGCTGATGATCTATGCCGCGGAATTCAGTGAAGTGATGTTCAAGCCGCAATGGCGGCGTTTATTCAAACGTGCCACGCCTTTGCCTGCCAATGAAGAACTGTTTGTTTCTATCCATCTGGCCTGTTACAACGAGCCGCCGGATATGGTGATTGCCACCATTGATAGTCTGCGTAACCTGAATTACACACTTTACGAAGTGATCGTGGTGGATAACAACACCAAGGATGAAGCCAAGTGGAAACCGCTGGAGGCTTATATGGCCACCATGCCGGAAAACTTCCATTTTTATCACTTGCCTTCCTGGCCTGGTTTTAAAGCCGGTGCCCTGAATTTTGCATTGGATAAAACGCATCCCGATGCCCAGGTGGTGGGTGTCGTGGATGCCGATTATGTAGTGACCACAGACTGGCTGTCTGACATGGTGCCACATTTCCTCGAAACACAGGTGGCTGTGGTACAGGCACCGCAGGCACACCGTGAATGGGAAAACCAGTTCTTCCACCGCATGTGTAACTGGGAGTTTGAGGGCTTTTTCCGTATTGGTATGCATCATCGCCATGAGCGGAATGCGTTGATCCAGCATGGCACCATGACACTGATCCGTCGCGAGTCGCTGCAAACTTTGGGTGGCTGGTCTGAATGGTGTATCTGTGAAGATACAGAGCTTGGTTTGCGTCTGCTCGAAAACAAGATGGAACTGCGCTATATCGATGAAACGTTTGGCCGTGGCCTGACGCCAGCTAACTTCAAGGCACTCAAGTCACAGCGCAATCGCTGGGCTTTCGGCGCCATGCAGATCCTCAAGCACCATATGCCAAAGTTGCTGGGTAAATCGACCCTGGATTTCAGCCAGCGCTATCATTTCCTCACTGGCTGGTTCGGCTGGTTTGGTGAAGCATTGCAACTGATATTCACCCTTGGTTCGGTATTATGGACCATTGCCATGCTGGTATTCCCTAAACACTTCAGCTTGCCAGTCGTTGTGATGATTGTGCCTATCCTGTGTTTCCTCGCCATTAAGGCGTTTCTGGGGCCTGTGCTTTACCGTAAAACCATGCATTGCAGCTGGACCGATATTTTCGGTGCTTCGCTGGCCAGCCTGGGTTTATCGCATGCGATTGCCCGCGGCATTATCGGTGGCCTGACGCACAAGGCAGGGGTATTTGTGGTCACCAACAAAACCAAAGGCAAACTCAGCAACTGGCAATTGATAGACCCCATCAAGGAAGAATTGCTGATACTCATCCTGTTGATTCTTAGCGGCTCAGCCATGTTGTACGCGCGTGGTTTCAGCAACCTGGATGCGCAGTTATGGGTTTCCATGCTGGCTTTACAATCATTGCCATACTGGAGCGCAGTGGCTTGCCAGTGGATTTCAGAAAAACGCTAATTGTTCGCGTGATTGGCTACATTTGTTAACTTAAGGTTTTGGCAGTTTAAGAACAACAACAAATAGCATTTTGTCAGAGGCCTTTTTTCAGGAATGCTGTTCTATGAATGAAAAACCTCTTATCTACAAAGGTCGGGCGGCCAGCAGTAATCAGGTCAGCCGCTTTGACCCTTATAGCCGCGAAGCACTTGATGATGGCTGGGGCAGTCTGGATGAAGAAGCCCCGCCTTTACGCACCGAGGTGAGTCTGGATGCCAGCAAGTCAGTCATCAACTATATCCAATCGCCGGATTTACCCTTTGACCGTACCCTGAACCCATACAGGGGCTGTGAGCACGGCTGCATTTACTGCTACGCACGGCCTACTCATGCCTATCTTGGTATGTCGCCAGGGCTGGATTTTGAATCACGATTGTTAATGAAGGCTGACGCCGTCGGGTTGCTGAAAAAAGAACTGGCGCATCCCAAATATCAATGCGCACCCATCGCACTTGGCATGAATACCGACAGCTATCAACCTATAGAGCGTGAGTATCAGCTGACGCGTAAAATAATCCAGGTACTGAGTGAAGCCAATCATCCATTCAGCCTGGTCACCAAATCCTCACTGGTGGAGCGGGATATTGATTTGATCGCCCCCATGGCAGCCAAGGGGCTGGCCAGTATTTACCTGAGTATTACTACGCTGGACAGGCAAGTCGCACGCCGGTTAGAGCCACGTGCTGCCGCGCCTGAGAGGCGTTTCGAAACCCTGCGCAAGCTCAGTGATGCCGGTATTCCTACCGGAGTGATGGTCGCGCCGGTAATCCCGGCCTTAACCGATTGCGATATGGAACACATCCTCGAAAAAGCACATCAGGCTGGTGCCAGAAAAGCTGGTTATGTTTTCCTGCGCTTGCCTCTTGAGTTAACCGATTTATTCCAGGATTGGTTGCAACAGTATTTTCCGCTCAAAGCCAGCCATGTCATGAGCCTGGTGAAACAAAGCCGAGGCGGCAAGACTTACCAAAGCGAGTTTGGCAAACGTATGCGCGGTGAGGGTATTTTTGCGGACTTGCTGGCGAATCGTTTCAAGCTAAGCTGTAATAAGCTGGGAATGTCTGGTGAGCGGACAGGTTTCCGTAAGGATTTGTTCGTCGTTCCGGATTTCTGGCGTCAAAAGCCTGCAAGCTCGCAGCTGGCCTTGTTTTAGACTTATATTGATGTCTGATTTGCTGTTTGTGTATGGAACACTGCGTAAAGGTCATTCGAATAAGATGGCAGCCTATCTGGCTTCACATGCGGAATTTCTTACGCATGGCTGGTTTCAGGGGCGTATGTACCAGATCAGCTATTATCCGGGGGTGATTGCCTCTGATGATGAAGATGAACGTGCATATGGAGAGGTTTACAGGTTAAATGATCCGGAAACCTCACTGGCGATATTGGATGCGTATGAAGAGTGCAGTGCGCAGCATGCGCAACCTGCTGAATATAAACGCATCACTGCAAGCATTTCCGCCATGGATGGGAACATGTTTGAACAGGTCTGGATTTATCTTTATCAATGGCCAATCACTGACAAGCCACTGATCAAAGAAGGTGATTTTATGAAAACTGTTTCGGAAACATAAAAAAATAAAGGGCGCTCAGTGCGCCCTTTATTTTTGCTGTAAAAATTACAGTAATAAACGTCTTACATCACTCAACATCACACGCAGGTGGCTGGTGAATCTGGCGCCATCAGCACCATCAATCACACGGTGGTCGTATGACAGTGACAGTGGCATGATCAGGCGCGCATCAAAGCCGCCGGAGTCTTTGTTAAAGACAGGCTGCATCGCTGCACGAGAAACGCCCAGGATGGCGACTTCAGGGCAGTTGATGATAGGGGTGAACATGGTGCCGCCGATACCGCCCAGGCTGGAAATGGTAAAGCAGCCGCCTTGCATCTCTTCGACCTTCAGTTTACGCTCGCGCGCTTTGGCTGACAGGTCAGCCAAGTCACGGGCAATGTCCATCACGTCTTTTTGGTTGACGTCACGTACCACTGGCACGACCAGCCCATCCGGCGTGTCGCAGGCAAAGCCGATGTTGTAGTATTGCTTTAGGATCAGGCTATCGCCTTCCGGAGACAGCGACGCATTGAAGTTAGGGTAGGTGCGCAATGCATTAACCACTGCTTTCATCAGGAAAGCCAGCAATGTCAACTTGACGCCGCGCTTTTCAGCCTCGGCCAGCATGGATTTCCTGAAGTCTTCCAGATCAGTAATGTCGGCTTCGTCAAACTGTGTGACATGCGGTGCCGTTACCCAGTTGCGGTGCAGGTTGGCACCGGACAGTTTTTTGATGCGTGACAGCGGTTTGCTTTCAATCGTACCAAACTGGCTGAAATCGATCACCGGCATAGGAAGGGTACTTAAGCCAGTGCCCACGCCCATGTTTTCACTGCGAGGTTTGGAAAGTTCGCCTTTGACATAACCTTGCACGTCACTTTGCACAATACGGTTTTTAGGGCCAGTAGCTTTAACCAATGACAGGTTGACACCCAGTTCACGCGCAAACTTGCGTACGGAAGGGCTGGCATGTGCCAGCTTGCCTGTTGCACCTACGCTGGATTCTGCGACAGGATTTGGTGTGGCTTGCGGTTGCACGACCTTGGGTGCTTCAGCGATAGGGCGGCTAGGTTCTGGAATCGCGACGGTTTTTTCATCTACCTTAACCGTGGCCACTACAGGTGTTGCAGTAGGCTGTGGTGCTGGTTTCTCAGCCGGAGCCGCTTCGCCGGCGGTATCCAAAGTGATGATCAATGCGCCTTGCTTGGTTTTATCGCCCACATTGATGTGGATTTCTTTGACGACACCAGCGAGTGATGACGGGATATCCATCGAGGCTTTGTCAGACTCTACGGTGATCAGAGAGTCTTCTTTCGCCACCGTGTCACCCACGCTGACCAGGACTTCAATGACGTCTACCGTGTCAAAGTTGCCAATATCTGGCACGAGAACTTCTTTTAAGCTCATGTGTTAAACCTTTAATAAAAACGCGGCACTGCAAGTATGCAGTACCGATAATGGCAAATTAAATCGTTGTCGGGTTAGGGCGGCTGATATCAATATTATATTTCTTGATCGCTTCAACCGCTTTGCTGGCTGGCAATTTGCCATCGTCAGCCAGGGCTTTCAGCGCTGCCAGTACCACATAATAACGGTCAACTTCAAAGAAACTGCGTAACGCTTCGCGTGAGTCAGAGCGGCCGTAACCGTCGGTACCCAGGGCCACAAATCGGTTAGGCACAAAGTTACGGATCTGGTCTGCAAATGAACGCATGTAATCTGTAGAAGCAATCACCGGGCCTTCTGCTTTAGCCAGAGACTGAGCAACATAGCTCAGGGTTGGTTTGGCTTCAGGGTTGAGCAGGTTTTTACGCTCTGCATCCATCCCTTCACGACGCAACTCGGTAAAGCTGGTCACGCTCCAGATATCCGCAGATACGCCCCAGTCTTTTTCCAGCAGCTCGGAGGCTGCAATCACTTCACGCAGGATCACGCCGGAACCCATCAGTTGTACTTTTGGGCCTTTGGCTTTGGATTTGCTAAAGCTGTACATGCCTTTCAGGATGCCTTCGGCACTGCCTTCCGGCATGGCCGGATGGGTATAGTTCTCGTTCATCAGGGTGATGTAGTAATACACATCTTCCTGGTTTTGTACCATGCGGCGCATACCTTCCTGGATGATCACGGCCAGCTCGTAAGAGAAGGTCGGATCGTAGCTCACGCAGTTGGGGATTGTGGCCGACATCAGGTGGCTGTGGCCATCTTCATGCTGCAAGCCTTCACCATTCAGGGTGGTACGGCCAGCAGTGGCACCAAGCAGGAAGCCACGTGCACGGCTGTCACCAGCGGCCCAGGCAAAGTCACCGATACGCTGGAAACCGAACATGGAGTAATAGATGTAGAACGGGATCATCTGGGTGCCGGTCACGCTGTAAGACGTGGCAGCAGCCAGCCAGCTGGCAAATGAACCAGCTTCGTTAATACCTTCTTCCAGGATCTGGCCGCTTTGTGATTCCTTGTAGAACATCACCTGGTCAGAATCCTGTGGTTCGTACAGCTGGCCAACAGAAGAGTAAATACCCAATTGACGGAACATGCCTTCCATACCAAAGGTGCGCGCTTCATCCGGCACGATAGGCACTACATATTTACCAATCTGCTTGTCACGTACCAACGTAGACAGGATACGTACGAACGCCATGGTGGTGGAAATTTCACGCTCGCCAGTCGCGCCCAGCATGTTTTCAAATGCAGACAACTCAGGCACGGTCAGTTCGTTACCTTTACGGCGACGGGCTGGTACAAAGCCACCTAATGCGGCACGGCGTTCCATCATGTATTTGATTTCCGGGCTGTCTTCGCCTGGATGGTAGTAAGACAGGTTTTCTACCTGTTCATCAGTCAGCGCCAGGTCAAAACGGTCACGGAAAGCTTTCAGTGAAGAAAAATCCATGCTCTTTTGCTGGTGAGTGGTGTTTTGACCTTCACCCGCATCGCCCATGCCATAACCTTTAACGGTTTTAGCCAGGATCACGGTTGGTTGACCTTTGTGGTTCACTGCTGCGTGATAGGCAGAATAGACTTTATGCGGATCATGACCGCCACGGTTGAGGCGCCAGATATCTGCATCAGACATCGCGGCTACCATTTCGCGCAGCTCAGGGTATTTGCCGAAGAAGTGTTCACGCGTATACGCGCCACCCTTTTGCTTGAAGTTCTGGTATTCGCCATCCACGCATTCTTCCATGCGTTTGCGCAGCAGGCCGTCTTTATCCATGGCCAGCAGCGGATCCCAGTACGAACCCCAGATGACTTTGATCGCGTTCCAGCCGGCACCGCGGAAGTTGGATTCCAGTTCCTGGATAATCTTGCCGTTACCACGTACCGGGCCATCCAGGCGTTGCAGGTTGCAGTTAATGACGAAAATCAGGTTATCCAGCCCTTCACGCGCGGCAAGTGAAATCGCGCCTTGTGATTCCGGCTCATCCATCTCGCCATCACCGCAGAATACCCATACTTTACGGTCAGCAGTGTCTGCGATACCGCGGTTGTGCAGGTATTTGAGGAAACGTGCCTGATAGATACCGGCTAAAGGGCCCAGACCCATGGACACAGTCGGGAATTGCCAGAAATCTGGCATCAACCATGGGTGAGGATAGCTGGAAAGACCGTTGCCACCTGTTTCCTGGCGGAAATTATCCATTTGGTCTGCCGTAATACGGCCTTCAAGGAAGGCACGCGCGTAAACACCAGGTGATGAGTGGCCCTGGAAATACACACAGTCGCCACCGAAACTTTCATTTGCCGCGCGGAAGAAATGGTTAAAAGCAACGTCATACAAAGTCGCCGCTGACTGGAAGCTGGCAATATGACCACCAATGCCTGGCGATTTTTCGTTCGCGCGCAGCACTGTCATAATAGAGTTCCAGCGAATCAGCGCGCGGATGCGACGTTCCATCTCCGGGTCGCCAGGCAGTTTGCTTTGTTGATGCGTTGGAATCGTGTTGACGTATGAAGTTGTTGCTTTGTACGGCAAATGGCCGCCTGAACGGCGGGCCTGATCAATCATTGCTTCCAGCAGGAAGTGGGCACGTTCTGGCCCTTCATTCTCAATAACTGCGCTGAGTGCGTCTAACCATTCCTGGGTTTCTTGAGCATCAGTTTCATTGAGGTGTGCTTGCGAATGCGTTGCCATGCGTGAGGATTCTCCGAGTTTTAAGTCGCTGTGCGTATAATCCAGGTCTGTACTTACCAAGTATCAGTGCCTGGAGTTGAGCAATTGTTGATTACCAAGAAGGGGTTCCGAAATCGGATACTTGTTATTTTAATGGTATCACGTTGCGCGCCGCCATGGTGATGGCGAGGCCAACCTTTCAATCAGCCGTAAGTGTCTCTTTTTTAGTGCTTTTGGTCAAGTTTTGCTTTAATTAACAATGCCTAACTACAGGTATTTGCTACGTTTATTTGATATTTTATATAAGAGTGTTTTCTGACTGTATGCAGATTAATTGGTCCCATCATTTAGCTTTAGACGAATCATCCGTACTGGATTTTTCACAGCATGTATTGCTGGTATTTGTAGATGAGCTGCCAGTACCCATCCCATTTCACAGCGCGTTGGAAAATAAGCTCAAACGCAGCCAGGCCACGTTGAAGGATATAGGGGATAAGCCTGTTTCTTTAGAACTGGCTGATGGTGCATTGATCAGTGTGGTACAGCTTAAAAGTGCGCAGTCAGTTTTTGAGCAGCAGACTTTGCTCAGGCAAGCACTTAAACCTCTGCTGGCTGAACGGCCAACCAGACTTGCAATGGCTGTTTATGGAAAAGCCTTAGATTCGGTTGCAAGGTTGGCCGCATATGTCGCGCTGGTGAATGCACAGAATTTACCTGCGTTAAAGCGCGACTCAAAATTAGCCGGCTTAAAAGATATCTGCATGTTTGGCGTAGTTGCACTGCCTTGGGTGGCCGAAACAGAAGCGACCGCCGCCGCTAATACCTTATGCCGTACGCTCACGTTAACGCCACCTAATCAGCAGACACCAAAGTTATACAGGGAGCGCTTGCAGGCATTAGCCGGCGAGCAAAACTGGCAGTATGCCGAATGGAATGTCGAACAACTCAAAGCCATGGGTGCTGGCGCTTTTGTGGCGGTCGCACAGGGTTCCGAGCCGCAGGATGCCGCCATCGTAAAACTGTCTTATCGCAATGCGCAAGCGACGAAAACCCTGGCATTGATAGGCAAAGGTATTTGCTTCGATACTGGCGGCCATAACCTCAAGTCTTCAAAATATATGCAGGGTATGCACCAGGATATGAATGGCAGTGCGGTGGCAGTCAGCATATTGCAGGCTGTTAGCATGCAACAATTGCCGGTCAACGTGGATTGCTGGCTGGCGATCGCGCAAAACCATATCGGGCCGAATGCTTACAAGCAAAACGATGTAGTGACGGCGCTCAATGGCATGACTATTGAAATTGTGCACACCGATGCCGAAGGACGCATGGTGCTGGCGGATACCTTAACTCTAGCGAGCCGTGAAAAGCCGGATGCGATGCTGGATTTCGCAACGCTGACCGGCAGCATGCAAACGGCTTTGGGTACGCGCATGAGTGGCATTGTGGCTAATTCACAGGCGTTGGCGTCTCAAGTAGCTGAGGCGGGTATTACCAGTGGCGAACGCGTAGTGGTTTTCCCGTATGCAGAGGATTACGACAGCGAGCTGGATAGTGAGATTGCCGATATCAAACAATGCACTATGGAAAGCGATGCCGATCACATCATTGCCGCGCGCTTTCTCGGCAAATTTATAGAAGACAATATCTCGTGGTGTCACGTCGATTTATCTTCTTATACACATAAAGAGGGGCTTGGTGCAGTCGCTAGTGAGGTCAATGGTTTTGGCGTTGCATTGACTTTGCAATGGTTAAAAACCTTTCTTGCCGAATAGTCCTTTAACCGCAGGCGCCGCAACGTGCCAGCCATTCGCGTCCCTTGAGCATCAGGTTCCAGTATAGCCATGGTAAAACATATTTTTTCAGTAACCAGGCTGAACGACGTGGCTTGGTCGAATCCCAGGGGAAAGTCGGTACGAGCTTACCGCCATAGCCAAACTCGGCAAGAATGATTTTGCCTTTTTCCACCGTCAGCGGGCATGAACCGTAACCATCGTAGCGTGAAGGCAATGCTTTTCCTTCACGTTGCGCCAACAGGTTTTCAGCAGCGATGACCACTTGTTTGCGCGCGGCTGCGGCAGTTTTGGCATTCGGTGTATTGGTGCAATCACCTACGCCAAATACTTCCGGGTAACGCACATGCTGCAAGCTGTGTTGGTCGACTTCAACCCAGCCATCGGCATTCGCTAGCGGACTTTGTTTCAAGAAATCCAGCGCTGTTTGTGGTGGTACTACATGCAGTAAATCAAACGGTTTGCTGATACGGTTCACATTGCCATCCGCATCTTTCACATTGAACCAGGCCGTTTTGCCTGGCCCATCCACTTCCACCAATGTACTATTGAGATTGAGGTTGACTTTATAACGGCGGATATATTGCATCAAAGGCTCAATGTATTCTTTCACGCCAAACAATGCGGGCGTAGACGTGTAGAAGGAAGCCTTGATCTTGCCTAACCTGCCTTTTTCCAGCCAATCGGCGCAGGAAAGATAAAGTGCTTTCTGTGGCGCGCCTGCGCATTTGATTGGCATAGGTGGTTGCGTAAAAATAGCCTCACCCGATTGCAATTCCTGCACCAGCTTCCAAGTGTAGGGGGCGAGGTCATAACGGTAGTTAGAAGTAACACCATGTTTACCCAGCGTATCGGTTAAGCCTTTAATGCCTTCCCAATTCAGCTTCAAACCGGCAGCAACCACTAGTTGCGCATAGTGAATCGCGCCCAAGTTTTCTGTAATGACCTGTTTCTCATCCGGCTTGAACTCAGTCACTGCCGCCTGCAACCAGGTGACATCTTCTGGAATGCAATCTGCCATGGGTCGTGCGGTTTTATTAATATCAAATTCCCCAGCCCCGACCAAAGTCCAGGCAGGTTGGTAATAGTGTTTATCTGAAGGCTCAATAATGGCGATCTTCAGTGAAGGCTGCCGTTTTTTCAGGCTGGCGGCGATGGCGCACCCAGCGCTACCGCCACCAACGATGACTATTTCAAAAGAAGTGTTACTCATAAGTTTGAATGTTCATATATAAAGATGAATATTGCTAATTTTACCGCTTGATCTTTTACCGCTTGATCCAATCCATCACGCGGGAAGATAGCGTTTGAGATTCATTTTGCGGCTGGCAACAAGCAGGTTTGCCGGTTGAAGCCTGGCTGGTTGATTGCAATACCTGTTGGTAAACATTACTTGCACGGTTGCCTGTGCGGCAAAAGCCGAGTGCCTGACCCGGATGTTGCTCTAAAAAACTGCGTAATTGATCGACATCACCGGTCTGAACCTGGTTGGGGACGACAGGGATATAAGCATACTGCAGACCGAGTGCCTGTGCTTTTTCTGCAAGCACTGTACTACTAGGCTGCGACTCGCCACCTTCACCATCCGGGCGAAAGTTAATCACCAGTTTAAATCCCTGATCCGCTATTTCTTCCAGATCAGCTTCATTTAACTGACCTGCAACACTAAATCGCTGGTCTATCTGCTTTACTTCCATGCTTCACTCCTAGGCACTTTCAAAACGGACTGCCTGCTGACAGAATTCCCTGTGCAATACTTGGATCACCGCCAGCGCTGCCGGGCTGCTGATGCGGTAAAACACATTCTTGCCTTCACGGCGGGTAATCACCAGTTGCGCTTCGCGTAATACGGTTAATTGTTGTGACAGACTGGGTTGTCGTAAATTCAAATTGGTTTCCAGGGCACTGACCGACTTCTCTCCTTGCGAAAGCTGGCATAACAACATCAACCTGTCGCTATTCGCCATTACTTTTAAAAGGCTGCTGGCCTGGTCGGCCGATGCTCTCAACTGCTCGAAAATATTCGTTGTGATCTCTGACATTGCATACTACCCCTATGAAAATCATTATTTTTATATTGTATGAATTGATATTTTTGAATCATCCACCTGCCATGTCGTGTCACCGCTATGACGATTGATGAATCAATTATGATAAAGTTTATCGCATAAAAGTCTGCCATGGTGCTTTCTGCGTGACTTCATGTTGACCGAAACATTTATGCAGGTATAAACAAAATAACCAATAGGGGCGAAATACGCTATGCAATCACTATCATGGATGAGTCTTTTTCCCGAGCTGGAAGCGCTGGAGGAACCGTGCAAAAAGTTATTGTTGCAGTACGCACGGATTGTTGAAGCGCCGGTTGGCACCATAGGCTACCAGGAGGGAGATCACTGTGGCGGTTATGTGTTACGCCTCAAAGGCCGATCGCGTGTTTATAAAATGTCTGCCAGCGGGCGTGAAATCCTGCTCTACCGCGTGGGTGCCGGTGAAACCTGCGTCATTACCACCACTTGCCTGCTGGGCAATAGCCAGTATCCGGCCTCGACCATTGTAGAAGAGGCGATTGAGGATGTGATTGTGCCGGATGCAATTTTCCAGCGCCTGATGATAGATTCGCCTGTATTCAGGCAATACGTCATGCAGAATTATGGCGCCCTGATCAGCGACTTGATTGTGTTGCTGGACGAAGTCGCTTTCCAGACACTGGATGCACGCCTGGCCAAATGTTTGCTGGATATCGGCAACAACAACATTCAACGCACGCACCAGCAGATCGCCGATGAACTGGGCACCGCGCGCGAAGTCATCAGCCGCCAGTTAAAACGGCTGGAACAGAAAGGCTGGCTTTCAATGGGCCGCGGCGTGATTGAAATCCAGCAGCGCGGCGAATTACTCAAGCTTGCCAATAGCAGTCAGTAAAAACACTCTGTATCTTCAACGATACAAATTCGCCACAGACCGATACATCCACCAGTCATCTCCCGTGATTGAATGCACGTTATGGAAATAACTGCATCAAGCAGGCTGTTCAGAGGAGAAAGTGAATGCGTAAACTCATCGTATCAAGTGTTGTATTAATGGCAACCAGCCAGATGGCGTTTGCTGACCAAACGTTTATTGACAGGGCGCGCGTGCTGTCGGTCAGTCCGCAAGTGCAGCGTATCAACCAGCCCCGCCAGGATTGTCAAACTGCCTATGTGCGCGAAAGTGTCTATGCGCAACCTTCACGTTCTAACACCGGTGCCATTATTGGTGGTGTGGCCGGTGGTTTATTGGGCAGTACGATTGGTAAAGGCGGTGGTCGCGTCGCTGCGGCCGCAGTTGGTGCAGGTGTTGGTGCAATTGTGGGTGATAGGGTCGGTAACCAGAATGTATATAGCCAGGAGCGTGTAGTGACCCGCCCGGTTGAACAGTGTGTAGTGGTTGACCAATGGCAAATGGTGACGACTGGCTATATGGTCAATTATGAATATCAGGGCCGCCAATACAACACTTTAATGGATAGGGATCCTGGTCCGGTGATGGATGTGACCGTGGTGATGAGGCCGCATTACGCCCAGATTCAACCCGTACCTGTGGCTTATCGTCCTGCGGCTTACAGCGTTTCGGATTTTCATCCAAGAGCTGGCAAAGGGCATGGAGCACATAAGCCACGTCGTTATTGGGAATAAGCCTTAATTCAATATTTGAATTACGTTGTGAACTACAAATGTAATGAAAAACGCGATACCCGCAAAGGTATCGCGTTTATGCTTTGAGCAACACAATCACAGCACCGCTGCCGCCATCTGTCTGCCTGGCCTGGGCATAGGCAATCACTTCATCTTTTTGCATCAGCCAGTTCCTCAACTTGTGTTTAAGTACCGGCTCTTTATTTCTAGAGCCTAATCCTTTGCCATGTACGATGCGAACACACCGCAAGCCACGCTTTTTACAGTCCGCAATAAATTCCGACACATACAGCCTGGCTTCATCACTGATTAATCCGTGCAAGTCGATATGTGCCTGCACCACCCAGTGGCCGCGACGAAGTTTACTCAAGATGATAGGCGATTGCCCATCACGCAAATAAAGTAGCTCTTCGCCGCTTTCGAGTTCATGCGCAGGAATGTAGTGATCACTTAATGAATCCCTTAGCGCCTGCTGCTCATCACGAATCAATTGCCGTGGGATGGGTTTGGGTTTCTTTGGCGTATGCAGGATACGCTTGGGTGCTACCGGACGTGCGCCTTTGACTGCTTCAAGAAACAGGTGAATGTCGTCTTCATCCTCTGTGTTTGGCAGGTCGCTGGTCATGGCGATCTATTTTACTAGCTCAATGGGGCATTCTAAAAGAAAAAAAGCGCACCCAGGTTGTATTCACCAGAGTGCGCTTTTGATTTGCAGCTTATTTGTGACTACATACTTTAGTGCCGGCCGATTATTCCAGGTTGGTCAGATAGCGCTCGGCATCCAGTGCCGCCATACAACCGGTACCCGCGCTGGTCACCGCTTGACGGTAGATATGATCCTGTACATCGCCCGCAGCAAACACGCCGGGTACGCTGGTCGCAGTAAAATTACCCTGGCGTCCAGCCTGGGTAATGATGTAGCCACCCTCCATATCCAGCTGGCCTTCAAATATCTGCGTATTCGGCTGGTGACCAATGGCAATAAATACGCCTTTGAGCGGCACATCCTTGGTCGTGCTGGAATTCACATCCTTCAGACGCATGCCGGTCACACCGGTGTTGTCGCCCAAGACTTCGTCCAGGGTATGAAATGTTTCCAGCACTACTTTGCCTTCTTTGACGCGTTCCATTAATTTATCAACCAGGATCGCTTCAGCTTTGAACTTGTCGCGTCTGTGTACCAAAGTCACTTTGCTGGCAATGTTAGCCAGGTATAGAGTCTCTTCGACAGCAGTGTTACCACCACCAATCACGGCCACTTCCTGGTTGCGGTAGAAAAAGCCATCGCACGTGGCGCAGGCAGAAACGCCCTTGCCAGCGAAAGCTTCTTCGCTAGGCAGTCCCAGGTATTTGGCTGAGGCGCCGGTCGCAATAATCAGGGCATCACAAGTATATTCACCGTTATCACCCACCAGGCGGATTGGTTTTTCTTTGAGGTGGGTCGTGTGGATATGGTCAAAAATCATTTCGGTATTGAAACGCTCGGCATGTTTTTGAAAACGCTCCATCAATTCCGGACCCATCACGCCGTCAGCATCCGCAGGCCAGTTATCTACTTCCGTCGTCGTCATCAATTGACCACCTTGTGCCAGGCCAGTGATAAGGACCGGGCTTAAATTGGCACGTGCGGCATAAACGGCGGCACTGTAACCGGCAGGGCCGGAGCCTAGAATCAATAAACGCGCATGCTTGGTAGCCATACTTTTCTTTCTTTTTTGAATTGATGTGTTCAATAAAATGGGGATGAAATCACTTGTTGCAAGGTTTCATCCCCAGATTTAATAGCTAATTAAATTGCATCGCCTCTGCAATGCAAGAAAGGTTATTTTTCCAGCAGACTACGTAGCATCCATGCAGTCTTTTCATGAACCTGTAAACGCTGTGTCAGCAAGTCGGCAGTCGCTTCATCGGCCGCTTTTTCAGCAGCCGGGAACACGCTGCGCGCGGTGCGACAGACAGCCTCGTGACCAGCGACCAGTTCACTGATCATATCCTGTGCTTTAGGCACATCTACAGTTTCCTCGATAGAGGTCAGTTTGGAGAACTGCGCGTAGGTGCCTGGCGCATGCACGCCCAGTGACCGGATGCGCTCGGCAATCAAATCGACGGCCAAAGCCAGCTCAGTGTATTGTGTTTCAAACATCAGGTGCAATGTGTTGAACATTGGCCCGGTGACATTCCAATGGAAGTAGTGGGTTTTCAGGTACAAAGTGTAGGTATCTGCCAACAGTTTTGATACGCCCTCTGCAATTTCGTGGCGGTCTTTATTATTAATACCAATATCCATGATGTCTCCTTGTTGTCGTTGAATGTATTTTAAAAGCTAGAGTGCCTGTGTGCAATTTGATTTTGTTATAATCATTTAAGTTCACTTGCGTAAAGAAAGAGATAACGCATTGTTTTTTAATAAAAAAAATGTATCCAATGCCCGTTTGGAAAAAGTGTCGACAGAAAAACAGCTGCGCGACGCCAAATTGCTGCGCGAAGTCAGCTGGATCGCATTGGCTGCGCTTGGTGTTTTTCTGGCAGTGATCCTTGCATCATACTCGCATGAAGACCCGGGTTGGACACATGCGATCGGCGAGAATGACATTATTCATAATGCCGGTGGCACAGTCGGCGCCTGGATTGCCGATGTGCTGCTCTCTTTATTTGGTTTCTCTTCATGGTGGTTTGTGGTGCTGGCCTTTTATGTGGTGTGGCTGATGTATCAGCGACTGCATCTGGATGCCATCGAAAGACAGGACTGGTGGTTAAATGGCGTCGGTTTTGCGTTGTTGATATTGGCTTCTGCCGCACTTGAATCCGGCCACCTGGTCAGTTTTCCTGCTGACTTCCCTTTAAAACAGGGCGGCGTGATTGGCAGCGGGATAGATCACCTGTTGCGCAATATGTTTGGCTTTGCAGGCTCTACCATGCTGCTGCTGGTACTGTTTGCTACTGCTTTCAGTCTGTTCACCGGCTGGTCGCTGATCACGATGAGCGAGCGTCTGGGCGAATGGGTGATTCAATTTCACCAGTGGAGCACGCTGAAGTTTCAGGATTGGCAGGACCGCAAAGTCGGGCGCCAGGCATTGCAGGCGCGTGAAGAGTTTGTCGAGTCTGAACGCAAGCGCGTGGAAGACCGCAAACCGGTAGAAATTGCCGTACCTGAAGTACTGGTAGTACCCAGTGAACGTGTGATTAAAGAAAAACAAACCGTATTGTTTGACGCCATTGAGCAGGAAGGCTTGCCAGCCCTGCATTTGCTGGATGCACCTAATCAATCTGTTGAATTGCAATCGGCAGAAACGCTGGATTTCACTTCGCGCCTGATCGAACGCAAGCTGATGGATTTCGGTATCGAAGTCAAAGTGGTGCTCGCCCAGCCTGGCCCGGTGATTACGCGCTATGAGCTGGACCCTGCACCTGGTGTAAAAGGTAGCCAGATCACCAACTTGTCCAAAGACCTGGCGCGTGCATTGTCAGTGATTAGTGTGCGGGTGGTCGAAACCATTCCCGGCAAAAGTTATATGGGCCTGGAGATTCCTAACCCCAAACGCCAGATTGTTTCCCTGTCTGAAATCATGGGCAGCCAGGCCTATGCCGATATGAATTCGCCTATCGCGATTGCCATGGGTAAAGATATTGCCGGTAAGCCGATAGTGGCCGACCTGGCAAAAATGCCGCATGTGCTGGTTGCGGGTACGACTGGTTCCGGTAAATCTGTCGCGATTAATGCGCTGATCCTGAGCCTGCTGTATAAATCAGAAGCCAATCGCGTGCGCATGATCCTGATTGACCCGAAAATGCTGGAGTTATCCGTATATGAAGGTATTCCGCATTTGCTGGCGCCAGTAGTGACGGATATGCGCCAGGCAGCAAATGCGCTGAACTGGTGTGTGGCGGAGATGGAACGACGTTACAAACTGATGTCTACGTTGGGCGTACGTAACCTGGCTGGTTATAACCAGAAGATACAGGAAGCCAAAAAACAGGGGACTTCGATTCCGCATCCGTTCAGCCTGACACCGGATGAGCCGGAGCCATTGGATGAAATGCCATTGATCGTCGTCGTCATCGATGAGCTGGCCGACCTGATGATGGTCGTCGGCAAGAAAGTAGAAGAGCTAATTGCCCGTCTGGCACAAAAAGCGCGTGCATCAGGTATCCACCTGGTACTGGCAACGCAACGCCCTTCAGTAGATGTGATTACCGGCCTGATTAAAGCCAACGTACCGACCAGGGTGGCTTTTCAGGTTTCGAGCAAGATTGACTCACGCACGATTCTTGACCAGATGGGCGCTGAAACGCTCTTAGGTCAAGGCGATATGCTCTACCTGCCGCCAGGTAGTGGCTATCCGCAGCGTATCCACGGCGCCTTCGTCAGCGATGGCGAAGTGCACAATGTGGTTAACTTCCTCAAGGCGCAGGGTGAACCTAATTATATCGAGGGCATTCTGACCAATGAGACAGAAGGTGGTGACATCGATGGTGTATTGGGTGGCGATGATGCCGGTGGCGAAAAAGACCCGCTGTATGATGAAGCAGTAGCAATAGTGCTGAAAACCCGCCGTGCGTCTATTTCCTCAGTGCAACGTCAGTTGCGCATAGGTTATAACCGGGCGGCAAGATTGATAGAAGATATGGAGCGTGCAGGTTTGGTATCAGCAATGCAAAGTAATGGTAACCGTGAAGTATTAGTGAAAGCAGGAGGTGACCATGAGTAATCAATTATTGTCTGGTGTACGCAAGTGCGTCGGTATTGCTAGCGTCATGCTTGTCAGCATGCATTTTCAATCATCTGTTTATGCGGATGGTGTTGATAATTTAAAGCAGTTTTATCAATCCACCCAATCGATGCGCGCGCAATTCAAGCAGACCGTATTCGACCAGAAGGGTCGCAAGCTGCAAGAAGTCAACGGCAATATGCTGCTGCAACGCCCGAACAAATTCCGTTGGGATTACCAGAAGCCGTATGAGCAGCAAATCATCAGTGATGGTCAGCAGGTATTTTTATTTGATGTCGATTTGCAGCAGGTCAGCGTACGCACCCTGGATAAAGTGTTAGGCACCAGCCCGGCGGCATTGCTGGCCGGCGGACCAAATGTGGAGGAAAGTTTCCGCCTGACGCGTCTGGTTGATTATGAGGGCTTGCAACGCGTACAAGCCAAGCCCAAGCAGAAAGACAGCGGTTTCCAGGTAGTGATCATTTCGTTTGACCATGGCAAGCTGGCCGAAATGCGGCTGGTGGATGCCTTTAGCCAGAGCACACATATCGTGTTTTCTAATGTTGAAGTCAATCCGTCATTAAACACTTCACAGTTCCTGTTTACCGTGCCAAAAGGGGTGGATGTGGTGGGTGAGTAAATCTTCACCACCGCTTACGTGATATGTCTTCCCTGTTTGAGCCAGCAACGCCTTCTTCAGTCCCGCTAGCCGAGCAACTGCGCCCCAAAACCCTGAACGAAGTGGTTGGGCAAACGCATTTGCTGGGTGAAGGCAAACCGCTGCGGCGCGCATTTGAATCCGGCAAATTGCCGTCCATGATTTTGTGGGGTCCGCCGGGCGTGGGCAAAACTACCCTGGCGCGTTTGATTGCGCAGACGGCCGACGCCGAATTCGTGCCTTTGTCTGCGGTATTGTCCGGTATCAAGGATATCCGCGAAGCTGTTGAGCGTGCCGAGCTGACATTGCAGCAAAACGGCCGTAATACCATACTGTTTGTGGATGAGGTGCACCGCTTTAACAAAGGCCAGCAGGATGCATTTCTGCCATTTGTTGAAAGCGGACTCATTACCTTTATCGGCGCAACTACCGAAAACCCTTCATTTGAAGTAAATAGCGCCTTGCTAAGCCGTTCACAGGTGTTCGTGCTATCCGCGTTGACTGAAGATGAGCTGGCCGAATTACTTGAACGCGCACGCCTCAAAATGGCGCCAGACATTACCATTAATGATAAGGTCAAAGAGCAGATTTTAGATTACGCCGATGGCGATGCCAGGCGCTTGCTAAACTTTGCAGAAGGGCTGTTTAATGGCGCCCTGACTGCCAACATAGACACCATTGATGATGCCTTTTTGCAATCCAGCATGGCCAGCAAATTGCGCCGGTTTGATAAAGGCGGCGAAGCGTTTTACGACCAGATATCTGCCTTGCATAAATCGGTGCGCGGTTCCAACCCAGATGCAGCACTGTACTGGTTTGTACGTATGCTTGATGGCGGCGCAGATCCGTTATACCTGGCACGTCGGATAGTTCGCATGGCAGTTGAAGATATCGGCCTGGCTGACCCTAAAGCGCAAACCATCGCGCTGGAAGCGATCCAGATTTATGAGCGCCTTGGTTCGCCGGAAGGCGAACTGGCGCTCAGCAATGCAGTGATTTACCTGGCCGTGGCAGCGAAAAGCAATGCTGCCTATATGGCTTATAACCAGGCTAAAGCCTTTGTATCGCAGGATAAGTCACGCGCAGTGCCATTACATTTGCGTAACGCGCCCACTAAACTGATGAAGGCACTGGATTACGGCAAAGAGTATCGCTATGCGCACAATGAACCGAATGCGTATGCCGCTGGCGAGCAATATTTCCCGGATGATTTGCAGCCGCAAGCCTTTTACCAGCCCACTTCACGCGGGTTGGAAGGTAAAATAAGCGAAAAACTGGATCACTTGAAAGAGTTGGATAGAAAAGCTAAGAAATAGCTTAGCCACAGAGCCCACAGAGCCCACAGAGCCCACAGAGCCCACAGAGAAAAACGCAATGTCGGATGAACTCACAAATCAGATTATAGGTGCGGCAATTGAAGTTCATATTGTGTTGGGTGCCGGATTGCTTGAGTGTATTTATAAGGATATGTGCAGGGAGTTCTCTATCAGAAAAATCCCCTATCAACGTCAGGTCGCGATTGATGTTAAATACAAAGGCGAAGTGATTTTAGGGCAAAGACTTGATTTGCTGGTGTTCGGTGAAGTCATAGTTGAGCTAAAATCCCAGTCCAGACTGCCCGAGCATGCAACAGCGCAATTGCTTTCATACTTGAAACTGACCGGTTTCAAACGAGGTTTGCTGATTAACTTTGCCGAAACTCGGCTAGTGAATGGCATAAAAAGAATTTCTCTGTGAACTCTGTGTTCTCTGTGGCTAATAAAAAAATAAGGTAATTATGTTAGATATACAACAACTTAGAAATGATTTGGACAATGTGACTGCACGCCTGAAAGCGCGCAAGTTCGATTTTCCTGCTGATGCTTTTAAAGCCATGGAAGCAGAGCGTAAAACCATCCAGACCAATACCGAAAACTTGCAGGCAAAACGTAATGCCGCTTCCAAGCAGATCGGCATTGCCAAATCCAAAGGCGAAGATGCCAGCGCGATTCTGGCAGAGGTGGCTGGACTGGGTGATGAATTAAAAGCGGCTGAAGCGCAGTTGAACGAAATACAAGCCAACCTGCAGGCCTTGATGCTGAATGTACCTAACTTGCCGCATGAGAGCGTGCCGGTGGGTAATGATGAAACGCAAAACGTGGAAGCTCGCCGCTGGGGTACGCCGCGTAGTTTTGACTTTGAAATCAAAGACCATGCCGACGTCGGTGCACCGCTAGGTCTGGATTTCGATACTGGCGCTAAATTGTCAGGCGCGCGTTTTACCTTGATGAAAGGCCAGATCGCCAGATTGCATCGTGCGATTGCACAATTCATGCTGGATACGCAAACTGAAAAACATGGCTACACAGAGTGTTATACACCTTACATGGTGAATCGCGAGACATTGGTCGGCACCGGCCAGTTGCCCAAGTTTGAAGAAGACTTGTTTGTCACACCACACAATGACAGCAATTTGTACCTGATCCCGACTTCAGAAGTGACTTTGACCAACACTGTGCGCGACGAGATCGTCGCGCTGGAATCACTGCCGATCAAGCTGACCGCACATACGCCTTGCTTCCGTTCCGAAGCAGGTTCTTATGGTCGCGATACCAAAGGCATGATACGCCAGCACCAGTTTGATAAAGTTGAAATGGTGCAGATCGTGCATCCGGAAAACAGTTACCAGGCGTTGGAAGAAATGGTTACCCATGCTGAAAACGTGTTGCAGGCTTTGGAATTACCTTACCGCGTTGTTTCATTGTGCACTGGCGATATGGGCTTTGGTGCGGCTAAAACGTATGACCTGGAAGTCTGGTTGCCGGCGCAAAATACTTATCGTGAGATCTCTTCCGTATCCAACTGTGAAGCTTTCCAGTCACGTCGTTTACAAGCCAGATTCAGGAATGCTAATGGCAAACCCGAATTGCTGCATACCTTGAACGGGTCTGGTTTGGCGGTAGGACGTACGCTGGTGGCGGTGCTGGAAAATAACCAGAATGCAGACGGTAGTGTGACTATCCCAAAAGCGTTGCGACCATATATGAGTGGCAAGACCGTGATTACGGCTTAATCTAAAACAGTAAGTTTTCACTCTGCCCTGGCTAACAACCAGGGCATTTTGTTATCTGCAATCTTGTAGGGGTCCAGGCCAGGTTCATAAACAGGGTAATATTTCTGCATGATCTGGTAATAACTGCGCACCAGCTCGGTGTAAATTACCGGCGCGCCACAGCTACAGTAACCATGCTTGGCATTCACATAATGTTGGGGGTCATTCAGTAGCTGGTAGCCGCGTTTCACATCCGCCCAGCTGTCAGGGTTGAGCCCGAGCCGTTGCGCTATGATACGTGCATCTTCGAGGTGGGCAACGCCATTGTTATACGCCGCCAGCGTCATGAAAGTGCGGTCGGGTTCGGGGATACGGGATGGCAGTCTATCCTTCAGCCATAGCAGGAATTTGGCGCCGGCCATAATGCTTTGCTGTGGATCCAGCCGGTTGGTTACATTCATCATATTAGATGTTTGCTCGGTCAGCATCATCAGGCCACGTACATTGGTAGGGGAGGTGCTGTAATTATCCCAATGTGATTCCTGGTAACTCAGCGCTGCAAGTAAGCGCCAGTCTATGTCAGTCACTTCCTGCGCGCCTTTGAACAGGCGTGTATATCTTGGCAATAATGTATTGGATTTGCTCAGAAAGGTCGCTACATCCACCTGTTTCAGGCGTTTAGTGTGGCCGTAGTAGCGATCAAGCAGATTGCGTAAAGTGCCGTCCTTCTCGATTTGCTTGAAAAATGCCTGTACCTGCTTCAGCTTTTCCTCGCCGGAAAATTTATTCAGCGCCCAGGCGATTTTATCCACCGGGCCCAGCATCAACCCGGCATCCAGTTGCGGGTAGAGATATTGCATGATGGCAAGCAGATGATTATCGGCTACCGTGAAATCAATTTCATTGCGAGCCACGGCTTCTATCAATTGTTCAGAGCTGAGCTTTTCGGTTTCTCGCCAGGTCAGTTGCGGATGTTGTGACTGTAATTCACGCATGCGTTCGACGAAGCTGGTGCTTTTTGGCAGCACGATCCGTTTATTAAATAGTGCATCTGGCTTGCCTGGTTCACTGTTCTGGTCGCGGTTGTACACCACCATGGACTGCACCTGATTGAAGGCGGGACCAAACAGGAATTGCCGTTTGCGTGACGCGGTAATGCTGATATCCGCCGCCGCAATATCGGCATCACCATGCATCAGGGCAGGGAAGACTTTATCAAAGCTCTCCACCACTATAAATTCAAGCTTGTAAGGTGGTCCCAGGAAATCAACAAAGCGTTTGGCCAGGTCATATTCCAGCCCGGCATAATTGTTCTGGCTATCTATGAAATAGGTATCAGGGCTGTTGATGGTGACAAAACGGATAGTATAAGGGTCTGGTTTGGGTTTTTCCTGGGGATGCTGCCTGGACCTGCCGGAGTCGTTACAGGCGAGCAGAACACTGCATAAACAGGCAAGAAAAGCCCATTGCCATGCGTGACGCGCGGAAATACAGTTTAGAAAACGCATTGTGGGGCGAGAAAAGCGATTAAGCCCGCGTCTCGACTTTGCCCTGGTCGGCAATCAATATTTTGCTTGCCAGCTTGGCAAAAATGCCATGCTCAACCACACCGGGGATGTTGTTGAGTAAGGCATTCAATTGATGACTATCCAGGCTGGCGTCAAATCGCATATCCAGCACCAGGCTGCCATAACTGGTGATACAGAGGCCATCTTTGGCGGCATTTGGGCGTAAATCGCCAGTGCCGCCAATTGCTTCAATGCTTCGTTTGGCTGCTTGCCAGGCAAACGGCATCACTTCAATGGGTATGGGATAGTTTTCGCCGATGCGGCTGACCAGTTTACTTTTGTCGGCCACCACAATAAATTCTTTCGCTGCCTTAGCCAGCAGTTTTTCCATGACCAGGTCATAACCACGGCCCTTGAGCAGGCTGTTGTCGGCGGTGATTTCGTCGGCACCATCCACGTAGAGGTCGATCTGGCTAAGCTGTGCCAGGCTCAACACAGTTAACCCAACAGACTGGGCTTTGATCATGCTGATATTGGAGCTGGCAACGGTGGTGATGCGCAGGTTTTCCTGTTGCTGGCGAGTGGCTAAAGCCTCAATAAAATAGTTTGCGGTGGAACCTGTGCCCAACCCGACAATCATATCGTTCTTGACGTAGCTGGCTGCTTCCAGCGCGACGGCCTGTTTATCGTTCATATGGTTTCTCCGTGCCGGAAATGTGCCTGGATTGTAGTCTAGGCAACGTTATCGCTCGAGCGCCTCATTATAATGCCGGTACAGCCAGCGGACGCTTGCAGTTATAATAGCAAACTCGGCAGATTCGCCAAGAACTACTCACCTAACCTGAGCAATAAGATTTTATTCTTTTATGGCAGTTTCACTTCCCGTCGTCGGACATCCCCAGCGTTTTTCTTTCCATAGTCAGGGATTAGACAGCAAAGCGCTGGCCGAATTGGCCTGTGGTTTAAAAGCAACACAATCGCCGCTGGTGATTCTAACTGCCAATGCATTTGAAGCCCAGCGCTTGATGGATGAGATTCCCTATTTTGCGAAAGGCATCGAAGCCCATTTGCTGCCGGATTGGGAAACGCTGCCTTACGATGTGTTTTCCCCGCACCCTGATTTAATCTCGGAGCGGCTGTCTACGCTATACCAGTTAAGCCAGAACAAGAGCGATGTAGTGATTGTGCCGCTTGCAACGGCATTACTGCGCCTGCCACCGGTGGCTTACCTGGCAGCACATACGTTTATGCTGAAAAAAGGCCAAAAGCTGGATGTCGATGCCTTGCGCAACCAATGTGCGCAGGCGGGTTACCATCATGTCAGCCAGGTCATGAGCCCGGGCGAGTTCAGTGTGCGTGGCGGCCTGGTGGATTTATATCCCATGGGCAGTACGCTTCCTTACCGTATTGATTTGTTCGATGATGAAATAGAAACCATACGCACGTTTGATATTGATACGCAGCGTAGCGTGTATCCAGTCACCGAAATCCGTATGCTGCCGGCCCGTGAGTTCCCTATGGATGATGCCGGCATCACCTTGTTCCGCAGCCAGTTCCGTGAATATTTTGAGGGCGACCCGCAACGCGCAAAAATTTACAAAGATGTGAGCAAAGGCACGGCCAGCGGTGGTGTGGAGTGGTATCTGCCATTATTTTTTGAGCAAACCGCGAGCCTGTTTGACTACCTGCCCATGCAAACCGTATTGTGCCTGCATGGTGACCTGGATAAAGCCGCGCAAACGTTCTGGGCCGATGCCAACAGCCGTTATCGCCTGATGGCTTACGATGCCGAAAAACCGATTTTGCGGCCGGAAACCCTGCTGCAAAAAACCGATGAGTTTTTCAAACAGACGCATGCATTTGCGCTGGTGCATCAGCAGATACAAAACGTCACGACGCTATCGCCGGTTGAAGTCGACCGTCGTGCCGAACAGCCATTGCATAAGCTACAGGGATTTATCAGCCAGTTTGACGGCCGTGTATTAATCGCGGCTGAAAGCCTGGGTCGCCGCGAAACCATTGCACAGCTGTTCAGCGAACACGGTGTGACTTTCTCACTGGCTGAGGACTGGGCAGGATTTGAAAGAAGCCAGTTCCCGGTCATGCTGGGTGTATCGCCATTACACCAGGGCTTTATTGATGGCGAATTAGCCGTCATCACCGAAGCTGAACTCTATGCCAGCACCGTGCGCCAGCAACGCCGTCGCAACCAGGAAAAAGCGCGCAATGCCGAAGGCATGCTCAAAGACCTTTCCGAATTGCGGCTGGGTGACCCGGTGGTGCATGAACAACATGGAGTAGGGCGTTATAAAGGCCTGGTCAATATAGATTTTGGCGAAGGCGAAACCGAGCTGTTGCTGATTGAGTATTTCGGTGAAGACAAATTATATGTGCCGGTGTCGCAACTGTTCCTGATCTCACGCTATTCCGGCGGCCCGCCTGAAAGCGCACCGTTGCACAGGCTTGGTAGTGGCCAGTGGGAAAAAGCCAAGAAAAAAGCACTCAAGCAGATCCGTGATACTGCCGCTGAATTACTGAATTTATATGCGCAACGTGCCGCGCGTCGTGGACACGCGTTTACCCTGAGTCTGCAAGATTACGAAGCCTTCTGCGAAGGCTTCCCGTTTGAAGAAACGCCGGATCAGCTGGAAGCGATCGAGAACGTCATTAAAGACATGCAATCCGGCCGCCCGATGGACAGGCTGGTGTGTGGTGACGTTGGCTTTGGTAAAACCGAGGTTGCACTGCGCGCAGCCTTCGTGGCAGTGATGGGCGGCCGCCAGGTGTCTGTGCTGGTGCCAACCACATTGCTAGCTGAACAGCATTACCAGAACTTTGTGGACCGCTTTGCTGAATGGCCGATTAAGATTGCCGAGATATCCCGTTTCCGCACCGCCAAAGAACAAGCTGAGGCGCTTAAAGGCCTGGAAAATGGCAGTATCGATATCATTATTGGCACGCACAGGCTGATCCAGAAAGACGTGAAATTCAAGAATCTGGGTCTGGCGATCCTCGATGAAGAGCACCGTTTCGGCGTGCGTCAGAAAGAGCAGATGAAAGCCTTGCGCGCCGAGGTGGATGTGCTCACGCTTACCGCGACACCCATCCCGCGCACCTTAAGCATGGCGATGGAAGGCTTACGCGAGTTCTCTGTGATTTCCACGCCACCGCAAAAACGGCTGGCGATTAAAACCTTCCATACCGAATATTCAGAAGGCATTATCCGCGAAGCGGTGATGCGCGAATTCAAGCGCGGCGGCCAGGTGTATTTCCTGCATAACGAAGTGGATACCATTTATGTGATGAAGGAAAAACTGGAGAAGTTTTTACCTGAAGCGCGGATTGCGATTGGACACGGTCAATTGCGTGAACGCGAGCTGGAACACGTGATGCGTGACTTCTACCAGCAACGCACCAATTTATTGCTGTGTACCACGATTGTTGAAACCGGTATCGACGTACCGACCGCCAACACGATGATCATTAACCGGGCAGATATGTTCGGCCTGGCACAATTGCACCAGCTGCGTGGCCGCGTCGGCCGTAGCCATCACCAGGCTTATGCCTATTTGCTTACAGATCCGCACCGCACCATCACTCCCCAAGCACAAAAGCGTCTGGACGCGATCCAGTTGCTGGAAGACCTGGGTGCCGGTTTCCACCTCGCGATGCATGACCTCGAAATCCGTGGCGCAGGCGAGTTGCTTGGCGATAGCCAGAGCGGAGAGATGCAGGAGATCGGTTTTACCCTGTATTCAGATATGCTAAATCATGCGGTGAAACAGTTGAAAGCCGGCAAAGAGCCAGACCTGGATGCGCCTTTGGGTGTGACGACAGAAATCAATCTGCATACGCCAGCATTGTTACCAAACAACTATTGCCCGGATGTGCATGAACGCCTGGTGCTCTACAAACGCCTGGCTAACTGTGAAGACGACGAATCGCTGGATGTGATGCAGGAAGAGCTGATAGACCGCTTCGGCTTGCTGCCGGAAGCTGGCGAAGCATTGATCGCTTGCCACCGCCTGCGGATTGCCGCCAAACCATTGGGCATTATCAAGGTAGATGCTTCCGATGCTGCCATCCAGTTACAGTTCAATGTCAAAGCCGATATTGACCCGATGAAGCTGATAAACCTGTTGCAACGCGACAAACGCTGCCGCATGAACGGGCCGGATAAGTTACGAATGACGATACAGATCGGTAATCTGGCTCATAAAACTTCGGTAGTTAAAGAGTTATTGAGCCAGTTTTCCTAAAATAAATTTAATCAATGAGCAGTGATTGGTTATTGATCATGTGCTGAATAAGCGCAGCTTCAGTACTTGTGCTGCTGTCTCTGAAAATGTCGGTATTGAATAAAATGACACGCCCATCTTCATTCGCAGAATTATAGTTACCTGCTGTAAATCCGCCGTGTGAACTAATTCGAATTTGGGTCTCACCATATTGTGTCGTAACTACATCAAGATACTGAAGTATATTATCCTTTGTTTCTCCAATAAGCAGATCTTTCAAGTTTAGCTTGTCTCCTTCAGCTAGCTCAAAATCAAAAATTGTATCCGTAGCTTTTGAAAGGTCTTTTGTAAGCCCATTATCATGAAGATTCCATTTGAAAGTGTCGGCTCCCAATCCACCATACAGGCTATCAGAGCCAGCTCCTCCAATGATAGTGTCGTTTCCCGAGTTACCATTGATCAAATCATTAAAGCTGGAGCTGATTAAGACATTGTCGCCACGGTTACCAAAAATTTCCACCTTATTTGTTATTGCACTAGCATCAACATTTAATGAAGAAGCATCTGAGATTGCATAATCAACAAGACGTTTAATACCATCTACTTGTTCAAGGTCAAAAAGCATTTTCTGGATATAAATATGTGTCACACCAGTGTCGCCGGAAAATAAACGCAATGTATCGTTTTCGATGCTCGAATTGAAATAAAGAAGATTAGCTGCTGAAGATGTGTTAATCGGACTGTTGTCAAAAATTTCCGCTACTTGGTGTTCTACCGAGCCATTAATGTAGTACACATCCATGCCATCCTGACCATACAATTTATCATTGCCTAAACCACCATAGAGAGAGTCCTCTTGGCTGCCCCCGCCACTTAAAGACGTAACGATGCCCCCATCAATAATATCGTCACCAGCACCGCCAATAAGTAAATTACTGTTTATATCACCTTGTAAAATGTTGTTTAATTCATTTCCAACGCCTCTCAGGGTGTAGCCGGCTGTTCTGATTTGGTTATCAAATGTTAAGTTTTCAACATATTGTGGAAGCGCGTATGAATAGTTAGTAAATACCGTGTCAATACCACCCCCGGCCGCAACAGAGAGTGTTTCAATAACTTTTGAAGGCCTATATTCTCCTTCGTAACCGCTAATAATATAAATGTCGTTTCCTTCACCACCGTGAAGAATATCCAAATATGCGTAGTCAATACCTAAGCCATCGCCACTTCTGAGCGTGTCATCCCCCGCGTCACCATATAATGTATCACTGCCTTTGCCGCCAACTAAATAATCATTCCCTGCGCCTCCATCGATGATGTTATCTGCATCGTTACCTATGAGAGTATTGGCGAGTGCGTTGCCTATAAGGTTCAGTTTGGTTACCCCTGTTTCTGAGGCATCGAGATTCTCAAGATTGGTGCCCAGGGTTAGAGTAGTCGCATTGAGGTGGTCGAAGCTACCACGTAGCTTGACAGTATCGGTACCTGAGCCTGCGACAGAAGTTTCAGTAATGGTATCTTGCAGGGCGACTCTATAAGTAGAAGCGGTTGTGCCTGTTTGAATTAAGTCTACAATATACGTGTCACTACCCAGTCCTCCCGCTAATGTATCAATTCCATCATCCCCGGAAATGATATCGTCTAGACTACCTCCCAAAATAGTATCTTCACCATCTCCGCCATGAAATACTTGAGTAGGGTCATAATTCAACAATGCTGCTCTAGTATAGCTATCAGGGAGGGTAACGATGTCATTGCCTGCCAGTGCATTATAAATATAGGTAATGTTATATCTATTGATATTGATTGAGTTTAGGTTTATCTCATCATCAAATTCTGTAAATAAATGATTGACTTGGCTATTGTTATATACAAAGTCACTTGCTACAAAATTAATATTTCCTGTTAGTTGTATTTGAAAATCAGCGGTTGTATCGCCGCTAGTATCTACATATACAAATGTAATGCCAGACGATTGACTAAACCAAATGGAGTTGGCTGTGGATATTGTGCTTGCAAAGCTCAAAGCTATCTGACCACCATCAAGTTCGGATAGGTCAATTTTATCAACACCCTGTGCAAAATCAGTGATGATATCCATTCCATTAGACGTGGAATCCAAAGTACTAGAGTATTTGAAATAATCAGTCCCGCTACCACCTTTTAGCGTATCACTTCCCAATCCCCCAATGAGGATGTCATCGCCTGCGCCGCCATCAAGGATGTTATCTGCATCATTACCTGTGAGGGTATTGGCGAGTGCGTTACCGGCGAGGTTAAGCTTGGTTGTGCCTGTAGCTGAGGCATCGAGATTCTCGAGGTTAACGCCCAAGGTAAGGGTGGTTGTATTAATGTGATTAAAGTCACCACGTAGCTTGACGGTGTCATTGCCTGCATTGGCAGCTTCAGTGATAGTGTCTTGCAGCGCGACCCTGAAAGCAGCAGCCGTAGTGCCTGTCTGGATCAGGTCAACGAGATAGGTATCATTCCCGAGTCCACCTGCAAGTTTGTCTATGCCTAGCGCGCCATCGAGGGTGTTGTTACCTGCATTGCCTGTGAGAGTGTTTGCCAACTCATTACCGGTGCCGTTGATGTTAGCGCTACCTGTCAGTAACAGATTCTCAACGTTAGCAGCTAATGTATAGCTGACACTGGCATTGACCTGGTCAATTCCTTCATTAGCGTCTTCAGTGACTGTGACACCTCTATTATCAATGATGTAGGTATCGTTACCTTTCTTCCCAGCCAAAGTGTCATTACCGCCTTTGCCATCGAGGATATTATTGCCAGCGTTACCTGTGATGGTATTTACAAGGCTATTGCCATTACCATTAATGGCAGCCGTGCCTAACAGTTCCAGGTTCTCGACATTAGCACCTAACGTGTAGGTGACACTGGCTTGAACCAAGTCTGTACCTTCGCTGGCATTTTCGTTGACTTCATCGTTAATGTTATCAACGATGTAAGTATCATTACCTCCAAGACCTTTCAGTACATTAGCGGCGGCATTACCGGTCAGTGTATTGTTCAGGCTGTTGCCTGTCAGGTCCAGTTTGGTTTTGCCTGTGGCAGAGGCATCGAGATTCTCAATATGTATCCAGTCACCATTCAGGGTCAGTGTAGTAGCTGTAGCAAGCGTAGCTGCCCCACGCAGTTTGATAGTATCGACACCATTGGTGCTGCCATTGGTTTCAATGATGGAGTCATCGAAAGTGTTCACATTGGCAGAGATGCCTGTACCTGTAACTTTGAGATCAAGGATGTAAGTATCGTCTCCTTTGCCACCTTGCAAGATATCAACACCTGCACCACCATCAAGGATGTTATCTGCATCATTGCCGGTGAGGGTGTTGGCGAGTGCGTTACCGGTCAGGTTTAGTTTGGTTAAACCGGTTGCTGAAGCATCTAGCTTCTCGAGGTTAGCGCCCAGGGTGAGGGTAGTGGCGTTAGCCATGGTGCTGTAGTCAGTGCCTGCCAGCAGCCTGAGCTGTACCGTATCAATACCAGAGTTAGCCACAGCTGTTTCGGTGATAGTGTCCTGCAGGGAGACCTTAAAGTTAGCAGCGGTAGTGCCTGTAAGTGCAAGGTCAACCTTATAAATGTCGTCACCAAGGCCGCCAATCAGTTTGTCTACGCCAGCACCGCCATCCAGGATATTGTCTCCGGCATTGCCAGTGATGGTGTTCGCCAACTCATTACCTGTACCGGTGATGTCGCCATTACCTGTCAGTACCAGATTCTCAACGTTAGCAGCTAATGTATAGCTGACACTGGCATTGACCTGGTCAATCCCTTCATTAGCGTCTTCAGTGACTGTGACACCGCTATTATCAATGATGTAGGTATCGTTACCTTTCTTCCCAGCCAAAGTGTCATTGCCGCCTTTGCCATCGAGGATATTATTGCCAG